>NZ_JBDIUU010000004.1:0-392910 GCF_039631515.1 Neorhizobium tunisiense | reverse complement strand
GGATCCGGCCGGGGAATGGCCGAAATCAGTGCCTGCGTGTAGGGGTGATCAGGGTTGTTGCAGACCTTCTCCGCCTCGCCCACCTCGACGAGCTTGCCGCGATACATGACGCCGACCCGGTCGCACATGTAGCGAATGACGCCGATGTCATGGCTGATGAAGATGTAGGCGAGCTTCAACTCGTCCTGCAGCCGCATCAGGAGATCCAGCACCTGGAAGCGCACCGAGACGTCGAGCGCCGAGGTCGCCTCGTCGGCGACGATGATGCGCGGATTGAGGGTGATCGCCCGGGCGATGCCGATGCGCTGGCGCTGGCCGCCGGAAAAGGCGTGCGGGTAACGTTCCCGCCCGGCCGGGTCGAGGCCGACCTGATCCATCAGGTGGCAGACCCGCTCGTCGAGTTCCTTGCCCTTCGACAGCCCGTTGACCAGCAGCGGCTCGCCGATCACCTGCGCGACGGTCATGCGCGGGTTGAGCGAACCGAACGGGTCCTGGAAGACCATGCGCAGCTCGCGACGGGCTGCTTTCAGTTCGCGCCCCTCAAGCTTGGCGAGATCGACCACCTTGCCATCGGCGCGGCGGTAGTGCATTTCGCCGGATGCCGGATCGTAGAGCCGCATGATCGAGCGGCCCAGGGTCGTCTTGCCGGAACCGCTTTCGCCGACGATGCCGAGCGTCTCGCCGGGCAGCAGAGCGATCGAGACGTCGTTCAGCGCCTTCATCTCCCCGAAATGCATGGAGAGGTTGCGGATGTCGAGGATCGGTTCGGCGGTCGTGTCGAGCGGCGGTCGCGCCAGACGGATTTCCGCCTTCTGCTCCAGCTTCAGCACGGAGCCGATGAGCATCTTCGTATAGGCATCCTTCGGCGTATGAAAGATCTGGTCGACCGGCCCGTATTCCTTGATGACGCCGTGATGCATGACCAGCACGTCGTCGGCGATCTGTGCCACCACGCCCATGTCGTGGGTAATGAACAGAACCGCCATTCCGGTCGTCTGCTGCAGGCGCTTGATCAGGTCGAGGATTTCCGCCTGGGTCGTCACGTCGAGCGCGGTGGTCGGCTCGTCGGCGATCAGCAGCTGCGGCTTGCACGCAAGCGCCATGGCGATCATGGCGCGCTGGCGCATGCCGCCGGAATACTGGAAGGCGTAGCGGTCGAGCGCCTGTTCCGGATTGGGGATTTCCACCTGCCGGAGCAGTTCTGCGGCTTCCTTGCGGGCCTGCGCCTTGCTCATGTTCAAATGCAGCCGCAGAACTTCGGTGATCTGGTCGCCGACGGTGTGCACCGGCGAAAGCGACGACATCGGTTCCTGGAAGATCATCGCGATGTCGCGGCCACGGACCGCGCGGATCGCCTTGCTGCGCGGATCAAGCCTGGCGAGGTCGATCGAGGTGCCGTCCTGGCGGTTGAGGATGATCGAGCCGGAGGCGATGCGGCCGGGCGAATCGATGATCTGCAGGATCGAGCGGGCGGTGACGGATTTGCCGGAACCGCTTTCGCCGACCACGCACAGGGTTTTGCCGGGCTCAATCGAAAAGGAGATGTCGTTGACCGCCTTGAAGATGCCGGTGCGAAGCGGAAACTCCGTCACTAGGTTCTTTACTTCGAGCAGCGTCTTGCCCGCCGCCATCGAAGGACGGGGCGTGATGGATAGGATATCAGTCATCCGCGCCTCACTTGTTGTACGGGTCGGCCGCATCACGCAGACCGTCGCCGAAAAGGTTGAGCGCCATGACGGCGACGACGACCGCGAGCCCCGGCATAAACAGCCATGGCGCGGTGGCGATGGAGCGGATGTTCTGCGCCTCGCGCAGAAGAACGCCCCAGGAGACTGTCGGCGGCTGCAGGCCGAGGCCGAGGAAAGAGAGCGATGTCTCCGCCAGGATCATCGCCGGCACGGCCAATGTCATCGAGGCGATGATATGGCTCGAGAAGCTCGGCAGCATATGGCGGAAGATGATGCGGCCTTCCGAGACGCCGTCGAGACGAGCGGCGGCGACGAATTCCTCGGTTCGCAGCGACAGGAAGCGGCCGCGCACGACGCGGGCAAGCTGTGCCCAGCCAGTGAAAGACAGGATGATGGTGATCATCATGTATTGCAGCGCTGCCGGCCAGCCCTGCGGCAAGGCTGCGGCGAGCGCCAGCCAGATCGGAATGGTTGGCAGCGACAGCACGAAGTCGATGACGCGCTGCATGACGAAGTCGATCCGGCCGCCGTAATATCCGGAAATGCCACCGAGCACGATGCCGAGCAGCAGCGACAGGAACACGCCGACAAGGCCGATCGACAGCGAGATCTGTGCACCCTGCACCGTGCGGCTGTAGACGTCGCGTCCGAGACGATCGGCGCCGAAGAGATAGAGCGGCTTGCTCTTGTCGGTGGTGGCGATGAGGTGGATGTCCGTCTCGAACAGGCCAAGCACCGAATAGGTGTAGCCACGCCCGAAGAACTGGATCGGGATCTTCGTATTGGTATCCTTGACGAAGATGGCGGCAAGCGTGTTCGGATCACGCGTCAGCTTCATCCCGTAATAATACGGGCCGAAACTGAACCCGTTGGCCGTATCGAGGAAATGAATGCTCTGCGGCGGGTGGAAGGTCGAACGGGCGTTCTGCATGATCGGATCGTTGATCGCGAAGAAGCCCGGGAAGATCGCGACAATGTACATCGCGACGGTGACGACAAGTGCGGCCATGGCGAGCTTGTGCCGCTTGAAAGCCCACCAGATGAGCTGCCATTGCGAGGCAACGGCGGCGCGGTCCGGCCTGACATTGGTGATGGAGACATCGACCATGGGTGTTCTCCTATTCGAGCCGAATGCGCGGATCGACCAGCGCAAGCAGGATGTCGCTGATCAGGGAGCCGATCAGGGTGAGCGCGCAGATCAAAAGCACGAAGGCGCCGGCCAGATACATGTCCTGTGCCATCAGTGACTGCAGAAGCAGCGGGGCGGCGGTCGGCAGGTTGAGGACGATCGCAACGACGACGGAGCCGGAAATCAGGTTCGGCAACAGCCAGGCGATCGTCGAGATGAACGGGTTGAGTGCGATGCGCAGCGGGTATTTGATCAGCAGTCGAAATTCGGAAAGACCCTTGGCACGCGCCGTCGTCACATAAGGTTTGGGCAGCTCGTCCAGCATGTTGGCGCGCATGACGCGGATCAGGCTTGCGGTGGAAGAAATCGCCAAAATCGCGACCGGCAGCCACAGATGTGTCAGCAGATCGTACATCTTGGCAAGGCTCCAGGAGGCCATCTCGTATTCCGGCGAGAACAGCCCGCCGACGTCCGCGCCGAATTCAACCGCCGCGACATACATCAGCACCAGCGCGAGCAGGAAGGACGGGATGGACAGGCCGAAGAAGGTGAAGGCCGTGAAGGCGTAGTCGCCGATCGAGTATTTCTTCACCGCGGAATAGACGCCGATCGGCAGCGCCAGCGCCCAGGTGGCGATCAGGCTCGCGAGCGCGAGTACCAGGGTCAGCGCCATGCGCTCCCAGATCAGACCCGAGACCGGCTGCTGCCATTCGAACGAGATACCGAAGTCGCCGCGGCTGATGATACCCCAGATCCATTTCAGATATTGCACCAGCATGGACTGGTCGAGGCCGAACCGCTCGCGCAGTGCAGCTGCGGTGTTCTGATCGACCACTTCGTTGGAAGAGGCAAGCGTCGCGATATAGGTGGTGACGAAGTCGCCCGGCGGAAGCTGGATCAGAACGAAGGCGAGGAAGCTCACCGCAAACAGCGACGGGATCATCCATAACAGACGTTTGATGATAAATTTCAGCATGCAAAGCTCGCAATTCGGATTGCACGGCATGCCAATACGAAAGCCTTAGACCATCGTTCGGGCAGTTGATGCAATGGGACCGGAAGGGTGCCGCCGCCGGTCGGGCGGCGGCACAGTTGGAGTAAATCAGCGCGTGCCCGCTCAGCTCGTGAACGTGAACTGCTGCGGCAGGGCAGGGCCGGGGTTCGGCCAGGACCAGCTGTCCGGCTGTTTTTCCGGAACGTTGCGCAGGTTGTTACGGATCACGCCGAAACCACCGACGGCGAGGCAGATTCCCATGACTTCGAATTCTTCCGCCGCGATATCGAAGACCTGCTTCATGATCGCGCCGCGCTTGGCGGTATCGGCCGTGGAACGAGCCTCGTCAAAGAGCTTGAAGCGCTTCTTCTGGCTTTCCGGAGGCTCTTCACCCTTGGCGCCATTGGACGTGTACCAGAGCGTCCACGGAATGGCGTAGCGCGACCCTTGAGGATGGAAGGCAAAGAAATCGCGCGGGTCGAGCATCGGATCGAGGCCGCCGGGACCTGGCCAGACCTGCGCGTCATGGGCGTTGTCATCGCCTCGCGTATAATAGAGCGCACGTTCGATGGTGTTGACCTTCATGCTCACCCCGATCTTCGCCCAATGCGCCTTCACCAGTTCCAGCACATCGACGAGGTCGGGATAGAGCGTCGGGATGACGTCGACCGCGAAGAAGAGCGGCTGGCCGTCAGGCCGGAGACGGATGCCGTTGGCATCCTTCTTGTCGAGACCAGCCTTGTCGAGCATGGCATTGGCCTTGTCCGTCGCAAATTCGGTGAACTGCCGGGCCAGCTTCTCGTGATACCACGGGTGGCCGGGACGCGGTCCGGTCTGGTAACCCTCGCTCTGCCCGAAGTAGACGATGTCGATGATTTCCTGGCGGTTGATGCCCATCGACAGCGCCTGGCGGAACGACTTGTCTGCGAAGATCTTCCGCAGCACCGGATCCTTGTGGGTCATGTTGAGGTAGAGCGAGCATTGCTGCGCCGCGGACGGGACGAGCGACAGCAGGCGGTAATCGCCCTTCTTCATGTTCTGCGACAGCGTCGGCTTGTTCGCGAGCGAATTGATATGACGCTCCTGAATGTCGATCTTGCCGGAGATGACGTTGAGCATCAGCGACTCGACGTCCTGCGAGATGCCGAAATTCAGCTCGTCGATATAGGGCAGCTGGTTGCCCTCGGTATCGACCTGCCAGAAGTAAGGATTTCGAACCATCAGCACCCGGGTCGCGCCGCCGGAATAGGCTTCCTTGATCATCCACGGATCGAGCACCGGCTTCTCGGCATTGCCCCAGCGCTGCGGAATTTCGATGTCGCCGCACTTGGCACGGAAGAGGTCCGGCCAGCTCGATGAACCGGCCGCTTTCACGTCCGCGTCGAGGTTCGGGTTGTATTTCGGCAGGAACTTGCTGCAGTAGTGCTTGGCGAACAGTGTCGGATGCTGGCCGAGCGGGGTCGCCAGGTTTTCCAGATAAAGCGCGTTCGGCGCCGCGAAGGTGAACTTGACGGTGTAGTCGTCGATCTTTTCGACCACGACCGGCTTGCCGGCCACGGCAATCTGCGCCGGTGTCGAGCTGTAGAGTTCCTTGTTCTTGACGACATCCTCGATCGCGAACACCACGTCGTCGGCCGTGAACGGATGGCCGTCGGACCACTTCACGCCCTTCAAAAGGTAGAAGGTGAACTGGGAAGCGTCTGCATTGACATCCCACCTCTCCGCGAGATTCGGCAGAGTTTCGGTGAAGTCCATGTTCCAGCGCACCAGACCCTGGTTGCCGACCATGCGCAGGATGCCGTTATGGTCGGACGAGCCGCGAAGGCCGCGCCGCAGCGTGCCGCCGTAAGCGCCCACCTTTTCCCAGGGCTTCACGACCATCGGGTTCTTCGGAAGACGTTCGGCAAGCGGCGGCAGCTTGCCGTCCTTGACGAGAGCCGCAAGCTGCGGCGCCTCCTTGGTCGCGGCCGCGCTGGCGCTGCCGCCCGCAACTGACAGGGCAACAGCCCCGCCAACGCCTGCGAGGAACGTCCGGCGGGTAAAGCCGGAAGACATATTTTCGTCGTCGCGCATAAATTTCCTCCCAAATGAACCGCCGACCTGAAAGGCGATCGATGGCAGGTTCCCTACCGCCACGACCGCCGAGGACCTCCATCCCATCGGCTAAAACGACCATAAGCAGGTTTTCAGATGATTACAAGTATTGACAGATTTTTACAGGTTAAATACTCCTGTTTAAAAGAGCCGTGCGGACAGGGAGGAGAAGCATGACTTTCAGCGAGGAATCGCGCCGAAAATTACAGAGCGTTTCGACAGCCACGCTGACGTCGGTGCTTCTGAAGCATGGCCTGCGGAACGTCTTCATTCGCAACGTACACAAGATCAACAAGGCGGCTCCGCGCCTTGTCGGGCCTGCCTACACGCTGCGCTATATCCCGGCGCGCGAAGATATCGATCATACGGGCGTTTTCGTCGGCCGGAATCATCCGCAGCGACGGGCGATCGAGGAATGCCCGCCCGGGCATGTGCTCGTCATCGACAGCCGGAAGGATTCGACGGCGGCTTCGGCGGGTGCAATCCTGATGACCCGCCTCTGGATGCGCGGCGCGGCTGGCGTCGTCACAGACGGCGGATTCCGCGACACGCCCGACATTGAGCAATTGCCTTTCCCGGCCTATCACTCCGCGCCTTCCGCTCCGACCAACCTGATCAGGCACCATGCCCTCGACCTCAACCAGCCGATTGGCTGCGGCGATGTGCCCGTCTATCCAGGCGACATCATGGTCGGCGATGACGAAGGCGTGGTTGTCATTCCGGCTGCGATGGCTGAAGAGGTGGCCGACGAAGCCTTCGAACAGACCGTTTTCGAGGATTTCGTCGAAGAACGCGTGAGGGCGGGCGAGGGCATTTTCGGACTGTATCCGCCGGAAGCCGAAGCCGAGCAGGCGTTTCGCGAATGGAGACGTGAAAAGGGACGTTGATGAACCAATCGGGCGTGATAGCGGCCGCCAAGGCGGAGCCTCGTTTCAGCGACATCATCTACGAGAAGATCGTAGGCATGATCGCCGACGGCCGCTTTCCGATCAACGAACGGCTCCCGTCCGAACCGAACCTTGCAGTGATGTTCGGGGCATCCCGGCCCGTGGTGCGCGAAGCTCTGGAGCGGCTTCGCAGGGACCAGTTGATCGTCTCGCGCAAGGGATCCGGCTCCTATGTGCGGCAGCGGCCGGACTCGTCGGTGCTGAGGCAGGTTCCGGTCGGATCGCTTGCCGACGTGCAACGGTTCTTCGAGTTCCGCGCCGGACTTGAGGCGGAAGCGGCAGAGCTGGCGGCACGCAACTGGCAGGCCAATGATCGGATCCGTATTCTCTCGGCGCTTGAGGCCCTCGAACATTGTCTGGAGATCGGCGAACTCGGTGCGGAAGAGGACCAGTACCTGCACGATGCCATCGCCGCGGCGACCGGCAATCAGTTTCACGTCACCGTCCGCGATTGGTTCAGGCCACATTTTTCGATCGGCATGTCGGTGACCCGCAGCCTCAGCCTGAAGCGGACGCCGCTGCACGTGCGGCACGTGCAGGACGAGCATCAGGCGATTGTCGAGGCGATCCTGGCGCGGCGTGAAACGGCGGCCCATGACGCCATGAAGAACCATATACTGAATGCGCGCGCCCGCATGTTCCAGGGCGTGGGAGGCTAGGAGGCCTTCGATTTCATGCGATGCGAGGCATCGCGAGGAGGGGTTTTGAAACGGATCGCGGTAACAGGTGGCGCGGGCAATATCGCCACGCAGCTTAGGGGATTTCTGTGCCCAGAGGCGGAGCACATCAGGCTGATCGACATCAGGCCGGTGAAAGAACTCGCATCGAACGAAAGTTTCTTCGAGGGCGATCTCGCGGACGCTGGCGCCATGCTTGCCGCACTCGACGGCATGGACTGCGTCATTCACCTCGGTGGGCTACCTCGCGAGGCCGATATCGGCGACATGGTGCAGAGCAATATCCTCGGCACGTACAATTTGTACGATGCTGCTCGCGCCAACGGCACCAAGCGCGTCGTCTTCGCGTCCAGTAACCACGCGACCGGCTTTTATCCCCGCTCTCAGACGATAACGCCGCTTGACGTGCCTCGCCCCGACACGCGCTATGGCCTGTCGAAATGCTGGGGCGAGATGGTTGCCGGCTTTTATTACGACAAGGCGGGCATCCGCACGCTGTCGATCCGCATCGGCAATGCCGGTCCCTATCCCAACAGCGAACGGGCGGCGGCGATCTGGATCAGCCCGCGCGATCTGTTCCAGCTTGTGAAGATCGGCCTCACCCATCCCGACATCGCTGCTGCCGTCGTCTATGGCATGTCGCGCAATGATGCCGGCTGGTGGAAGGATGAGCTTGCCGAGCGGCTCGGCTACCGGCCACAGGATTTCTCGCGCGATCATCTGCGCCTCGAGCCGGTGGATGAAAGTCCGGTCGCGGCATTCTTCCAGGGCGGAGGTTTCTGTGATTCGCAACATGACGGAACGATTCGGCTCCGCGACGAGAACGGACTGATCGTATTCACGGAGGCTGCACGATGAGTGAAACAAAGACCATCACACCGAAGGTTCGCCGCGTCATCGACTTTCCCCTGAAGGTTGGCGAGTCCCCCACCTGGGACGACCGCACCGGCGATCTCTGGTTCGTGGATATCCTCGCGCCCGCGGCAATCCGCCTGCAGGCAGGCGGCGGCGTCGACCGGTTCGAAATGCCGGCGAAGATCGGTTGCCTGGCACTTTGTGAAAATGGCGACATCGCGGTGGCGCTGGAAAGCGGCGTATATCTGCTCAACCCCCAAACAGGTTCTATGAAACTACTCTGCAACCCGGACGGCGGCCGGCCGGACAGCCGGCTTAACGACGGCAAGGCCGGGCCTGACGGCTGCTTCTGGGTCGGCACCCGCGACGAGGCAGTACCGCAGACGGGCAATGGCCGCCTTTACCGGGTGAAGCCGGACGGGTCGTTCGACACAGTGATCGACGGCGACCTGATGACCTCCAACGGTATCGCCTGGAGCCCGGATGGGCGCATGATGTACCATTCCGACAGCAGTGGGCTCTACGCCCAGATCTTCGATTTCGACCCGGCACACGGCATCATAGGTCTCCCTCGCCGCCTGCATAATTTCACGGCGGAGGAAGGGCGGCCGGACGGCGCCGCCGTGGATGCCGACGGGTTCTATTGGATCGCCGGCCAACAGGGGGGACGGCTCAACCGCATCTCGCCGGACGGAACGGTGGTCGAGGTCTATCTGATGCCCGCCAAGGGGCCGAGCATGCCCTGCTTCGGCGGCCCCGATCTCGCTACTCTCTACGTGACCACGCTCTCCACCGACAACAACGGCACCTTCGAAGACGGCACGATCTACGCCTTCGAGCCGGGGGTTCGCGGCACGCCTGTTCATCGCTTCGCAATCTGAGGAAAAGCTTATGGATATCCAGACATTCCGCGAAATCCTGACCGGCATTTCCGGCGTACCGATCACCGCATACGGCGCGGATGGCGAGGTCGACATCGGTATCACCCGCGCGATTTACGAGCGGGTGGCGAAAGCCGGCATCCACAATATCGTCGCGGCCGGCAATACCGGTGAATTTTATGCGCTCACTCCGGCGGAAATCACGGTCGTCACCGAAGCGGCAGTCGCGGGCGTTGACGGCAAGGCGCCGGTGACGGCTGCCGTTGGCCGCTCATTGCGAGAGGCGATTGCCATGGCAAGGACAGCCAAGACAATTGGTGCGTCCGCCGTCATGTCGCATCAGCCGGTCGACCCTTTCGCGGCACCCGCCGCCCAGATCGATTATTTTCGCAATCTCGCCGATGCCTCCCTGCTGCCGATGGTCGCTTATGTCAGGGCGGATGGTTTCAGCCTTGACGACATGCTGCGGCTCGCGGCTCATCCGAACATTGCCGGCATCAAGTTCGCAACGACTGACATCCTGCTTCTGTCTCGGGCCGTCGCGGCATCCGCTGCGGGCAACGCGCTGTTCGTTTGCGGCCTGGCGGAAAGCTGGGCGCCAGCCTTCACTGCTGCCGGCGCCCGCGGGTTCACGTCCGGCCTCGTCAACGTCGCGCCTCAAATTTCGCTGGCGATTCATGCCGCGCTCGAGTCCGGAGATTATCAGGAGGCTCGCCGGATGATCGAAATCATCGAGCCGTTCGAGCGAATGCGGACCCAGTACCGCAATGGTGCAAACGTTACGGTCGTCAAGGAGGCCGTGGAGATAGGGCTTGGCATTTCCGTCGGCGAAGTGCGGGTTCCCGGCCTGCCGCGGCTCGCCCCGGAAGACCGGATAAAATTGGCCGAAACGCTCGGCAAATGGCCATCGCTGATCGGCCGAGCATCCAGCTATTGAAGTCGGCGACCTCGGCTGAGCCTCGCGCGAAACTTCAGGCCGAATCAGGGTGCTGCCCGTCGCACATTCCTCGCTTGTAAGCGCACCAAGCGAGGTCGGTTGGCGGCAAATATCAAGGGCGGTTCGGGCTCGGACAGGTCGACCAGCCGGGGTAGAGTTGCGCATCAACCACAGTTACTCGCCCCCAAGCTGTCACAATGGCCTTTTTGTGCCCGGTTCGTATTGCGGTGAGACATCGACTTGACACTTGTCAAGGAAACGAGGCTTTCCCAAAGGATACGGGATGCGGAAGCTTGCCCCTTGCGTCTTTGTTGCCGTTCTCAGCGCCTGCGCCGCACCGTCGAACCGCCCGACAGCCGGCAGGTTCTACGACGCGACGGATCCCCAGACCGGCCAGAAGATCCCGTCGAGCGGCTGGCGAATGCGCCGATGGAACCGTTCAACCTTGCTCCACTTGGCTATTCCGCGACCGATCATGGCCTGAGCGTCCTGCGCTCAACAGGTTTTGCGGATAGCCGGCTGCGCCGCGGCGACGTCATCGAGGTCACCATCCTCGATACCGGTGAGGAAGGCATGTTCTCCTCGGCCCAGAGCAAGACGCTGAATCTGGGGCGCTTCACCGTCGATTCCGCCGGCACCGTGACCTCGCGGGGCCTAGTAGGGAGCTACCATCTTGCCACCGTAACCCTTTCGGTTGGCGTGGCCCGTGAGTCCACAGTTGCCGCGCGCGGCTGCAATGCCGTTATTCCTCAGCTCCGCGCTCCAGCTGTTTCCGCCCGAAGGACATGAGCGACCGACGCTCGGGCTCATAGTGCAGATGGCTTGATCTCGCCGTTGCCTTTGCAAAGCCCGCTTGCGTCTAGGAGACCCCAACCAAACACAGGGTCTTTCCCGGGCTCCCCGATGTCGTCGGTCAATTGACTTATCTTCGCTTCCAGCCTTTCAAGCGACATATTTGGCTCCTCAGCAATTAACATCGAGACTGCTGCCGTTACGAAGGGTGCGGCGAAGGATGTTCCGGTTTTCTGTCGGGCTCCGGAAATGGACGCGGCGGTCCAGACGCCGACGCCGGGAGCAGCAATGTCGATATGGTCGCCACGAACGGCACGTCGGTAAGGGTTGCGCGCCTTGTCGACCGCCGTCACGGCAATCACATCACCATAGGCCGCGGGGTAAACGGGCTTGGCATTTGGACCGTCATTGCCGGCGGCCGCCACGAGGATCATGCCGCGACCGGTCACCGCTTCCACTGACTTCTCCAGCAGCGCGTTTGCCGGGCCGGTCAAGCTCAGGTTGACGACCTTGACGTCACGTTGGCTTAGCAGATCGAGCGCGCGCACGAGGTCATACGTGCTGGCAATATCCGTCGATCTGCCAAATCGCCGAAAGGCATCGACGGCGATGAGCTCGGCTCCAGGCAGCAGGCCTGGAACCCGATTGTCTGAGGCGCCGACCAGAAGGGCGGCAACAGCAGTGCCATGCTGCGCCCCGGATTTCGTCTCCTCCTCGTTACCGAGACGAATGACCTCCAGCCGGGTATTCATCAGGGCCATGTGGTCGGTATTGATTGCCGTGTCGATGAGACCGATGCGGTGTTGCTTCGAACATCCCGCGACTTCGCCGGCCGGCCAACCAACGATCTCGCGGACAAGGGCACAGCCATGCCCCGTGCAGCCTCCTCTGGTTTCCGTTTGCGGCTGATAGAAGTGATTGAAATCGACCGACGCCGTCGCGCTGCGAGCAACAACTGCAGCACGCGCTGCATCGAGCGTCATGTTGCGCGGCACGGTAAGCCGGACCATTTCGCTGCCAATGATCGAAACCTGGGTGCGATCTTCAATGAGGAACCCCTCTTGGACCAATCCGGTGATAGCGGCTTCCTCAAGGCCCATCGCGACAAGCTCGTTCTGCGAACGGACTGGCACTGGGATCGCACCGCTCGCGGGTGCACGACGCTCGCGGGAAGGCCAGCGAAAGAGCGAACGTAGGTCGGTTAACCCGCCTCCACCACGATAATATCCGTCGCTGCCACCTCGTCCTCCACTTTCACCGCCGCCGTCATCGTCATCTCCATCTCCATCGTCGTCATCGGCAAGCGCGGCAGGAATGAATGCAACGTCGCTCAGGGGCAGGGGTAGGGGCAGGGCCGTGATTGCGCCCACGGTGATTACGGCAGCAAGGCAGCGCAATGATTTTACTATGACTATGAGCAGCATGATCTGTCTCCGTGGCAGCTTTCCCGATCCAGTTTCTCAGACTGCGAAGCCGCTTCCGATTAAACTATCCCGGAAGTACGTTTGACTCGACAGCTTATTCCCTGCCATGCAAAAAAGTGGGATGGTCACCGACATGCAGACAGTACCGGAACGGCTGGTTGCCTTCCTGCCGAACCTGAGGCGGTTTGCGATATCGCTCTGCCGCTCAAGGGAGCTTGCCGACGATCTGGTGCAGGCGGCGTGCGAGCGCGCGATCCTTGCCGCTGACAGTTTTGCGCCCGACAGCAGGTTCGACGCGTGGATGTTTCGCATTCTACGCAATCTGTGGATCGACCACCTGCGGCGCCAAAGGACGGCCGGTCCTCAAGCCGACCTGGAGGAAGCAAGCGGGATCTCCGTTCCATCCGGCGAGGCCGCATCGCTTGCTCGCATGGACCTCCTCCACGTCACCGCAGCGCTACAGAAGCTGCCGGACGAACAGCGCGAAGTGCTGGTGCTGGTCTGTGTCGAAGAGCTGAGCTACCACGACGCAGCCGAAGTGCTGTCGATCCCGATTGGAACTGTGATGAGCCGTCTCGCCCGGGCACGAAAAAATCTTGCACAGCTGACAGGAATAAGTTTCGGGGAACGACGTTCGTCCGATGCGAAAGGCGGCATCGTATGACCCGATATGATTTTGATGACGAGACATTGATGGCGTTCGCTGACGGCGAGCTCGATGAGGCGACAAGCGTCAGGCTTGAAACAGCCCTTGCAGCGGACGAAGCACTGGCCGAGCGGCTGGCCGTGTTCCTCGAAAGCCGCATGCTGGTCGCCAGCGCGTTGAAGCCGTTGATCGACGAGCCGTTGCCGGAGGCGCTGCTGACATCCGTGCGCCGCATGGCGGAAGAGGCGCAAGGCAGGCAATCCGAAGCCAGCAACGTTGTGGCCTTGCGCCCGAGGCAGCGACAGGTGAAGCGCTGGGCAAAGCACCGCTGGGTCATGCCCTTGGCGGCAGGTATTGTTTTAGTGGTCACGGGTGTTGTCGGCTTCACAGTAGGTCTCAATCTGAACCCATCCGTGATGAATTCCAGCGCCGAGGTCGCCGGGGTGCTGGACCGCGAAGCGTCCGGTCGGGATATTGCGCTCGGGTTCGGAGAGATGCTGCATATCATCGCCACCTTTCGCGACAAAAACGGTTCTCTCTGCCGCGAATACGAATTGAAGCAACCGTCGGGCAGCACGCTCTCCATCGCCTGCCGACATGATCAGGCCTGGGTGACGCAGCTCGCGCTGACATCGGTGAAAGCCGAGGGCTATGTGCCGGCCTCCTCGCAAGAAACGATCGATGCATATCTCTCGTCGATCCAGGCTGGTACACCGCTGTCCGCCGAAGAGGAGCGAGCGGCCCTCGCACCCTGACGATTATTTTCGCAAATCAGGAATAAATCTGTCCCGGCGTCGTTCTTCCCGCATCAATTCATGAGGAGAACCGCCATGGCACTTACCCTTCTGAGGAAGCCACAGCCCCGACTGATCTTTTCGTGCCGCAAGGAAGATGAAGGAGTGATCCCGCCGCCGGTTCGGGCCAAAACGGCGCTCCCGGACTGGTTCCGGAAGCTTCCACCGGTGGACCACGCCCATGTCGCCCCCACAAACAGCGGCCTGACGGTGAAGCGCTGCATGCCGTTCTTCGACGCCATGGCAGCTGGTTGGATAATCGGCCTGTCAGCCACTGTCCGGCTGGAAATTTCTGCTGACGGCAAGAACGTCGATTGCGGTTGGGATTTCGACCGGACGATGGTCAGCAATCATGCCGGCCATCAGGTCGCCGGCCATCCGCGTGATTCAATGCCGCCCTGTAAATTCCACAACTACTGGACCATCCGCACTTCACCCGGCTGGAGCTGCCTCTTCGTGCCGCCGCTCAACCGCCCGAACGGTGTCTTCGAGGTCGTCGCAGGCGTCGTTGACACAGACACCTACCAATCGGAAATTCACTTCCCCTTCTTCGCCACCGGCGAGGACGGCCTGCATGTGCTGGAACGTGGCACGCCGATCGTCCAGGTTATCCCCTTCCGCCGCGAGACATCCGACCTCGCCGCCGATATCCGCGCCGAAAGCGCTGCCGAGGGCACTGTGCGAAAGACGATCTTGCGCAAGACGCTTGCCTCCGATGGCTGGTATCGCCGGTTCGCCCGCGCCCAGCGATGACCTTTCTACGGGTGCCGCCCGATCTACCCGTCGCTGACTCGCACAGCGGCGGCGATGCCGCGTGGATCGTGCGTATGGCCTATCGTGTTGAAAAATATTCTGTTTTGCCTGGAATATTCCTCGCCCGTTGCCGTTTCTCACTCGCAGCCAACGAGGCTGTCCTTCAAAGGAGAAGTGCCATGAAGAAGTTCATCTCAACCCTGAGCGCATTCCTGTTGATCGGCGCAGCAGCGCCTGCACCTGCTGTCGCCGACGACCCGGTGCATCGCTTTTTGCAGAAAATGACGCGCAGCAGCACGGCGAGCCACGTCCGCTACAGCCGCAGTCGGGATGACGATCGGCGCGGTGGCTGGAACTCGAGCCGCAATTCCAACAGCTCGTCGAATTCCTCGAGCAATTCCAGCTCGAACTCGAACTCCAACAGCAATTCCAATTCGTCGAGCAATTCCAGTTCGAACGGCTCGTCTAACTCATCGAGCAACTCGAGTTCGAATTCTTCCTCCAATTCCTCTTCGAATTCGTCGTCCGACGACGATTGAGCTCCAACCTGAGAGACTGAAAGGAGGGTATGATGGCCCTTTATGCAATCGCCCTTCCCGGACCCCACGCCGATCGGCGTGGGGAACCGTCTGCGACCTTGGAGCGCATGGTATCGCTTACCCGCGTCAAGCAGATCGCGGCGGCAATCGTGCTCGCGTTCAGCGGCATGCTGATCTTCCTGGCAATTGACGGCCTCACCATGCCCATGCGGCTGACGCTCGCTGTTTTCGTCGCAACGACTACCGCCTGGACCATTCTCGACATGCCGGATACGCCCGTTGCACTAGCCGGTGCCGGGGTTCTGGCTGTCTTCGGTGCGATCGACGAGGACGTGCTCTATCGCTCTCTCGGTAATGAAATCGTCTGGTTGATGCTGGCGGCGTTCGTCGTTGCCAGTGTGCTGCGGCAGGTCGGCGTGATCGAACAAATCATCCGCCTGCTGCTCACTCTGTTCGGGACCGTGCAGGGCCTTTTCTGGGCGCTCACCTTCTTGATCTTCGCCACCGCCTTCATCATTCCCTCGACCTCGGCCCGTGCCGCAATGTTGGCGCCCGTTTATCTAGGCCTCGCGGCGACGATCGGCAATGCGCGGGTCAACCTGGCACTTGCGCTGCTTTTTCCCTCGGTCATCCTGCTCTCCGCTGGAGCGTCGCTGATCGGCGCCGGCGCCCATCTCGTGGCCGCCGGCATGATGGAGCACCTGCGCGGCCAAAGTCCCGGCTTTTTGGGTTGGATCGTGCTGGCCGGTCCGTTCTCGCTGCTGTGTTCGCTCGGCGCCTGCGCGGTGCTGCTGTGCCTTTTCCTTACCGAGGAGGAGCGGGCGATGGCGATCGCGAAGCCGGTCGCCGACGAAGCTCCCACCTCCCTGACGCCCCTGCAATGGACCGTGCTCGCCATCACCGGCGCAATGATCCTCCTCTTCGCGGCCCAGCCCATGCACGGCATTGGCATGCCTCTCATTGGCATCGCCGCGGCTCTTCTATTAGCCAACCAAAGGGTCTCCGGCCTGCCGCTGAAAGCAGCTCTCAAGGGCGTGGAGTGGAACCTCCTGCTCTTCCTGGCCGGCACGCTCGTCATCGGCGAAGCGTTGCTCGAGACGGGGACGGCACAGGTGCTGGCCGAGCGGGTGGTTGGGCTTGCAGGCAATGGCATTGCCACCTGGCCTGCGCTGATCATTGCCTTCGCAGCAATCGTCTCGACGCTCTCGCATCTCGTCATTACCTCGCGCACGGCGAGGGTAATCGTCCTCATACCTGCGCTTGCCTTGCCGGCCGCAGCTCTCGGTGTTGATCCGCTCAATCTCGTGATGGTTGTCACACTGGGAAGCGGCTTCTGTCAGACCTTGATGGTATCTGCCAAGCCGGTGGCACTATTTGCCGCAATGGATCCGCCGCCTTTCGGACAAGCCGACCTGATCCGGTTTGCCGGTTTGCTGATCGTTCCGTTCGTCGCGCTGATCGTGATCTTTGCCACGTTCGCCTGGCCGCTGCAGGGCCTGCCGCTGCACTGAATGTCGGGACAACACAAGGGAAAGGCCGCCGCGTGCGGCCTTTTTTATTAGTCGGCTAATTTATTTTGGTGCTGCCGGAATAGACTAGGTTCTGCCCCGTTCCTCCCTTGTCACATCCTTGTCATAATGGAAGGAGCACCCCATGGCATTCACGGTTCTCGTCGCGCCCTCCGGGTTCAAAGAAAGCCTCTCGGCCGATCAGGCGGCGGATTGCATCGAGACCGGCGTCCTGCGTGCCCTTCCCGGCGCGACCGTCCTCAAGGCGCCAATGGTCGACGGTGGCGAGGGGTTTACCAAGGCGCTCATCAAGGCGACCCGCGGCACCCTGCATCATCTGATGGTGACCGGTCCGGTCAACAATCCGGTCGAGGCACATTTCGGTTTCCTGGGTGGCGACAGCGAGCCAACTGCCGTGATCGAGATGGCTGCGGCCGCCGGACTTGGCCTCGTGCCGCGCGACCAGCGCAATCCCTGCCTAACGACAAGCTACGGCGTTGGCGAGCTCGTCGGCGCCGCGCTTGACAGGGGCGCGCACCGCATCCTTCTTGGCTGCGGTGACAGCGGTATCAATGACGGCGGCGCCGGTATGGCCGAAGCACTGGGTATCCGGCTCCTTGACGTGTCGGGCGAGGTTTTGCCTCGCGGCGGCGCGGCACTTACCCGCCTCGCCGCAATTGATGTGTGCGGCCGAGATCCGCGCCTTGACCGTGTGCGCATCGACGCTGCCGTGAACTGGCATAATGTGCTTCTCGGCGAACGGGGCGTCGCGCAGATCTTTGGACCACAGAAGGGAGCCACGCCGGAACAGGTGGAACTGCTGGCCGCGGCCATGGAGACGTATGCCGGTGCTATTCAAAGCTCGACGGGTTTCGATGTGGGCCTGGCGCCCGGCTCTGGCGCGTCGGGCGGGCTCGGTGCCGCGGTCCTCGGTCTCCTCGGCGGCAGGCTGCACCGACGCTACGACATCGTCATGCAATATCTGGAGCTCGACCGTTTCATCCGGCAGGCCGACTTGGTCATCACCGCGGAAGGCAGTCTTGACGGGCAGACCCCTTTCGGAAAGGTCCCGGCCGAAGTGGCTGCACGGGCAAAAAGCGCTGGTGTGCCTGTCATCGCGCTCGCCGGGACTATCGGAAAGGGTGTACGGCTCAATTTCGAGCACGGTATCGATGCCTTCGCCTCGATATTGAGCAGACCTTGCTCGTTGGAAGATGCCATTTCGTTCGCGCCAAAACTGCTTACGCGGGCGGCGGAGGATGCCGCTCGCATGGTTATAGTGGGCATGAAAGTCGGGGCACGATGGAGGCAGGTAGCGTGAATTTGGTTCCATCCAGATGCGGCAGCCGGAGCGGCGCGTCCATTGAACGGCCGGCGCACGGCGCTGCCGTCTTGCCAAGCGATCAGTAGGGCAATAGTTCGACGCCCTTCAAGAACTGGGCTTGGCGGACGATTTTCTGGGTATGAGGGTCGGAGCCGAAATGCGGATTCGATCGTCAGCTGAAATGGCGCCGCTTGTGAGCAGATCCAAAGCGTTTGAGGCAATCTGCTCGAAGGGGACGCGCAGTGTCGTGAGCGGGGTCGGAAGATGACTGACGATCGGGATATCGTTGTATCCAACGACTGAAACATCGTTGGGTACGGATATTCCGAGGCGTGACAGGCTGGAAAGAGCACCGATTGCGGTGTTGTCGTTCACGGCGAAGACCGCCGTCGGGCGATCTTCGAGGCGCATGAGCTGCAGGGCCGCATCCGCTCCGGCGTCGATCCCGAAGGTCGACGGCACAATGCAATCCGAGCGGACCGAGATAGCGGCCTCTTCCAGTGCCTGCCTGTAGCCTTCGACGCGCCCGCGCGAGCTGGAGGCATATGAAGGACCGGCAATTACTCCGATACGACGATGACCGAGGTCCAGGAGGTGGCGCGTCGCCAGATATCCGCCCAGCCTGTCGTCGCCCACCGAAGACAGGCTCCGTCCATCGGTACGCAACGCCAGCACAAAAGGTACACCTCGGGCCGCAAGCTCGTCGGGAAAGTCGTCATCCTCGCGTGCAGTCGAAAGGATCAATCCGTCGACGCCTCGTTTCAGAAGAGACTCGGCAGCAAGTCTGTCGGCCTTGGGCTTGTCATCCGTCGTTGCGACAATCGCGAAGCGGCCACTTTTGCTGCATGCTTTTGCCAGGGCTTCATAAAGCATTGCCATGACGGTATCGGTCAGCCGGGGCACGATCACGCCAACCGTCATCGTATTGCCGCGTCGGAGGCTCGCTGCGGAGACGTCTCTGACATAGCCCATGTCTTCGGCGATTTTCCGGACGCGGCGCGAGGTGTCGTTGTCGGATCGGGGAAGTCGTTCATCGAGGATGCGCGATACCGTGGATTTCGAAACGCCAGCCGCCGATGCAACATCAAGGATGGTCACCCGTGTCTGACGGCTCGCTTCTTCGGGCTTTGAATCCATTTCGCTTTTTTCCATCTGCGGCGTTCTCGCGATCAACGCGCCAACCATGCAACAAAAAAAATGTTGACTCCAGTAAAATCGGAAACGATAGTGGGAACGTTCCCATTAACGATCCCATCGCTGATCACGAAGACGGACAGCGGCTATCTAGGAGGAGAAAACCTATGCCCACGATGGATCTGAGAGGCCTGAGCCCGGCACCCGTTACCGCGTTTACCCGCGACGGAGAGGTCGATTATCCGGCCAATGCCCGTATTGCCAAATGGCTTGCAGGCATGGACGGCGTCAAGAGCCTGGTTATCCTTGGTCATGCCGGCGAAGGTACCTTCCTGACCGAGGAAGAGCGCCTGAAGCTCATCCGCACCTATGTCGAAGCCGTCGGTGGTCAGGTTCCAATCATTGCCGGTATCACCGGCGAGGGCACCAAGGTCGCCGCTGAAGAAGCCAAGAAGTGCAAGTCTGCCGGCGCGACCGGTGCTCTTGTCTATCCGAACCATGGCTGGCTGCGTTTCGGCTTCCAGAAAGGCGCCCCGCAGGATCGCTACAAGGCGATCTGGCAGGAATCGGGCCTGCAGTGCATCCTGTTCCAGTACCCGGATGCCACCAAGGCTTCCTACGACCTGGAGACCCAGCTTGCGATCGCGACCCAGGATGGCGTCGTCGCCACCAAAAACGGCGTTCGAAACATGAAGCGCTGGTACGTCGAGATTCCGGAACTCAAGAAGGCCAACCCGAACCTGCAGATCCTGAGCTGCCATGACGAATGGCTGCTGCCGACCATGTTCGATGTCGACGGCCTGCTTGTCGGTTACGGCAATATCACACCGGAACTGCTAATCGACCTGATCAAGGCAGGAAAGGCGCAGAACTATCCGGAAGCCCGCCGGATCTTCGAACGTCTCCTTCCGGTCACCCGTGCCGTCTACCACCGTGGTTCCCATATGGAAGGCACCGTCGCCCTCAAGCTCGGCCTCGTTCATCGTGGTGTCCTCGACCATGCCACCATCCGCGAGCCGCTGAAGAACCTCGGCGAAAAGGCCGAAGCGGAGATCTTTGCAGCCTTTGATGCTGCCGGCATTGGCCGGGTTGAGCAGCTTCTGGCAGCTGAGTGACTGAGGACGCCCCCGCCGCTCAAGCGGGGGGGTCTTACGAGGAGGGGATTGCGGTCGCACCGTCTGTCACGCTGGTGCCTGGCTAGCCGATGAGAGAGCCATGCCTTCCGGATTCACAACCACACCATGCCAAAGGGTCCCGAGGTTTAAGACATCCAACGCGTAGGTTCGACGCCAGGCCGGGAGAGTGGGCCAGGCAGAGGGAGGAAACATGAATATCGAACAACGGATGGCCGCGCAGTCGCCGGCCGTCGATACCCAAGCCGAAATCGGCGCCCGCCTAGAACGGCTGCCAGTGACCCGGGAGGTCTTCTGGGCTCGAAATATCGTCGGCGCAGCGACGTTCTTTGACGGTTACACCGTCATTGCCATAGCCTATGCCATGCCGGTTCTTGTCCGCGAGTGGGGTTTGACCCCGGGACAGACGGGAATGATCTTGTCGATGGGCTACCTGGGACAGTTGATCGGCGCCATTTGCTTTGGCTGGCTTGCCGAACGGATCGGCCGTCTCAAAGTGCTGCTATTCACCATCCTGCTATTCGTCAGCATGGACGTTGCATGCCTTTTTGCGGCCGGGGCCGGCATGATGATGGCATTCCGTTTCATCCAAGGCATCGGAACCGGCGGAGAAGTTCCGGTCGCGAGTGCATATATCAACGAGTTGATCAGCTCGAAGGGGCGGGGCCGCTTCTTCCTGCTGTATGAGGTCATGTTCCTGCTCGGCCTCGTCGGCGCGGGCTTGATCGGCTATTTCATGGTCCCAGCCTATGGCTGGAAGGCGATGTTCGTCGTCGGCCTGATCCCTGCCGTCCTGATGATCCCGCTGCGCTGGTTCCTCAATGAATCACCTCGCTGGCTGGCGGCCAACGGCCGCTATGAGGAAGCCGACCGCATCGTCACGAAGCTGGAGAACAGCGCTCGTGCTGCCGGCAAGGAGCTGCCGGAGCCGAAAATCGTAGCCGCCCCCGTCCGTCGTCGATCGGACTGGCGCGAACTTTTCCAGGGTATCTACCTCAAGCGCACGCTGTCGATCTGGGCAATGTGGTTCTGTGCCTATATGGTCGCCAATGGCACGATCACCTGGCTTCCGACCCTCTATCGCCAGACATTCAACCTGCCACTGGAAACCAGTATCCTATACGGGTTTATCACCTCGGTCGGTGGCGTCATCGCGGCGGTTATCTGCGCGCTGCTCATCGATAAAGTCGGCCGCAAGCGCTGGTACACCGGAGCCCTTCTGATCGCGCCGATCCCGCTTGTCATCCTCGCCTGGCTGGGTGCGACGTCCGCGATCCAGGTTCTGATCCTCGCCGGTCTTGCCTACGCCATCGTCCAAACCGTAACTTTCTCGCTCTATCTCTATTCGGCGGAAATCTACCCGACCCGCCTTCGCGCCATCGGCACGGGTACAGGCAGCGCCTGGCTTCGTCTCGGATCCTCCGCGGGCCCTATCGCGGTGGGTTGGGTCATGTCGTCGATGGGTATCCAGTATGTCTTCGGCGCGTTCGCAGCGATCCTTCTCGTTGGCGCCCTGGTGACGGCCCTCTTCGCGGTCGAGACCAAGGGTCAGGTTCTGGAGGAACTTTCGCCGTAAAGGGCACTACCTCTTTCGAAGAGGGGATGATGGCTTGGCGTACAACCGCCAAGCCATCATCATATGTAGACTTCGATGTTGTAGGCTTGGCTCGCAGCTTGCGGTCGATCGATATCCGGGTTCGTCAATCCTACTCAAGGAGGATTTCGCTGGCTCGGTCGGCAAACGGGATGTTGGAACTTGATTTCGTCCCCAGCCCACCACCCGAGCGGAGCAGGTTTAATCGGAGGTTTGGCCGGTCTCTGGAGCATGGACTATCAGACAGTTCCGGCCGGCCTTCTTGGCAAGGTAGAGCGCGGCGTCCGCCTGGCGCTGAAGATGCTCCGCCGATACGAGTTCGCGGTCCAGCATCAGCGCCGCTACCCCGATGCTGACCGTGACGTAAGGAACGACGCGAGAGGTGGGGTTCGGAAGCGTTGCCGCTTCTACGCGGCTGCGAACTCTTTCGGCGACAATCCTGGCCTCCTGTTCATCAGCGCCGGGAAGGAAGACGAGAAACTCTTCGCCTCCGTAACGGGCGACCTGGTCCCGCTCGTCTCTCATGCTGCTCTGAATGATGCCGGCAACTTTCACCAGGCAGCGGTCGCCTTCGGCATGCCCGAGACTATCGTTAAGGCGCTTGAAGTCATCGACATCGCACATCAGCATCGCCGCGCCTCTGGTTCGTGAAAGGTCATCGTTCCAGAAGCCATGGAGCGTTTCCATCATCGAGCGCCGGTTGGCGACGCCGGTCAGCGGGTCGGTTCGTGCAAGAAGTTCCAGCTGGGAATTGGCGTCGGCAAGTTCGGCGAGGCGACTTCGGTCTCGCAACTCGAGCAGGAAGCTCTTGTGAGCCAAGATCGTTGCGGTGCGTCGGGCAACGATGGTTGCTGCCACGCCGCTCGCGAAAAACAGGGCGCTGGCCAGAGCACTTCCTACTTCGATATCCGGGTTGTGCAGTTGAAACACCAAGTAGATACCGAGAGCCGAAGCACCGATTGCCACCGCCCAGCCAAGTAGGATGGGGAATATAATGATGGCGGTGACGGCCACAAAAAGCATGATGGTGAGATGCCGCTCATAAAACTCGCCGCCGGCGTTGACGCCCACAAGGGCTACGGACAGGAGGATGAAAAAGACAGCCGAGAGGAGGACAACTCCCTGCAGCCACAAAGCGTGCGGCCGCATGAAGACCATCGCGGCGACAAGAGCTGCGGGGAGAAGGATGGATGCCGGCCAAAGCATCGACATCACGGTTTCGGTTGGAAGCAGGATCGCGTAGAGGCCCAACGTCAGGACGTCGAGCACGCTGACCCAAATCATCCACGCGCGGATGATCTTGGCAGTCTGCGGCCAGGAGCGTTCGCGAAAAAGCCGGGCCAGTTCCCCATTGAGCCGGATATTCCGCGTGCGCCCACCCAACAGACGCTCGACTTGTTCAACAATGGCAGGGCTCGGCCTCTCGAGAGGTTTCCGCGAAGACGGTCTTGCCGATTTGGTAGAACCTGTGATTCGCTCAGCGTCCATGTGCTGGATTTAGGGCCTATATGGCTGGGGACAAGTCGGCCTCTTGCGCCGGCCAGAACCGGTTCGCAAAGACCTCGAACTGGGGGTTGTTACTTTTACGGTTTCGGTCGGCAGGCCCATCTAGTCGGTCAACGTCCGGGCCGCGTCCATTTGGTCAGGCCTGGCTATCGGCAGCTTGATTGTAAAGACGGTCCCTTCGCCCTTCACGCTGTCAACGTGAATTTCGCCGCTATGCAACTCTACCACCTGCTTCACCAGGTTCAGGCCGATACCCGTCCCGGCGATGCCGGACGAACTTCTTGCCCGGAAATAGCGCCCGAACATCTTGGGCAAGTCGTCCGCATCGATGCCGATGCCTTCGTCGCGAACGGTAATCTGGATAAAGTCGTTTTGCTGCCACCCCGTCACATAGACGTTTGGAGAGTCCGGCGCGTATTTCACAGCATTCGAGAAGAGATTGGTGAATACCTGCTCCAGCGCCACTCCGTCGCCGTAAATAGTCGAGGGAAGCCGCTCCAGATCGAGCAGGAACCGGTGCGATTTGCGTATACTTTCCTGCCGCCCGCTGCAGGTCCTGATGATGTCCCCCAATGCACATGGCTTCCGGACGATGTCGATGTGGCCGTGATCCAAGCGCCCGACGGCAAGGATGCTCTCCATCAATTCCAGCATTCGAGAAACTGCGCTGCGGATCTGCTCCGTCTTCTCTCCGATGAATTCCGCTGTCACCGCGTTCTTGCGGCGAACGAGCCGTTGCGCCGCGCCGTCGATGATCGAAAGCGGCGTCCGGAATTCGTGAGAAGCCATCGAGACGAACTGCCGCTGCAGCTCGTTGACCTGCCGCTCTTGATCGAGCATCCGTTCGAGTTCCGCAGCCTGACGGGCAATTTCTGCGGTTCTGCTGCGCACTGTTTCCTCGAGATCATCGCGATGCTGAAGCAGTGCCCTTTCCGCACGTTTCCGCTCGGTGACATCGACGGCGGCAATCAGTGACGCCGGATGAGTATCGAAGGCAAGCTGGCTCGCATAGATGAAGACCTCGATTTCGGCTCCGCGCGCCGTCCGGTGCCGCTGAGAACGATTGGCTTCGCTCGCATGCTCCGCGCCCGCAATTTTCATTCTTTCTCGATCCTCTGGAGGAAGGATGTCCAAGAGAGTCATGGAAAGAAAAAGGTCACGATCATAACCGTAGTGATCAAGAGCTGCCTGGTTGACGTCGAGAAATTGAAGGCTCTCCCGATCCTGGACCCACATTGGCAGAGGGTTTCCTTCGAACAGGAGCCGGAAGGAAGCCTCGCGCATCTTGAGATCCGTGATGTCAACGCGAATCCCCACGCTTCCGCCGCCCGAAACGCGTCGTTCCTCTATCCGGACCCAGCGGTTCCCCGGCAGGCGCTGCTCATGGGCACTCTTTGGCTCCGCGTGACGGGCCAATCGATCGGCCAGCCATTCTTCCTCCCGGCCGATCGCGTCGGGATATTGGCCACGCTGCAGCCCGCTGCGAAGCCTGTCCTCGAAACCCATGCCCTTGACCAGGGGAGCGCCGCTGTCAGCGTAAAGCTGCTCATAGCGGCGGTTCCACATCACGAATCGATCATCTTCATCAAACAGTGCCAAGCCTTCCGGGACGACCTCGAAGGCGGCCAGCAGGCGCGCATGCGCTGCTCTTGCCTCCTGTTCCGCACGCTCGGCCTGAGCATGCGCTTGAGCAAGAGATCGTTCGGCCAGTCGCGCCTCGGTAACGTCCTCATGCGTCGAGACCCATCCTCCGTCAGCCGTACGCTGATGGCAGCCTCGGATGACCTTTCCCGATCTAAGTTCTTTTATCCAGACTTGCGGCGAAGCGCCGGCATTGGTGTCTTGCGCCCATTCGAGATACTCCTCTCGGGACATCGTGGGAAAGGCACCGATGTCGTCCCTCAACTTTATAATGTCTTCGAGCGACTGCCCGGGGTGGATCAAGGCCGGGTCCACCCCGTAAACCTCGGCGTAGCGACTGTTGGACAACGCCAACGTACCGTCCGCATGGAAGAGACAAACCCCCTGGCTCATGCTGGCGAGTGCGGTCCGAAGCCGTTGATCCTGGCCAAGAATCTGCTTGCGACTGCTGCTTGAGGCAAGTTGCGCGTTCACGCGCGCACCAAGTTCCCTGCCGTCGATCGTGCTTGAGACACAGTCAACCGCACCGGCCTCAAAACCAGCAATCCGTCCGTCGATATCGCCCGGAGGAGCGACCAGGATTACCGGTATTTCAGACGTCACCGAACCGTGTTTCAGCTGGCGGCAGATTTGGACACCGCATAGGTCCGCTAATTTTATGTCGAGCAGGATAAGGTGAGGTTGTGACGCCTCCACGATCGCTTGCAGGCTCTCCGGGCGGTCGAAGGCTGAAGCAACCGAAAGCTCGATGTTTTCCGCCGGCAGTCGACCGAAGTCCAGCTTGGCCGCATCCCCGCCGATGACGAGAATTGCGGTCCGTCGATGAGCAATGCCTTGGGCGATCACCATCGAAGCGGCCCGGCTGTCCGGAGCCGCGGGCAGCGAAGATGAGGATAATTGAACGGGAACCGCTATCGTCAATGAGGATCGCCTACCATTCCGCCACTGGCCTGTTGCACACCCACAATACGTATCGAGCGTTAAAGAGAGCTTATGGCCGCTTGTCGCGGGAACCGGTGGCGCCCTGCGCGTCTCAGCGTCTGTGTATGACGTAGTCGCGCATGACCGTGCCAAGCTTGGTAAGATTGACTTTCAGCTCGTCATAGCCTTCGATCTTCTCGCGGGTATCCTCGTCCATGTAGAGTTTGCGGTTGAGTTCGATCTGGATGCTGTGGCGGTTTTTTCCAGGTGAGCTATAGGCCGAGACCAGCTCGGCGCCCTTGAAGGGCACGTTGAGCGAGACCGAATAACCGAACCCCTGCAGCGTCTCGACGACCAGGTTCACGAAATCCGGTTCGCTCGACACGCCCTCGTAATCGCCGACCACGATATCCTTGCGGACCGTGCCGGCGGGATCGGGCGAGAGCACATGGCCGATCGCCGGCATCGAGTGGCAGTTGACGTGATAGACCTTGCCGAAGGCGGCATAGGTGTCGTCGAGCAGCCGCACCAGCGCGCGGTGGTAGGGCCGCCAATAGGTGTCGATGCGATCTTCCAGCTCCTTCACCGTCAACTTGCGGCCGTACATGGGCGTATCACCCCAGGCGTAACGCCAGGTGAGCCCCATGCCGCGGCGGGCCGAGGCGCTGTCGCGGGTTGGGTGAGGCCATTCGCCCTCAACCATTTGCAGGTCGACATCCTTCAGCGACCGGTTGAGATCAAGGAAACTGCGCGGAAAATGGGCGATCAGCAGCGGCGCGCCGATCGACGGCGCAAAGCCGAAAAGGTCATCCACATAGGTGTCGGAGGCGAGGCGCACCAGTTCGTCTGACACCGTTCGTTCGAAATCCGGCAGCGTCAGGCCGCTATGCGGCGAGTCGAACACCAGCGGGACGGCCGGTGCCGTCGGCGGAATGATCTTCAGAACACCGTCGATCTCGACGGGGGCAAAAGTCAGCTCTGTCATCTTGGTCTCGTTCAGGCTGTGGCGGCGTAGGCGGCCGGATAGGTGATGTCGGGCATGCCGACGAAGGCATTGCCGCGCCTCCCCACCATGCCCGGAGCGGCGAAGGGCCGGGGATAGACGACAGCTGCCGCGGGCTTCACCTTGGCGATCTTTTCAAGTGCCTCGATCTGCTCGGCCGGCATGTCGACATTGACGATGATGTCGCTGTGCGGGCCGGTCGTCATGCGCGGCATGTTCATCGCCTCCTCGATGTCGAGGCCGGCATGCAGGATCATGCCGGTGAGCTGGGCGAGCGACGGCACGATCTGATTGCCGCCGGCGGCGCCATAGGCTGCGAAAGCGCCGTTCTCGTCGGTGATCGCCACCGGGCACATATTGCTTGGCGCATAGGCGTTCGGCGTCAGCGAATTGGCGCGGCCGGGCGTCGGGTCGAACCAGGACATGCCGTTGTTCAAGAGAATGCCGGTCGAAGGGGAGAGCGCGCGTGCGCCAAACCGGTTGAGCAGGGTGAAGGTGATCGCCACCATCCGGCCTTCGGCATCCACGGCGTTGACCTGCGTCGTGCTGGTCTTGTTGGTCGTCTCGGCCGGGTTGAGGCGCTTGCGATGGGCGCCGAAACTTTCCCAGAGGGCTTCGGCCATGGCGGTAAAGAAACCAGCGTCGACCGGGCCTTTGCCGCGCTTCCTGTCGAAGTGATCGAGGGCATCGAAGAGCCGCTGGCCGGCGCTGGTTTCCCCCGCCACATGCACGGTCTTGCCTTGCAGCGGCATGGTCCGGGACGGATAGAGGAGGGGGACGTAGTTGCCCAGGTCATCCAGGGTGATGGAGCTGCCGCCGGCATTGAGGTCGGCGACCAATTTTTCGCCGATCGCGCCGCCATAGAGCGAACCGGGGCCTTCGTGCGCCAATTGCTCCAACGTCTTGGCGAGTTGCGGCAGCGGCAGGGCGGCGCCCGGCTCGGGCGCGTGACCGTCCGGCAAGAAGATCGAACGGGCGCCCGGATCCATGGCGAGCTCGCCTTCGGCGATCGCGATCGCCAGCGTCGTGTGCCAGTCGACATACATGCCCTTGCGGGCGCGATCGATAGCGGGCTGGAGCGCCCGGTCGAAGCCTATCGTGCCGTAGCGTTTCAAGGCCTCGGCGAAACCGCGCACGCAACCGGGCACGACGGCGGCGGTAAAGCCGCGGACATTGCGGTTGTCGATCGAAGCGGGGTGGCCGATGAAGGTCTTGATGCTGGGATCGGGCTTGTAGAATTCTTCGTCAAAATATGAAGGTACCCGCCCTGTGAATTCGACGACTTCGACCTTTCCGTCCGGCTGGGCGACCAGCATGTAGCCGCAGGCGGCAAGGCTGGTCATCCAGGGCTCGACGGTCTGCAAGGTGAAGGCGGCGGTTACCGCGGCGTCGACGGCATTGCCGCCTGCCGCGAGAACCACCGCCCCAGCCTCGGCCGCCGCGTAGTGCTGAGAGGTGACGACGCCGCGCTCGCTGACGCCGGCCACCTTGCGATAGATGCCGCGCTCGACGCGGAGATGATTGTATTGCGGATTTTCCATCATTTCGGCTCCAGCGCAGCGGCAACCAGACGGCTGGCGCCGGAGAGGTCGCCGAGCTTTTCGCCGGCAGCGATCTTGTCCTTGTTGCGACCGGCGCGTGCCTGGCGGGCGATTGCCTCCTCGACGACGTCTTCAGCCTCATCGATCGGGATCACCACGACGCCGCTTGCATCGGCAACCACGATATCGCCCGGCATGACCGGGACATTGCCACAGGAGATCGGCAGGTTGAGCGAGCCGCCGAGATCGTTGAGCCTGGTGGTGATGCCGGAGACGCCGCGTGACCAGAACGGCAAATCGAGTTCGAGAATTTCCTCGACATCCGTGCAGGGACCGTCGAGCACGACGCCGATGGCGCCGGCGGTCTTGATCGCGAAGGCAACGCCGCCGCCGATGCAGGCATGCCGGTCGTCGCCGAGCCGGTCGACCAACAGGAAATCGCCGGGGCGGATGAAGCCGATCGCATGATGCAGGAGGGTGGAATCGGTCGCCGGGATCGCCACCGTCACCGCCGTGCCGACCAGTGTCCTGCCCGGCTCGACCACCGGTGTGATCGAATGATGCACGAAACCGCGGTGGCGAAAATGGCCGATCGTCGCCACTTCGACGCTCTCGAACCTGGCGATGAGTTCCGGATCGACCTGTTTCGGCACGCTGCCGATCTGATATTTCTTCATGGGGTTTCCTCCCGGGATTTTACCGTCCCGGCCTCGCTTTTATCGGCGTGGTGCTGCCAGCCCTTGCCCGGTACGGCGGCGAGCAGTTCCTGCGTGTAGGTTTCCTTCGGCGCACCGAACAGCGAGGCCGGATCGCCCCGCTCGACGATGCGGCCGTTCTTCATCACCGCGATATTGTCGCAGATCTGGCTCGCAACCCTGAGATCGTGGGTGATGAACAGGATGCCGAACCCAAGCCTCTCTTGCATGTCGGCAAGCAGTTTCAACACCTGCGCCTGCACAGAGACGTCGAGGGCGGAAACGCTCTCGTCAGCGATCAGCAGTTCCGGTTCGACGGCGAGTGCCCGGGCGATGCAGATGCGTTGCCTCTGGCCGCCGGAGAACTCGTGCGGGAAGCGGGTGGCCGAGGCGCGGTCGAGGCCGCAGGCTTCGAGGAGGTCTAGCGCGCGGGCCATCGCCGCCTTGCGGTCGAGGCCGTGGATGACCGGGCCTTCGGCGATGGAGTCGCCGACCTTCTGGCGCGGATCGAGTGCGGTGTAGGGGTCCTGGAAGACGATCTGAACCTTGCGGCGCGCCTCGCGCAGCGCCTTGCCGGAAAGACCGGCGAAATCGCCGCCGGAGATCAGGATGTCCCCGCTTTCCGGCTGCACGAGCCGGATGACACATTGCGCCAGCGTCGACTTGCCGGAACCGGACTCTCCGACCAGGCCCAGCGTCTCGCCGCGGCGGATGGTGATATCGACGTCGTCCACAGCCTTCACCGTGCGGCCGCCACCGAAGAGGCCCGAGCGCGTGAAGGTCTTGACGATATTCCTGGCGACGAGCACCGGCTTACCGAGGCCCTCGCGCTCTTTTCGCGGTGTCAGTGTCGGGACGGCAGCGAGCAGGCGGCGGGTATAGTCCTCTCTCGGATGGTTGAGGATCTCGTCGCGCGTGCCGATCTCGATCAGCTTGCCCATCTGCATGACGGCGACACGGTCGGCAATCTCGGCGACAACGCCGAAATCATGGGTGATGAAGATGATGCCGGTATCGTGTTTGGCACGCAGGTCGAGCATCAGCTTGAGGATCTGTGCCTGGGTGGTGACGTCGAGTGCGGTGGTCGGTTCGTCGGCGATCAAAACCGACGGATCGAGGGCGAGGGCAGTGGCGATCATCACCCGCTGGCACTGGCCGCCGGAAAGCTGGTGCGGATAGGAGTGATAGATTTGCTCGGGATTGGGGAGCTGTACCTCGCGGAACAGGTCGATGACCTTCTTGCGGATGTCCGCCTGGCTGAGCGACGTGTGGATGCGGAACGTCTCCGATACCTGCTCTCCGACCCGGAAAATCGGGTTGAGCGCCGCCGTCGGTTCCTGGAAGATCATCGCGATGCGACGGCCGGTTATATCCCGCCGCGCCGCCTCGTCGAGGGCGAGCAGGTCCTTGCCCTCGAACATCACCCGGCCATTGGGCCTACCGAGGTTGCGGGGCAGGAGGCCCATGGCGGCGAGCGCGGTCAGCGACTTGCCGGAACCGGATTCTCCTACGATGCAGAGGATTTCGCCTTTGCTGACCGAAAGGGACAGGGCCTCGACCGCAAAGGCGCGATCGGCACCGCCCGGCAGCGGCACGCTCAGGCGTTCGATGGAAAGCCGCTCGTTGTTCATAAGACTGCCTTTTCCGTCTGCGGTGAAAAGGCCGTCACCGAGCGCATGTCGCAGCGACGCAGGTGCTCGACGAAGCGGGCGCAGAAACCCACAAGATGTTCGACCATTTTTGCGCCCTTCTCGGCACTGGCGAGTAGCGGATCGCCGCCGAGCATGCCGTCGGCGTTCACCTCGTCGCAATTGAGCGGCACATGCACCGGCATGCCCTCGAACTGCACATTGTTGACGCCGCCGGTCGGCAGGCCAAAGGCCTTTTCCCGCACCGAGGGACGGGCGAGATCCATGCGCATCAGTTCGGGGAACAAATACAGGTAGATCGAGGTCAGTGGATCGCCGCCATGGCCGCGGGCCGCCGCAGCGGAGGAGCCGTGCAACTCTTTCCACAGCGCGTCGGGGATGGCCTGCCACAGATTGATGAAGGCGACCGAAACGCCGCGCTCGGCGCGGATGCGGCGCAGCGTCTGGTCGAACAGCGGCGCATTGCTGGTATGGCCGTTCAGGATCAGGATATGCTCGATGCCGTGGTCCAGGAAGGCAGTCACGGTGTCCTCGACCACGGCCGAGAAGGTCGAAGGCCGGAACTGGATGCCGCCCGGAATGGTCTTGAAGAAATCGGCGTAACCGAAGGGAATGATCGGCGCGACGATCGCACCGGAGGCTTCCGCCACCCTCGCCGCAACCGCTTCGGTCAGCATGAAATCGCCCATCGGGGCATGGGGTCCCTGTTCCTCCTGGCTGCCGAAGGGCAGGAGGATGACGGGCTTTTCGGGCAGACGTTCGCGGAACTCCGCGAACGTCATGTCCTTCAGCGCATGCTTGCGTTTGATGCTCATCATACGAACTTGAAGTAGTCGCCGTAGATGCGCATTTCGCCGTTCGGCTTGAACTTGAATTCAATGCCGGCGCGATGGGCGCAGTTATAGACGCTCTTCCACATGTAGTAGCCGGGCGTCACCTTCTGCCATGCGTCCGAAAGTTCCAGATAGGCCTTCTTGCGGTCCTCGAACTCGATCGCTTGGTCGAATTTCTTGCCGGCCGCCAGATATTCCGGGGTTGGGTCCCAGGTCTTCCAGGTGGCGGTGGAGCGCGACGCCGTCGGACCCCAATCGAGCCACAGCGGCTGGTAGGGGTCGCCCGGGATGAAGTCGGAGCTCATCGACATGTTCATAAGGTGATAGGGGCGGCGGTAGACGAGTTCGAAATTGTCGAGGATCTGCGCCTCGACATTGATGCCGACCTCGCGCCATTGCTCGACCATGATTTCGGCTGCGGCCTCGTAGTTCGGATAATACTGGCGAGTGATGTGCCAGAGGAGCTTCTCGCCCTTGTACTTGGTCTTGGCGACCAGCGCCTTGGCGGCTGCGACGTCGTAGGGAAGCTTCACCGGCAAGTTCGGGTCATAGAATTTGCCGTATTCCTTGAAGTTGAAGGGCACTGCCGGATGTTCCGTGGTGCCGTTGAAGAGCGCCTGGACAATCGCGTTCATGTCGATCGCCTGGACCATGGCGTAGCGCAGGTTGGCATCGACCAACGGATTGTCTTCCGGATCGGGGCGGGTGTTGAAGGCGAAAGCCGGATAATTGTCGGCGAGAACGCGCTTCAGCGTGACGCCCTGGTATTTTTCAAGCGCAGCTTCCTGGTCGGTCGGAATGTTGACGATGAAGTCGAATTCCTTGGAGACCAGACCGGCCATACGGGCGGCGAATTCCGGAACGATCTTCCAGGAGATCTGCTTGACCGGCGGCGGGCCGCCCCAATAGTCGTCGAAGGCTTCCAGGACCATGATCTCGCCGGAGCGGAAGGTCGTCACCTTGTAGGGGCCGGTGCCGATCGGTTTCTGGCCGAAGGCGTCGACGCCGACTTCCATGTAGTATTTCTTCGGCACGACGAAGCCGATATAGCCGGTGAGCTTGCTCGGGATGTTCGGGTCCGGCCGCTCGGTCTCGATCTCGAACGTGTATTTGCCAGTTGCCTCGACGCGCTTGAAGCCGGCGGTGAAAGTCTTGCCGCGCGGCTCGAAGGGTTTTGCGCCCCAGAGGCGTTCCGGGGATAGCGTGAAGACGGCGTCCTCTGCCGTCATCTCGGTGCCGTCGTGGAACTTCACGCCCTCACGCAATGTAAAGGTCCAGATATTGCCCTTCTGCTCCCATTTGGTGGCAAGCTTCGGCGCGAAGATCAGGCCGTTCTCGTCCTTGATGTAGTCGCGGTCGACGAGGTTGTCGTAGAAGTTCGGGAAGATACGGCGCGACGTCGTCGAGATGCCATTGATCGTCGCCATATTGGCCCAGAGATTGTCGACCGCGATATTGAGCGACGGCCTGTCCGCAGCATTTGCTTTCGGCAGGCTACCCACCATCGACAGCGCCCCCGCTCCGAGAATGAGATTTCCTACTTCACGTCTTGTAAACATCGTTCCACCTTCCCTTGTTCATTTATAGTCAAACGGCATTTTCAGGTTGTTCGGGCACGCAGCATCGGATCGAGGCGGTCACGCAGCCAGTCGCCGACGATGCTCATCGAAAGAGTGACGAGAAAGATGACCAGGCCGGGCCAGACCGAGATCCACCAGGCGGTCGAGAGGTAGTCTCGGCCGTCACCGAGGATCTGGCCGAGGCTGGTCTGGGGGGCCTGGATGCCGAGCCCGAGAAAGCTGAGCGACGTTTCCAGAAGGATGATCTGCGGGAACGTCAGGGTCACCTGGACGATCAGGGCACTCGCGACGTTCGGTAGAACATGCTTGAGGTAGAGCCGGCCGTTCCCGGCGCCGAGTGCGACGATCGCCTTGGCATAAGGCTGGTTGATCGCCGACAGGACCACGCCACGGGAGAGGCGGGCATATTTCTCCCATCCGAACAGGCCCATCAGGATGATGAACAGCGTCATGCTGTTGCCGAAGAAGGCAAGCAGCGTCAGCGTGATGAGGATGAAGGGCAGGGATGCCTGGAAGTCGACCAGCATCATCAGCACTTCCTCGACCCAGCCGCGGAAATGCGCAGAGATGAAGCCGATCAGGGAGCCGAAGACGGCGCCGATGATCGTGCCGGCGATCGCCACCGAAAGCGACATCTGCAGGCCGGCAATCACTCTTGCGACCATGTCGCGACCGATGCGGTCGGTGCCGAGCGGGAAGTTTGGATTGCTGCCGCTCATGAAGGCCGGCGGTTTCAGGCGGGCAAGCAGGTTCTGCTGCGACATGCCGTGCGGCGTGAAGATATTGCCGACGATCGCGACGAACACGGCGATCACCAGGATGACAACGGCAAAAACGAGAATGGGAGAAATGCGCTTCATCGGCCGGCCCTCAATTCTGCACGCGGATGCGCGGATCAAGAAGGCCGTAGAGCAGGTCGACGACGAGGTTTGCGAGTACCATCGTCACCGCCATGATCAGCACCAACCCCTGCACGACCGCAAGGTCGCGCGAGGAGACCGCCGTTACCAGAAGGCGCCCGACGCCCGGCCAGGCGAAGACGGTTTCCACGACGATGGCGCCGCCGATCAGTTCGCCGAGATTGAGACCGATGATGGTGACGAGCGGAATGCTGGCATTCGGCAGCGCGTGGAAGATGATCCGTTTCCAGTAACCGACGCCCTTGGCGGCTGCGGCGCGGATATAGAGCTTGTCCAGCACCTCGAGCATCGCCGAGCGGGTGAAGCGGGCGAGCGTGCCGGCCGTGAAGGTCGCAAGCGTGATCGCCGGCATGATCAGGTGCCAGACGGTCCCGGTGCCGGAACTCGGCAGCCATTGCAGGCTCAAGGAAAACAGCAGGATCATCAGGATGCCGAGAAAGAAGTTCGGCAGCGCGAAGCCGAACACGGCGGTTGCCATGATCAGGTTATCGAAAGTCGAGCCGCGCTTGATGGCGGCGATGATACCGGCCGGTACGCCGATCAGGATGGCGCCGATATAGGAGAAAAGACCGAGGATCAGCGTCCACGGAACCCGTTCGGCGATGATGTCAATGACCTCGCGGCCGTCGCGATAGGAAATGCCGAACTGGCCTGTCGCCATCTGGACGACGTAGCGGAAATACTGGATCCAGAGCGGATCATCGAGACGCCAGAGCTGGCGGAACTGCTCGACTTCCTCCGGCGTGGCATCGGCGCCGACAAGCGCCACGACCGGATCGCCTGACGTTCTCAGCACCACAAATACGAAAGTTACCACGAACCAAAGCGTCAACACGGTCCGCAGAATTTTTAACACCCAGAAACGCGTCATCACGCTCCGTTTCGGGAGCCGAAGCTCCAGCTGTTCCAATTCTTATTGTCGTTTTTTTGAAAACTAATCACGGGAATAGATTATTATCTATTACAAAATCGCAGGGGCATTGATATGTTTCCGATATGAAATACGGCATCGAGTTTCGTCACCTCCACTATTTCGCCTGCGTCGCGGAAGAACTGCATTTCAGCCGCGCCGCCGACAAACTCGGCATGGCGCAAGCGCCGCTCAGCCAGCAAATCCGGCAGCTCGAAGACCGCCTCGGCACCAAGCTTTTCCGCCGGACGACGCGCCGCGTGAAGCTGACGCCGGCCGGCGAAATCTTCCTGCGGCACGCCCAGGAAATCCTAGGCGGCATCGACAGGGCGGTCACGCATACCCGTTCCATTTCGGGTGACGATAGCGGAACGATTTCCGTCAGCGGCGTGCATGTGGCGCTATCGCATGTCCTGCCGCCGGTAATTTCGGACTTTCGAAAGCGCTATCCGGCGATGACCGTCGACGTGCAGGTGCTCGGCACGGCGCAGCAGCTCGAACTGCTCCAGAGCAGCAAGGTTCAGGTGGCCTTCATCCGCCCGACCAACCCGGCAGGTTTCCTGAAGACCGAGCATATCTCGCAGGAAGGTTTCGTGGCGGTGCTGCCCAGGGAACATCGGCTGGCGCAGAAGGAGGACCTGACGGTCAAGGATTTCGCCGGCGAACCCCTCATCACCTATGCCCCGACTGTTGGAGCGAGTTATTACCATGCGATCATGGGCGCACTGCGCCGCGCCGGCGTCTATCCGGTCATCGTGCAGGAGGTCTCGCATACCTTGGCGATCGGCACGCTGGTGGCGGCCGGAGTCGGGATAGCGATCGCGCCGTCCTGGCTCGCCCACAATCCAAGCCCCTATCTCGTGTACAGGCGGCTTGACGACATTCCAGCAGAAGTCGAATTGCTCGTCGCCTGGCATGCGGAGGAGAAATCAAAGATCGTGCTCGATTTCGTCGAGACGACGCGTCGAATTGCAGCAATGAAGGACGTGAGGACCGCTATCAAGTGGCCAGCTAGGTCCATCCCGCCGGCACAATTGGAAACGATCGACGGACGGTCCGACTGACCGGCTGTTACGGGAAAGCGGCGCTGTCGTTGATTGACAGGGAGCCTGAACTCTGGTGCGTTGTGGCGCGGCTTGAGGAGGCTGCGTCATGGAGGAGGACGATCGGATATGATCAGGCTGGTTGTTGCCACAGCTTTTGTTGCCCTTGTGCCCGGTTTGACACCGGCCGTCGCCGCGGAACCTTCGCCCGAAGCTAAATGCTCGGCGGCGAAAACCCTTCAACTGACCGGATTCGACATGAAGGTCGCGAGCGCCGATCACATCAAGGACAAGGGACCGGCGCATTGTCTCGTCAGCGGGTCGTTCGAACACCGCACCGGCGCCGACGGCAAGCCTTATGCCATCGGTTTTTCCATTGCTTTGCCGGACAACTGGACAGGAAGGTTTCTGGTCCAAGGCGGCGGAGGTCTGAATGGCGTCGTGCGGCCAGCCCTGGGAGATGTGGCCGCCGGAACTCAGAACGGTCTTTCGCGTGGTTTCGCCGTCATTTCCCATGACAGCGGCCACAAGGGCGAAGCCTGGGACGCCTCTTTCAGGGCGGATCAGATTGCGACGCTGAATTTCGCGGGCTGGTCGGTCGAGAAGGTCACCGTGCTCGGCAAGGCACTGGTCGCCGCCTACTACGGCAAGGTTGCCGATCGCTCCTATTTCGCAGGATGCTCGACCGGTGGGCGTGAGGCGATGGCCTCTGCGCAACGGTTTCCCACGCTGTTCGACGGTATTATCGCCGGGGCTCCGGCCATGCGCACAAGCCGTTCGAACATGTCGCTCGCCGCCAAGAACGTTGCGATGAACAAGATATCCCCGGCCGGCGCCGACGGCGCGCCCGACCGAGCGAAAGCCTTCTCGGATGCCGATCGCGATTTGGTTCTCAAGGGGATATTGAAGTCCTGCGATGGTCTTGATGGCATCGAGGATGGAATGATCGCAAATACAGCCGCTTGCAAATTCGATCCGGCAAGCCTCCTTTGCCCTGCCGGTAAAGCCGAGGGCTGCCTCACGAAGCAGCAGGTGGACGTGGTGACTGAGACGTTTTCGCCGACGCTCGATGCGTCAGGCCGACCCGCCTATGTGGCGTTTCCCTACGATACCGGCGTCATGAACTCTGCAGATCCCATTCCGGGGCTCATGCGGTTCGATGACAAGCGCAATCGGCAGTTCAAGAACAACGCCATGAGTTTCGATGTGGACGATGCCGTCGAGAAAGCCGACATCGGCGATCCGCAGCAGCGACTGATCAATGCCGATCAATGGACGGATCTCAGTTCCTTCGCCGCCCGGGGGAGCAAGATCATTTTCTTTCACGGGGTCAGTGATCCGTGGTTCTCCTCCAACGATACGGTCGATTTCTTCAACCGGATGAGCACTGCGACCAAGACCGGCAAGCGGGTGGAGGACTGGGCCAAGCTCTATCTCGTTCCGGGCATGGCCCATTGCCGTGGCGGACCTGCCAGCCTCGACCAGTTCGACATGTTGAGCAAGCTGGTCGACTGGGTGGAAAAGGATGAAGCTCCGCGAAGTGTCGAAGCTTCGGGCAAGGCTTTTCCCGGTCGGACCCGTCCGCTATGCCCCTACCCGTCCTATGCGCAATACAAAGGGGATGGGAATGTCGACAACGCGGCAAGTTTCGACTGCCGGAACCGCTGACATGGGTCCCCTGGCGTTGCGCTATTGAAGGCAAGCGACTGGATTCCGGACTCCAGTCGCGAGGCGGGACCATTGCTGATGGTGGGGGTCTTCCCGCATCGCCATCATTGTTCACTGCTCGTGATTCGCATATCCGCCAGACGATCTATTTCCGCGCCAACATTGGGGAGAATGGGACGCCGGCCGCGGAACGAGAGTCTGTCGTTGAACATGCCCCACTCGGGACCACCGAAAGGAGCAGCCGGACTTAGCCGCGCCTACGTCGTTTTCCCAATTTGAAATGATGCACTCCGCTCGATCTTATGGGGTATCCAAAGATGGCGTGGAGTTTTGAATGTTTTTGGTGACAGTTGCGGACAGTGATGATTTTTTTGCTGAAGGCATCAGGATTGAAAATGGAAGATTGTACACAATTGTAACTGATGGTGTCCGGTCGTTTAAGTTGTCAAGCGTGCTGGAAGTCGTGCCGGTCGAGCTGGAAAGCCGCAGTCCCGCAGAGCGGATCGAGGATGTGGTGGCGTCGATGAAAGATCTCTTTCGCATCGAGGCCGCCGATACAGGGCCGGATGCAGGAAAAATCCCTTTAAGAGACCTTGAGGCGGCTTCCCCTATTTGTGAGGAAGCCGCCGGCAGGACTTAGGTGGCCGTGAACCCACGGATTATTCCGCGCTGATATTGCCCTTTTCGATGACGTCCTTCCAGCGCGCCATCTCCTTGTTGAGATAGGTGCCGAATTCCTCGTTGGAATTGGCGACGACGTCGAAGCCCAGCTTGTTGAACTTGGCAACGACCTCGGGGTCTTTGAGCGACGCCTGGATCGCCTGGTTGAGTTTTGCCTTGACGTCGGCCGGCAGACCTTTCGGGGCTGCAACGCCCTGCCAGGCGTTGACGACGATATTGCTGTATCCGAGTTCGGTGAGCGTCGGCACGTTCGGCAGCAGCGGATGGCGTTTCTCACCCGTCTGTGCGAGCGCCTTCATCTGCCCTCCCTGCACGAAGTTGATGATGGCACCGAGGTTCTGGAACGATACGTCCACGTGTCCGCCGACGAGGTCGGCCTGTGCCGCCGAGCCTCCCTTGTAGGGCACATGTACGCCCTTGGTCCCGGTCGCCTGCCAGAAGAGGGCAGCAGTCAGGTGGTCCGAGGAGCCTGTGCCGGAATTTGCGAAGGTAACGCTTTCCGGCTTTTCCTTCATCGCAGCCACGAGTTCCTGCACGCTGGCCGGCTTGAATTTCGGCGTGGCGACCAGCACGTTGGGCGTGCTCACTGCGACCGTCAGAAGATCGAAGTCCTTCATCGGATCGTAGGAGAGCTTCTTTTGCAGATATGGGTTGGTGGCGAAAGTGCCGAGCGAGGCGACCAACAGGGTCTGGCCGTTCGCCTCGGCATCGGCGACCAGGCCGGCGCCGATCGCGCCGGTGGCGCCCGGCTTGTTTTCAACGACGATGTTTGCTCCCAGCACCTTGGACATGTGCGGCTCCATGAACCGCGCAGTCGTATCGGTCGCGCCCCCTGGCGGGAAGGGGACGATAATGGTGATCGGGCCGTCCGGGAACGCCCTTGCGGCGCCTGCGGCAAGGGCGATGCCGAGGCTAAGCGAGATGGCGAGCAGTGTTCGTGCTTTCATGGTTCATCCTCCTCAATGATCCTAGACGCCGCTTCTGGTGATGGCCGCCGCGGCGCATGGCGGCCTGTCGTTCCTTCGTCAGCGCACTAGGCACGGCCGCTTGTTGTCGAAGCGCCAGTCCTTGACGAGATATTGCATGGCGGTCGCGTCGTCGCGGGCGCCCAGCCCGTGCTTCAGGTAGAGCTGGTGGGCTTCCTCGACGCGCTCCATGTCCAGCTCGACGCCGAGCCCCGGCCGGTCCGGCACCGCAATATGTCCGTCCTCGATCTTCAGCGGCTCGCGGGTCAGCCGCTGTCCGTCCTGCCAGATCCAGTGGGTGTCGAGTGCGGTGACGCGCCCGGGCGCTGCCGCGCCCACATGGGTGAACATCGCCAGCGACACGTCGAAATGGTTGTTGGAATGCGAGCCCCAGGTCATGCCGAAGGTCTGGCAGACCTGTGCGACGCGCACGGAGCCCTGCATGGTCCAGAAATGCGGGTCGGCGAGTGGGATGTCTACCGATTGCAGCTGGATCGCGTGCGAGAGCTGGCGCCAATCGGTGGCCACCATGTTGGTGGCGGTCGGCAAGCCGGTGGCGCGGCGGAATTCGGCCATGATCTCGCGGCCGGAATAGCCCTGCTCGGCGCCACAGGGGTCTTCCGCATAGGCAAGCACGTCGCCGCGCCCCTTGCAGAGGCGAACCGCTTCCTCCAGCGACCAGGCGCCATTCGGGTCGAGCGTGACGCGGGCTTCGGGGAAGCGGCGAGCAATGGCCGTCACCGCCTCGATCTCGTCATCGCCTCGCAAGACCCCGCCTTTCAGCTTGAAGTCACGAAAACCGTAGCGCTCCTGCGTCGCCTCGGCGAGCCGGACGATCGCTTCAGGCGTAAGCGCCTCCTCGTCGCGCAGCCGCAACCAGGCGTCGGTCTCGCCTTTGCCGTCACGATAGAGGAGATCCGTCTTCTGGCGATCACCGACGTAGAAGAGGTAACCCAGCATTTCGACCCGGTCGCGCTGCTGGCCGTCGCCGAGAAGGGCCGCCACCGGGACGCCGAGATGCTGGCCGAGAAGGTCGAGCAGCGCCGACTCCAGCGCCGTGACCACATGGATTGTCGTACGCAGATCGAAGGTCTGCAGCCCGCGGCCGCCGCTGTCACGGTCGCCGAAAGTCTTCCGCACCTGGTCGAGCAGCCCGTTATAATCGCCGATCGTCTGCCCGATCAGGAGAGGGCCTGCTTCCTCGATCGTCTGACGGATCGTCTCGCCGCCTGGAACCTCGCCGATGCCTACGTGACCCGAATCATCTTCGATGATCGCGAGGTTGCGGGTGAAGAAGGGGGCGTGCGCGCCACTGAGGTTGAGCAGCATGCTGTCGCGTCCCGCAACCGGGATCGCCCGCACGGAAACCACGCGCGGTGTATGCCGGGCGAGATGGCTGTCTACGGAGTGTGTCGACGAATTCGGCTCGATAAGCATCCGGTCCTCTGTCATGTCGGGCTTTTCAGGTCATGCGGTGTTGGGGCCGGCTTGGGCGCGGGCGTCCCCCTCAAATAGATCGCGCAGGCGAACTCATTTGTCAATATAAGTAAATATTAGTAATCATCCGGCCCTATTGGAAAGGACGAAGGGCGGGGATAGGATGCGGCGATGGATGAGAAAATTCAGCAAACCCGCTCCGTGAAGGACCTGTCGTCGCATGTGTTCGCCCGGCTCGAAGCGATGCTGGAGGCGCCGGCCTGGCAGGAGGGCGGGCGTCTGCCTCCGGAGGCGGAGCTCGCCCGTCAATTCGGCGTGTCACGTCCGGTCCTGCGAAAGGCGCTGGTGAAGATGCGTGACGCCGGCCGGATCATTTCCCGGCGAGGCTCGGCCAATTTCGTGCAGCCTCGAGCGGATGTCGTGCCGTCGGCCGCTGATATCCAGGGGCTGTCGATCCAGACAGTGTTCGACATGAAGCGCTGCATGCGGTTTCGCCAGGTGGTGGAATGCGCGGCAGCGGAGGACGCGGCGCGGCTTTGCGATCCCGAAGCGATCCACGGGATCGAGGAAGCCCACCGGCGGATGCTGACCCTGCCGCCCGGCGAGAGTGTCTTTGAAGCAGACTTCGCCTTTCATATGGCCGTGGCGCAAGCCACTCGCAATCCGTATTTCCCCTTCGCGCTCGGTACGATGCGCAACCAGATCAAGCTGATGATGGAGTTCACCCGCAAGCTGCAAGAACGGCCGCCCGACCAGGTTGCGCCACGTGTCGTCGAGGAGCATCGCCGCGTCCTTGAAGCCATCAAGGCTGGTGACCCGGGGCAGGCACAGGAGGTCATGAGTTTTCACATGAAGCAGAGCGTCATTCGACTTCTCGTCGAAGACGACGTGTGAAGCGGCCAAAGGTACCGATACCGGCAAAGTCGGCCCGGTCGTCGGTGCCGTTGCTCCGTGCCGGCGGAGGTTCAGTCGAGCTAGGCAGCATTCATGACCAGCCAGATACTCGTGATCGACGGAGGACAGACGTTTTGAGCCCGATTTCAGCCCCCGAGGAGACGGTCCATGCGGCAATCGACGATGTCGAGCGGTTCTGCCGCGCGGTTTTTCTCGCCGCTGGGACGGATGAGCCAACCGCGGATGCAGCGACCCGCGCAATGATGCATGGCTCGCGGCTTGGCGTGGACAGCCATGGCGTGCGCCTGCTCGACCATTATATCACCGCGATGACCGGTGGCCGGGTGAACAAGCGTCCGAACATGACGGTGACGCAGTCCGTGCCTGCGGTGGCCTTGCTCGACGCGGATCATGGCCACGGGGCGCTTGCCGCCTACCGCGCCATGGACAAGGCGATTGAGCTTGCCGACACATGCGGCATAGGCGCCGTCTCGATCCGCAACAGCTCGCATTTCGGCCCTGCCGGCGCCTATGCGCTGGATGCGGCGCAGAAGGGTTATATCGGCGCCGCCTTTTGCAATTCGGACAGTTTCGTACGCCTGCATGACGGGGCGATGCGGTTCCACGGCACCAATCCGATCGCGTTTGCTGTGCCGGTCACTGGTCAAAGGCCCTGGCTGCTCGACATGGCGACGAGCGCCATTCCCTATAACCGCGTAAAGCTCTACCGCAGCCTCGGCCGTGAGCTTCCGACGGGCGTCGCCTCGGATGTCGAGGGCCGCGACATCCGTGATCCGTCGCTGGCGGACATGCTGGCGCCGGTCGGCGGCGAGTTCGGTTTCAAGGGCGCGGGGCTGGCGGGCCTGGTGGAAATCCTGAGCGCGGTCCTGTCGGGCATGCGGCTGAGCTTCGACCTCCTGCCGATGAACGGCCCGGATTTTTCCACCCCCCGCGCTCTTGGCGCTTTCGTATTGGCCATGAAGCCCGGCGCTTTCGTGCCGGAAGACGTCTTCACAACCGGCATGCGGCGTTATGTCGAGGTGCTGCGCTCTTCGCCGCCGCGCGAGAGCATGCGGGTGATGGCACCGGGCGACCGCGAATGGATGGTCGCCGAAGAGCGCGAACAGCGTGGCGTTCCATTGGATCCGGCAACGCGGGAGGCGTTCGCGAAGCTTGGCGAACGCTTCAGGTTGGAGACCCCCGCGCTTCTACCGTGACGACTTGCCGGCGGAGGAGCCGATGGGGCCGCGGCAACCGCAGCTACCTGATGATCATGGCCCCAGGCCATAGCGGGGATGCGTGAGAGTTCGCTCGATGCCGCGAAGCTCCGCCAGCCCTTTGAGCCGCCCGATGGCAGGATAGCCCGGCTGCGCACCGCGGGTCAGGTCGTCGAGGATTTCCTGCCCGTGATCCGGCCGCATGGGGATGCGATGATCCTCGCGGCCTTCCCCGCGCCGACGGGCTTCTTCCGAAAGCAAAGCGGCGATCACCGCAACCATGTCCGTTGCGCCTTCCAGGTGCTCGTCCTCGAAGAAAGAGCAGGGGACCGTGTCAGTGTCCCGCGTCACGTTCCGCAGGTGTACGAAATGGATACGGTCTGCAAAGCGCGAGGCGATGAAGGGCAGGTCGTTGTCGGCCCTTGCACCCAGCGAGCCGGTGCAGAGCGTCACGCCATTGGCGCGAGCACCGACCTGATCCAGCATATGGGCGTAATCGGCTTCGGTCGACAGGATGCGCGGAAGGCCAAGCAGCGGCCAGGGCGGGTCATCGCCATGGGCGCAGATGTTGATGCCGACTTCCTCCGCGACCGGCGTGACTTCGGTCAGAAAGTCGACGAGGTTCTGCTGCAACCGTGCCCGGTCGATACCCTGGTAGAAACGGAGCTTTTCCCGCAGCTGGTCGAGCGTGTAGCCGTCCGCCGAGCCCGGCAGCCCCGCCCCGATGTTCTTGCCCAGCGCGGCGATCTTCGCATCCGCCATCTCGGAAAACCGCTGAGCCGCATCCTCCTGCAGCCATTCCGGATAGTCGCCGCAGGCTTCGGGACGTTTGAGGATATGGATATCGAAGGCTGCAAAATCGGTCAGGTCGAACCGCATGGCCTTGGCGCCATGGCGCGTGTCCCAGCGCAGGTCCGTGCGGGTCCAGTCGAGGACCGGCATGAAATTGTAGCAGACCGTGCGGATGCCCGATGCCGACAGACGCCGCAGCGTTTCCTGCCAATTGGCTACATGACGCTTCCACTCGCCGGTCTGCGTCTTGATGTCTTCGGAAACGGGAACACTCTCCACGACATCCCATACCAGGCCGCCAGCCTTGATCTCGTCGTGCCGCCTTGCGATCTCGTCCACCGGCCAGACCTCGCCGGTCGCAATGTGGTGGAGCGCCGAGACGATGCCTTCCGCGCTGGCCTGCGCCGCATCTCTGACGGTTACTTTGTCGACCGGGCCGAACCAGCGCCACGTATGTCTCATGTCTCGTCCTTCACGCTTTTTCAGTCTGTTTGAATGTGATCTGCACCTTGCAGGCCTTGGAACGGTCTCCGGCCTGTTCGAAAGCCGCGGTCACCGCATCCAGCGGGAAGCTGTGCGAAATGATCGGCCGCACGTCGATGCGACGCCTGGCGATCAGATCGACCGCCTCGGCGAATTCGGCATGGAAGCGCTGCGAGCCCCGCCAGACGATCTCCTTGCCGACCAGCGCGTTGAGCGGGATGGTCATGTCACCGGTCACGCCGACCTGGACGAGCGTCCCGCGCGGCTTGATCGCAGCAAACGCAGAGCGCAGTGCCGCAGCTGAAGCCGAGCATTCGAACACCACGTCGAAGCTGCCCTTGTTCTCCTGGAAAGGGAGAAGCCCGTCCGGGTTGGAAGCCGCGTTGATCGTCTCGGTCGCTCCCATGGATGGCGCCCGCGACAGTGCTGCATCGGCCAGATCCGTCACCACGATAGTAGCGGCACCTGCGTGCCGGGCCGCTGCAACCGTCAGAAGCCCGATGGGACCTGCCCCCGTGACCAACACCTTGCGAGCCGACAAGTCTCCTGCCTGGGCGACGGCATGCAGGCACACGGCAAGCGGCTCCGCACAGGCGGCCTCGCCCGGCGACACGTCATTTCCCACCGGATGGCACTGGATGGCCGGGACGACCAGCCTCTCGCGGAACATGCCGTTTTCGTGCGGTAGGCGCATCGCCGACCCCATGAAACGCATGTCGAGGCAATGGATCGGCTGGCCGGTCCGGCAGTATTGGCAATGGCCGCAGGGCTGCGATGGATTGACTGCCACCAGTTGCCCGAACTCGAACCCGGTAACCCCTTCGCCCAAGGCCTCGACGAAGCCGGAAGCCTCGTGGCCGGCGATGATGGGTTCGCGAACCCGCACCGGCCCGAAACCGCCATCCTGATAGTAGTGGAGATCGGAGCCGCAGATGCCGCCCGCCGCCATGGCCAGCAGCACGTCGCCTGGACCGAGGTCGGGGGCATCCAGCGTCTCAACTCGGAGGTCACGCTGAGCGTGAAGGCGGGCAACGCGCGTTAACATCGCACTGGTACCTTTCGTTCAAGAGGTCGCCGGTCCACTGCACATGAACTCGGGCGCTATCGGATGAGGCCCAGCTGGGTGGGCAGCCAGAGCGTGATCGCCGGTATGAAGGTGATAAGGCCGAGCGCGATGAACAGCGGGATCATCCATGGCAGGATGGCGAGTGCGGTTCGCTCCACCGACAATTTGGAGATGCGAGAGAGAACGAAGAGCACCATGCCGACCGGTGGTGTCAGCAGGCCGATCATCAGGTTGAGGGTGATGATGAGGCCGAGATGCACCGGGTCGATCCCGTAACGCGCGGCAACTGGTATCAGGATGGGAACCAGGATGCTGATGGCGGCGATTGTATCCAGGAAGGCGCCGACGATCAGAAGCAGGATGTTGACGATGATCAGGAAAGTCCACCAGCTGTCCGTCAGGCCGAACATGAAGTTGGAGAACAGCTGCGCCGCCTGGCTGACCGTCAGCAGCCACGCGAAAATGGACGCCGCGGTAACGATGAATAGAACGGAGGCCGTCGTTTCGATCGTGTCGAAGGATGCCTTGGCCAATGCCCTCACGGTCATCGTGCGATAGCGCACCAGACCGAGGAAGAGCGACCAGAGGACCGCAGCAACGGCGGCTTCGGTGGGCGTGAACCAGCCCATGGTCATGCCACCGATCAACAGGACCGGCGTCATCAGGGCCATGACAGCGGAGAAGTCGAAGTACCAGTCCAGCGCCACCAGCAACACAAGCCCGATCAGAACCGCGACGTTGATCGACAGGCCCGCCAGAATCATCAGGTAGACGGTGGCAGGGAAGGCAAGCACGATCGCCACTTCCAGCGACGCGCCGAGCAACTGTTTCAGTTCGAAGGGCGTATCGGAGCCCCAGCCCTTGCGTTTCGCGAAAATATAGACCGTGAGCATCATCAGCAGTGTCATCACGATGCCGGGAATGATGCCGGCCATGAACAGCGCGCCGATCGAGGCGTTCGCCATCATGCCGTAGATGACGAAAGGCAGCGACGGTGGAAAGATCGGGCCGAGCGTTGCCGACGCCGCCGTAACGCCGACGGCTGCCTCGACCGGGTAGCCATGATCCTTCATGGCCTTGATTTCGATCGTGCCGATACCGGCAGCATCTGCCAGCGCCGTCCCGGACATGCCGGAGAAGACAACGGAGCCGATGATGTTGACCTGGGCCAGGCCGCCCTTCATCCAGCCGACGAGCGAGAGCGCGAAGCGATAGATACGCCCTGTCACGCCGGCAATGTTCATAAGGTTGCCAGCCAGGATGAAGAACGGCACGGCAATCAGCGGAAAGCTTTCGACGCCGGCGATCATGCGCTGCGCGGCGATGATGTCAGGTGCCACGCCGTAGATCACCAGGTAGAGGAGCGACGCGACAGCCATGGAAACGGCGACCGGCGAGCCGATTATCAGAAGTGCGAGGAATGATCCGATCAGGAGCAGCATGTCAGATTCCCCCCGTGTGGATGTCGTCCTGCGCCTGCTCGCGCACGGTCTTGCTGCCGGTCATGTCCTTCACCAGATTGTGGACGGACCGCAGGAACATCAGCGCGAAAGCTGCAAAGACGGTGTAGAAGACGATGCCGCGCGGCAGGTCGACCGTGACCATTCGCTCTTCCCCGACAATCTCGAGATAACGCCACATCAGCCATGTGATATAGGCAAAGAAGGCAATGCTGATGGCATCGACCATGAGTTCCAGGAGCCTTCCGGCCCGCTTCGACAGGAAGCGGTAGAGCAGGTCCACATGAATGTGGCGGACCATTCGCACGCACATCACCGAACCGAGAAACACCACGACGACAAGGCAGTTGGCGGCGATTTCCTCCGTCCAGGCAAAGCTGTCGTTCAGCACGTAGCGTGTGAAAAATTGCAGGAATACGGATAGACCCATGGCCCAGAAGACCGCAAGCGTCACCCAATCCTCGATGGCATAGGGAGACAGGTCAACGGGCGCTGCTTCTTCCTCAAAGGCATGCGCCATTTCTTCCACGCTTATCGGCGCGTGCGAATGCTCCGTCATCGGGTCCACTCCGTTCATGAAAAATCGCAAAGGGGTTGCCCCGACGCGTTGCACGCCGGGGCCGGGATCGTCACTTCAACGCGCGGATGGCGTCCCAATCGGCCTTTTCGTAGCCGAAGTCCTCGAGCTTTACTTTGTCGATGACGTTCTTCTCGAAGTCTGCCTTGTCGACTTCGGTAACGGTCAGGCCCTTCTTCTTGAATTCATCGACGAGCGCCTTTTCGCGGGCTTCGATGGTCTTCGTCGTGCGGGCTGCGGCTTCAAGCATCACGTCCGTGAAGATCTTCTTGTCCTCGTCGGAGAGGCTGGCCCAGCGGGTCTTGGAGACGACGGTATTCAGATGATCGACGATGTGGCCGGTCAGCACGATGTTCTTCTGAACCTCATAGAACTTCTTGGCTTCGATCGTCGTCAGCGGATTTTCCTGGGCTTCCACAGTGCCGTTCTGCAGCGCCAGATAGACTTCCGCAAAGGCGATCGGCGTCGTGTTGGCACCGCAGGAGCGCGGCATTGCCAGATAGGCCGGAACATCCGGTACGCGCATCTTCAGGCCCGCCATGTCGGCGCATTTCGAAATCGGGCGATTGGATGTGGTGTGGCGCGTTCCATAATAGCTGAGAGCGACGATGTGGTTGCCGGTCTTGTCTTCGTAACCCTTGGCGAGTTTCTTGAAGACGTCGCTCTTCGTGTAGGCCAGGAGATGGCTCGGGTCGCGGAAGATATAGGGATAATAGGTGACGCCGATCGGCTTGTGATCGCGCGCCGCAAAGCTGGAGCCGGAGATGATGATATCAACGGTGCCGAGCTTGAGGCCCTGGTTGATGTCGGCTTCTTTTCCAAGCTGTGAGGCCGGGTAGACCTCGATCTTGTAGCGGCCATTGGTTCGCTTGGCGATCTCTCCGGCAGCCCAGACCGAGTCGGTGTGGAAAGGCTCGGGCGTCTCATAGACATGCGCCCATTTCAGCACGGTTTCGGCATGCGCCGAAAGCGTCGAGGCTACGATGACTGCAGCGGCGCCCAGCAATGTTTTCAGTCGGTGTTTCATTCTTTCCTCCCAGGTGAAACGGAACTGTATGGTCGACCCGGCCGCGATGGCGGACGGTCAGTCTTCTCGGGTCGGCTCCTCCCCGAAGCTTTCCGAGAATCTCTTTTGCGCCAGCGTCAGGTGACGACGCATGGCCTCGCGCGCCGCGGCAGGGTCCCCCGCGGCAATGGCGTCACGAATGACACGGTGCTCTTCGAGCGCCAGTTTCCATGTGTGCGGCCCTTCGAAATAGCTGGCGAGCTTGGTGAAATAGGGCGACATCCGCGTATCGTAGATCAGCCCGGTGAAGTGCTTCAGTGCCGAATTGCCGATGATGTCGGCGATCGCCGTGTGAAAGTCGCGGTCGCAGGCAAGAGCAACCGGCCCGTCGTTCAGCGACTGCTCCATGCGCTCCAAGAGCAGATCGATGCGGGCGATGCCGTCGGGTGTCACGAGACGCGCAGCTTCTTCCGCAATGCCGCTTTCGATCAGGCAGCGCGCCTGAAGGATTTCGAGGGGGCCGCCTCCTTCGTCGTTCGGCAGGACGCCAGTGGGCTGTCGCGGGACGCTGCTGATGTAGACGCCGGACCCCATCCGGATCTGAATCCGGCCTTCGACCTCGAGCACGATCAAGGCTTCGCGGACTGTTGGCCTGGAAACGGAAAATCGCTCGGCAAGCTCTCGTTCGGGCGGAAGCCTCGAACCCGGCTTCAGTTCCCCCGTATCGATCAGCACACGAATCTGTTCCGCAACCTGGCGATAAAGCCGGCGCGGCTCCAAAGCCACGAACATCGAGTTCCTCCGGGCGCATCACTCCCTTGATGCGCAGGCGGTCAGATTGTCTGACCAATTTCCACTATGAGTTAATTGAGAAATCTGTCAAGCGAGCAGATGCCTATTTCATGGCATGTAAGCACTTCTGAAGATAGCATGGGCGCCGGCAACGGATGCTTCGAGAGTCACTCAGATATGCAGTTAAGGACGCAAGATGGCCCTCGCGTAATTCCGATCAAGGAGTCTGGCAAATATTAGCTCAAGGCCATCAATTTCCAGCCGATTCCTAGAGCTGCCGACACCAGAAGCGTCGTGACGACCGACAGGCCGAAGCGGAAGATTGACATGGCGGCGATGGCCGTCAAAACGAGCGACGGCAAAATAACCGAATTCAGGACAGGGATATCCATGGACCAGGGACCTGCTGTTATTTCCCGAACCTCGCCAAACAGGACGTGCAGGCCGAACCAGATGGCAAGGTTGAGGATCACGCCAACCACGGCCGCGGTAATTGCCGACATTGCTCCCGTCAGGGCGATGTTGCCTCGCATCTTTTCGATGAATGGTGCTCCGGCGAAAATCCAGAGGAAGCTTGGGAGGAACGTAACCCAGGTCGTCAGGATGGCGGCGAGGGTGGCTGCGGTCAGTGGATTGATCGCTCCCGGATCGCGATGGCCTGCGAGGAACCCGACAAATTGCGTGACCATGATCAGTGGCCCGGGTGTCGTCTCTGCCATGCCCAGTCCGTCGAGCATTTCACCCGGACGGAGCCAGCCGAACTGCTCGACGGCCTCTTGTGCGACGTAGGCGAGCACGGCATAGGCGCCGCCGAAGGTGACGACGGCCATCTGACTGAAAAATACACCGATCTGCGAAAATACGTTATCGCGGCCGAGCGTCAGCAGCAGAACAGCGACCGGAAGGAGCCACAGCGCGGCAAGGACGCCTGAGGTCTTCAGCGACCAGGCCAGGTTCGATTGTGCATGGATGTCTTCGCCGAGAAGGGAGTCCCGATCCTCCAGGATTTTGCCCGAGCCAGATTTGTGCCCACCGCCGACCCTGAACGCAGCGCCCCCGGCACGTCCACCAAAGTATCCGATGACGCCCGCGCTTATGATGATCAGCGGAAACGGGACGTGAAGAAAGAAGATCGCGACAAACGCAGCGGCGGCAATCGCCACCATCACCTTGTTCTTGAGGGCGCGACTGCCGATTCGGAAAACCGCCTGAACGACGACCGCGAGAACGGCGCATTTCAGGCCGAAGAACATCCCTTCAATGACGGTCACGTCGCCGAAAAGGACGTATATATAGCTCAGCGCCAGGATCGAGATGAAACCGGGTAGAACAAATAGAAGGCCGGCAATCATGCCGCCCTTGGTTTTGTTGAGCAGCCAGCCGATGTAGATGGCGAGCTGATGGGCCTCAGGGCCAGGCAGTAGCATGCAATAGTTGAGGGCGTGAAGAAAACGATGCTCTCCGACCCAGCGCTTTTCGTCGACGAGGATCCGGTGCATGACCGCGATCTGGCCAGCCGGACCGCCGAAGCTGAGTGCGGCGACCCGTGCCCAGACCTTGATTGCTTCGGAGAAAGGTACGACATCGCCGTCGGCGACTGGCTGGCCGGCGATGAGGCTTTTTGCCGTATCAGTCATGGCCGTCACCCCTTCCTCGGATTTGGCCAGTTATGCGTCTCCTCCGTGGCGTCGCGACACCAGCGATACATCGCGTCATAGACCAACAGGCCTGCCTGCAGTTGCTCAAGGTCGTCGTTGAACATCCGTGACAGTCCGAGTGAGATGGCCAGCAGCCCCTGCACTTCAGGGGCCAGTTCCGGTCGGGCCGTGTCCGCGCCGCGCACGATGGTGGCGAGATGCAGAAGAGCGTCGCTCTTCAATCCGAACTCGTCGATCATGACGTCAAAGGTGCACAGTTCCCCGCGGTGGCTCCAGAAGACGTCCTCGATATCAAAAGGTGTCGCATTGAAGCGATCGCCAACCAGCGCGACTTCGCTCGCCGGAACGAACAGAAAGATCGCGGAAGGATCGACGAACCGGCGGATCAGCCATGGACAGGCGATGCGGTCTATTTTTGGGCGTGATCTTGTCACCCACACGGTACGTCCTTGGACGTCTCGCGAAGGGAGCTTATCCTCGGGAACGAGAATGCCTTGCGAGTCGCGCCAGGCCTCAAATCCTCCTTCCAGCGTCTCCGCTTGTTTTCCCATCGCCCTGAGATGGGCCGCAACACCATGGCCAAGCTTCTGTCCTCTCTGGCAAAGGACAATGGCGGGACCGGATATCTCGGTGCCCCATTCGGTGACGCGGCAAAAGTCTCGACGGATCGATCCGGGGATCAACCGAGGATCGCTTCCAAAATCCTCATCGTTGCGGACGTCGATGATCGTCGGCAGGTTTGGGGTGCCAATGATGCGGGCAAGCTTGTCAGGTGTGATTTCTAGAAATGACGGCATAACGCGTCCTCCGTTCCAGCGGGTTTGTGGACGCGATTCTTCGGCCGTGGCCTCGTGGGGTGATCGCAACCCCATGGCAGAGAATTTGCCTCAGCCAGTCCGGATGTCAAGCGTTTTGCGAAGCCTTTACGAACTCGTCAGCCCGAACGGCGATCTCCTCAAGGCGGACCATGGCTGAAGCGCCATCTTCCGCGACAACCTCGGATATACGCCGAGTTCGCGGTTCAGCCGCTTGTGCCTTCGATCAATGTCATAGGCCAGATCACGCGGGGTGTCTGTCCGACGTAATGTGACTGATAGGCTGGCATGATTGACAGCAGATGCTCCGCCAGGCTGATGCCCAGATCACGAAGCGACAACGTGAAACAGGTCAACGCTGGAGAGAGGAACTGGGTCTGAGGACTGTAGCGACCGATGATTGCAATGTCCTTGCCCGGCTTGACGCCTGCGTCCTCAAGTCCTTTGTAGAGCCCTGTCACCAGTATCTCATTGACCAGGACGATTGCCGACGGACGTGGGGATCTGGATGCGATCTCGTGGGCTACAGCGTAGCCCCCCGCTTCGCTCGGTTTTGCCCGAAAGATATGATCTTCGCGGAGGGCAAGCCCATGTTCCGCGAGCACCTCGCGGCATCGTTCGGCGAACAGGTAACCCAGGTTGAGATCGCCATGGGGCCAGATGATCCCGATATCTCTGTGGCCCGCCTTGACCAGCCGTTTGATTGCGACCTCCGCCATCCCTTCGAAGTCCAGATCGATCCACGGCTGGCCGACATCGGTCAGGCTGCGGCCGAGCGAGATGAACGGAATGTCGTGTCGGTGCAGCAGTTCGAACCGTGCATCATTGCGGCGGGTGGCCGAGAGGATGATGGCATCGGCAAAACCGCGCGCCACGGTGCGTTGCAGATAGGCATAGGGATCTTCGTTGGAAGAGCAGAGAAGGGCGACGAGATCGAGCTTGTGGCGGCTAAGCACGGTCTGCACTCCGTCGAAGACGCTCATGAAGAAAGCGTCTCCCTGGCTGGTGATTTCCGGGCCAGTCTGCATCATGAAACCGACCACGCCGGTCGAGCCCTTGCGCAGCGAGCGGCCCGACTGGTTGGGGACGTAACCCAGCTTCTCCGCCGCCTCCAGCACGCGCCTGCGGGTTTCCGCATTCACATCCGCTTTTCCATTGAGCGCGCGGGATACGGTGCCAATAGAGATATCCAGATAATCGGCAAGTTGGCGGATGCCTGTCACAGGGAAGCCTTTCAAGGGTTCAAGATACGATCGTAATCGTTTTCGGAAGCAGTATTGACAAAAAAATCGATCCGTTCATAGTGCCGTAAACGTTTACGGATGCGCAGGAGGTGCCGACCCGTAAACATTGCATGGAGGATGTCGGTGACATACAAGGTCGTTTTGTGTGGCTGCGGAGCTATGGCCAAAGGGTGGGTGCGTGCGCTCCAATCCACGCCGAAACTGAGGCAAGCGCTGACCGTCGTGGGTCTGGTCGATCTTGATGTGTCGGTTGCGCAGGCCTTGGCCGCCGAGTTTTCTCTTCAATCCGTCTCCGTCGGATCCGACCTTGCCGCGGTACTTACCGAGACCGGTGCAGACATTGTATTTGACGTCGTCATTCCCGCCGCCCGCCATTCCGTCGTGAAAGCCGCGCTTTCCCACGGATGCCACGTGCTGAGCGAAAAACCCATGGCGAACTCGATGGAGGAGGCGGCAGACCTCATCCGCGCGGCCGAAGCTGCGGGGCGCATCCACTCCGTCGTGCAGAACCGGCGGTTCATTTCGGGGGTGCGGCGCATGCGGCGCTTCGTCGAGAGCGGCGCGATTGGCGAGATCACCGCGATCCACTGCGATTTCTTCATCGCTCCGCATTTCGGCGGCTTTCGCGAGCGGATGGACAATGTCCTGCTGCTGGACATGGCAATCCATACCTTCGATGCGGCCCGTTTCGTCTCCGGCAAGACACCGCTTTCCGTCTACTGCCTGGAAACAAATCCGCCCGGCTCCTGGTATGCCCATGGCGCCAGCGCCAATGCGGTATTTCAGTTCTCCGACGAGGTGGTCTTCACCTATCGCGGCTCCTGGTGCGCGGAAGGCCAGCGCACCAGTTGGGAAAGCGAATGGCGCATTGTCGGCTCGCACGGAATGCTGACCTGGGACGGGGAAGACGCCTTCCGCGCCTCGGTAGCGGGAAGCGATAGCGGATTGCTGCGCGGTGCGACGCCGATCGAGGTTCTGCCGCCCGCCAGGGAGGAGGAAACCCACGGCCATGCCAGCGTCATTGCCGATTTCCTCTCGGCGATCGAAACCGGCGGCGTGCCGGAAACCGCAGGACAGGACAACATCAAGAGCCTTGCCATGGTGTTTGGTGCGATTGAAAGCGCCAGGTCACGGCAAACCATCGACCTTGCAGCATAAGGGCCAGCAATATGACCGGACAGCTAAACCATTCCATCCGCATCGGCACCATGGTCAGCGCCACAAAAGGGCAGGCGGCCGAGCGGATTTCCCAGATTGCCGATATGGGCTTTGAAAGCTTCCAGCCTTTTTTCTGGCAGACGACCAACGGACAGGATATCGCCGAACTTGGCAAGCGCTGCCGCGAGGCCATCGGCGAGCGTGACATCACGATCTCCACCATCGGCATGTTCGGCAACCCGCTGGAAGAAACCGAGCTTGATCTCCAGACGCTGCAGGGCTGGAAGGACTGCATCGACAACGCCCATCATTTCGGCGCCACTTGCGTTGCCGGCTTCACCGGGCGCATCCGCAACAGGCCGCTGCCGGAAAGCCTGCCGCGTTACCGGCAGATCTGGAGCGAGCTTGCCCGCCGCGCCGCCGACAAGGGCATCCGTATTGCCTTTGAAAATTGTGCCATGGACGGCAACTGGGCAACCGGCGACTGGAACATTGCCCATAACCCGGATGCCTGGGAACTCATTTTCAACGAGACGCCGGACGAGCATATCGGGCTCGAATGGGAGCCTTGCCACCAGATGGTCTATCTCATCGAGCCCTTGCCGCAGATCCGCAAATGGGCAAAGCGGATTTTCCACGTCCACGGCAAGGATGCCACCATCCGATGGGACGTGATCCGCGAGCACGGCATCTTCGGAAAACATCCCTTCGTCTTCATGCGCACGCCGGGCTTCGGCGACAGCAACTGGACCGACATTATTTCGGAACTGCGGCTGGCCGGCTGGTCGGGCTCCATCGACATCGAGGGATGGCATGATCCCGTCTATCGCGACGCTTTGGAAATGACGGGCCAGATCCACGCCTTGAACCATCTGAAACAGGCAAGGGGCGGCACATTCGTCGTCGATCCGGCCTGATGAGCAGGCCGGCTGACCATAGAAGGAGCTCTGCGTCAGCCGGATGAGAATGAGGATAACCAAGAAGGAGGAGAACCATGGGTATCCGCAGGACTATGATTTCCATCGCGTTGGCTCTGGCCAGCGCGTCACTTGCCGGCATGAGCGCGAGAGCGGAGGATGTGAAACTCGTTCTCTGGTCGCTGGACCGCGATATCCAGCCCGCGCCGAACCTCATCAAGGAATTCAACGCGCAGAAGAACGGCATCCAGATCGAATATCGCCAGCTTCAATTCGACGATGTGGTGAGCGAGGCGATGCGCGCCTTTTCCACGGGCAAAGCGCCGGACATCATCACCATCGACAATCCCAATCATGCCATGTTCGCGTCCCGCAAGGCCTTTCTGGATCTGACCGACATGATCCGGCAATCCAAGGTCATCAAGCCGGAGAATTATTTCCCCGGCCCGCTGAAATCGGTGACCTGGGACGAAAAATATTACGGGGTGCCGAAGGCGACCAACACGATTGCACTTTATTACAACAAGGATCTGTTCAAGGCCGCAGGTCTCGATCCCGAAAAGCCGCCGCAGACCTGGACCGAACTGGTGGCGACGGCGAAAAAGCTCACCAATCCGTCCAAGAACATCTACGGCATCACCTTTTCCGCCAAGGCCAACGAGGAGGGCACTTTCCAGTTCCTGCCCTGGGCGCAGATGGGCGGCGCCACCTATAAAACGATCAACAGCGAAGGTGCCGTCAAGGCTCTTTCGGTCTGGAAGCAGATGCTGGATGAGAAGCTGGCCTCGCCGGATACGCTCACCCGAAGCCAGTGGGATTCGACGGCCACCTTCAATGCCGGAAATGCGGCCATGGCGATTTCCGGACCCTGGGAAATCGACCGCATGTTGAAAGATGCCAAATTCCAGTGGGGTACGGCCCTTCTGCCAGTGCCGAGTGAGGGTGCTCAGCGTTCATCCGCCATGGGCGATTTCAACTGGGCGATCTTTTCCAGCACCAAGCATCCGAAGGAGGCCTTCAAGGCCCTGGAATTCTTCGCGTCCAAGGATGTGACCATGTACAAGGATTTCGGCCAGCTTCCGGCCCGGTCCGATCTTCCGGTTCCGCCCACGGGCAACCCCCTGAAGGATTCCGCGCTCGCCACCTTCGTGGAACAGCTGAAATACGCGCAGCCTCGCGGCCCTTCGCCGGAATGGCCGAAGATCTCGAAGGCCATCCAGGACGCGATACAGTCATCTCTGACAGGCCAGATGGAACCGAAGGCCGCCCTCGATCAGGCGGATGCGAAGATCAAGTCGATCGGGGGCTGAGGCAACCGCCATCCCGCAGTGACGGCCCGGCACCCACCCGCCGGGCCTTCATCCAGGCTTCAGCGAGGTTCCGATGAAAAGAGTGTTCTCCAGCATAACGGATGGCCGCGGCTTCGACCTTGTTCTGGTCGGCGTGCCCTTCACGTTCCTCCTGGCGCTGTCAGGGCTTCCGCTGCTCTACAATATCCTGATGAGCTTTCAGGAAGTGGACATGTTTAGCCTTGGCAGCGTCATCCGGCCCTTTGTCGGCTTCAAAAACTATGTCGACCTGTTCACCGAACCCGAAACCATATCCATCCTCAGGAATACGATCGTCTTCGTGGTGGGGTCGATCACGGGGCAGTTCCTCGTCGGCTTTGCGCTCGCCTTGTTCTTCTGGATCAATTTTCCCGGCGCATCCTGGCTGCGGGGCCTGTTTCTGGTTTCCTGGGTGATGCCGGGCCTCGTCGTCGGCGCCATCTGGAACTGGATTCTGTCGGGTGATTTCGGCGTACTCAATTTTTTCTTGCAGCAAACCGGCCTCATGAGCGGCAATATCTTCTGGCGGTCTGACCCGAATTTTTCGCTCTGGGCGGTGATCCTGGCCAATATCTGGCTTGGCACATCCTTCAACATGATCCTGCTCGCGACCGGTCTTGCCGCCATTCCGGCAGATCTCTACGAGGCGGCGGAAATGGATGGCGCCAATGCCTGGCAGCGCTTCTGGACCATTACCCTGCCGATGATGCGCTCGACCATCGGCGCGATCATCGCGCTCGGGCTGATCTTCACCCTGCAGCAGTTCGATCTGTTTGCCGCGATTACTGACGGCGGCCCGAACAATTCCTCCAATGTCGCGCAATACTGGGCCTGGGATCTTTCCTTCCGGCAATATGATTTCGGCAAGGGTGCCACCATTTCCGTCATCATGACCGTCTTCGTGATGTTCGCCGCAACCGTCTATGTCCGTTCCACACGCCATGAGGTGCGCGGATGAGTGAAGTCGCGCGAAACCGGCTGTTGCTTGCCCTGTCCGTCGTGATGGCGGCGATCTATCTGTTCCCGCTCTACTGGATGTATGTGACAGCGCTGAAAAGCGGCTCGGAAATGTTTGCCACGCCGCCCAGTTTCTGGCCCTCGTCTGCCCAATGGAGCACGTTCGCCTATGTCTGGGAAAGCCGGAACATGGGCCGCTACCTGTGGAATTCCACGGTCATCGCCTTCGGTGCGGTATCCCTGATTGCGATCCTGGGCACCGGCTGTGCCTATGTGCTGGCGCGCTATCGCAACATCTGGGTGGATATCGGGCTTTTCCTCATCCTGATGTTTCAGGTGCTGCCTGCCTCGCTAATGATAACGCCGATCTTCGTGGGCTTTTCTCAGCTGGGCCTGCTCGAATATCCGCGCCTTGCCGTCATCCTGGCGATTACCGCCAAAAGCATGCCCTTCTTTGTCGTGCTTGTACGCGCAACCTTCATGGCCGTGCCGATGGAACTGGAAGAGGCGGCGCTGGTCGACGGCAATTCCCGCATCGGCGCCTTCTTCAATATCGTTCTGCCGCTGGCGCGCAATGGCATTCTGGTCAGCGCAATCCTTATCTTCATGCAGGCCTTCGGCGAATTCGTCTATTCCAAATCGATGATCCAGGACATCCAGCTCCAACCCGCCAGCGTCGGGCTTAATTCCTTCATGGGGCCGAACACCAGCGAGTGGAACAACATCATGGCCTACGCCACCATGTATGTGACGCCGATCCTTGCCATCTTCGTTCTGTTGCAGCGCCGCATCGTGTCCGGACTCACATCGGGAGCATTGAAATGACCCACCAAATCGAACTCTCGGCCGTCAACAAATATTATGGCGCCTACCACGCACTGAAGGATATCGATCTTTCCATTCCCAAGGGGGCGTTCGTCGCACTGGTCGGGCCGTCCGGCTGCGGCAAGTCTACGCTGCTGCGCTCGCTTGCGGGGCTCGAAACCATATCGAGCGGTGATCTCGTCATCGCTGGAAAGCGCATGAACGGGGTGCCACCCCGAAAGCGCGATCTTGCCATGGTGTTCCAGTCCTATGCGCTTTATCCGCACATGACCGTCGAACAAAACCTGACATACAGCCTGAAGATTAACGGGGTTGGAAAGGCGGAGAGGAAAAGGGCCGCCGCCGATGTCGCGGCCATTACCGGACTGTCGAACCTGCTGCACCGATACCCCCGGGAATTGTCGGGGGGGCAGCGTCAACGCGTCGCGATGAGCCGCGCCATCATCCGCAACCCCCAGGCCTTCCTTTTCGACGAACCCCTCTCGAACCTCGACGCAGCGTTGCGTGTCCACATGCGCAAGGAGATCAGGGCGTTGCATGATCGCCTCGGCGCGACCTCGGTTTATGTGACCCATGACCAGGTCGAGGCCATGACGATGGCCGACCACGTCGTCGTCATGCGCAACGGCGTGATCGAGCAGCAGGGCAAGCCGCTCGATTTATATGACCGGCCAACCAATCGCTTCGTCGCGGGCTTCATCGGGTCGCCGGCGATGAACTTCATTCCGGCGCGATCCACGCCTGACGGTAGAGCCCTTGTTCTGGATCTTGCCGAGCCGCAAACTGTTCCTTTCGATTGTCCGCTGCCGGCCGAGCGCGCCCTGATCGTCGGCATCCGCCCGGAACATCTTACTCTGGCCGGGCCTGATGCCGCCGGCTTCAAGGTGGACGTTGCGGCGGTTGAAACGACCGGCGCCATGACGTTCATCACGACTGCCACAACGCCTGAGATTGTCGTCGCCTTGAATGGTAGGGCTGCGGTGATGGCCGGCGAAACCATCCGGCTGAGGTTTGCCGGAGGCGATGTCCATCTGTTTGACGCCGAGACCGACCAGCGCATCAAATGAGGCCTCGGGCCTGGGATGCCGTCAGGTGCCCGATGACGGCAAATCCGACGCCCGTCTGCGGTCTCTATCCACCTCGAAGACAGCAGCTTTGAGGTACGTCGTGCCGATGTTTCCGCATAACGACGACCGCGCCTTGGATCGTGTCCAGATTGTTCGGGTAACCCGACGCCTCGGATCGAAACAATGGTTCAGCAAGCCGAGAAATGCAGGACTCCGCTTCGCTGCAACTCATCGAGCCCCTGCTTTTAACGCTGTTTTGACGCTGCTTTGACAGCGGCGCGCTAGGGCAACTTTGCGGTTTCCAAGGATGCTCTTCATGCTTCAGTTCGTCGATGGCCACAACGCGCACATGCGTTACCGAATCGAAAGTACGCCTGTCGCGCTCTTGTCAAGGGCCGCTTTTGTGTCAGACTGCCTGCTGGACGGGCAGCCCAGGTTCGATGAGATGATCGAGAGGGGCACAAGACGAGTTGGGCCAATGGATCGCATGGATGCAAAACATGCAGTGTTCCGGATGTACCTGCTTGGCCCGTTCAGTCTCGTCGACAGCAAAGGAAAATCCGCAACACCCAGGTCCCAGAAGGCCCAGGCGATCCTTGCAATGCTTGCTCTGTCTGCGCGGGGATCCCGCTCGCGGGTTTGGCTGAGAGACAAATTGTGGAGCGACCGATCCGAGGATCAGGCGGCTGCTAGCCTGAGACAGGCCCTGCTGGATATTCATAAAGCCCTGGGTTCGTCCCGCGATCTCATCATCGCCGACAAGAACACCGTGTGGCTGGACATGGACCGCATCGCGCTCGACACCGAGGAGATGCTGCGCAGCGAGCGCCTTGTCGACCAGATCACCGACGAACTGCTCGAAGGCATGGATATCCGCGATCCTGAATTCGAAGACTGGCTGACGGTCGAGAGACAGAACTGGTACCGACGCATCGAAGAAGGGCGCGTCGACGACGTGTTCGAACCTCGCCAGCAACCTCGCCGCGACGTCAGCACGCTCTCAGCGCTCTTGCCTTTGACAGGCTTGCCTGACCAGCGCCCGGCCAATATTCCCTCGGCAGCTGAGGGTAATGATCCGGACAAGCCGCCGTCGCCGGACAATATTCAGTGGACCATCGCTCTCCAGCCGCCGATTGTCATCGGCGCCGGAGATGGGGGGCAGATCGCGGCATTGCAATTTCAGAACCTGCTCGCCAAGGCGATCTTCGACGGATTGGGGCTCGGCATTACTGATCTCTCCTTCGACCCGCATCTTGGGCAACCGGATCGAAAGATGGGCCTTCCACTGTGCCTCCAACTGCGGCTGACGTTCGATGGCAGTCAGGTGCTGGTGGAGCTGGCGATCAAGCATCTGCTCGACAACCGGATCATATGGCTCGGCAGCCGCATGATCGGACGCACCCAGATGGAACGGTCCGAATACGGGGTCGCCGCGGCTCTGATCAGCCAGGCGGTCGACCAGTTGTCGCTGTTTCAGGAGTTGAGCGCCGGCGACGGTCGCCTGACCCGCGATGGTCTCTTCATCGATGCGGTCAACGCGATCTTCCGGCTTTCGAGAGGCGATCTCGAGAAAGCGGAGAGGCAGCTGCAGGAGCAGGTTCACTATCAGCCACGAGCGTCTGCCTTCGCCTGGCTGTCCTTCATCCGCACATTCCAGGTCGGCCAGCGCTTTAGCGCGCTGGATGCGCATGTGATCGAAGAGGCGCAGGCCTATGCGCGAAAGGCCCTTGAACTCGATCCGAATAATTCCGTCTCGCTGGCGCTGGTCGGACACGTCCACTCTTTCCTGTTCCGGGAATACGATTACGCAGCCGGCCTGTTCGAGAAGTCGATCCGTCTGAACCCGGCTTTGCCGCTGGGTTGGGATCTCTATGCCATGCTGCATTGCTATGCGGGGCAGCCGGAGAGGGCCAGTGCAATGGCGCGGTGGGTTCAGGAACTCGGTGTCTACAGCCCTCATAAATATTACTTCGATACGACGAAATGTATCAGTGCCGGGTTGGCGGGAGACCACGTGGCAGCCATAGCGGCGGGCGAGGATGCCCTGCATTCCCGGCCGAACTTCAATAGCCTGTTGCGCTATCTCGCCTCCAGCCACGCTCACTCGGGCAATTTGGAGGCTGCACGCCAATATGTGGAACGGCTTGATAAGGTTGAAAACGGGTTTTCCATAACCTCGTTTCGCGGCACGGGCTATCCACTGCTCAGCACGGGCGGCGGGAAGCTGCTGCTCGACGGCCTGATCAAGGCTGGCGCCAGAATTCGCTAAGGCAACATTCACGATGATCTCATTTGGGGAGGCCGGGGCATGGTAGGGGAAGCAAATTTGGGTGCGCAATCAAAGATTGTAGATTTTCTGAATTCATATAGATTTAGGGTTGAGCCGGATACGGTTCTCCCTTGCGAACCGAGGCCTGTCGAGGCCATTCCGGAGGCGGTGGAGCCGTCTCCCCCCGTTCCACCTGCGCCTGCTCATTCGCCTGAGGAGGACCTACCCATGGATGAGCCGCCGTTGATGATGGCGGCAATGGCAGCAGCCTCGGTTCTCAACAAGGGCGTTGCAAACAAGTCGGTGCTCAACAAGGCCACGCTGAACAAGAACAAGAATAAGAACAAAAATAAGAATAAGAACAAAAACAAGTCGACGATGGACGGCGCGAGCCTCGGCGTATCGCAACTCATTCCGGCGTTCGAATTGCGCCGATTGCACCAGCAGCCATCGCGCAACGCGTTTACGGCCGCACGGCGCTTTACCTGGGAAATGCTCGACATCGCGCCGCCACCCGGTCCGGATTATACCCGACTGGAAGCAGCGGTACTGCTTTCCATGCAGCGGCGCGATCGTGAGCGGGCGCGGCGATTGCCCGACATCGAGGCCGAGGCGACCATTTCCGTGTCGGAATTTACCCGTGCCTTGTATATCGAGGACATTGGCGGCTACGAACAGACCGAGGGATTGTTTCAGGCGATCCTGACCGCCTGCGAATATGTCGGGCTTCTCTACAAGAGCCAGTTCAACAGGCTCCGGCCGAACCAGTTCGAATCCCTGTTGCGACCGCTTCTGCCCGTGCCGGTGCACGAATCCTATCCCAGCAACCATGCCTTCCAGTGCTTTTCGATCGTATTCGCTTTCTCGACGATCCTGCCCGAACATCCGGCAACGGATGAACTCGCCCGTATCGCGCAGAATGTTGCTGAAAATCGCGAATGGGCCGGATTGCATTATCCGAGCGACACGCAAGCTGGCCGGGACCTGGCGCGGCGTTTCGCTCCATACCTCCATGATGCGTTCGGGCCGCTTTTCCAGGCGGTCCACGACGAATGGGTTTGAGGCTGATTTTATTCTTTGGGGAGAACGAAGATCATGACGTCCGCCGACATGGAAGCGCCGCAGGCCGCGCCGATGAATTACTACTATCTCTGGCATCTGACGGCGTTGGGTGTCATCGATGCCGATTATGGTTCGCCGCCAATCATACCGCCGTCCGAGAACGAGACTGCGGCGCGGCCGGTCCCCGACCCGGAGATCGGGGGAAGTGTCTGGGATACGATTGCCGCTGCCGGTTCCATCCATCCAGCCCGTGTGGCGCTGATCGATGTTGGGATCGCGCCCGATCATCCGAATCTGGCGACCAGGCTTGACCGTGAAGCCTCGATCGACCTTACGAGCCACCGCTACGGTTCGCGCGTCGCCGAAATCCTCGATGCGACCACATCCTTCGACCGTGAAGAAAAGCAGGCGTTCTTCGCGGGGCTTGATATCGCGCCATTGGGAAATCTCGGCCTATCCAACGACGATCGGGAATATCTCGACGACATTGTCGCGGAATATGCGGCCTCGCAGGGCGTCGTCCGACGGTTGTTCCACCCGGAGTCGCTTTTTGCTTCCCATGGCACCTGCTGTGCCGGCCTGATCGCCGGTGAACCGGCCGTAGCGACGCAGGACGGAGATCCCTCGGCTCTCCCCGAGGGCGTATTCTACGGTGCTGGTGGCACGCCATGCCCGAGCGCCAATCGCAACGTTCTTCCCTATTTCGGTGTCGATCCCTTCTCCCGGGTGATCTCGATCAGGACGTCTTTCGAGGACGATGTCCTGCAGTTCATCGCCGCATTTCTCTACGCCTATCATCAACGCGTCGATGTTATCGTCCTGCCACGCGGCTTACCGGACCCGAAGCGCAGCCGAGTTATTCCGAAGAACGAATTGAAGGCTGATCTCGAACGCTGGAAAAATCAAATTGCTGCCGATCTGTTCGCGCGTATATCGTTGGCCGAGCAGGGGGGCGCCGAACTGGAGCCCAAAGCCCCGCAAAAGGGATCAAACCCCGATAGAGCCTGGCATATCCTCAAGCAGCTCATCGTCGCCATCAGCCATCACATTCCAATCGTTTGCGCTGCGGGAAACAGCGGCGAAAGTCAGTTGATCTATCCGGCCAATCTGGCCGCCGATGACAACGGAATAATCGCTGTCGGCGCGGTCACGGTTGAGGGTTACCGGTCGGGATACAGCAATTACGGAGAGGGGCTTACGGTCGTCTCGCCATCCGATGACGGCGAAGTCTTCAATCGTCATCAGTTACGCGTCGACCGTCTGTCCCCTTTCGCTGCGCAACATGATCATGAGGCATTCGGGCTGCGGGAATATAGGTATTCTCACTTCTCACTGCTGACGACCGACCTTCCCGGCGCATTCGGTTATGACCGGGGGGCGGATCCATGGTCGTCGATGGTGCCGTCCGGGGCCAATCCCGGCATTGGTGGAGGTTACTACACCACGTTCGGGGGCACGTCGGGAGCCTCAGCACAGGTGGGGGGCATATGCGCCTTGATCCAGCGGGCACATAAGACCCGGAACGGTGGCGATGCACGGCTCTCCGGCCCTTCGGTCAAGTCAATCCTCCAGTCTACGGCCCGGCTGGATGCGATGGTCGCGCCGGGGCTACGCGCATTGACCGCGGACTGCATGAATGCGGATGGCGAAGATGCTCTCGATATGAGCTACTTCTTCGGGTTCGGCCTGCCCGATGTCCCGGCAGCCATCGCCGCAGTGTTGTCTCCGTAAGGCCGATTCTCGGCAGGGTTACCAGGATTGAAGCCCCCCTAAAAAGGGGGCTTTTTTGTCGGCGAAGCTTCCTTTTCACGGAAGTTTAACGCGGTGCTGGCGTGCCGATGACGGGTCCACAAGAAGCTCCTCTCAACGGAAGACTAGACGAGATCGTGGTTTCAAGCCGGAGGGCCGTCGGTACGGCCGGTTCTGGCGGCAACTAATCTTCCCTGAAGTGGCGCGCCTCATGATGAGGTTCGAAGCGTCCGGGGTGAGGAGAGCTAGGATGTCTGCTTATCAGATTGAGCCGTTGGCGGATCAGGCGAGAGCTTTGCTCCAGCGCAATCCGCTCTTTTCGAAGTCCGGTTTCGTGAATGCGGCTGCAACGGGCAACATGCTGAAACAGCGACCCCGTTATGCCCGAATTCTTGCCGCTGCTTCCGAGCTGCCGGGTTGCGGAGAAAGGGTCGAGGCGCTGGCCCGTTATTTTCCAGGCCTTGCCGATGGCGGATATCATGATGCCGCCGCGTTCCTTCCCACCGCAGCCTTCCTGCCCGTGCGAAGCGACCCTTACCGGTCTCCCGCGCTGGCGGCTTGGATGGATGAGCTTCAGGGGGGGCTAGAAAGCTACGTCGACGGCGCCAGTTCTGAAGTTGTGGACTACAGCCTGCAGCCTGATCTTGTGGCTGAGGACCTTGCGCTCGAGCGCCGTCCCGCCCGCCGGCTTGCCTGTGGTATCGGTCTCGTCCTGATCGACAGTCTGGAAGCGAGCCGTACGATGCGCAAGCGCATCGCTCATTGCCGGCAGGCCGATCCCGGCTTCGAGCAACCCCAGATGAGCGACCATGACCTGGACCGGATCGACGATCATCTCACCAAGGCAATCGAATTGATTTCGAGCGTCGATCCCGGTGGCTATCAACGGCTGACTGCAGGGCTGCACACACTTTATATCGGCACCCGGCGCGGTGCGATAAGCTCGTTCTCCAGCTCCGGGGACTTGCCGGGGAGTGCCGTCGCGGTCCTGTCGCAGGAAAAGCTGGACGCCGAAGACTATCCGGCGACTGCCGCCGAGCTTCTGTGCGAAGCGGGGCATGTCCTGCTGCGGCTGTATACGGCGGCCGCGCCGTCATCGCTGCCCGCCGAGCTCCGATACGTATCGCCATACACACACAGTTTACAGACGCTCGAAAGCATCGTGCATACGGCCTACGCCATTCCCTGGGAGTGCGCCGTCCGCATCGCATGCTTGCCTTTCAGAGCAACGCCTGAGCACCGCGCGCGGGAAGCAGCTTTTGTTATTGCGTATGCTGCCCGCCTGATTCCGCTCATCGATATCGCCCGCGAGGGGATCGAGCGTCTGGGCGGCGATGTTCTTCTCGACCTCCGGGACATCGCCGTCATTCCATCCTGGGGCACCGCAATCTTGGCGCTCATCGACCGACTTCTGGAGTGCGAGCCGACGGATCGGCGCCAAGCCTATTATGCCCAGCGCCTGTGCGTCGTGGATCGTCAGGCCTGGGATCTTGGGCAGGTGCTTCTGCGGGGCGAGCAGCCCATCGACCCGAGAATGGGCCGCCCGATGCTGCAGAGCAGCGGGGATGGTCTCAGCCTCTGGTACGATGGCCGGCTCCATATGATCCGCAAAGCCGCCAGACAGCCACCCTGTGAGCTTTGCATCCAGGATGTCGCGCTGGCGGGAACGTCAACTTCGACAGTGATGGAGCATGCGTGATGGCTGAGCGCGGTTCCTTTGAATTCTCAGAAGTTCCCGGCCGGTTCAAGCAAGGTAAACGATCATGATAGCCTTCGAATATCATGCCGATCTCTTTGATGTCATTCACGACACGGATTTCGTAATTGTCGGATGCGGAAGCCTCGGCTCCCAGATCGCCTCCCAGCTCGCAGCGCTCGGGGCTCGCAATTTCTTCCTCGTGGACGGCGACTGCATCGAAGAGAGCAGCCAAAAACGGATGACCTGTGGGACGGAAGATACCGGCCGATTAAAGAGTGACCGGTTGGCAACGTATCTCGCCTCCCGCTTTTCCGCCGCGGTTGCGATCATGACCCAGTTCGCCGATGGGGCGGAAGCTGCCCGGCTCACTCTGGCCCGGACACGTAAACCTTTCCTGATACTTGCAGAGGACGACGTTTCCCTGGCCCGCCAATTCCTGGCGGAATATCATGCGACGGCGTCGGAGCCTCCGCCTTACCTGCATGTCGGCCAGATCGGACCGTTTTGTGTCACCGGGCCACTGGTGGCGCAACCGGATGATGCCTGCCCTTTCTGCTGCTCGACATCGCTGGCATCGGTGGACACGGCGCGCGCAGCGCCGCCGTCGCCGGCCGATAACGCCCTGATCGCTTGTTTTGCGGTTTCGCAGATCGCCATCGAACGCCTTACCCACCGCAGTTCATTGCGCGGCCATCGCTGGCTCTTCAATCCGGCCACGGGCCATGCCTCACTCCATCCGGTTTCCAAGAACCTCGATTGCAAGGTGTGTCAGCCATGAAGCCCCTCTCTTCCCAGGACTACTATTTCTCGGTCGTCGCGGCTCTGAAGCAGAAGAACGTACCGCCCGGCGGGGAAGCAATGATGGAGGCGATTCTTGCTGCCCTTCCCAGCGGCTCGCGCAAGATTGTCGACTTCGGCTGCAATACCGGCTGGATCAGCCGCCGGGTTGCACGGGCCTTTCCGCGAGCCGAAGTGATCGGCGTGGACGAAAATCCCGCGATCATCGAGGTTGCGCGCGAGGTGGCACGGCTGGAGGTCTCGACGGCGATATTTTCCTGCGTCGACATTGCCGCACTCCCAGACATCGTATCGGAGGCGGATGTCATCATATGCGGAGGAAGTGCTGCCTTTTTCGAGCGGCCGCTGGATCTCTACCGAATGGTGGCGAGATGCCTGAGGCCCGGCGGTCTCCTGATGGATTGCCACTATATCTACGACGCCGACGCACCTCCTTCTCTTCGCCAGGAGGAGAAGGAGATGTTCGGCCTGGGGTGGGTGCCCGACGGACTGAACGACATCGTGTCGGTTCACGAAGACGCGGGGTTGAGTGTCGGGAAGATCAAGCGGCTACCTCGGTTCCATTTCGAAGACAGTGCCGCAGCCCGGCTGGCGCGCGATATCTTGCACACGGTTCCGAAGATGCAGGAATTGGCGGAGGCGATGGCGAAACGCCGCCGGCTGATCAGCAAGCTGGCGCATCACCGACACCCATATCTACTGGTCGCGCGCGCCGGCGAACAGATCATTGCCGAAGGCGTGACGCAACGCGAACGCTCAGAAGTCCCGTTGGCGTTCGAAGCGGTCACGTCCAATCGCCATGCTTCCGCTCGCCGCCCGACTGTGGCCCGGCGCAGCTTTTGGATTGAGGCAGCAAGGGCAGTTAGTCTCCCAGGCGCATATTCATAAGACCGGGATCGGCATCAATTCAGGTTATCTTCCGGATTCTCAAAACAGCAGGCCGGGTTCGGGCAAACATCCGCTGTGGAAGCCAAGCTTCTACGACCCCAGTGTCGCGATAAAATTCTTGATTTCGGCCACGTAAGATTTTCCCCCAATGGGCAGACGTCGAGATTTCCCCGTCCAGGCTTCGCTGGTTGGTTATTGCGGCGACGGTTGCAACGTTAGTCACGTCGGGAGAGCCTTCAAGCGACGCCCGGTGCGCATTCCATTTCAGTTTGATTTGCGGCGATCATCTCCCATAGCTCAAGGCGTCCGGGGACGCCTGACACAATCACAATATCAAGCCGCCCACATGCCGCGCGAGATAGGATCGGAAACTTTTAGGCTCGACGACGAATTCGCGCGCGGATTTCGAGTATCTGTCAGGTTAATCCAAGCGTTATCGGCATCGCGAGACAGAAACTATTCTTTTAAAAATTCCGTCGTTGTGATATTCTATCGGAATATATTTATACGTTCGCTGAAATACAAAATTCTATTTGCCTCACTCTCCCCATTGTTTTTCTCGCCACCGCAATTTTTTACGGAAGTTTAACGCCGCGCTGGCGGGGCGATGACGGGTTCGAGAGAAAGTCTCATCACGAAAGACGGTGAAGAACACAGTCCGGCTGGCTGGCATTGGCTGTCTCCGGCAACACATCACCGATCGGCCGGGGCATCTGCGCTCACAACTGCGTCAAGCCGGTGGGGTTGGTCTCGTGCCTACTTTCGTCTCCGAAGGATGAGGAGTTCCGGAGAGCTTCGGCAATACCGTTCAACGGGCCGAGAGGGGATCCTCCAGTCATTCGGGAAATCGCGGGCAGCGACTGCTGTCTCGCCAGACTTAAAATCAAACACGACGTCCGCAGAGGCGGGTTTCGCCAAACAATGGAGTGAAAAATGACTGTGCATATAGAGAAGATTGCCTTCCTCGTCGCCGCGGCCTGCATGGCTTCGTTTGCCGGGCATGTCCTGGCTTATGACGGCCATCGGTTGTCCACCGGAAACGAGGTTTCGTCCACCGCGCCGGGGGATGCCGCCGAAGCCAAGGCAAAAGCCGATGTCACGCGTGAGGTGGCGCAGGTCCGCGCCCCAACCCGTCGCGACAACCGGCTTGCCGGCGACGAACGGCAGTAGACCCCAGAAGCAAGCATCCAAACAGTTCGTTCAAGACATCGATCGGCTGGGTCGCACCAGAAGCCGATCAGGCTAAACAAGGAACAACGACTATGAAAAACTCTGTCATCTCCACCATCCTCGCCACTCTGGTGGCATCCGCCATTGCAGGCAGCAGTGCCTTTGCGCAGGAAGGCGAGTATTATGAGGGCGCCTCTCCCGACCGCGACCAACTGGCGGTCACGGCGGATTCACTGGGTATCCCCTCGGTCACCCGTTATGGCTATCCGTTGAAGCATGATCGGCGTCTCGATAATCCGGCGGTACCGATGATCGACAGCGGTGACTATTACGACGGCGTGGTCCGCGCCCGATAACCACCGACGGTTCCAATATAGAGCGCCGGGATTTCCCGGCGCTTTTCTGTCGCTGATGGCTCATATGCTTTTTCCGCACCGCTTCGCCACCCGATACGATCGCAGAACTGTTCACTTCGAAGGCTTCGTCCATCGCGTCGCCTCAATGACCTGGTTCCGATGAATGGCCATCCGTCCCAAGCTCCATTTTCGCCGAAAAGCCACATGGCATTGATCTTCGTCCTCGATGGTAATACCTTTGTGCTATACGGTATTACAAGGTCACGGAAAATGGCGACAACAGTCACAGCAAAAGGGCAGGTCACGATTCCGAAGGCGGTTCGGGACCTGCTCGGAATCGTTCCCGGCAGCAAGGTCAATTTCCATCGAGCTGCCGATGGAAGCGTTGTACTAACAAGGGCTGACAAGAAGCAGCCGGCAAGCCGCTTCCAAAGACTTCGTGGCCATGCCGGGAAGGGGCTCGGTACCGATGCCATCATGGCGATGACACGTGGCGAAGCGTGACGCTCGTTGACACAAATGTACTGCTCGATCTTGTGACCAATGATCCGATCTGGGCGGACTGGTCCGTAGCGCAGCTGGAAGCTGCCAGCCTCGCAGGGCCGTTGTTGATCAACGAGGTAATCTACGCAGAACTCGCTGTTCGTTATGAACGCATCGAAGAACTTGATGCCTTCATCGAAGAAGCCGGCTTAGAGCTTACTTCGTTACCGCGCGCGGCCTTGTTTCTCGCTGGAAAGGTATTCAGGCAATACCGCGGGGCCGGCGGTTCGCGCACTGGCGTGTTACCGGACTTTTTCATCGGTTCGCAGGCAGCTGTGTGGAAACTGCCCCTGCTGACGCGGGACATCGGCCGTTATCGAACCTACTTCCCGACAATTGAGCTGATCACCCCGGATTCGTGATGCCATATGAGGCGGCGCGAAGTCTCCCTGCTTTGGTTATAGGATCGCAGCCTCGGTGCAGTTCATACCCTGAACTTGTCGCGCCGGTGCCAGTCGCGAAGCGAGCGACCTTCCTGTCCGACAGGTCGCCGGTTTGGAGTGTATGAGCTACAAGAAGCTGGCCTCAAACAGCTCGCGGGAATAGCTCGCGTGGGTCACGCCCGCCTGCAGATCCTCTCTGCTGAGTTCGTCGACGAATACGCCATTCTGCATGACGAGGACCCGATCACACATATGGGAGATGACGGAGAGATCGTGGCTGACAAGGATGAACGTCAGACTGCGCTCCTCCCGCTGGTCTGCGAGCAGATTGAGCACTTCCGCCTGGATCGAGACATCGAGCGCCGACGTCGGCTCGTCGAGAAGCAGGATCGGCGGCGACAGGATCAGGGCGCGTGCAATCGCCACGCGCTGACGCTGGCCGCCGGAAAGTTCATGCGGGAAACGACTGGCGAAATGCGCCGGCAAGCCGACCTGTTGCAGTGCCTCCGCGACCCTTGCCCAACCATCGCCACCGCCCATCGACCGGATGGGTTCGGCGAGCGCGGTCCCGATGCGGTGCCGCGGATGCAGGGACCCGTAGGGGTCTTGAAACACCATCTGGGCAAGTTTCAGTTCTTCGCGTGTCCGCACCTTGCCGACCGGCTTGCCGTCAAACGAGATCGATCCTGTCCATGCGCCCTCCAGGCCGGCAAGCGAGCGCAGCACCGTCGACTTGCCGCAACCGGATTCACCGACGATGCCGAGCGTCTCGCCGCGGCTCACGGCGAAACTGACACCGCGTACGACATGATTGCTCTTATCCTTGGAGCCATAAACGACATCGAGGTTTTCGACCTTGATCATGGATTGGTCTCCACTTCGATGGATTTGCGATCGAGGACTTTCAGGCGCCGGACGGGATGTTTGGGATCCGGCATCGCGGCTATCAGGCCTCGGGTATAGGGATGCGCCGCATCTTCGAGCCTGCTCAGCGTTTCGACGACGCGGCCGCTATACATGACCAGAATGCGCTCGCAAAAAGCTGCGACCATGCGGATGTCGTGGCTGATGAGGATCAGGCCGGAATTGTTCTCCCGTACCAGTTCATCAAGCAGCATCAGAACGTCCTTGCGGACGCTGACGTCGAGCGCAGACGTCGGTTCATCGGCGATCACGAGCTTGGGGCGCGCCAGAAGCATCATCGCAATCATCACGCGCTGGCCCATGCCGCCGGATATCTGGTGCGGGTAAAGAGACAGGACGCGATCGGGATCGTTGATGCGCACTCTCGCCAGCATGTCGCGGGCACGCGCGACGGCATCCTTGCCGCGGACGCCAAGATGCAGCTTTGCGGCCTCGGCAACCTGCTTTCCGATGGTCAGGACAGGGTTCAGCGAATAGCGCGGATCCTGCATGATCAGGGCGATGTCTTTGCCGCGAAGGCCTCCCATCTGCCGTTCGGTCTTTTCCAGCAACGGGCTGCCGAGGAAATCCATTCGCTCGGCGGTCACGGCGGCGCGTTGCGGCAGGAGCCGCATGATGGCGCGGCCGGTTGTCGATTTGCCCGAACCGGATTCGCCGACGATGCCGATGCGCTCCCGCCCGACATCAAAGCTGACGTTGGAGACCGCCGGAATGGAGTTTCGGCCGAAGCGGACGTTCAGGTCGCGAACGGACAGGACAGGCGTTTCATCAAGATCTGGCATGGCGCGGGTCCAATAGATCGCGAAGCGTGTCTCCGGCGATGTTGAAGGCAAGGCTGGTCAGCAGAATGGCGACGCCGGGCATCACCGCGACCCACCAGTAATCGAGCATGAATTTTCGCCCGCTGGAGATCATCGCGCCCCATTCCGGCAGCGGCGGCTGCGCGCCAAGGCCGAGGAAGCCGAGGGAAGCCGCCGTCAGGATGATGCCTGCCATGTTGAGCGTCAGCCGCACGATCACCGAGGGAATGCACATCGGAGCGATATAGAGAAGCAGGATGCGCAACGGTGAAGCGCCGTAAAGCCGGGCGGCGGCCACGTAATCCGCGTTGCGCACGACAAGCGCCTCCGCCCGTGCGAGCCGGGCGATCGGCGGCCATGCCGTCAGCGAAATGGCGACGATCGCGGTTCCCAAACCGGCCCCGAGAGCGGCGGCGAAGGCAAGCGCCAGGATCAACGATGGAAAAGACAGGACGATATCCGTCGCCCGCATCAGGATGGCGTCGGTGCGTCCGCCGAAAAAGCCTGCGACGACCCCGATCACCAGGCCGATCGGGCCGACAATCACCGAGACGGACAGGACCGTCTGGATCGTGATGCGCGTGCCGTGAACGAGACGGCTGAAGATATCGCGCCCGAATTCGTCCGTGCCGGCCAGATGCGCGAAGCTTGGAGGCTGAAGCGCGTCGCTCAATGTCTGGGCCGCGGGATCGTAAGGCGCGATCAGCGGCGCAAAGATCGCGACCACAACCAGGATGGCGAGGATGATGAAACCAATCATGCCAAGCGGCTCGTCGGCGAGCTTGTGCAGAATACGGGCGGTCGAGTTCCATATCCGGGTGCCGATTGCCGGCGGCCGGATGCTGGCGTCGTCCTGGGCTATATTGCTCATCGTGCGGCCTCCCGGGTACGCGGATCGAGAAGCGCGTAGGCAATGTCTGCAACGAAATTGAGGAACATGAAGATGAAACCAACAATGATGGTCGCCGCGAGGATTGCGTTCATGTCGCCGATCATGAGCGCATTGGTCATGTACTGACCGATGCCCGGCCAGGAAAATACGATCTCCGTTACCACGGCGCCTTCCAGCAGGTTGCCGTAGGAGATCGCGAGGACCGTGATCAATTGAACGGCGATATTGGGCAGGACGTGGCTGATGACCGTGCGGACCGGACCGACGCCCTTGGCACGTGCGGCGATGACATAGTCCTGGTTCAGCTGCTCCAGCGTGAACGCGCGGGTCATGCGCGTGATATAGGCCATGGCCATATAAGCGAGGATGCAGGCCGGCAGAATGATATGCGAGAGGGCATTCCAGAATATCTCAGTCTCGCCTTCGAGCAGGGTGTCGACCAGCATCAGCCCCGTGGTCGGCTCGATCAGGCCTTCGTAGAAGACATCGACGCGGCCCGGCCCGCCGACCAGGTTGAGGCCGGCATAGAAGATGACCAACCCCACGATACCGAACCAAAAGACCGGGATCGAATGTCCCACCAGCGCGAAGACGCGGGCGAACTTGTCGATCGCGCTATCCCTGAAAAGACCGGCCGCCAGGCCGAGAGGAACGCCGATCAGGGTGGAAATCAACACCGCGAGCGTCGCAAGTTCCAGCGTTGCCGGAAATGCCTGGGACAGGTCCTTGGTAACCGGGTTGCCGGTCAGGATGGCCGTGCCCATATCGCCATGCAGCAGTCCCCAGACATAAACGAAGAATTGCTGGTAGAGCGGCAGATCGAGGCCAAGCCGGACGCGCATGGCCTCGTAGGCTTTCGGATCGGCGAGTTCGCCGACAATGGCCCCGACCGGATCGGTCGGCATGACGCGGCCGATCACGAAGGTGACGCACAACAGGATGAACAGGCTGACGATGAGATGTAGAAGTCGTCGTCCCAGCTCGCCTAACGAAAGTTCCTTCATGATCGGCTGCCTGACCTGACGTTGAGTTACTTATCGGTCTTGGTGACGCCTTCCAGACGTGTCGTCTGGCTCGGATGCCCGACATAGCCCTCCACACGGCTCGTCAGGACGATCGGTTCGTAGCGTTCGAAAAGCGGCAGAACAGCAGGTTTCTGGGCAACGAACATTTCCTGCATCTGAACGTAAAGCGCGCCGCGCTTCTTCGCGTCCGGCTCCAGCGCAGCCTTGGCGGTGATGGCCGTCAGCTCGGGAATGTCCCAGCCGGAGCGCCATACGAAGTTGCCCGCATTGTTGGCCTTCAGCGAATTATCCGGATTGCTCGAGAATTGTTCCATCGCGCCCAGGACATTCGGCATATAGGCACCAGTCTGCGGGATCAGGAGATCGAAATCTCGCGCTCGGTGCGCGGCGATGATATCGGCACCATTGCCCTGCATGATATTGATCTTCACGCCGATCTGGCCGAGCGAGGCCTGGATCGCGGTTGCAAGATCGATGCGCGGCGTCTGGGCGATCGTCTTCAGGTTCAGCGTGAAGCCGTCCTTGTAGCCGGCTTCCGCCAGCAAGGCCTTTGCCTTTGCCACGTCCAGCTTCCAATCAGGGCTCGGAATAGCAAATTCGAAGTTTTCCGGAACGGGAACCGTGCGTGCGCGGCCGTATGGCCCCATGATCGCCTTTTCCATGCCCTTGTAGTCGATGCCGTAGGCAATCGCTTCGCGGACCTTCGGATTGGAAAGCGGTTCCTTGCCGGCGTTCATCGACAGGACATAGAAGCCCCCTGTGGGTACGCGCTGAATTTCAAAACCCTGCTTGCCGGTGAACGTTGCAAGATCGGTCGCGGTCAGTGCGCTCGCCACGTCGATATCGCCACGTTCGAGCATCAGCCGCTCGACCTGGCTTTCAGGCACATGGCGAACCACGACGCGACGCATCTTCGGCGGTCCGGCGACGTAATTCTTGCTGGCGTCGAGAATGACGATCTCGTTCGGCGTCCACTTGTTCAGCGTGAAAGGGCCCGAGCCTGCCGAATTTGTGCGTAGCCATGCATTGCCCCAGTCGTCGTTGACGACATGGCTCTTCAGTTCCTTGCTGTCGACAACGCTCGCGATGACCATCGCCAGGCGATAGAGCAGGAGTTCCGACGTGACCTCGCCGGACAGGTCTATGCGGACCGTCTTTTCGTCAGGCGCCGTTACCAGCTTTTCAACGTTGCCGCCGTTGTAGCCGACACGCTTGAGATTGGCGGCCGCGGCCTGGTCGAGTTTCAGGAGGCGGGTGATCGAGTATACCACGTCTGCGGAAGTGACCGGATTGCCCGAGGCGAATTCCGCTTTGCGCAGATGGAACGTAATCCCCTTATCATCGATCTCCCACTTTTCGGCGAGTTGCGGGGAAATCTTTCCGGAACCGTCGGTCGAAACCAGGCGATCGTAAAGGTTTGCCATGATCTCGTTGGCTTTGGCTTCCGTCGCCTGATGCGGATCCAGCGAGAGAACCTGGGCAAGCGAGGTCGCAATGACAAGTTGATTGGCAGGCGTCTCGGCAAAAGCTACTGGCGTGCCGAACGACATCACGGCAAAAGCCGCACCGACGAGCAATCGGGCGCAAAGGTATTTCATTGTAACTCCTCCCAGAGTGAACCAAAGACATAGCCGGTCATTCATATGTTGTATGATGACTTAGCCAACTTTTCCGGGGATGGCAAGCTTGCCGCGACAGCCTTCCGTTAGCCTTTATTTTGCACAGGATGATGAATCGGCGGTTCATCCCTGAGATAATACGCATTATCAGGACATATTATTGGGAGACCTCGGCGCGAGTCGTCGATGGCGGCTGGCTGTTCAGGGTACAATTCCGCCAAACCAATCTCCACGCCTGCCGCACGAAGATGCTCGACAGCCGGTGAGAAATCATATTAGGTCGTATGATATATGATACGCTTAGGGAGGGTATGAAAATGTATGTGGGCACACAAGTTGGCGCGAGAGATGATGACGATTACCGCGTTTTTGCGCAGCTGGGATTGAAACACATCTGCGCAGACCCACCCGGCGCGCCTTCGAGCTGGAAACTGGAAGATCTCGAACGTCATCGTGACAAGATCGAAAGCTTCGGCCTCATCCTCGACATGATCCAGCTTCCGCTTCCGTCACAGCCCATAGAGAAGGCATCCTATCCGGATATCCTTCTCAAGGGTCCCGACCGCGACCGGCAGATCGACGCGGTGTGCAGGTTGATCGAGGAAACGGCCAAGGCCGGAATCCCGTCGGTGAAATACAATCTCAATCTGATCGGCATCCCGCGTACGCAGATGGAGCCCGGGCGGGGCGGGTCACTCAACGAAGCGTTTCGCTGGGACAAGGCCGATCAGCAGGCCGCGCCGGGTCTGGCGGGCGTGCTGTCGGAGGATGAAAACTGGGAGCGGATCGACTATTTTCTCGAACGCGTCGTGCCTGTCGCGGAGAGCAACAGGGTGCGGCTCGCCTGCCATCCGCATGACCCCTACACCCCGCCCGGCTACAAGGGCGTTACCCGCGTGCTCGGTACCGTCGAGGGTCTGAAGAAGTTCGTGCTCATGCGCGAGAGCCCCTATCACGGTCTCAATTTTTGTCAGGGTTCGATCGGCGAGATGTTGGAGAACCCCAGAGAGGAAATCGACGACATCATCCGCTGGTTCGGGACACGCGGCAAGATTTTCAATGTGCATTTCCGTAATATCGCGGGCGGAAAGCTCTCCTTCATGGAAACCTTTCCGGACGAGGGCGACATGGACATGGTTCGTTCCCTCAAAATCTATAAGGAGGTCGGCTATCGCTACATGATCATGCCGGATCACGTTCCCACGATCAGCGGCCGCGACCCCACGGGCGTAGCCTTTGCGTTTTGCTACGGCTATATCACAGCCCTGCTCGAAGCGATGAAACAGTGACTTTGACGACCACCCATACGCCACGTCGGTGATCGACGCTGCCGGCTCGGCGGCTTCGATCCAGAAGTGCCATTTTTTGGGATATCACACGTCGCCTATTGTCCATTACCGGGTCGTCGGGCCAGTGACAGGGGCCTCGAAATCCAAAGCCTCGTCGCCGATTTGCGGCGGCGAGTGTGCGTTGTAAAATGATGCATTCCACGCGAAGTCATAAACAACGCTTTCCGCGTGGCCGGCCATTTCGGCGCCACCGCTGACCGCAGTGATTCATGCGAATTCAGGAAGGCGCCCAGGGATCCAGGCCGACTTTCCAAGCGCCGCGTCCAGAAATAATCTCGCGATCGAGTTTTTCTGTTGCGGCCGGAATCAACTTGCGATAAATGTGTATTCGAGAGAAAATCTCGCATAGGTAGCGATATCTGCGCCCTCTGGCACAAGACGATCTGGTCTTCCTGGACTGGCTGAGAATAGGCTTTGTTGACTGCTGGTAGCCGGCGCAACGTGTATATAGTTCGGTAATTCGTACTGTTCGTCTTCCAATAAGTTTTCCCTGAGATCGCATCTTAGACGTCATTTTCAAGACTCTGATGACCTCGTTTTCTGTATCGCCGGCAGCTCACACTCGGCTACTTCCTGGTGCCGGGGATCGCTTTCGCATGTCTGAAGCAGGATCAACACCCGATCTGCGAGTGTAATATCTGAGATGATCGAGAACATTTAACGGTGAAGGTTCTTCCGTTCCAAGGATGTTGAGTTCCGGGGAGGGGATGAGGCGGGCTGAGATGCTTTTGCAGCGTCAAGTTGGCGGAGCATCTCCACCGAGTGGCAACAGAGCATTTTCTTGCTGATCTGATCACAACTGATTTTGGAGCCAGCTATGATAAGCACGAACCCGGCCGGTTTAGGTCCGGCGGTGGGCGCCAGTACGCCTGCAAGAACTCCAGCGCCTGCTTTCGCTCAGACCGATTTGGTGGCTCTGTCACGTTATTTCCTGCTGCTGCTGATGCGGAACGTAACGAGCAGCGGTTATGTCATCGAAGATCCTGCAAGCTCGGGCGTTTTTTCCAAACCGGGCTGCGTCATTGCCGCACCTTCCTATCCCGCGAATACACCAGGTGTGGATCAGGACTACGTGTTCAACTGGGTTCGGGATAGCGCAATTACCGCCATAGAGATCGCGTCAGCGGATCTGCCGCCTGTTAAAGGTGGGGGCGTTCCGGCTCTCGTCGACTACGTGAACTTCGCCGCTCTCTGCCAAACCAATGCCAAGAACTCGTCCGCGGTGACGCTCGGCCATGCCTGCTTTACGGTTGCCGGCGATATTCGCCCGTGGTCCGAACAGAATGACGGTCCGGCCATTCAGTCGATCGCGCTTCTGATTACCTTCGACCAGCTTGACGGCGATACGCAGAGCCTCGCCAAGCAGCTGGTTGAAACCAATCTGTCATATCTCCTACAGGTCTATCAGAACAAGACCGCCAATCTGTGGGAGGAGTATGTCGGGTACTCCTTCTTTGCGAGAGCCGTGCAACTGCGATTTTTCCGGGAGATTTCCAAGAATTTGATCGGCGTTGCCGTGCCTGCAGCGGTCGCTGATGCGATTGCATGGTTGGAAAGTCAGCTTGCGGCTCACTGGAACGGGCAACTCTATGTGAGCGTCCTCGATGCCGCCACGCAACCCGGCTATGACGCAAACATCGATATCATATCTTCTGTTTGCTATGGCGCAATTGAGCCAACGGATACGAAAGTCCTGGCGACGGCTGCTATCCTGAGACGCCAATGGGCCGAGCCGTCGGTTTCCACCTTCTATCCAATTAACGGCGCTGATGCCGGTAAAGGCATTGGTCCGCTATTCGGACGTTATCCCGGAGATCATTATGACGGGGACGTCGCTCAGCCAGTCACCGGCGGGCATCCCTGGGCTCTGTGCACGGCCAACTTCGCGGAGTTTCAATACCGGCTCGCCAATGCCATCGAGGCGGGCGGCACCATCCCGCTTGACGACCTTTCCAAGCCCTTCTTCGACGGACTCTCCATCAGTGTTTCCAGTACTCCAGCGAATGCAGCAGCAGCGCTACGCGCCTCCTCCGACGCCATGCTGCGTGCGGTCGTCTATCACAGCGATCACTACGAGCTGAGCGAGCAGTTCGATGGAAGCACGGGTTACGAAAAAAGCGTGCGTAACCTGACGTGGAGCTATGCTTCCTTCTTGTCTGCGGTCAGAGCCGGCTCCGCCGTCGCCCGGAAGACGGTGAGCAGTGGGAGCAGCAAAGCCAAAGGCAAGAATCCTCAGAACCTTGCGGGTGCAGCATTAGCCACGGCCACCTGAGGGCGCCTACGCTTTTTCGAGATATGGAGGATTGACGTGCTTTTTCCATCTGAATCGGCGCTGAAGGCTGACCCCCAGGCTGTCGCCGGGTCTAGCGACTACGATATCGTCATCGTCGGCTCCGGTATATCCGGCGCGATCATCGCCAAGCAGGCCGCAGAAGCAGGCAAGCGCGTGCTTGTTCTGGAGGCGGGAACTGGTGTCAACCGCAGTCTCGTCGGTTACGACGATCTCCTGACGACGTTCTATTCGGCCGCGACCAAGGATAACCAATCGCCATTCCCCGTGAATGCGAATGCGGCCATGCCTCGCAGCCCGCAGCTCCGGAAGCTGCAGGCGGGAGAGACCGACAGCTCGACCTATATCGTTCAATCCGGCCCCTATGTCAGCGACACAACATATACCCGCATTTTCGGCGGAACGACCATGCACTGGGAGGCAAAGACCCCCCGCATGCTTCGTTCCGATTTCAAGTCCCGCACCAATTTTGGGCAGGGGCTGGACTGGCCTCTGAGCTTTGAAGAGATCGAGGAGGATTATCGCCTGGCCGAGGAGGAGATCGGCGTCTCGGCCAATGTCGGGGACCAGAGCTACCTGGGACAGACCTTCCCCGACGACTATGTCTTTCCCATGCGCGGCCTGCCGCTGTCTTATCTGGACCAGCAGGTCAACAACGGTATCGATGGCACAAGCGTTGATCTTTACGGCCAAATTTATCTGCTCAAGGTCAGGCCTTATCCGCAAGCACGCAATGGCATCCCCAATCCGGCCTATGACGGCGGGAGGGGCTACAGGCCGATCGGCGCGGTCAATACGCATCAGGTGGAAGAGGGAGGCCGCTGCCAGGGCAACACAAATTGCGTGCCGCTTTGTCCCGTCCAGGCCCGATACCACTCCGGCAAAACGCTTGCCAAGGCTTTCCGGATCAGGGGTAAGAGTGGCCAGCCGCTGGTCGAACTGCTGCCGCAGGCCGTTGCATCCAAGGTGGTCATCGATCCCGACAGCGGGAAAGTTGTTGCCCTGGAGGTGAAGGTCTATAACGACTCCGCCTCTCCGGCGCATGAGACGATCACGGTGAAGGGCAAGGTTTTCGTGCTTGCGGCCGGCGCTATTGAAACGGCGCGCCTAATGCTCTCATCGGGCCTGCGCAGCACCAGCGGCCTTGTCGGGCGCAATCTCATGGACCATGCCTATCTCTTGAACTGGGCGCTGATGCCGCAGATCTGCGGCACGATGCGCGGCACCAGCTCGACGGGCGGCATTGTGGACTTGAGGGACGGTCCTTTCCGCGAAAAGCAGGCAGCGTTCGCCATCGATATCCACAATGACGGCTGGGGCTGGGCAACGGGGGCGCCGACCTCCGATCTTCTCGAATTGGTGGACGACCGGAACCTGTATGGCGCGGATCTGCGGCGAGGCATGATCGACCGCATCTCGCGGCAGCTGTTGCTGGCGGTCATGCTGGAGGTGTTGCCCGTCGAAAGCAATCGCATCACGGTTGATCCTCAATTCACGGACGCGTTGGGCAACATGCGGCCCATCCTGTCCTTCACCGTGCCGGAATACACCATGAGGGGTGCTGCCTATGCCCGCCAGTTTTCCCGTACCGTTTTTGCACGTCTCGGTGCCCAGGATCATACCAGCTACGACCCCAGCGACTTCGGCTACGTGGCCTACGAGGGGCAAGGATATGCGATCCGTGGGGGCAATCACCTCGCCGGCACACATATCATGGGAACGACGAAAACCAACTCGGTCGTGGACAGAAACCAGCGCAGTTGGGACCATGAAAACCTCTACCTTGTAGGCGGCGGCAGCATGCCGACGATCGGCACGGCCAATGTCACCTTGACGCTGGCGGCTATGTGCTTCCGCAGCGGCCGCGACATCCTGAAATATCTGCATTGAGAAAACGGCTGCATATGCGCGGCCACACCGGCACGGTCCCTCGCACCCAAGTTACATTCAACGGAGCTTGAGCATGCATACGCACAGCAGCATTAGGACGCTTGAGGAGCTGCAAGAGATTCTCCATGGAGCGATGCAGCTCGAACACGCAACGATCCCGCCCTATCTGACTGCGCTCTATTCGATCATGCCCGGCGTCAATCAGGACGCGGCACAGGTTCTACGTGTGATCGTCGTGGAAGAGATGCTGCACCTCACCATCGCAGCCAATGTTCTGAATGCCGTTGGTGGCACGCCGGACCTCACGCGGCCGGATTTCGTTGCCAGCTATCCTGCTTATCTGCCGGATGGTGAAACGGATTTCGAGGTCGGTATCCAGGCATTCGGCCGGGAGGCGCTGACGACCTTCCTGAAAATCGAGCGGCCTGCTGCGCGTCCTGAACATCTGAGAGCCGGCAATCCGCTGGTTCACCGCAAAATTTCCCCGCATAAGACCATGCTTGGCAGCCATCCGAGCAACAAGGAACTGCATTTCTACAGTATCGGCGAGTTCTACGCGGCCATCGTGGACGGTATCAGGGAGCTGGAGGGGAGGGCGCAGCGGGAAGGCCAGACCATTTTCACGGGGGATAGATCACGCCAGGTCACCTCGGAATACTATTATTCCGGTGGCGGCGAATTGTTTCCCGTTGTCGACCTGAAAAGCGCGATCGACGCCCTCGAACTCATCATCGAGCAGGGCGAAGGCGATGGTGGTGGCATTTACGACGATGATGAGCACGAACTCGCCCACTACTATCGTTTCGACGAGCTGGTCAAAGGCCGATATTACCTAAAGGGCGACAAGCCCGGCCACCCGACCGGCCCGCAATTACAGGTCGACTGGGACGGCGCCTATCCCATCAAGCCGAATCTGAAAGTGGCGGAGATTTCCGACGGCTCGGAATTGCGCGAGGCGACCATCGCATTCAATCACCGCTACGGAGAATTCCTGAAGCTTCTGACGCTCGCCTATAACGGGCAGCCGAGCCTGCTGCTCGAGGCCGTGCCTGTCATGTTCGAGTTCCGCAATATGATGCTCGAGCTCATCCGCAATCCGTTGCCGGGCCATCCCGGTCTGAACGGCAGCCCGACCTACGAGATCGGCCGAGATACTGCCGCGCAAGACGTTGCATGCCAGGCGGAGGCGGTCGCATGAGCAACCGTATCGAGATTTTTCTTGCCCTCTCTGCCGAATTGACCGCCTTTTCCCGTTTCGATCTTCTTGGGACAGGCTTGGCAGAAGCCTATCTCGGCACGCTGGATAGGGTTGTTGGCGACGACATTACCGACACACTGCTAGCCGCCTTCGTTGCTCTGCCACCACCCGAAGATCCCACCCGTGCCCAGGCGCTGCGTGCGACCATTTTGGGAAGCGAATTGCTGGGCGATGTGGCACGAGCGCTGATCAAGCTCTGGTATTCCGGCACCTGGTTCGAACTGCCCTACGCCTGGACGCAACGCTTTGGGCCCAAGCCGGCGGATGCGACCTTCGTGGTTTCTCCCGATGCCTATATGGAAGGGTTGCTCTGGAAGGCGATCGGCGCCCACCCTGCCGGTGCCAAGGCGCCGGGCTACGGCTCATGGGCCTATCCTCCGAAAATTCCGACCTTTCCCGGATCCCCGACATCAAAGCCCGATGCCGTTTCCGTTCACCCTCAAAATGCTGGGATCATGTCATGACAACAAATCTGCATCGCCTGACGCCCGACAAGGTCTGGCTGGGCGTCATCCCCACGCTCTGGTGGAATGACGATTTCATCAACATCGATATCGGTATCCCCTACGAACAGGCTTTGAGCGAAATGGCGCTGGCTGGTTATGTCGGATGTGGCGTCGGCCACAAATATCCCACTGACCCGAAGGTCTTGCGGCCCGCACTCGAACTGAGGGGCTCCGGATTTCCGAACCATGGGTCAGCACCTATTTCACCATCAAGTCGATGAAGCAGCACACGCTGAGCAATGTCGACACTCAACTCGACTTTCTGGAAACCATGGAATGCGACAGTGACGATCCTCGAAGGGCCGACCTGGTCGTTTCGGAGTTCGGCGGAGCGGTCAACCCGCTTCCCGTCGCCCTGTTTCCCAATTGTCCCGACTTCTCCGAGGATCAGTGGAAACGATTGATCGAAGGCCTGCACGAGGCGGGGGAGAAGGCGAAGGCCCGCAATCGCCGGCTCTGCTATCATCCGCACCTGGGAACCGGGGTGATGAAAACGGAAGCGATCCACCGGCTCATGGATGAGACGGATCCCGGCGTGGTCAACATGCTTCTGGATACCGCGCATCAGGCGGCGGCCGGTGCCGATCCGCTGGCGCTTGCCCGTACTTATGCGCACCGCATCAAACATGTTCACCTGAAAGACATGCGCGCAGATATCGTTGCGGAAATCCATGCGAAGGGATTGTCCTTCGAGCAGGGGATAGAGGCGGGCATATTCACCGTGCCGGGTGACGGCTCGATCCGCACCTTTCCGGAGATTCTCGAGGCGTTGGCGGCGGCGGACTTCGCCGGCTGGATCTGCGTCGAGGCCGAGCAGGACCCGGCAAAGGCCAATCCGCTGCAATACGCGAAAATGGGCCGGGCGTATTTGCGCGAGCTGCTCGGCTGGTGATCCCGGCGACGGCAATTTCCCGCAGCAAGAGCTTCGCATGAAGATCACAGATGGTGAGACGGCCGTGCTCATCTAAAAATTCGGTCACGAAGATCAACCGGACTTCAAAACACAGAGATAGCTGGAGCGATGACGATGGAAAAGCCATTCAAGCGAGACATATATTTCAGCTTCTTCATGTTTACGGCGGACCTGAGGCCGAATGACGAGGCCTATACAAGGATACTTATCCGGCATCTGCAGGCTCTCACCGAGATGGGCTATACCGGTTTCGATCTTCACATCGCCACCGGGCCGGCCGGGGCTGATCATCGTACCGAGGTCGGCAACTATGTCCGTCTGAAGAGGGCATTCGATCATGCGGGCTTCAGGGATGCGAAATTCACGACCAACGTCGGCACCACACGGACGTTCGATCCCACGTCGCCTTACGAGGAGCAGCGCAGGCAGGCTCTGGCCTATCTCAAGTCACGCGTCGATATTACCTCGGTGCTCGGCGGAGAGGATACGATCATGTCGGGTCCTTTCCTCTATCCCTATGGCGTGTTTCCGCTGACCGATTCAGGTGACCAGATCTGGAGCGATGCACTCCAGGACTGGCTGAAGCCACGTTACGCGGCGGCCAGCTCTCCCTTCAAGGAACTGGCGGAATATGCGCGCGAAAAGAAGGTGAAACTCGCCATCGAACCGGTCAAGAACTGGGAAACGCCGGGCACGACCATGGTCTCGGACGCACTCGATTTCCTCGACACCTATGACATTCCCATGTGCGGCGTGACGATCGACACGGCGCAGGTCGTGATGGAAAGTCAAGGCCCGGCGATCTTCAAGGACAACATTGCCCGGGCCGTACGCAAGAACCAGCTCAACTACATCCATATTTCGGCGCCGGACCGCGGCGCGGTGATCGATAGCTGGATTCCCTGGGACATCATGCTGGGCGAGATCGAGCCGGTTTATACCGGCCCCTATCTGGTGGAGGTCTTCAACGCCATCCCACCCTTCGACAGCTCGATGAGGATGACGCGCAGACGCTTCTGGCGGCCCGGCGAAGACGAGCCGGAGACGGGACGCGACAGCGCATACGATGTCGCTCTTAGCGGGCTGAAGACATTGGAAGACAAGCTTGCGGCCTTTGGCCGGTCGCCCAGCCGATGATGGCGAGTGGCCGGGCCTGTCGGCGCCTGTCCGGGGCTGCAAGGTCTGCCTGATCCCGCATCCAATGATTTTCGAGAGAGGAAGGCTTCGATGGTAGCGCAATTGCCGGATCCCATCATCATCGCGCGGCGAGTAGGTGGTGTGCGGTTTCACACGTTCATCTCCTCGTTTACCGATGACAATATCGCCAACGCGACGCACATCATCGAAAGCGAGAACAAGCTTGTCCTCGTCGATGGACAATTTCTCGTCCCTTATGCGCTGAAGTTCAGGGAATATGCCGACAGCATCGGCAAGCCTATCGATCGGATCTATCTGTCGCACCGGCACCCCGATCACTGGTTCGGCCTGGCAGCCGCCTTCAACGACATTCCCATCTATGCACTCGCGGAGACCATCGAATTTCTGAAGGAAGATGGCGAGGCCTCCAGGCAAGACCACTGGAAAATGGGTAACCTCGCACCGGATACGGTCCCCATTCCCAAGGAAGTGGCGTGCGCCGGCGAGGAAATCATCGACGGAGTGAGATATGTCTTCGATGAGGTTGTGGATACCGAGATAGATTTTCTTCTCACCATAGCGCTTCCCGATCTTGGCGTGTTCATCGCACAGGATCTGATCTACAGCGGCACCCATCTCTATCTGACGCAAAGCATGAATCACTGGATACAGGTTTTGCAGGGGATGTTGCTCAGCGACTACGACCTGTTTCTGGCCGGACATGGTGTTCCGGCCGACAGGAACGAAGTCGCAGGAAACATCGAATACCTGACCATCGCCATGGACGCCGCCGGCCGGGGATTGGTGAACGAAGAGTTCAAGCGCTTCATGCTCGAACAGTATCCCGAACGAAAATGCCCGGCAATATTCAACATCTACATGCCGCGTCTCTTCGGCAATGCGCGTCAATTCTAGCCTTCATCTTTCATACAAATGGGAGCATACAGGCCATGGGCGAAAAATACTCGGTTGGGCGGTATCTGGTCGACAGGCTTCACGAGCTGGGTCTGCGGCACCTGTTCTCCGTCGCCGGAGACTATTCGATCGAATGGGTGACCAGCTATGTCGAGACGAGCGGTATCCAGGTCATAGAAGAGGTCAACGAACTGAACGCCGGTTATGCCGCCGACGGATATGCGCGGCTGAAGGGGATTGGAGCTCTCTGCGTCACCTATTCCGCCGGCGCGCTTTGTGCGACCAATGCCATCGCCGGATCCTTTGTCGAGCGAGTACCGGTCGTTCTCATCAACGGTGCGCCGAGCATCAAGAAAACGCTCACCTTCGACCAGACCGGCTACAGCGCTCACCACTTCATCAGTGGACGCGAGACGGATCGGCAGGTCTTCGAGTATATCACGGCCGCCGCGGTGCGCATCGACAGTCCTCATCTCGCGCCCATGCTGATCGACTATGCTCTGACCCAGTGCATCACGCAACGGCGTCCGGTCTATATCGAACTGCTTGAGGATATGGTGGACCTGGAATGCCAGCCTCCTTCCAGCGCCCTGAGCGCTGCACCGGTCTTGTCCGACCGCGACAGCCTGGCTCAAACGATCGCGCAGATCGGCGAAAGATTGCAGCAGGCCTCCAATCCGCTGCTCTGGATCGGGGTTGAGGTCGACCGGCTCGGGCTTCAGGACACGGCGGAAAAGCTGATCCGGCAGCTGCAGATCCCCTATGTCACCGAGCTGTTGAGCAAGGCGATCCTGTCGGAGGAGGATGCGCAATTCGCCGGCGTGTTCGACGGGCAATCCTCGTCTCCCTCAGTCCAGGAGCTGATGAAAAGCTCCGACTTCGTCCTGGCGCTCGGCGTCTGGCTGACAGACATCAACGATCTCGGCTGGCCCATAGATTTTGAAAAAACTGCATTTGTTTCTCTCGATACGTTCAAGTACGGCGCCGTGTTCAACGCCCAGATTTCACTGGCCGATCTGCTCGATGGCTTGCTTGAGAAGAGCTTGACGTGCGCGCACCGGGATCTGCCGCAGGAAACCCATCCGGAGCCGGCCTTTGGCAATCCGACGGAGGAGATCAGCTATCAAGGCTTCTACGATTTCATTCGTTACTACATCGACGGCAATACGATCGTCGGAAGCGATGCAAGCCTGAACTATTTCGGAAGCATGCTTCTTAAGATCGCCGCCCCCCGGGGCTTCATCGTCCAATCCTCCTATTCGGCGATAGGTTATATAGGGCCGGCTGCGACCGGTGTGTGTCTGGCGAAGGAGGCTTCCCAGCGGGTGATGGTTTTTTCGGGAGACGGCGGCTTCCAGATGACCGCGCAATGCCTCTCCACCCAAACCCGTTTCGGACTGGATCCGATTGTCTTCGTCATCGACAACGGGGTCTACGGCGTCGAGCAGTGGCTCGCCGATGCATCGGTCTTTCAAACCGATAAACCGTTCCGCAACTCGTGCATCCTGCACCGCTGGAACTATAGCAAACTCGCCAATGTCTTCGGGTGCCAAGGTTGGGAGGCACATACATACGGCGAACTCAAGGACGCGGTCCTCGGCGCGTTGGAAAACGTCAACAGTCCGTCGATCATACAGGTGGTCGTGCCTAGCCGGTCCATCCCCGATAACGCAATGTGGAAACAGAACTAGGCGGTGAACGCGCAGACGCCGGAAGGCGCCGCAACGTTCAGTTGAGGCGTTCATGACCGCATATGATCCGTCATGGTGAGATGACTTCGGACGTGCGGCAGCCGTCATAGCTGCCGCATGATCTCATTGTTTTTAGAACCTGTATCCTACCCCCAGCATGGCGAAAGGTTGAATATCGTCCTTGACGATCGGGCTGTCCTTGGCGTCCCCGAGCAGGAAACCGGCGCCGCCGGCGCCTGTGACGCTCCAGTTCTCGGTCATCATGTAGGTGATGGAGCCCTTGAGATCGACGCGCTTGATCCCGGCCTTCGCTTCGTGTTCCACTAGGCCGGATTGAGCTGACTGGATCGATGTCACCCCGAAATACGACTCCATGTGCTTGTCGTCGGCCCATGTGCCGGACACATCGGCGGAGAAGATGAACCGTTCGTACCGATGGGAAACCTTCGCGCCGAAAGTGCCGGTCAGTCCCTCGCTGCCGCCTATGGTCTTGTCCAACTTGGCATAGACGCCGAAAGGACCGCTCTCATAGCTGACGATCCCGCCGATGACGCCGCCCATGTCGATGTCGCCGAGACCACGCAGGTAATCCGAGTCGTCCTCCTTGCGGCCCATCTCGACGCCACCGGTCACGCCTATCCTGAAGCCGTTTGTTTCGAAAAGATCGACGGTGAGGCCATTGGTATCGAGATACACCCGCTCCCCAAACTGGGCGGAGACGAGCGGAAACGGCTGCACCTCGAATTCGTCGGATCCTTCATATTCGGGCAGGTAAACCGCCCCGACGCCGATCGTTACCTTCCAATCATGCAGTTTGCCGCGAATGCCGCCGTAGCGTCCGGTATCGAACTGCTCGGGAGGGGCAATCGCCGTGTCGTTTGCTTCAAGGTCGGCCGCGAGTGCCGTGACCGGAAAGAGTGCCGAGGCTGCGGCCAATGCCGCGATCGAGATTTTTATCGTCCACCGTCGCTGAATGATGTCGGAAGCCTCAACTCCGCTCAAGACCGCATGGCGGCGCCGGTCTTCCGGATGATGTTGATCTTGCTGGCTCACCAAATTAACTCCTGATTATAAAAGCTAAAGAAACCGGGTCTGGTTTCGGTGAGACGTTGCGGTTGAAGAATTGCCGCAGCATTACAAGTCGAGATGAACCCAGCCGGCAATGTCGGGGCGGCAGGGCGAAGCATAGCGACCAATCCTGCTGCGAATGCCGAGGAGCAGCGGACGAACGGAACAAAGCTTGGGGGTGCCGGCCAGTGTTCCGCCCGTCCACGCCGCTCTACGGAGCCAGCCGATCGCTGGAGGGCTCGACCGCGGGTTCTCCGTAAAAAGGGTAACGGCTCCGCTGACGGGTATGCCGGCCCATTCGGGTGAAGTCAGTGGGTGATGGTCGGTTTCGGCTTCTTGTCGGTCCATTCCGGCGGCGCGCCATACTTGGCCGCCACGGCTCCCACCAATCCAGGCGCCCGCCCGAAGGTGTCGCACGCCGGGTATTTGGGTTTTCCGCCGAGCCAGGACCGCATCCGCTGCCCTGAAGGAAGGGCGATGTTCAATCCTTTCGGCTCCTTGCCGGAAATGAGCACGCGCGAAAAGTCGGACGCGAACTTGGAGGCGAGGCCATAGGCGTCCCCGACTTCGGAAACGCGGGGTTTGTCCTGGATCGAATTTGCACCGCGGGCCCACACCATCGCCGCGCTCTGCATGCCGCTGCCGTCGACTGCCTCCGCTTCGACGGCCAATCCTCCGAGGCCGATGGGCAAGCGCGGCACGCTGACCGGCAGGACAAAGCCGGTGCCAACGGTTACGGCGGTTGCGACCCCGGCCACCGCCTTGTTCGTCGGGACGATATCGGTGACGACGGATCGTATCGTCAAATCCGCCGGTTGGCCGGCCGAGACCATCTGATACTTGTCGCTAAGCGCGACGCAGAGCGCCCGGTCCAGAGCGTTCGACACCAGCGAGCGGTCGGCTTCCGTCTTTATGCGGGATGCGGCGCTGAAAGAGAAGGTTGTCGGCACGATGCTGACAGTCCTTACCGTAGCCAGATGGCGCCCATCGACATAGAGGCGCTTCTTGGCCAGTGTTCCCTTCGGCGCGCCAAGATTGCTGTAGGAAGTCAGGGTACCTGCTTCCTTCAGCGGCACCGAGGTGCATCCCGCCACCGCCAGGGTCAGAGGCAGGGCGAAACATAGAGATCTGAAAGCTGACGTTGATGGAGATCCTGCAAGTCGGAGAAATGGTTCAATTGTTGGATTGCTGCGCACGCCGTCGGGCCTCCGTCATGGGTGTACCGGGTTGACAGTGCGGGGGAAGGATTGCCGCAGCATTACAGAGGATCGGGATAGGGCGAGCATGGCGCCGTCTGTCAGAGTTCGATTGCAACCTGGGTTCCGATTGTGCCGCTTTGAAGGCTGACTCGCCCCTGATGGTTTGCGACGATCTGTTTCACCAGGCTCAAACCAAGGCCTGCGCCTCTGCTTTTTGGGGTGACGCGGTAGAAGGGTTCGAAAACCAGTTCCTGATGTTCGGCGGGTATGCCTGCCCCTTCGTCGGCCACGGTGATCCGCCCGCCCGCCGAGACCGAGATGGTGATCATTCCCCTGTTGCTGCCGTGGTCGATCGCATTGCGGACCAGATTGCCGATCGCTCTTGGCAGGGCAGAAGGGCTGCCGCGCCGCTCAACGCTTTCCACCTCGCTCTGGAAGGAAATCTGGTAGCCCGCGGCGATCGCCTGGGGCGCGAGGTCGGCAACCACCGTTCGTGCGATCTCGACGAGATCGACCGTTTCATGGAGATCGGTTGCCTGGTCGTTACGCTCGAAGTCGAGGAGCTGTTCGGCGGTCAGGGCCAAACGCGCAACGTCGTTTAACAATCGCCTGCGTTCGGGGCCCTCGGGCATGCCATCGATCCGGGTCTGCATGATGGCGATCGGTGTTCTGAGCTCATGCGCCGCGTCGATCAGGAAGCGCTGGCGTTTCTTCAATTCACTCTCAAGTCGCTCAAGCGTGCCGTTGAATGCGATCACCAGCGGAGCGACTTCTTTGGGAATACCTTCCACCGGTAGCCGTGTTCCATGCCGGCGCGGTTCGATCTGCGATGCTTTGTCGGCGACATCGCTCACCCCTGCAAGTGCATGGCGCACAATTCGGGGGACGGTAAGGAAGATCGCAGGCAGGGCCACGACGATCAAAGTAATATAAATCGGGTAGGTGCCGCCCAGAAGGGTGAGAACGGGCCAGCCTTTATCCGCGAAACCGCCGGACAGAATGCGGACTTCCCCCACCGCAGTTTCTACGCGCTCGATCGACGCAACCTCGTTTGTACCGGCCGATCCCCGTATGTCCGCGTCCTGGAACAGGTGCGCCACAGGAGCAATCCCGGCATAGGGCGCAGGTATGGTGCCATAGGATACCGAAGCACCGTCCGTCGTGGCCGCGACATACCAAAGCCCCTTGTTCTGCACTTTAAGCGACCGCAGTTCCGGCGTATCGCGCAGTTGGAACCGTCCCTGCGGATCGCGTTCCACTGCCGTCGCCACCGCGGCACTGATTTTGTCCTCCACGAAAATGTTCGGCGACATTCTCGTGGTAGCCCATACGCAAAGCCCGATGATCACGACAGCAACCACGGCGACGATCACGAGGCTAAGCCGCCAACTCAGCCTCCACCAAAGCGACGGGTTCGACTTGTTTGCCTCGCGCATCATTCCTCCTTCAGGAGATATCCGACGCCGCGGATATTGTGGATCGCGATGCCGGCGCCGGCATCCAGCAGTCTTTTGCGCAATCTTGAAATATGCGCATCGAGCGCGTTCGACTGGATTTCTTCTTCATAATTGTAGACCGCGGCCTCGAGCGTCGATCGAAGGACGGTTTTGTCTTTCCGCTTGGCCAGCGCTGCCAGGACGAGAAGTTCGCGCCGGGGCAGGTCGAGCGGGATCGATTCGACGGTCACGCTCAAGTGCAGGGGATCGATCACCATCCGGCCCACAGTGATCTGAAGCTCCGTCAGACTTGGCGGTCGTCGCAGAACCGCCCGCAACCGGGCCATCAGCTCGTCCACGAGGAATGGCTTGCCCAGATAATCGTCCGCCCCGACATCCAACCCTTCGACCCGCTCCAACGGCTCATTGCGCGCCGTCAGCACAATGACCGGCGTGTCGGTGCCTGTCCGCCTCAACATCGGAATGAAGGTCAGCCCTTCGCCGTCAGGCAGACGCCGATCCAGAAGAATCGCGTCGTAGCTGTTCTGGCGCGTCAATTCGAAAGCGTCCGCAAGATGTGTGGTGTGGTCTGTGACGATGCCGTGTTTGCTCAGCGCCCCCGACAGCGCGTCAGCCAGCTCTCTCTCGTCCTCTATCAATAGAAGTCTCATCGTCCCTTGGCTCTCCTGTCGCGTCCTTCTCCGCCGCGAAGATTGCGGCAGCATTACGGGGACGAGGGAACCATCCGGTAATGCTGCTGCAATTGTCAAAGCCTAGCAACCGGAGCCATCCAGTCGCAAAACGCAAGACGCCGCCGGCAGGTGGCCGTGCTTTACATCCAAGGAATGTCGCTATGGCTTTGAAATGGACGATGAGATTGACCAAGGCGAGGATGCTTCTGGGAGGCGTGTACATCGCTGTCGTGTTCATCGATCCCGCACGTGGAGCGGTCGATGCGAATGAACGGGTGAAGGAGGTCGTGGCGGCGGTCGCGGCGAGCAACCGGCTCCGATGGCGCATGCTGTCATCGGCGGCCTTATCAGTTCTACCCTCCTGACCTTGATCGTGGTGCCTGTCATCCTTTCCTACATCGACCGTCTGGCGCACTGGATTGCGGGGAGAGTGCGGACGCATTCCGTTCGCGAAAACAGCCTTCAGTCGCAGAATTCGGCAAAGCAATGACCCGCAAAACCATTCTCCGCCTATTCGGCAGGTTTCTTCTATCCGCCATCATGATGGCGGCCCTTTTGGGAGGGCCGCTTGTCCTCCTGATTTTTCTCTCGAGGCGGTTCACCATGTAGCTCGGGAAAATCGGCGGAAGATCAGCAGGGTGAGATTTTCCACGTGATTCACCTCCAATTGAAGTGAATCACGATAACGCTCCAAAAAAACCAGTCCGATTCGCTATTCAGCACCAATGCCTAATTCCCGCGCGCGCTGCGCAATTCACGCTCGCCTCTTTCGAGCGCGCTGGCATTCAATACCTTGCGGAGCAGCGCGACGGCGACCGCGCGCATGCGAAGATTGTACCAACCCTCTGGCCCGTTGCCGGGATCCTCGTAGACGTCCAGTTTTTCATAGAGCTGCTGAAGGCGGTTCTGGACGCTTCGCAACGACAGCTTTTTCCGCTGGGCTATCGCCTTGTCGGTCAGGCCGAGCGCCACGTCCACCAGGATTTCGTATTCCGCGTCACTCAGGCCATGCGCAGTCCCGAGGCTCTTCTGCTGGATGCCGCGCACCTCGCGATCGATAACGCATTGAGATTCAATGAAGACGCCGCGCAATGCGAGCTTCAACCGCTCGTCGGAGGTGGATTTCAGCACATATCCGTATGTCGCACCTTCCGGAACGATACGGGCCACGCCACGCACATAGGCTTCATCGGAATAGTTCGACCAGAACAGGATCTTGGTGTCCGGCCGTTCGCGCCAGATGGTGCGGGCAGCCTCGATGCCGTTGCGCTCGCTCATCTGCAGGTCCATGACCACATGCTCGGCCCGCGATTGGCGCGCCTGCACCTCGCCGGTATGGCCGTTTTCCGCCTCGAGGACCGTGTCGCATTCCGGCAATGCGGCCCGCACCGCCTCGTGCAGATAGGATCGGTGCAGCGGATCGTCCTCAACGATCAAGACTTTCATGCCAATCTCTCCGCAACATGCCGGCGTTCCATCGACAGTACCACCTTGGCGGTCGTCCCGCGCCCGCTGGGATTGCCGCCGATCTCGAATTTTGCCGAGATCAGCCGCGCTCGCGTCTTCATATTGCCTATCCCGTGCCCCGCCTTGTCGCGGGCGATGCGCAGGCCGTTCCCGTCGTCGCTGATCTCGATCGACAGCGTGTCGCCTTGGGTACGCAGATGCACCAGGATCGTCTTCGGCTGCCCATGACGGATCGCGTTGTTGACCGCTTCCTGGACAATGCGGAACAGCGCGGTCGCCACGGTCCTGTCGAGGTCGAGCAATGCTCCACCCGTCTCGTCGACCATCCGCCAGGCGACGGGCAGGCCGCTTTCGCGTACCGAGCGTTCCAGATGGTTCTCGATCGCCTCTGCGACGCCAAAAAGCTGCAGCACGGTCGGCTTGGCCTCCTCGATGATCTCGCGAAGATCGTGCATGCATTGCTGCAGCGTACGGCAGAGCGGTTCGAGCGCATCCCCATGCATGTCTGGAAGTCCCGAGAGCCGCTCCATGCGCCGCGCGAGCCGTGTCAGGTCTGCGAGCGTCTGGTCGTGCAAATCCATGCCGATCCGTTGACGCTCGGCCTCCAGCGCCTCGGTCAGCTTGAGCGCACCCAGCCGCAGTCCCTCTTCGCGGGCGCGGGCCTCCGTCTCGACGATCGCTGAGCGTTTGGCCTGTTCGGCGGCCCTCAGCGCAAAGAAATAGGGTGCCAGCAGATCGGCGATCGAGCGGGCGTTCTCGACATCCTCCATTGAGTACTTGTCGCGCTCGTGACTGGAGCAGCTCAGGGCGCCGATAATATCGCCCTGCACCTTGAGCGGCACATGTAGTCGGCTTCTTAGGGACAGTTCGATTATCGGGCTCGAAAAAGCGCCGTCGAAATGAAAGCGCGGATCGGCACAAGCATCCGGCGAAAGCAGGAAATCCACTTCGCCGGATAGCAGCGTACGGATCGGGCTACCGGTCAGCAGCGCCGGTGGCTGCTGGCTCCAGGCGGTCGCAAGCCCGCTCTCGTAGGCGATGTGGTATTTCCCATCCAGCATCTTGATGCAGACGTCGAGATGATCGTGCGGAATGATATGGCTGATTTCAGCCGCCACCGCCTGGATGATCGAGTTGAAATCGAGTTGGCCTGCCAGCAATCGAGAAATACCGAGATAGCGGTCAAATAACGCATTTGGCGCCGGATTGAGCATGACGGACATCCTCCAGTCCTCCAACTATTAGACGCTTCGCTGTTGCTCTTGTCTTGCGGGAACCCGCAAATTTTGCGCGACTACCCGCAAGAAGGTTGCTTGTATGCGCCTATACAACATCTGATTTCTCCTCCATGCTCGCTTTACTGAGCAAACGGGGCTCAGCGCAATCACTATCTTCGGACAACCGTTGAGGAGCGGCCCGGAGAGAACCCCGTCGGGAACTCTAGGGAGGAAATCATGATCATCAGGAAGATGCTTTTTGCATCTGTCGCCATCGCTTGCGTTGCCGGGCCGGTCTCCGCCCTGGCCGATACTTCGGGCAAAAAGATCGCCCTTTCCAACAATTATGCCGGCAATTCCTGGCGTCAGGCCATGCTGACGAGCTGGGACAAGATCACCAAGCAGGCCGTCTCCAAGAAGATCGTCGCCGCTGCCGATCCGTTCACGACGGCCGAGAACCAGGCGACCGAGCAGGCCGCCCAGATCCAGAACATGATCCTGCAGGGCTATGACGCGATCGTCATCAACGCAGCGTCGCCGACTGCGCTCAATGGCGCCGTCAAGGAAGCCTGCAATGCCGGCATCACCGTCGTGTCCTTCGATGGGATCGTGACCGAGCCGTGTGCCTGGCGCATCGCCGTGGATTTCAAGGCAATGGGTGAAAGCCAGGTCGAATATCTCGCCAAGAAGCTGCCGAAGGGCGGTAACCTGCTGGAGATTCGCGGTCTCGCAGGGGTTTCGGTCGATGACGAAATCCACGCGGGCATCCAGGCTGGCGTTCGGAAAAACCCGCAGTTCAAGATCGTCGGTGCCGTCAACGGCGACTGGGCGCAGGACGTCGCGCAGCGGGCGGTCGCCGGCATCCTTCCGAGCCTTCCGGAAATCACCGCCGTCGTAACCCAGGGCGGCGATGGTTACGGTGCGGCCCAGGCGTTTGCCGCCGCCAATCGACCCGTTCCAACCATCGTCATGGGTAACCGCGAAGACGAACTGGTCTGGTGGAAGCAGCAGAAGGACAAGAACGGCTACGAGACGATGTCCGTCTCCATCGCTCCCGGCGTTTCGACGCTTGCCTTCTGGGTGGCCCAGCAGATCCTTGACGGCAAGCAGGTGAAGAAGGACCTCGTGGTCCCCTTCCTGCGTATCGACCAGGGTAATCTCGAAACCAATCTCGCCGGCACCCAGAAGGGTGGCGTCGCCAATGTCGAGTATTCGCTGGAGGACGCCCAGAAAGTCATCAGCGCAGCCAAGTAAGCTGATCCTCCCAAAGACAGGATGCGGCGCCGTTGCGCGCCGTGTCCCGATCCGTGCCCGGCCGCCTCCTGCATTATCGATGACGTGTTCCGCATGAATGAAGTGACAACAAGACAAGAGGTCGTTGCCGCCCGCGGCATCAAGGTGACCTTCGGCGCCGTCAAGGCTCTGGACGGTGCCGACCTTGTCATCCATGCCGGCGAGTGCGTCGGATTGGTCGGACATAACGGTGCTGGCAAATCCACGATCGTCAACGTCATCAACGGCGGCCTGAACCCCCATGCAGGCGAAATCAGCTATGGCGGTCTCAGCACCCAGCACGGCATCTCGACCGCACGAGCCAATGGCGTTCGCTGCGTCTTCCAGGAACTGTCGCTTTGCCCCAACCTGACGGTCAACGAAAACGCCCGGATCATGCACGCGGAACTCGCCGGCTGGAACTGGCGCAACAGGGCAGGCGTCCTCGTCAAACTGCAGTTGCAGGATATTTTCCCCGGCCACGGCATCGACTGCGACAGCACGATCGACGACCTCTCGATCGCCGAGCGACAGATGGTCGAGATCGCCGTCAGCTTCGCCGGCATGAACCAAGGGCCGAAACTCGTCATTCTCGACGAGCCTACCTCTTCGCTCGACGCTGGGCTGGCGGCGCAGCTGATGGCCTATATCCGCAGGTTCGTCGGCGAGGGGGGATCGGTCCTGCTGATCTCGCACATCCTGGGCGAAATCCTCTCCACCTCGGACCGCATCGTGGTGATGAAGGATGGCCGGGTCGTCGCCGATCGCTCCGCATCGGAGTTCAGCAAACGCAGCCTCGTCGAAGCCATGGGCAACGTGGCGCGCGAAAAGGAGTGGCAGCGCACGGGCGACAAACGCAACGGCGCGCCGGTGCTTGCCATGCCACCGCGACGGGGTCACGGTCTTGCCTTTGAAGCCCATCGCGGCGAGATAATCGGCCTTGCCGGCCTCGGAGGCCATGGCCAGACGGAAACACTTCTCGATCTCTACCTTTCTCGCAACAGCAACTGGTGGCCGGCCCGCCGGAAGGAGATCGCCTTCGTTGCCGGCGACCGCAGCCTGAACGGCATATTCCCGCTCTGGAGCATCCTGAAAAACCTCAGCATCGCCTCCCTCGGCGATTTTTCCTCCCGGACCATCGTGGACCATGATCGCGAAGGCGCGCTCGGCAACGGCTGGAAGAAGCGCATCGAGATCCGCACGCCGGATATGGAAAACCGCATCCTGTCGCTCTCCGGCGGCAACCAGCAGAAAGTGCTGTTCGCCCGCGCATTGGCGACGAGCGCGAGGATCGTGCTGATGGACGACCCCATGCGCGGTGTCGATGTCGGCACCAAGCAGGAAGTGTATGACATCCTCCGCTCTGAAGCGGCAGGCGGTCGTACCTTCATCTGGTATTCGACCGAAATGGACGAGATACGTCTTTGCGATCGGGTCTATGTCTTCCGGGAAGGAGCGATCGTCGCCGAACTCGCAGGTGACGAGATCACTGAGAAGAATGTGCTTGAAGCCTCCTTCAGCGGAGGCGAAGCGGCATGAGGATATCCACCGGCACGATCCGCCTTGTCATCCCCGCCGCGTCGCTGGCGCTGTTGCTTGCCGCCGTCTTTTACATGCAGCCGCGCGCCATGAGCTATACCGGCCTCAATCTGCTCTTCAATCTCGCGGTGCCGATCGCGCTAGCGACGGTGGCGCAGATGCTTATCATGGCGGTCAACGACCTCGACCTGTCGATGGGCGCCTTCGTTAGCTTCTGCGCCTGCGTGACGGCGACGTTCCTGCAGGCCTCCCCCGCCATCGGTGTGCTGATTTTCCTTGGTGCTATTGCGGCCTACGCCGTGATTGGCGTCGTCATTCACGTTCGAGAACTGCCCTCGATCGTCGTGACCCTCGGTATGAGCTTCGTCTGGGGCGGGCTTGCGGTGCTTATGCTGCCATCTCCGGGTGGCGAGGCCCCGGGCTGGGCGCGCTGGCTGATGACCTCCCGGCCACCCTTCGTGCCGATGGCGATCGTCGCCAGCATCGTCATCGCGCTGGTCACCCATTTCGTCATCATGCGCTCCTCGGTCGGCGTGCTGATCCGCGGCGTGGGCGGAAACGTCCGCTCGGTGGAACGCGCCGGTTGGTCGGTCATCCGCATCCGCGCGGGTACCTATGCGCTGGCCGGGTTCTTTGCCGTGCTGTCCGGCATCGCTCTCGTCGGCCTCACGACGTCGGCTGATGCCAATATCGCTCTGCGCTATACATTGCTGTCGATCGCCGGCGTCATCCTCGGCGGCGGCGAGTTCGTCGGCGGCAAGGTCTCGCCGATCGGCGCCGTCATTGGCGCCCTGACCCTGACCCTCGCCGGCTCCTTTCTGTCCTTCATGCGCATTTCGCCCGACTGGCAGATCGGTGCTCAGGGCGTGATTCTCATCGTCGTGCTGGCGCTGCGCCTCCTTCTTAACAGGCTGGAAAAGCGGGAGAAGACCCGATGAGCGGTATGCGCCTTCTCTTCTCCAAACCCTGGATCTGGTCTTTCGCGGCCACGATTACCGTCTGGATCGTTACCGTCCTCTTCACCGGCGGAGCAAGCTCGCTCGGGCTGTCGCAGGCGGCTCTCACTTTCGCAGCCTTCTCCGTCATCGTCGGCCTCGGCCAGATGTTCGTCATCACGCTCGGCCCCGGCAATATCGATCTCTCGGTGCCCGCCACGATGACGCTTTCCGGCACGCTGGCGCTGAAGCTGATGGACGTACAGGACAGCATGATCGTCGTCGGCCTGCTCGTCTCGATCCTGCTGGGCTTGGCAATCGGCATCGGCAACTACGTGCTTATCAAGCTGCTCCGCATTCCGCCGATCATCGCGACTCTGTCCATGAGCTTCGTCATCCAGTCCACGGCAATCTGGACGAACCGCGGCCTGCGCATCAAGCCTCCGGAGATACTGGCGAGCTTCACCACATCCAATCTGCTCGGCATCCCCAATATCGCCATCGTCGCGCTCATCCTCTCCGTCATTGCCTGGGTTCTGCTCGAAAAGACAATCTACGGCCGCTGGATCTCGGCGATCGGCCAGAGCACCTTTGCTGCCCGCATGACGGGGATTCCGGTGGATGGCACGCGGCTCGTCACCTACATTCTCTGCGCCGTCCTCGCCTCCATCTGCGGCTACCTGCTTGCGAGTTTCTCCGGCGGCGCAGCACTCAATATGGGTTCGGAATACCTGCTCATGTCGATCGCCGTCGTCGTGATCGGCGGTACTGCCGTCGCGGGCGGCAATTCCAATATTCCCGGAATCTGGGGCGCCTCTCTCTTCATGTTCCTTGTCGTGTCGATGCTCAACACCTATGGGTTCGGCGCCGGGTTCCGCCTCATCCTCACCGGCCTCATCATCATCGCCGTCATTCTGCTCGCCGGCGGTCGTCAGGCAAACCGATGAACAACTCCGATCGGACACAACCCCATGCCGCAGAAAACCTCCATCTACGAGATTCACGACGAAGCCTTCCGGCAGCTGATCGTCGCCAGCGCAGCGCTCGAGGAGCTTTATTCCGATTGCCGCTGGGCGGAGGGGCCGGTCTGGTTTGCAGACCTGAATTGCCTGATCTGGAGCGACATCCCAAACCAGCGGATGATGCGCTGGGCACCGGAAGGCGGTGTTTCGGTGTTCCGCTCACAGTCGAATTTCGTCAACGGCAATACGCGCGACCGTCAGGGCCGGCTGGTTTCCTGCGAGCACGGCGGCAGACGCGTGACGCGGACCGAGATCGACGGGTCGATCACCATTCTGGCGGATCGCTACCAGGGCAAGCGCCTCAATTCGCCGAACGACGTCGTGGTGCGCTCGGACGGTAGCGTCTGGTTCACCGATCCGATCTACGGCATCAAGTCCGACTACGAGGGTTACAAGGCCGAGCCCGAACAGGATACACGTAACGTCTACCGCCTCGATCCGGTGAGCGGCGACCTTGAGGCGGCCGTCACCGATTTCGGACAGCCGAACGGCCTTGCCTTCTCACCGGATGAAACAAAACTCTACGTCGCCGACTCCGCCTCCAGCCACGACATCAAGGCGCCGCGGCACATCCGGGTGTTCGATGTCGTCGACGGCAAGCGCCTCACCAATGACCGGGTTTTCTGCAGTCTGGACAACGGCCTGCCGGATGGTTTCCGTGTCGATGTAAAAGGAAATGTCTGGACGAGCGCCGGCGACGGCGTGCATTGCTTCTCGCCCGACGGGGTGCTGCTCGGCAAGATCCTCGTGCCGCAGACGGTCGCGAACCTCACCTTCGGGGGGCCGCGCAGGAATAGGCTGTTCATCACCGCCACCAAATCGCTCTATTGCGTATTCGTGGCGACCAACGGCGTGGCATTGGGCTGATTGCGCCGCTCAGGAACGCAGTATGGGATTTTTCGCTGACAGATCATCGCGAATAGCTGTCGCAGCGACGGAAGCCATGGTCCATGTGGTTGAGGCTCGTACGACGTCGCCGGCTGCACGCAGCGAGTGGGGATGCGTATAGGGCTGTATCTCGATGTCGCGGTTGGCGAAGCTCTCGACGGCTCCGGGACCTGGAGCGACCGCGAGATTTATGTCCAGGGAGCGAGCATAGCTCGCGTTACCACCATCGCCGGTGTCTCAGGCGTGGCATCGTACTTTGGCATCTATTAGGAGATCGGAGAGGCCGGCGGCTGCTAATTGATGCGCCGGCGTCTCACTGGCTTCGCTTTTTGGGCTTGCCCCGTTTTGTTGTCTAAACGCGCATTGCCGATTAAAGGGCGCTGACGTTTTCGGCTTTTGATTTTCCAGTTTTGCGGTCCTGGCCTAGCTCATAGCTTACCTTTTGTCCCTCTCTCAAAGATCCGCCTCGTTCCAGTGCAGAGACATGCACAAACACATCCGCTCCACCATTCTCGGGCGTGATGAAGCCAAACCCTTTGTCTTCGTTGAAAAATTTGACAGTACCGGTAGGCATGAAGGCTCCTGATGTTTGCACGGCCGTTGCCGCGACCGGGAGCCTATAGCTCATTCTTCTCGCTTTCAAGGCATGCGGCACTTCGTTGTTACGTAAACGGACGTTGTTGGGGGTGCTTTCGGATCGCTGCCACCGTCATACCCCTCTTGCCGCGAGCACTTCGAACGTGCGAGCGAGTGTCGCAACCGAGCGATCGCAGTTGGAAGCGCAGGACGGGCGATCGTCGTGGCGCCGGCGGCCTCCATCGCGGGCCGGTAGGGCGTCAGTGTTTCGACCGGGCTGCCCGAATGGGAAAGTGCCCCCACGGTCGTTGATGCCGGGACGATGGAAGTCCGCGCGGCTTTGTGGAGTTTCTGGAGGTGTCGTGATAAGAGATGGCCATGACCTTATCGAACGATCTTGATTGCCAGGCATGCGGTGCGTGTTGCTCCTTCTCCTCCGATTGGCCAAGATTCTCCATGGAAAGCGAAGCTGCCCTCGATCTGCTGCCGGCACGTTTCGTTGCTGCGGACGAAGGAGGAATGCGTTGTGAAGGATCCCGCTGTTCTGCATTGTCTGGGCAGGTCGGTATCAGCACATCCTGCCTGGTCTACGATATCAGGCCTGACGTTTGCCGCGAATGCGTTCCGGGAGACGCTGCCTGCTTGATGGCGCGTGACGCTTTCGGGTTGAGTTCTGCATAATGCCCACTGACATTTCTGCCCGCCCGGGCATCCGGACCGGCCGCGGATCCCCGAAAAGAAAGCTTACATCTGCGACATGTCATCCAGCAGGTTCTGAGCCAGTTCGCTGATGGCGACTTCCGCTTCTTCCTGCGTCCAGCCGACGCTTTCGGCGCGTTTTGCAAGGCCGGCCAACACGGGCGGTAGATTGCCACCCGCCGTCGCCACGATATCGTCCGGCGTCAGTCCCTTCGCAAGCTGAAGAAAGACCTGCTCCAGGGCCTCCTGACAACCGATATCCCTGTCCGGATAAGGTTCGGAACTGCGCGGCCTGTTCAATACAATCATTTGGCCCTCATTGTACGCTGAACGGTTGGCAACGGCTGCGGCCCAGCCAAATTCGTTGCCACGAAACGCTGCCGTTGCATATTCGACCGAAGGGCCCCGATCGAACGGAGCCCTCCCACCGCGAACGGCTTATTCCGAATTCCCGACTGGAACCCGTTTACATCATGCCGCCCATGCCGCCCATGTCAGGCATGCCGCCGCCGGCGGCATCCTTCTTCGGCAGATCGGCAATCATGGCTTCCGTCGTCACCAGCAGGCCGGCAACCGAAGCTGCGTTCTGCAGAGCCGTGCGAACCACTTTGACCGGATCGACGATGCCCATGGCAATCATGTCGCCATATTCAGACGTCTGGGCGTTATAGCCGAAGTTGTCGGTGTCGCTTTCCAGGATCTTGCCGACCACGATCGAGCCTTCGTCGCCTGCATTTTCAGCGATCTGGCGAACCAGCGACTGCAGAGCCTTGCGGATGATGCTGATCCCGGCATTCTGATCGTCGTTCTCGCCCTTGATATCGAGAAGGATAGAGGCGCGAAGCAGAGCTGTGCCGCCGCCAGGCACGATGCCTTCTTCGACCGCTGCACGTGTTGCGTTGAGGGCGTCGTCGATGCGGTCCTTCTTCTCCTTGACTTCAATCTCCGTCGAACCGCCGACGCGGATCACGGCAACGCCGCCAGCGAGTTTGGCAAGACGTTCCTGCAGCTTTTCGCGGTCGTAGTCCGAAGTGGTTTCTTCGATCTGAGCCTTGATCTGACCAACGCGGCCTTCGATGTCGGACTTGGTGCCGGCGCCGTCAACGACGGTGGTGTTCTCCTTGGTGATCGAGACCTTCTTGGCGCGGCCGAGCATGTCGAGCGTGACATTTTCGAGCTTGATGCCGAGGTCTTCGGAGATGACAGTGCCGCCCGTCAGGATCGCCAGATCCTCCAGCATGGCCTTGCGGCGGTCACCGAAGCCCGGAGCCTTGACGGCCGCGATCTTGAGGCCGCCACGCAGCTTGTTAACGACGAGCGTCGCAAGAGCTTCGCCTTCGACGTCCTCGGAAATGATCAGCAGCGGCTTGCCGGACTGCACGACTGCTTCCAGGATAGGAAGCATGGCCTGTAGGTTGGAGAGCTTCTTTTCGTGCAGCAGCACGTAGGCATCTTCAAGCTCGGCCACCATCTTTTCGGCATTGGTGACGAAATAGGGGCTGAGGTAACCGCGGTCGAACTGCATGCCTTCGACGACTTCGAGCTCGGTTTCGGCGGTCTTGGCTTCTTCGACCGTGATCACGCCCTCATTGCCGACCTTCTGCATCGCGTCGGCGATATATTGGCCTATTTCCTTCTCGCCATTGGCCGAGATGGTGCCGACCTGGGCAATCTCTTCGGATGTGTTGATCTTCTTGGCTTTGGCAAGCAGGTCCTTCACGACCGCGGTGACCGCAAGGTCGATACCGCGCTTCAGGTCCATCGGGTTCATGCCGGCTGCTACGGCCTTGCCGCCTTCGCGAACGATGGCCTGGGCAAGAACGGTCGCTGTCGTGGTGCCGTCGCCGGCAACGTCGTTGGTCTTCGACGCGACTTCGCGGACCATCTGGGCGCCCATGTTCTCGAACTTGTCGTCGAGTTCGATTTCCTTGGCGACGGCAACGCCGTCCTTGGTGATGCGCGGCGCGCCGTAGGACTTGTCGATGACGACGTTGCGGCCCTTCGGACCGAGCGTGACCTTCACGGCGTCGGCAAGAATATCGACGCCGCGCAGCAGCTTCTCGCGTGCATCACGGCCGAATTTGATCTGTTTGGCAGACATGGAAAACTCCCGGGCCGTTGGCCCCATGGTCTCGTCAAAAGGAAATAAGGAAGCGGTCGACGATCAGGCGATGACGCCCATGACGTCTGCTTCCTTCATGATCAACAGGTCTTCGCCGTTGAACTTGATCTCGGTGCCGGACCACTTGCCGAACAGGATGCGATCGCCTGCCTTGACGTCGAGGGGAACGATCTTGCCGTTCTCGTCGCGTGCGCCCGTGCCGACGGCGACGATTTCGCCTTCCTGCGGTTTTTCCTTGGCGGTATCGGGAATGATGATCCCGCCCTTGGTCTTGGCTTCAGCCTCGATACGGCGCACGACGACACGGTCGTGCAACGGCCGGAAAATGGTATTGTTCATTTTAGGTTCCTTAGCGAGAGCGCAGCCCGATGGCGGGTTCCCGGTCGGATATTCTTAGCACTCTTGCGCCGAGAGTGCTAGCGCCATTCGTGCTCTGGTAGTGATCCGGCATCCGCGGCGACGCCACCTCTCTTTGCCGGAGGTCCGGACCGCTGACATCGAGACCGCCAGCGGATCACTTGCCGCACGTTTAGCAGAAGCCGTTGAGCTTGAGGATCTTATGGGCCTCGATGGACGCCCGAAGCTGATCCTCCGAGTTGCGCTCGCCATGGTTCGCGTCCGGGTGATGCATCTTGAGCCTCTGCTTGTAGCGGCTTCTGATCTCCTCCGGCGTTGCATCCGGCGAAAGGCCGAGCGTCTCGAAGGCCTTGGCTTCTAGCACCTTGAGCTTACGTTGCCGGAGATCCGCTTTTGCCGCCTGGCGTTGTGCAGCGCTTTTACGTGCGTTCGTCGCCTTTGCAGAACCGGAGCGGGCCATGGAGGGGAGCGGCATCTCCGAGGCCTTGTTGATGCCGGTGCCCCAGGTCGGGCGGCTACCGCTTGCTGCTTCCCTCTGATAGCGCGCGATTAAAGGGTCGGAGAGGTTTGGCGCAAAGTTATAACCTTTGCTGTACTCCTTTACATGCTCCGTGCAGAACAGCAGGTAAAGCCCTTCGGCATCCCGCCCGACAGGAGCGCGATGAGCGCCACCCTTTTCGCAACCGTCCCACTGGCATTTCGGATGGTTCGGTTCGTGGTGCGGAGCCGGTTTTTTGCGGGTCGACCGGAGGCCGACAAATATCTTTGAATCAGACGTCATCGCGCCTTATATGGCGGTCCTGCACCGGCAGGCAAGGAGTATGGACAGGCCAACCGCAACACCAGTTCGCTGTCCCGACAGTCCGCGCCCACCCGAGCGGGCTCAGCTCCCCCTTTGAGAGCCTTTTTCGGCAGGATGCGCTAGCCGCCAGAGCCATGTTGAGGTTGTCCCACTGGGCCGCAAATCCCCGTTGAGGGCTGTTCAGACAGGATGTCAAAACTAAAAGTTGACTTATCTGCGGATAGCCTCTATTTATGGTTTATCGATCTTTTGCTTGCTGAACTTTGGTTTCCGCGCGATTGGCACCGCGCCTGACGAACTTCCCTTTCAAAATCAATCGCTATCACCATCCGCAGGGCCTTGGCTCTGGGGTCACGCAATCTTGCTTTGAAAGGGTTCATCATCATGACCACAGGCACAGTTAAATGGTTCAATTCCACCAAGGGCTTCGGCTTCATCCAGCCTGACAATGGCGGCGCTGATGCGTTCGTGCACATTTCTGCCGTCGAACGCGCCGGAATGCGGGAAATCGTCGAGGGCCAGAAGATCGGCTACGAACTCGAACGGGACGCAAAGTCCGGCAAGATGTCGGCTTGCAACCTGCAGGCTGCTTGACCAAAAAGCGGCTTCCGCTTTGACCACGGATGTACTGGCACCGCTGGAAGCTGATTTTTTAAAGGGCCGGGCATCATGTCCGGCCTTTTCTGGTTTTCGACCCTGCATATTTGCAAACAGGAAATAATCATGACGCACAGCAAGACCCGGCAGCAGGCCGAGATGGCCTTTGACCAGGTTCAATCGCAGTTTTTCGCTCGCGACCACGCGGTCGAAGAGCTTGATTATGTCGCGCAGGTGCGGGAGGCGAAGACCCTGCGTCTTCGGGAAGCCCGCCTTGCCAGGGAGGAGCGCGACCGGAATACAGCTCTCAGCATGGTGCTCGCGAAGCGCGCGAAGCAGAGGCAAGTGTGAACAACACCGTGACCCCCCACAGCCCCGAATGGGGACTGGAGCAACTGCGCGGCGCAATCCAAGCGGCGGGCGTGGCCTTATGGTCCTGGAACGTGGACACTGACCGTTTTGTTATGGACGGTCACGGTTTTACTCTCTGGAACGTCGCGCACGATGTCGCCCTGACGTTCGAGCACCTGTCCGAGAAAATACACCCGGCCGACAGGGACAGGGTGAGGGCGGCCTTTGTCGCGACACGCGCCGTGATCGGCCCTTACGAGATCGACTTCCGGATACTGGTCGGCTCGGAGGTGCGATGGGTATCGGCACGGGGGCAAGGCAGTGATGCGGGCATCAAGAACCGGGTAATGACGGGGATCTTTCTGGACGTCACAGGGCGCAAGCAGGCCGAGGAAAGCCATGAACTCCTTGCTGGCGAAATGAGCCACCGCGTCAAGAACCTGCTTGCTATCGCGTCGGGTCTGACCCTGATTACCTCACGATCGTCTGCGTCGATCGAAGACATGACGAAGCAACTGACCAACCGGCTGACCGCACTCGGTCGCGCCCACGATCTTGTTCGTCCGCTACCGAGTGGCCAAGGCGATGCCGCGCTTCTCGGAGACATCTTTACCGTTTTGCTCGCCCCCTATGATGACGACGGAGCTTTTGCCGGACGGATCAGGGTCGCCGTCCCTCGTCTCGGCGTCGGCCAGGCGGCTGCGACGGGCCTGGCGCTCGTCGTCCACGAATTGGCAACCAACGCCTTGAAGTATGGCGCACTATCGGTGCCGGAAGGCGCGCTCGATGTATCGGGGACGATGGTTGGGGACGACGTCGAAATTCGCTGGACGGAAAGAGGAGGGCCTGAAGTCAGTACCCCTGAGGGGCCTGGTGGATATGGAAGCAAGCTTCTCCGCCGCACGCTGGCTGGTCATCTGGGTGGCGCTCTCGAGCACGTCTGGTCCGAGGAAGGATTGCTCGTGACCCTGCGCATGGATGGCGATCGACTGTCGCGCTAGCCTTCCATGAGCCGACACACCTGCACAGCAGCGTCGGTGCCTTCTAAAATTTGACCCCTTTTATTGACGAGCTGGAATTCCGGCGAATTGGCGGGCTGTCGAGAGTATTCAATCAGCCTGAAATCCTCCGTCCGCTTCTTTCGGGCCGATCGGATATTCTGCTCATAGAGGCTGGCCATCATTGCCGAGGCGATATAGAAGCCGGATCCATCAATAGGCAGATCACGATGGATGACTCGATCAAGATAGACAATCGCGGCGACTTCGGGCTCTGGGCCATCGATGTGGCCAAGCAGATCGTCAGCGAACAGGGTTTCGACCTGGCCAAAGCTTCGCGGAGCGGCACGGAAGACGAGGTGCGCGTCGCCGGCAATGCGCTGGGACAGGCGATCACCAATGCACTCATCGAAGTGTATGACGGTCTGCTCGAAGGAGCGCCGGAAGAATAGGGCAGCGTTGAATCGGGGCGGAAGGCACGTGCTCTTCGCGCCAGGCCCTATCGAGATGGCGGCCGGGAAATTGGGAAAGGCCGCCGCGGCGGCGCCCTTTCCGATTGCGATAGAAACAGGCGATTATTCGGCAGGCTGGCCCGACGGTATCAATACCGCGTTTTCGGCGTCGCCGCCTGCCATGGCGACTGCAAACTGTGTCTGGTCCAGTTCGTTTTCCCAGCGCGCGACAACGATGGTCGCGACCGCATTGCCGACCAGGTTCGTGAGCGCCCGGCATTCCGACATGAAGCGATCGATGCCGAGGATCAGCGCCATGCCGGCGACCGGCACGGATGGAACCACCGAAAGCGTCGCCGCCAGGGTAATGAAGCCGGCTCCGGTAATGCCTGCAGCTCCCTTCGAGCTCAGCATCGCGACCAGCAGCAGCAGGACCTGGTCGCCGAGTGTGATCGGCGTGTCGGTCGCCTGGGCGATGAAGAGTGCGGCAAGCGTCATATAGATGTTGGTCCCGTCGAGATTGAAGGAATAACCAGTCGGAATAACAAGACCGACGACCGAGCGCTTGCAGCCGGCGCGTTCCATCTTTGCCATCAGTCCGGGCAATGCCGCTTCCGACGAGGAGGTGCCGAGCACAAGCAGCAGTTCTTCCTTGATATAGCGGATCAGGGAAATGATCGAAAAGCCGTTGTATCGGGCGACGGCGCCGAGGACGACCAGAACGAAAAGGAGCGAGGTGAGATAGAACGTGCCGATCAGCATGGCCAGGTTGGCAATCGAACCGATACCGTATTTGCCAATCGTAAAAGCCATGGCGCCGAAGGCGCCGATCGGGGCAGCCTTCATCAGGATGGTCACGAGACGGAAGATCGGCGCGGTCAATGCCTGCAGGAAATCGAGAACCGGTCGGCCGCGTTCTCCGACCATGCCGAGCGCGATGCCGAACAGAACCGAGAAGAACAGCACCTGAAGGATGTCACCCTGTGCAAAGGCGCCGACGATCGTGTCCGGGATGATATTCATCAGGAAGCCGGTGATCGTGGCGTCATGGGCTTTCGCCGTATAGGTCGCCACCGCCTTGGCGTCGAGCGTGGCCGGATCTATGTGCATGCCGGCGCCCGGCTGGACGATATTCGAGACGAGCAGACCGACGGCGAGCGCAAGCGTCGAAAAAGTTAGGAAGTAGATCATCGCCTTGCCTGCGACGCGCCCGACCTTCTGCAGGTCGGCCATGCCGGCGATACCGGTTGCGACCGTCAGGAAGATCACCGGCGCAATAATCATCTTCACCAGCTTGATGAAGGCATCGCCGAGTGGCTTCAGCGACGCGCCTACATCCGGGTAGAAATGACCGAGCAGGATGCCGGCGGCGATTGCCACGACAACCTGAAAATAAAGGTGGCGGTAGAAAGGAAGCTTGTCGTGCGTTGGCACATCGGAAATCGTTGCGTTCATCATGTCCTCCATGGCGCCCCAACCAATTGGCCTCCCGGGGCGGTGGTGTTACTGTTGCTGCAGGTGTGCTGCTGGCTTTGCCGGAGCAACATGCGTGCCAGAGGGACGGTTGACGCCTAACTCATTGATTCTTCGTGGCCGGCCTGAGTGGCGGCTGTGGTTCCTGAAATCTGCCGTGCGGATTTCCGCCATCGGCCTTTGCTTTTTGTGCGGATTTATGCACACATCCGACGATGCTTGAGCAACGCCTTCGAAAGAAACCTGTCAAGGATCCCGCCTTCGCGTGGACACCATGGCCTGTCTTTGCCCTTGCCGCTGCCGCGCTCCTGAGCTCCGCTCTTTTTGCCGCCGGTCTTTACGGCCGCAGTTCCGCAGTGAAAGCGCTCCTCGACCAGGGCCGCGCCGATGCCAATCTCAAGGTTGCGTTGTTGCGCGCGGTGCTGGAAAGGCCGCGAGCGCTTCCCCTGCTCCTGGCTGAGGATCAACAGGTGGTCGGGGCGTTGGCGTTCCGAAACACAGAGGCCATCGCTGCCCTGGACCGAAAGCTGGAAGGGCTGGTGGCCGGCACCCATGCCTCCGTTCTCTACGTCACGGGCAGGGATGGCATTGCGGTCGCATCCAGCAATTGGCGCGAACCCTTGAGCTTCGTCGGCAACGACTATTCCTTCCGGGAATATTTCCAACGGGCGATGGAGAACAGGACGGCAGAGCACTTCGCCTTGGGCAGCGTCAGCAAGCGTCCTGGACTGTACATTTCCCGGCGCGCCGAAAGCGAGGCCGGCGCGCTCGGCGTCGTTGTGGTGAAGATGGAATTCGACCAGCTCGAAAGCGATTGGCGCGAGGCCAACCGTCCCGTCTATGTCACCGACGCCGATGGTGTCGTCTTGATCACCAGCATTCCGTCGTGGCGCTTCATGACAACTGCGCCGCTGCCAGCGGAGCGACTTGGCGCCATCCGCAATAGCCTTCAATTCGGTGATGCACCCTTGATGCCTCTTCCGATCGTGCGGCAGGAGCCGCTCTCCGGTGGCGCATCGATCGTTTCAGCGATTCTGCCGGGAACGAGCGAAGGTGAGTATGTTCGCATTCTGACGCCGGTCCCATCGACTTCCTGGCGCCTCGAATATCTCGTGCCGACCGAGCCGTCCGCCGCAGCGGCGGTACGCGAAGCGCGGCTGCTCGCACTTGCGGTGCTCGTTCCGATCCTGGCGCTGATCGCATTCCTTTTGAGGCGGCGGCAGGTGATCGCCAATCGTATCGCCGGGGAAAAAGCCCTGCGCGAGGAACTGGAGCGCCGTGTCACGGAACGGACAGTGGATCTGAGCCGCGCAAGGGACCTCCTGCAGGAAGAGATTGCCGACCACCGCAGCACCGAGTCGAAACTGCAGGTGGTGCAGCAGGAACTCGTGCAGGCAAACCGCCTTGCGATCCTCGGTCAGGTTGCTGCCGGGGTTGCCCACGAAATCAACCAGCCGGTCGCGACAATCCGCGCCTATGCCGACAACGCACGTGTCTTCCTGCAACGGAACCGGAAGGAATCGGCGGAGGAGAATCTCGGCGAGATCGCCGCCCTGACCGAGCGGATCGGCATGATCACCGAGGAACTCAAGGCCTTCGGACGCAAGGGACGAACGCCGCCTGAAGCCGTCGATCTGCGGGGTGCCATCGAAGGCGCGGTCGTTCTTTTAAGGAGCCGCTTCGCTGGCCGGCTGGACATACTCGCGATCGATCTGCCGCCACCCGACCTTGCCGTCATCGGCAATCGCGTCCGCCTCGAGCAGGTGCTGATCAATCTTTTCCAGAATGCCTTGGAAGCGCTGGAGGGCCGAACCGAGGCAAGTGTGAACGTCTCCGTGGAGACGCTGCCGGATGAGATCGTGATCAAGGTCTCCGACAATGGTCCCGGCATTGATCCAACGGTTAGAAGTTCACTCTTTTCGCCCTTCAACACATCCAAGGAAAAGGGCCTCGGCCTCGGTCTGGTCATCTCGAAGGATATCGTCGCGGACTATGGCGGTCGCATCGAGGTCGAAAGCGGCGAAACCGGCACGACTTTTATTGTTTATCTGCGCAAGGCGGTATCATGAGCAATCCAACACCGGTCGTTCTGGTCGACGACGATGCCGACCTTCTCAAGGCCACCGCCCAGACGATCGAGCTTGCGGGCTTTACGGTTTCCCGATTTTCCAGGGCTTCCGACGCGCTGGCCCGGATCGACGATGGTTTCGCTGGCGTCATCGTTTCCGACATCCGCATGCCCGAGATCGACGGGCTGCAGCTCTTCGGCCGTGTCCGTAAGCTCGACCCGGACCTTCCCGTCATCCTGATGACCGGCCATGGCGACATACCGATGGCCGTCAAGGCGATGCAGGATGGGGCCTACGACTTCATCACCAAACCTTTCGCCGCAGACCGTCTGGTGCAGGCCATCCGCCGCGCCGCAGAAAAACGGCGGCTGATACTGGAGAATAGAACGCTCCGCGATGTGGCCGAGCAGGCACGCGACGACCTGCCGCTCATCGGCCAGACAGCGGCCATGGAGCGGCTGCGCAGAACGTTGCGCCAGATTGCCGATACCGACGTCGATGTTCTTGTGACCGGAGAGACCGGCAGCGGCAAGGAGGTGGTTGCCAATCTGATCCACCGATGGAGCCGGCGATCGAAAGGCAGTTTTGTCGCGCTCAATTGCGGTGCGCTTCCCGAAACCATCATCGAAAGCGAACTGTTCGGCCACGAGCCCGGCGCTTTTACCGGCGCGCAGAAAAAGCGCGTCGGTAGGATCGAATATTCGAGTGGCGGCACCCTCTTCCTCGACGAGATCGAAAGCATGCCGCCCGCCACGCAGATCCATATGCTGCGCGTCCTGGAAGCGCGTGAGGTGGCACCTCTCGGCACCAACGAGACACGGCCGATCGATCTCAGGGTCGTGGCGGCCGCCAAGGTCGATCTTGGCGATCCCTCACAACGCGGCGGGTTTCGCGAAGACCTTTATTATCGGCTCAACGTCGTCACCATCTCGATTCCGCCGCTGCGCGAACGGCGCGACGACATCCCCCTCCTCTTCGGGTTCTTTTGCGAACGGGCCGCCAGGAGGTTCAACCGTCAGACGCCCGTTCTGTCATCTTCTATCCGCCATCACCTCGAAACCCATCATTGGCCGGGCAATGTTCGCGAACTGTCCCATTTTGCAGAGCGTTTCGTCCTCGGACTTGCAGGCGAGGACGACAGGGCGATCGTGTCGCCAGAGGCTGCTACCCTTACACTACCCCAGCGCCTCAACCAGCATGAAGCGGAAATCCTCCGGGAGACACTGGCCAGCAAGGGAGGTGACGTCCGCCAGACGATCGAGGCGCTTGGAATTCCGCGAAAGACCTTTTACGACAAGCTCCAACGGCACGGGTTAGAGCGCGCCTCCTTCGAACAGAGTGCCAAGCCAGCCAGATAGGATCTGAAGGCGCCAAGCAGACTTTTTCGGCCCGCATGTGATACCGAGGCGGAAAGCCCCAGAAAACATCGGCCGCCATCGTCAACGTCCGGTTTCGGCATTTGCATGGTGGCAGGCGGTCAGCAACCCCGGGGCCGCCGTTCTTGCCGTCAGGCCGGGCTCCTGTTCAGCGCAGATCGAAGTGGCCTTCCAGCAGCGCGTCCGGAATCGGCAGCCGCTTGGCGGATTGGCAGGGCTTGGAAGATCGCCTTCCAGGACGATGCGCTTGCGATGTCCGCGAAGCCTTGGGTCCGGCGTTGGAACGGCCGACATCAGGGCCTGCGTATAGGGATGTGCCGGCGCGCTGAAGATCGATTGCTTCGGCCCGGTCTCGATGATCTTGCCGAGATACATGACCATCACTCGATCCGAAACGTGCCGCACGACGGCAAGGTCGTGCGCGACGAAAAGCATCGCCAGATTGCGCTCGCGCCTCAGCCTGGCGAGCAGATTGACGACCTGTGCCTGGACCGAGACGTCGAGGGCGGAGACCGGCTCGTCGCAGACGAGGAGGGTCGGATTGAGTGTCAGGGCACGCGCGATTCCAAGCCGTTGCCGCTGGCCGCCTGAAAATTCCGAAGGATAGCGGTCCGCATGTTCCGCACGCAGACCAACGGATTCAAGCAGCTTGACGGTCTCTTCCCGCCAGCGGGCCTTCGGCACGGCACCCGGATGCAGCGCCCACGGTTCGGAGATCAGCCGATCGACCCGCAGGCGCGGATTGAGCGACTGGTAGGGGTCCTGGAAGACGACCTGCATCTTGCGGCGCAATTCATGCAACTCCCTTCCACTCGCTTTGGTGATTTCCACGCCATCGAGAACGGCGCTGCCGCTGGTCGCCGGCCCGAGCTTCAGGAGGGTCCTCACCAGGGAAGTCTTGCCGCAGCCGCTTTCGCCGACAAGGCCGAGCGTCTCTCCGCGGGCGATCTCGAAGCTGACGTCATCGACTGCGCGCACGGGCGTCGCGCCGCTGCCGAAGTGCCGGGAAAGGTGTTCGACTTTGAGAAGGGGCTGGTTCATGCTGGCGATACAGGGAAATGGCAGGCGGCCTGGCGGCCCGGCCCCACAGTTTCAAGGGGAGGGACGACCTCGGCGCAGAGCCCTTCGGCGCGCGGACAGCGCGTCCTGAACGCGCAGCCTGAAGGAAGGGCGAGGGGATTGGGCGCCGAACCGGGGATCGGCACCAGTTCGTCCTCATCGGTATCCAGGCGCGGCTGCGAGCCGAGCAGGCCGACGCTGTAGGGATGCCGTGCATCCTCGAAGAGTTCGAAGACATTTGCGGTCTCGACGATGCGGCCGGCATACATGACGGCCACGCGGTCGGCGAGTTCGGCTACCACACCCAGATCGTGGGTGATGAAGATCATTCCGGCATCGCTGCGTTTACGGATTGTCGCCAGAAGATCGACCACCTGCGCCTGGATCGTGACGTCGAGCGCCGTCGTCGGCTCGTCGGCGATGATGACATCCGGCTCGAGCGCTACGGCCATGGCGATCATGATACGCTGGCGCATGCCACCGGAAAATTCGTGCGGATATTGCCGCGCCCGACGTTCAGGATCGGGAATGCCGATTGCCGTCAGGAGGTCGATCACGGCCTTTTCTACGCCGCCTGCGGGGTTGCGGCCGTGGATGCGGTACATCTCCGCGATCTGCCAGCCCACCGGATAGACGGGATTGAGCGCGGCAAGCGCGTCCTGGAAGATGAGGGCGATCCGGCTGCCGCACAGATCTCGCCGCTCGGTGCGCGAAAGCTTCAGAAGTTCCGTCCCATCGAAGCGGATCGAACCCCGGTCGATCGCGCCCGGAGGATTGGGGACGAGGTCCATGATGGCAGATGCAGTTACAGACTTGCCGGAGCCGCTTTCTCCAAGAAGTGCCAGGACTTCACCGCGTTCCAGCGAGAAGGAGACGCCATTGAGTGCGAATATAGGGCCGGACGCCGTATCAAAACTGACTTGCAGATCCTTGACTTCGAGAAGAGCCATCAGCGCCTCCGTTTCACGAGACGCCAGTGCTGCGACGGATCGTTGACGATCCGGAACCAGTTGGCGAGCAGGTTGAAGGACATGGTGGTGAGCATGACGGCGAGACCGGGGAAAAAGCCAAGCCACCAGGCGGACGACAGATAGCCTTGGCCCTGGGCGACCATCAGCCCCCAGCTTACCGAAGGTGGCTGAATACCGAGGCCGAGATAGCTCAGGCCGGATTCAAACAGCATGACCATGGCGAGGTTGACCGAGGCGAGTGTCAGCATGGTGGGTGCGACGCTCGGGAGGATGTGGGTGCGCAGGATCCAGGTCGGCCCCCCGCCGAAGACGCGCGCCGCATCGACAAAAAGTCGTTCGCGGACCTCCAGCGTTTCTGCCCTTGCGACGCGGATATAGGCCGGCATGCGGGTGATGGCGAGCACGATCACAAGGTTGCCGACACTCGGACCGAACAGATAGAGGCCGAAGAGTGCCACCAGCAGGGTCGGGAAACCGAGGATGATATCGCAGATCCGCATGATGACGTTTCCGACGACGCCGCCGAAATACCCGGCGATCACGCCAAGCAGCGTTCCGCCGATCAGGCTTGTCAGCACGGTCACTACGGCGATGCCGATCGTCGTCGAAGTCGCTTGGATGAGGCGGACGAGGAGCGGCCGTCCGAGTGCGTCGGCACCCAGCCACAAGGTCCAGGACTGGCCGAAGTCGAACGGCGGCAGGTTGCGCGCCTTCAGCGAAATGCGGTTGTCGCCCAGCAGCGACAGGGAATCGGTGAGGATGGCGAGCACGACGATCAAAAGCCAGATCGCCGCGGCGACGGCCATCGGGTCACCCGCGAGCGCACGCAGGAGCCAGAGAATGCGGCGGCTGCGGCGCTCGCGGGTCGGGAGGAGTTCGGCAGACGTGTCGGTCATTCGACCCTCACACGCGGGTCGATCGAGGCATAGAGCATGTCGACCAGGATATTGATGACGAAGATCACGACCGCGACGGCAAAGATCGATGCCTGGACGATCGCGAAGTCGCGTTTCAGAATGCCGTCGATCAGCAGTTTGCCGATGCCGGGAAACCCGAAGACCACCTCGACGACGCCGCCACCGCCGGCGAACTGGGCGGCCAGGTCGCCGCTCACCGTGACCGCCGGAAGGAGAGCGTTGCGCAGCGCATGCACGAAGGTGACCCGTCCGTCACGCGCGCCCTTGGCCCGCGCCGTCCGGACAAATGTCGCATTCAGGGCTTCAATCATCGAGCCGCGGACGATCTGCACCAGCGTTCCGAAAGGTCGGGCAAACAGGCAGGCGACGGGCAGCACCCAATAAATCGGGCCGCCGAAGCCTGAGGTCGGCAAAATGCGGAAGGTGACCGCAAACAGAAGCACGCCCATCAGGCCGAGCCAGAAATCCGGCACGCTTGCGGCTGCCTGCGACAGGACATTGACACCCCGGTCGATCCAGCCGCCGGCATTCACGGCAGCAATGGATCCCATGACGATCGCGGCGGTGAAGGCCAGAGCCAAGGCGATGGCGCCGAGTGCCAGCGTGTTCGGCAGCGCCTCCAGCACCACGTCCATGGCCGGGCGATTGTGCCAGAGAGACATTCCGAAATCGAGGCTGAGAATATCCCAGGCCCAATCGAAGAACTGGGCCAGGAGCGAGCGATCGAGCCCAAGACGGAGGCGCATGGTTTCGCGCGCCGCATCCGAAGCGTCGATTGGCAGGTAGAGATTGACGGGATCACCCGTCAACCGCACGAGGAAGAAGGCGGATGTCATCAGGGCCGCCAGCGCCAGCGCCGCGAAGGCCGCACGTTTCAGGAAATAGGTGAAGGACATCCGCTCTCCTCAAGCGACATACAAGCCGTCGTCCGGGCAGATCAACGGTAGCTGATCGACTTCAGCTTGATCTCGTTGCCGGCCTGCACATCAGGCGTATAGTTCACGTCCTTGGCGACACGGGCGATCGTGACCATGTGAAAGAGCGGCGCGATGTTGACCGTATCGACGGCGATGTACTTGAACGCCTGCTGGAACAGCCTCTTGCGCTCGTCTCCGGTTGCCTTCGAGCCATCGGCGATCAGCTTGTCGAGACCGGCGTCCGTAATCGTCGACTGGTTGCCATCGGTGGTGAAGCGGTTCGGCAGCGTGAACACGGCATCGCCCTCGGCGTTGTCGATCTGCGTCTGCAGGATGGAAGGCTGGCGGTCCTTGCTCCAAGGCTTCAGCAGCCGCTTCAGCCACGGGCTTGTCTCGAGCATTTCAAGCCGGGCGTTGAAACCGGCATCCGCCAGCATGGCCTGAATGGCCTCCAGGCTTTCGGACGAGTTCGGATAGATGCCGATGCGGCCGTAGATGACGATCTCCTTGCCGACCGGCACGCCATCCGCCTTGGCGGATGCAAGCAGGGACTTCGCCTTTTCCGGATCGTAGGTCCAGACCGGGATGTCGGGATTGAAGCCGAAGACCGAAGGTGGCACGACCTGCATCGCCTTTTGAGCGTCCTTGTGGAAGATCGTTCCGATGAGACCGTCCCTGTCGATCGCAAGATTGAGTGCTTCGCGAACGCGCTTGTCGTTGAGGGGCGCGATCTGCGCGTCGATCCTCAACAGCGACGTCTCGGCATTCGGGAAAGCATGATCCTGTCCGGTCGTGCCGTCCTGGGGTGCGATTTCATAGGCGATCTGCGCTTCGCCGGTGTCGACCATCGCGGCGCGCACCGCGGACTCGGCGCGCCAGATGATCGTCGCGTTGCGAATTGCCGGCTTGTCGCCCCAATAGCCTTCATAGGCCACCAGACCGACGGACTGGCCGGGCGTCCATGCGACCAGCTTGTAAGGTCCCGTTCCGGCCGGCGTGCGCGTCTTGGTGTCGCCAGGGGTTGCCGGCGAACCGATGTCCAGCGCGGACATCTTGTTCGGCAGGATCGGCTCGACGACGTCCGTCTTTATGAGGAGGGTCGTCGGGTTCACGGCTTCTGCATTGAGTTTGAGGCCTTTCAGCGTGGCGAGCCCCACTTCGCAGGCCAGCGCCGGATCCTGGCCCCGCTTCAGAGCCGCGATTACCGCATTGGCATCGAACGCCTTGCCGTCGTGGAAGGTCACGCCTTCGCGCAGCTTGAACTCCCAGGTCAGGCTGTCGACCTGCCGCCAGCTGGTGGCGAGGCTCGGGACGACCGAACCATCCTTGGGGCTGAGATTGACGAGCGCTTCGGTGATGTTGTTGTGCAGAATGCGTGAATTGCCCGAGAGGTCCGTATCGCAGGGATCGAGTGATTTCGGCTCGTCCGTCACGACGACCGTCAGCCTGTCCGGGGCCGCGCGAGCGGGAATTGCGACGCTTGCCGCCAACGACATTAAAAGCCCCATGCTCAACGCAGGGATAGCCGTGATCTTCTTCATGAAAGCCCTCCTCCAAATCCAAACGAGCCGCATACGGCGCCTCGGTGATCTTCTCCTCAAAGTCATCCGGGTCCGCGGGAACGCCTCGCGCTCAAATGGCTTTACTTCCTCCTGCAAGTGCGTAGTGTCAAATATGACACTTGCGATGCCAACATGCTCGTTCAATCTCAAGAAGTCAAGATAGGTAATCCGCATATGGAATCTGAAGTTCATGAATGAACCGAAGCATGGCTCCCCGGTGGTGGAAAAGACGGCGCATCTGCTTGAGGCGGTTGCTGACGCGAAGACCGGCATTTCACTCGGCGCATTGGTCGAGCAGCTCGGGGTGCCTCGTTCGACCGTATATCGCATCCTCAATTCACTGACCGCACATGGACTTGTGGCTCGGGTAAATGGCGGGGCTTCCTACGAACTGGGGCCGAAATTCGTGCAGCTTGCGCGGCGGATTTCGCCCGGTGCGGATAGGGTGACGCTGATCGAGGCGGCGAGGCCGGTTTTGGCGGCCGCGGCCGACAGGATCTACGAATCCTTCAGGCTGGCGGCACCCGAAGGCCATGAAATGATGACGATATTTGCGGCCCCCAGCCCCGGCGACTACGCTCTGTTCATCAAGGTCGGCGGCCGTTCACGCAAGCATGTCGGTGCGGCCGGCAAGCTTGCCCTGGCGTTTTCCGACTACCACGAGATCGAGGCCTATTGCGCCGGCGGCCTGGAGGCCCGGACGCCGTATACGATCACCGATCCCGAGACGTTGAAGGAGGCGCTCGCGGAAATTCGCCGCAGCGGAAGTGCGGAGGACAACCAGGAATCGAACCTTGGCTTGCGAGCTTTTGCTGCCCCCATATTCGATTCCGCAAGTCGCCTGGTCGCCACCGTCAGCGTGCCGTTCATCGGCGAGGCGACGCCGGAGCGTGCTCGATCAATCAAGCGCGAGGTCGTCGACGCCGCTGCCATGGTGATGAAGGTCATCAACGGCGTTCATCCAATGTCCAAATAAGAAGCTATAAATTCTCTATTGAACTATCGCGCCGTTATGCTAGATCTCGCAGCCAGACAGACGGAGGTTATCATGACGGCTTTGGACTCATCGGTTCACGCAAAGCTTTTGCGGACAAATTCGGCGAGCCTGAGTAGCTTGCTGCTGAAGCGTGGGCTCAGGAACACCGCCGTGCGTGGCGTGCGACCGCTCGCCGGCGCCGACAGGCCGATGATCGGCCCGGCTGTCACCGTTCGCTACATTCCTGCCCGGGAGGATATCGACGGCTCGACCTACAGTTCCGATCCGTCCAATCAGCAACGCAAGGCGATCGACACGATACCCGAGGGGCACGTCCTCGTGTTCGATTGCCGCTCGCTGGCGGAGATTGCCGGGATTGGCGCGATGCTGGCCCGGCGCCTCGTCTACCGCGGATGCGCTGGCCTTGTGCTGGATGGCGGCGTTCGCGATACGGCCGATATCGCCCAGCTCGGGCTTCCCACCTATTGCATGGGGCCGGCGGCGCCGGCCAATCTGGTTGCCCACCATGCCTCCGACATGAACCAGCCGATCGCCTGCGGCGGTGTCGCGGTTTATCCCTACGACATCATCTTCGGCGACAGCGAGGCTGTCATCGTCATCCCCCGGGAATATGTGGACGAGATCGCTGACGAGGCCATTGAAATGGAGGAGCAGGAAGAGTTCCTGAAGCTGGAGATCGAGTCAGGCAAATCGACACTTGGCGTCTATCCGCCAAACAAGGAAACGCTTGAGCGGTTCGAGGCTTGGCGCAGGGCCCGCATTGAGGCCGTTTGACGCCGGTGACAACGTTCAGTGAGTTCGGCGTAGCTCGCTGGAGCGACGACGATGTGGTTGAAATCAAAGCCAATTTAGACGTGCATCAACCGATTTTAGCGGCGTTGTTCTGAAAAACGGCGCGGTTCTCCTGGATTTCAGGCGGAGCCCCAATCGATTGCCGCTTGATGAGTGTGGTCGCAAGCACCCGGCAGCGTGGCGCATCGCCCACCCCGGTAATGCGTCGGACAAGGATTTGCGCGCTTTCGAAGCCGAGGTCGTAGACCGGCTGGGCGATCACCGTAATCGGCGGGCTGGTCACACTCGTCCAGTCGGCATCGTGGAAAGCGACAAGCGACAGGTCTTGAGGGATGGACATGCCCAGTCTGCGAAGGGTCTTGAACACTTCAAGCGCCACCACATTGTCCGACGCGAGTATGGCAGTCGGCCTGTCGGGGCCCTGAAGCAGCTCGGAAATGATCTTGTCACCCTCGCCGCGTCGGTTGGCACCCAGCCGGATATAGCGCTCCGGATGCTCGATACCGGCAGACAGGCTTGCCGCGACGACGCCTTTTATTCTCTCCATCACCGTGCTCAGATTGATCTGGTGCGGTCCCCGGTAGATCGGGTCGTCCGACTCCGTGGCGGAGATGTAGGCAATACGGCGATGGCCGGCTTCGATCAGGGCTCGCGTGGCGGCCTCGGCCGCCTGCCGGTCGTCCGTAACGACGGCGTCGACCGCGAGATCCGGGATGGTCCGGTCCAGAAGGACGAGAGGTCGACCGGATCGCTGGACCTCATGCAGGTGCTGCGTCTCATATACCGAGGCCGGCGTAACGATCAGTCCATCCACGCGCTTGCCCATCAGGACGCGGACGGCGGCCTTTTCCTTGGCGGCATCCTCGCCGGAATTGGACAGAATGACATCAAACCCGGCAGCCCGCGCCGCATCGCTGATACCGCGCACGGCCTGGCCGAAATACGGGTTTTCGATGTCGCCAACGACAACCCCAATCGTCTTCGATTTTCCGGTCGTCATGCTGCGTGCAAGCTCGTTGGCCTGATAGCCAAGCCTCTTCGCGGCCTCGTGGACCTTCTCCTTCACGACGGGGCTTGCGGTACCGTAGCTACCCAGAACGCGTGCGGCGGTCGCCTTGGATACACCTGCGCTCTGCGCAACGTCCGAGATGGTGACAAGCCGCTTTGACGTCGTTCTCTTCATCATAGGTCCGTGACATAGGCTGAGAAAAAAACGGCGTCAAGAAAATCACACCATTGACATGTGAGACCGGTCTCAAATAGGCTTGATACCGGTCTCACATGGAGAATGCGAGGTTTTTTCGCCTCGAACCGACGAGCCCTACGGCAATCAAGGACGAAGGAACATGCAGTTGACGACCTCATCTTCCAGCCAGCGGATTGCCGTCATCGGCGGCGGTATCTTCGGTGTTTCCTCGGCGGTTCATCTGGCTCGGCTGGGCGCGCAGGTCACCTTGGTCACGGAAGCGGTGTTCGCCAGCGGGGCGTCGGGCCGGTCGCTGGCATGGCTCAATTCGGCACGTTTCCGTTCCGCCGAATATCACCGTCTACGGGTCGTCGGCATCGATCGTTATCGGACACTGGCAAGCCGCAATGAAGGCGCCGCCTGGCTGCGCTTCGAGGGCGGTTTGACGTGGGACGCGGATGACGCGTCGAACCGGATTGCGGAAGCCTACGCTCACGAGCAGTCGATCGGTTATGACTGCCAGCTCCTTGGCGCCTCAGAAGTGGCGAAGGTCACGCCCGGTATCAATGTGGCTGCGATTTCGCGCCAGGGCGCGATTTTCAATCCGGGTGAGGGCTGGGTGGATCTGCCTTCCCTGATCGACATCCTCGTGCGGGAATTCAAGGCACTCGGCGGTCAGGTGGTAACCCATGCCGGCAAGGCCGTCGTCAATATGAAAGCCGGGCGTGCAGCCGGGGTCTCGACTGCAAATGGCAACCATATAGAAGCGGACGCGGTTCTCATTGCCACCGGTGCAGCCGTGCCGGAGATGGCACAACAGGTTGGCCATGCCATTGCCGATGGAACGCCGATCGCCCTTCTTGTCAAATCGAAGCCTTTCAGGTCCGCGGTGCGCGCGGTCCTCAATACACCGAACGTGGCGCTGCGTCCGACGCCGGATGGTGCGGTCGTCTGCGATTCCGCGTGGTCGGAGGAAGAACTCAACAGCCGCTCCGATGGGGCCTACGAGGTGAAGGAGGAGACGCTTCGGCGTCTTCTTTCGGAAGCCTCGAACGTGCTCGAAGGCAACCCGGCCCTCGAACTGGAAAGCTATCACTGCGGCCCGAAGCCCGTACCGGGTGACGGGGAACCGGTGATCGGTCCGCTCGAGGCCATCCCGGGCTATTTCGTCGCCTTCAGCCACAGCGGCGCGACACTGGGCCTGATTGCCGGTGAGCTCATCGCCCGCGAGATCGTGACCGGGGAGGCGAGCCCCCTGCTTGCGAATTTCCGGCCGGCCCGGTTCGCGCAGAAAAGCCGAGCGTTGGCGTCGTAAGCTGAGCTGCAGGGAGGAGATTGCAGATGACGGCGAAGGGAAAAAAATCGGAGATGACCGATCCGGAAATTGCCGTCGAATTGTCCGGTGTCGACAAATGGTTTTCCGTCCTCCAAGTGCTGCACGACGTCAACCTCACCGTTCGGCGTGGAGAGAAGGTTGTTGTTTGCGGTCCCTCGGGTTCAGGCAAGTCCACCATGATCCGTTGCATCAACTACCTGGAAAAGCACCAGAAGGGCCGCATCATCGTCAACGGCACGGAGCTGACGGACAACAGGAAGGTCATCGACCGTGTCCGGCAGGATGTCGGCATGGTGTTTCAGAACTTCAATCTCTATCCGCATCTCACCGTTCTCGAAAACTGCATACTGGCTCCCCGTTGGGTTAAGGGCGTTGCGAGAAAGGATGCCGAGGCCGTGGCGCGAGCCTATCTGGAGCGGGTGCGGATTCCCGATAAGGCGGATTTCTATCCAAGCCAGTTGTCCGGCGGGCAGCAGCAGCGAGCGGCGATCGCCCGATCGCTCTGCATGAGCCCGAAGATCATGCTGTTTGACGAACCGACCTCGGCTCTCGATCCGGAGCTCGTGCGCGAGGTGCTGGAAACGATGGCGCAGCTGGCGAGCGACGGCATGACCATGGTGTGCGTCACGCATGAAATGGGTTTCGCGCGGCAGGTGGCGGATCGGGTGGTGTTCATGGACGCGGGCAGGATCATCGAGACAGCACCGCCGGAGGAGTTTTTCAGCAATCCGAAGGAGAGCCGGACAAAGGCGTTTCTCAGCCAGATACTGCACTAGCGGGTCTGATTTTCTGCATCCGGACCGGTTGCGGCAAAAAGCATACGGACGGGCAAACGTTCGGTGGGCAAAACAATGAAACAAAGGGAACGACTGTCATGTACACATCCATCAGCATGCTTCGCCGCACGGCCGTAGCTTTCGGCGCTTTTGCCGTCCTTGCGCTTCCAGCGCTGCCCGCCACGGCTCAGGCCGTGCCCAAGGCGATCAAGGATGCCGGCGTGATCCGCATCGGTGTCAAATGCGATTCTCCTCCATTCGGGGCTTCCGGCACCGACGGCAAGCCGGCCGGCATCGAAATCGAGATGGCGAAGCAAATCGGCATTGCCGCCTTCGGGGCAGCCGAAAAGGCGGAATTGAGTTGCGTGGCGACGGACGCCCGTATTCCCTCCCTCACGGGCGGAAAGATCGACCTGATCATTGCGACGCTCGGCAAGACACCGTCGCGCGAACAGGTGATCGATTATTCCGATATCTACTATTGGGGCAGCAGCCGGGTGATCGTACCGAAGGACAGCAAGGTTCAGAAGCTGGCCGACCTCGACGGCAAGTCGGTGCTCATCATGAAGGGCGGTTCGCAGCTGAAGTGGCTGAAGGAACGCATCCCGAGCCTGGAATTCGTCCAGCTCAACACCAATGCCGACAATCTGCAGGCCCTGCAGCAGGGCCGTGCCGACGGATATGTGGGCGACGCAATCACCATCGCGACACTTGCGGGCAACTATCCGGAATTTCGTACGCTGGAAGAACCCGTCGATCTCGGCTTCAATGGCGTCGGCGTCCGCAAAGGGGAAGACGAGCTCAAGGCTTTCGTCAATGGCGTCCTCAAGAAACTGAAGAACGAGAAATTTTACTCGAAGACGGTGCCGACCTTCGTCAAGGATCCGATCGTCGCGACGGAAATGGTAAAATCCTTCGAAACGGATCCGCCGGCCGCAAAGTGAGCGAACCCGGTCCTGACGGTTTCGACCGCCAGGACCCCATGTTCACCGGTGTTTTCGAGCAGGATGACGGCCATGGACTTTGCTTATATTCTCGAGGCCCTGCCGGATCTGATGACCGGCCTCAAAACGACGCTGATCGTCAGCTTTCTCGCAATATTCCTGTCCTGCCTTATCGGCCTGGTGGGTGCGGTGTTGCGAAAAAGCGGGATCAAGCCTCTGCAATATGCCGTCACGGCCTATGTCGAATTCATTCGCGGCACGCCCTATCTCGTGCAGATTTTCTTCATCTTTTATGGCCTTCCCAGCCTCGGATTGCGCTTCAGCATCTTCTGGTCCGGGGTCATTGCGCTGACGGCCTGGGCAAGTGCCTTTCAGATCGAAAATTTCCGCGCCGGTCTCGCGGCCGTCGGCAGCGGAATGCATGACGCGTCGGCGTCGCTCGGCCTCAAGCGCTGGCAACATTCGATATTCATCATCCTGCCTCTGGCGACCCGCGCCGCTCTGCCGTCGGCGATGAATACGATCGTGGCGACGGTGAAGAATTCCGCATACCTGCAGGCGATCGGCCTGGTGGAGCTGACTTTTGTCGCCGTCGACCGGATCGCCTACGATTTCCGGGCAATCGAGATGTTCGCCTCGATCTGCGTGATTTATCTGATCTGCGTCTTCACCATTTCTGGCCTTGGCTACATGGTTGAACGGCGTCTCAGCCGACCTTTCGGCGGGAGGTAGACGATGCTGCTTCTGGAATTCCAGTCTTTCTTGTTGGACGGCCTCCTGAATACCCTGTTTCTTTCCTCGGTCATGATCGCCGGCGGCACGTTCTTCGCGGTGATCTTCGCCGCCGGTCTTTCCGCTCAATCGGGGTGGCTGAGAGGGCCTGTCTATGCTCTCGTCGAATGCCTTCGCGACATTCCGCTGATGGTCACGGTGCTGATGGTGTATTTCGTGCTGCCGCATGCAGGCCTGTCGCTCAATCCGTTCTGGTCGAGCGCACTCAGCGTGTCGGTCTGGGGCGGGGCGAACGGCGCGCATATTATTCGCGCCGGCCTGCTGTCGGTGCCGAGCGGCCAGCGGGAAGCGGCCCTGTCATCCGGCCTGCGCGGCTGGAAAGGGTTGTTCCTGGTCATCGTCCCGCAGGCGATGCCAGTCATTCTGCCCCCTTATGTCAGCCTCGTCACCAGCCTCACCCAGGCGAGTTCTCTCGGCGCGGTCCTCGGTGTCAACGAACTGTTGCGCTCGGCGCAGATACTAATCGAACAGACGACCATCGCGCGCGGAGGAAGCCCGGCCTATCTGGTCTATGGCTCCATTCTTGTGGTGTATTTCGCTCTCTGCTGGTCGATCTCTGCCTTGGGCGCGAAGCTCGAGCGGCATTTCGCGAAACCATACCAGCGGACCAATGGCAAGACCGGGCTTGCACGGCCGACGGTTGTCCTGCAGATCAGCACGACCTGAACTGGCGTCCTGTGCTTGATATCGTGCAGGCCGAAATCTTCGGCGCACCCAGAAAAGCGACTTTGGTCGTTCACCGCGATGGCCTGTTCTAGGGCCCCCTTTTCAGAGAGTTTTGAGGCGTACGATCAAAGTCCCTGAGCGGCGGAGTGCGGTGAAGGCAGCGCCGAGCGCGATGATACCGAGACCAATCATCAGGATCTGATTGTATCCCCCCCACAACGGCTCAAACATGGATATCAATCCTGCCGCGGTGATCGTTGCCATCCGGTGCTGCTTGGCCATCGGGCCGGAGAAATCACTGGGATTGCCCGTGGCCCGGCCGAGTTCCCTGACGTAAGCCGTCAAGACGGCAAACGCGCCGGCGGCCCAGCCGAGGCCGGGCATGCCGATCCCATATCCGACGCCTGCGAAGATCAGGAGATCGGCGATGCGATCCGGGAATTCGTTCCAGAACGGACCGTCCGGCTCTCCCTTTCCGCCTTCGACGGCGACCATGCCGTCGAACAGATTGCAAAGCAGCCGGCCCTGGCAGCAAAGCACGGCCAGCAGCAGGCAGGCAATGCGCGCCCAACCGGCCGTCTGTCCCGCCATATAGAAGGCGCCACCGGCAAGTGCCGCCGCAACCATGCTGGCCTGGGATATCTGGTTAGGGGTGATGGTTTTCGACGCCATCCATCGCGCGATCGAGCCTGCCCAGCGGGTGTTGCGGCTTGCCAGCGGCCGCCTGTCGCCTGTCTCGGTCATGTCCCGGCACCTCGTCTTGCGGAAATCGAATAATTGTAGATCGCGGCGTAGCTCGTCGATACCAGGAGCGGAACTGCGACGGTCTTGAGGATTTCCGGTGTGCCGCTCGCCGCATGGATCGCGACGAGAACAGCGGTCGAGCCGAGGCAGGCAATGAGCGGCGGCGCCCATAACCGTGTCAGGGCATCAAAGCGCTTCGAAAGTCCGTCGATCACCGATTTCAGGAAGAGCGTCAGGCAGGCAGACATCACGCCCTGCACCAGGCCGGAATAAAGCGGTCTTGGCATTGCATAGGCGCGATTGGCAAAGACGGCCCAGCCGCCCATGGCAAGAAACGCGAACAGGACATGCACCGTTCCGCTGCGTGCAAGTCGTTTCAGCGCATCCGGCATCACAGCGACCACCAGTAGCGCACGATATGAAAGAAGATCGGCGCCGAGAAGACGACGGAATCCAGCCTGTCGATCAGGCCGCCATGACCTTCGATGAGATTGCCCCAGTCCTTGACGCCGCGGTCCCTTTTGATCGCCGACATCACCAATCCGCCAAAGAAACCCATCAGCGTGATGATGAAGGCGAGGAGCCCTGCCTGAACAGGTGTGAACGGGGTTATCCACCAGAGGGCGGCACCGATCAGAGTGGCGCTGATCACGCCGCCGACAAAGCCCTCGACGGTTTTGGATGGCGACAGTTTCGGTGCGATCTTGGTGCGCCCGAACAGCTTGCCCCAGACATATTGCAGCACGTCGCTCAGCTGGACGACGATCACCAGGAAGGCGATCAGCAGCACGTTGCGACCGTCGTAGCCCGGTATGTTCAAGGTCAGCAGCGCCGGGACGTGCGAGGCGCAGAAGACGCAGATCATCAATGCCCACTGCACCTCCGCAATGCGGATCAGAAAACGCTCCGTATCGCCCCTGAGCACCGATATGATCGGCATCAGCAGGAACGCATAGACCGGAATGAAGATCGAGAAGATGCCGTATTGTTCAGCCCAGAGCAGATAATACTGAACCGGCACCACGACGAAGAAGGCGGCCGCCAGTGCCCAGTGATCGGCCCTGCGGGTATTGATGAGGGTCACAAATTCCCGGAGTGCGGCAAAGGAGCAAAAACCGAATAGAACGAGAACCCCGATACGGCCCGCCACGAAAGCAATGCCGATTAGGATAACCATGATCCACCAGGCCTTGATCCGGGCATTGAGGTTTTCGATCGCCGCGTTCGAACCGTTTGGCGAGAGGCGTTGCTGCAGCACGTAACCAATGGCCGATGCAAGAATAAGCACGCCGAAGATACCAGCCACCAGCGTCAAGAGATCGGAACTCGCGGCATTCATTCACCACTCCCTGCAGGCTTGGGGGACAGAGCTAGAAGAGCCGTCTGCATGCGTTCAAGGAAAGCGTCCTTGGCCTCATCCGGCGCCAAGCGCAGGGCGCTACCGAAGGTGACGGTGCAGATCAGTGGTATCGGGACGATCTCCCCTTTTGGCATGACCCGGTTGAGATTGTTGATCCAGACCGGGACCAGCTCGATGTCTGGGCGTGCCGCCGCCAGATGAAAGATGCCGCTTTTGAACGGAAGGAGAGGGGCGTCGGACTGGTTGCGCGTACCTTCCGGAAAGAGGATCAGCGATGAGCCCGCGTCGATCGCCGAGGCCATCTGCGTGACGGGATCCTCAGTCCTCTTGTCTTTCTCCCTGGCGATCAGAACCGCATTGAAGACGTCGCTGCCGATGAAGCGATTAAGCGGCGATTTCAGCCAGTATTCAGCGCCGGCAACCGGACGGGCCTGACGACGGAGCCTTGGCGGCAACACCGTCCAGACCAGAACGAAGTCACCATGGCTGGAATGGTTGGCGAAATAAACGCAAGGGCGGGACGGCAGGCCCTCCTCGGGCCAGATGGCGCGAACCGCCGTGACAGCACGGGCAAACACGACGATCGCCGCCGCCGCGGCCTTTGTTATAAAAGCCTTCATTCGTCCCCCGGTCGACGTGAGCGATAACGCCGATCAGACTCTAGCATTGTCACAGTCGGAAGAAAGGGACTTTGGAACATTCCAACGAAAAACAGCACCGATGTCGTCGCACTCTTTCCCGTTGAACAGTCTCGGTCATCCGGACACCGGAAATCCACCCGGATTGCTTCGAGAACTGCGTGGAAGTAGTTATCCGCAAGTAGCTCTTCGCTGCAAAAACGTAGCACATCAGGGTGAACGCCGCGGCTTGTCAGGTTGGCTCTCAACTCTAAGGCTCGGCGTGTAGCTTGCGAAAGTGTTTCGGCGGCATCGACGGCGTCGAGTTCGACTGAAGCCTCACAGCCAGCCCGGCAAATGCCAAGGCGCGGTTAAGATTCAGCCTCATCGGTTCGAAGCGCTCTGGGTCTCTGGCGAACGCTCGGGTTTCATCGCCTTACGAATGAATGCAATGATGTGGGTTCGCTGCTGGCGATTGTTCTGGTCAGACGCAAACGCATTGTACAGTCTTGTGGCGCTTGGTTCTTTGCGGATCAGTATCAACGATCTTGACTGTCGCCAGCAGGGGTCCAATTTCAGAGCCAGTCAGGCCGTAGTCGGCATCTCCCAAGGCATCAGCAATTGCCTGCAATTGCGACTGCGTGAAGGTTTTCATGTCCACTCTCCCTTTGCATATACGCGCTGGCAATTTCGAAGACATTCATGAGCGCGCGAATACCAGCAACGGTCCGATCTCGTGGTCATCGGCCGCTCTAAGTGCCGCGACGTAGCGCGCACGGGTCTCGCCAGCATCGATCAAGTTCGACCGACCCCATGTAAAGGGCGGCCGTCCGAGCTGGCGGGCTAACATGTCGCCGACCAGACGAGAGAACCGCCCATTTCCGTTTGGGAAGGGATGGATGGCAACCAATCGGTGACTGAATCGGACGGCTATCTCGTCGGGTGGGTACGTTCCGTGCTCGACCCAATAGCGGGCATCTTCGACTGTATGCCTGACATCCATCGCGATGCGGTAGGCATCAACGCCGATGTTCCGGGCTGTCATGCGGTACTGCCCTGCCCAGCGCCACACCTCGCCAAACATGCGACGGTGCAGTTCGTTTAGGAGATCCTGGTCAAGGACGTCACGCTTTCGCGACGTAGCCCAACGCAAGCCTTCGCCAATGTTGACCTGCTCGGCCTCATTCAGTTCATGCCGCAGGGTGATGTAGGACGGAATGAGTTGCTCTCGTTCCTCAGCGGTCAACGGCGTATTGGCTTCGTCATCGTCCAGAAAGAGAGGATCGTCTTCCATGAGCTCAATCGTCCTCCCACAGGCGTCGTGGTGAGTCAGCAAGCATTGCATCGACCAGCCTGCGACGTTCCTCCTCGAGATCCGATCTGAGCAAGGCCTGATTCTCCAGCTGCATCGTGTGATCGAGTCGGGCCATGTCCTGCCCCGCCTTTTCTGCCGCCCGCTCACGAAGGATAAGATCAAGCGGTTTGGCCGGGACGAAAGCGTATACAAACGTGCAGTTCATTGCCGCCGCTGCTTCGCGTAGCGTCTTGATCGTCGTTGCGCCGGAAACCTCAGCCTTCTCTATGGCCGAAATTCGAGAGGGTGCAGCGCCCATACGAGCTGCTAGCTGCCGGGTGCTCATGCCTAGTGCTTCACGGATGGCTTTCATCCAACCACGAGGCGGGGTCATGAGGTCAAGCTCGCGCAGCGGTGCGAGACGACGTTCGAGTTGTTTGCGAGCGAGTGCAGTCTGCCTTGCGTTCATAAACTTATGTCCATTTGCGCCAAAAAAATCACATATATAGGAGCATGTATCCGATGATAGATCACTTATATCAGAGCGGGGCGGGAAAATAAAACATAAATACATGAGCACGGGATAAAGGCGTTTTGAGACGACTTCGTTAGTCGAACGGCGAGATTGGAGACAGCTCGGTAATTGATAACCCTGACCCGCCGGCTCCTCTAAACAGCAAAAAGCGGCCATTCGCTTGTTCGAGCGCCTCCAGAGCGTTGAAGCGGTGCGCGAGTTATCCGGGCGCTCCTCCTTCCAGCCAAGACCAGCCGGCGTCAAGCGAAAGATCGGCAGGCCGTGCTCTGCGATCGTGAACTCGACGACCTGCCGCCCAAAATGTGCTGGCGGGAATGGATGCTGCGGGTCGAGGCGGTCGTCTTTGCTTCGGCCGAGCCGGTCAGCCGCGAGACGCTGGCGCGGGTGGTCGGCAAGGATTGCAGCATCGACCTGTTGATCGACGACCTTATCGAGGAGTTGCGTGATCGGCCGTACGAACTAATGTCGGTCGCCGGTGGTTGGCAGCACCGCACCCGGGCGCGGTTCGCGGAGACCATCCGGGCCTCGTCGGCGCCGACGCGGGGAGGGGCGGCGGCGCTGCCGGACTTCAAGGCGATGGTGCTGATGGCGGTGGGATATTCCCAGCCGATCACCCGCGGTGAGCTGTCGAAGGTATTGGCAAGGAGGTCAGCCGCGATACGATTGCGGCGCTGCGGGGTGCGGGCTTCCTCGCTTCCGGTCCGCGCAGTCCAACGCCGGGCGCCCCTATACCTTTTTGACGACCGAGCACTTTCTTTCGGCCTTCGGCATGGAAATCAGGGGCTGTCTCACTCTGCTGGTTCGTTTCCTGCTTCGGAAAGTTGTACGTCACGAAAGCGCCCAGTATCGAAATGAGCAGGATGAACAGTGGCCGATTGACCGGAATGGCATTGTCGAGAGCGGCCGCTTTAAACAAAGACCAGTACAACAGAAGGCACACCAGGACATTGAAAAAGGTCGAGAGGATAATTGTGACAAAGAATATCACTGGCGATATCAACTCGTTCTTTCGCTCGCTGGGAGCGGCGAGGACCGCCCCTACCATCACCAATATCCAAGGAGAGTAGATACTCGCAAGAGGTGCTTCGTACTTCTCCTGGATTTTTGACTTCCAGTCTGCCGGTACCAGCTGCCCCTGTTGCAATTGGCCAGTTGCACTCACCAGGTAAGCGGGCTGTCCTCGCAGATGGATGAGTCCAGTAACGTATATTGTGATGGAGATGAACAGGAACGCGATTCAGATACTGCAAAGTATCACTTGGCAGTTGATCCTTTTCATGGCGGTGCCCCAATCCTCGTTGCAATATTGGTGGGTAATACAGCCGCTGTTCCGTCACTGCCGTCTGCTCCGGGAGCACCATTGCCTCCCGGCGCCCCTCCGGGGCCATCGCGACCTCTTCGCTCGGACACTCGTCCCTCACAGACCGCGTTGCCAACACCACCCGCGCCCCCCAATCCCCCCTTGCCAGGCTCGCCCGGATTTCCCCCAGATCCACCCGTGCCGCCACCAAGTGAATACAATATTTTGAAGTTTTGCGACGGTGATTGGACCGTAAACGCAAGTGAGCCACCTTGCCCTCCGGTACCGCCTGGTCCGCCGTTTCCGCCAACGCCACCAAAGCCTGAACCGGTCCGGCAGGCCAGCGGGATCCCGAATGCACTATTGGCGACTGCTTTCTGTCCCTGTGCGTCGCCGCCGCCATCTCCTCCGTTCTGTCCTTCTCCGCCGTTTTCACCGTCTTCGCCGATGAGGTCCACTCTCAGCGTTCCTGAAGCAACGCCATCGACCGCGAGCACGAACGTTCCCCCCCCCCCGATAGACCAGGTCTGCCTGGTTTCCCTGGCGACCCCTGCGCTCCCGGCAAACCGGGAGAGCCGGGAGTTGGCCCAGGGCCTGCCTTCGGGGCCGGCGGTGGCGGCAGAGTGATCTGGCTCTCCCTGGAGGGCTTGCTGAATGAGATCACATGCAAGCTGCCGTTGATCGCGAGATTGCCCTTGACGATCCAGCTCAATCGGTGACCGTTGGTCGTGATCGTATCGTCCCCGTCGATGACAAGATCGCCCTCGGTTCTCCAGTCTTCATCACCAGAAAGAACGACGCTCTCCCGAAGAGCGCCCACTGTTCGTACCCCTGCCAGCGCGCTCGATGCGAACAGGGCCAGTGCGAAAGCGGGTGCAACCTTCATCAAGAGCATCGCTCATCCCCGAAATAACAGTCCCCTCGATCACGGGAATATTTCAGTCAACTTATCCTTGCAAGAAAACTTATAAAAATCGATCGTTTAGCTTGTCTTGATGTTTGAGCTTTCTTGCCGGCGCTACAAACGCCGAGCGATCCATGAGTATTTTATCCACAACATTATGCTTGTGGTTGCAGAGAAATTCTTCGAGCGAATCGAATCCCATGCAAACTCTAAGCAACAATGTTGAGGACGCTTCGATGAAGATAGCATCGAAAGTGGGAGTGTTCGTATTGCTCCCATCACTTATTTCAGGGTGCGTATCTTCCCCAGAAACCGTAACTGCTGCCTACGGGCCATCTCCGATTCTACAATATTCGGAGGTAAGATCATCAACTTATAACTATGCAAACGTCCGCAATTCACTGGTGCAGCGGGCGGGATATTCGCTAACGAGTGCCGTCGATTGGTATGAGGTAACACGTGCAGGGTTCGACTACGTTGACGAGCAATGCAACGCCTACCTAGGCGCGCTTTACCGTCTGAGGCGGGACCGAGACTCGACGAAAGCGCAACTGAACGCCATCGGCAATTCGACGACGGCCATTCTTGGTTTCACTGAGGCGGCCCAAAAGGCCATCCTGATCACAGCGGCGTCTTTCGGCCTCGCTGCTCAGCTCTCCGACAATGCCAGTTCGTCGCTTTTGTTCGCGATGGATCCATCCGATGTACAGATGCTCGTTCGCAACCAGGCAGATGCCTATCGGGCCGGAGCCGCAGCACAACGTCTGAACTATGATTCGAGCAATGCGGCCATGGAAGGCGTCCGAGGCTATCTTAATCTCTGCCTGCCGGTTTCAATTGAAGCGCAGGTCAAGGCGGCATTGCAGGGTACGCTATATGTCGCCAGGACCACCGGCTTTGGGGTTCCGTCCCTCAGCCGCGTGCAGACCGCAAGCGTCAACATCGCTACGATCAACCCCACAACACAAGAAATTTCGCGCGGCAGGATCTACGTTCCGCCACCGATACCCGTTGACCAGCGCTCGCCGGGCCTGATGACGGGCGACTTATATATCACGAGGTCGGAAATGAAGGGTCTGCAGAGCCGACTTTGTGTCAAGGATGACGGGGAGATCGGCGGCCCACTGAGCGTGACCAGAGAGGCGATCAAGTCGGTCCAGCGCTTCAACCTCAAGCCAGCGAATGGCAACCTCGACGCAGGTACCAAGCAGTCGATCGCTGAGATGCAGGCCTGCGATACATCGAAGCATCAGAATACCTACGAGCATCTTGCGCTGAAAGACGATCTCGAGACGGCGACGTTAAAGAAAGCTCTGAAAGGCTATGTCGAGGCCAAGGGCGTGCCATTGGACACGGCTCTCAAGGACAACATGGCGAAACCTGAATTCCTGACTGGCGCTATCCTCACCGCGGATAATCGCAAAGTCATGCTCGCCATCCAAAAATCCAAAGGGGGTATGATCGCAGACGGCCGATACAGCCCGACGATGCGAGACCTTCTTGATCCCTACTTCAAATAGGAGAGACTGGCATGGATAGTTTGTCAGTGAGGATGTCGACCAGACTGCGTCAGAGCCCGCATGGGGACAGTCCGTCGGTCATTTATGAGCAAAACCCTGTAACATTGTATCCCGCCCATGTTTTGACCTCCTCCGAGCCGACGGCAGCCGATCCTCAATGGTCGCAGGTTACCGTCGACGCAGGAGGCGGGATTGGTCCTACCGGTTTCGTTCCAACTGAGCGGGTCGTGACAAAAAAGCTCAGCGGCGAGAAAATCTCCCAAAGAGACTTCGCGGCGCTTTGCGCGTCCGCCTGCTCGTCCTTCTCGGTTGATCTGTCTTACATGCTCGCGCTCGCTCGGACCGAAACTCGGCAGTTCTGGAAAGGCGTGGATATTGCGGCCGAAGTCTATGACGGCGACGGTGCATGCGGTCCGTTTCAGTTCCAGCCGAAAACCTGGATAGGTCTAGCAAAGGAGATCGGCGTTTCACTGGGTGTTCGGCTTGTCGACATCCTCAGCCCTTCGAAACAGGCGGCGCTCGCCGCCTACACCGTGAAGGACGCGATTACACGTCACCAGGTCAGCTTCAATGGCCTGCCGAGCCCGGCTGAACTTTACCTCTACCATTTTTTCGGCTGGCCAGCGGCCATCAAAATATTGGCCGGCGCGCAGAGTGATCGGATAGATGCGCTTCTCATGGGCGTCTACAATGACAACGTGCGCGTCCAGAAGATACTCGAAGACAACGGCAGCCTGTTGCTGGCTTCCGGAACGCCGCGCACACTTGCAGGCGTCATCGACGAGGTTGCCGGGAGACTTCAGCAGTCCTACGAAGCGAACGTCGAGATTCTCAAAGACGCACCAGATTGGTGGCCACTCCCGCAAGCGCCACAGCAAGGCGGCGGTGCGGCGCCGTGGATTGATATCGGCAAAGCCGAGATTGGACAATCGGAGGTGCCTGGTCCGACCGGCAATCCAAAGATTGCGGAATATCTTTCAACCGTCGGTTTTGGGGCAGGGACGTCTGATGAGACAGCCTGGTGTGCCGCCTTCTTGTGCTGGACGCTGGTAAACTCAGGCGATGCGGCAGCGGCTGCAGCGGCCAAGGCGCTGCCGAACCGCAGCTTTGCCTCTGCCTGGCGAAATCTGCCGAAGATCGTCGTTGGTCCGGCGGTCGGAGCGATAGGCGTTACCAAGAGCTACTCGCGGGACACAACTGGTCACGTCGGCATCATCACCGAACTGAAGGACGGTGGCGTGATGCTACTGTCCGGCAACACGCGCCCACCGGGCGGCGGCGGGCCGGATTGCGTTTGCGAGAAGTTTTTTCCACTCGTTGACTTTGTAGACTTCCGTTGGCCGGCGTGACCAGTCACTACTCAACGGCCCAGCGCAAGGCATCGCTGCCATCCAGCCGCCAAAATCCGTTTGCGGTTGATCAGCCTTTGACCTGACAGCTTGTTGCTCCGGAACGTTGAGCCTTGAGATTGATGATTCCCTTGGATCGGGAACGGTTTCAGCATTCGCCAAAGGGACGCGGACACCTACATGCTCATCACCAAGGCGCAATATGTCCGCGCCCTCGAACCAGACGATTCTCGCGTTGGCCTCCAGCGAGCTTCAGGACTCGACTTATGCGGGAATCATGAGAGCTTTCTCACGTGCCCCGCAATTTTCCTCTCGGTTGAATTATAACAGTTCCCGTTGATGCGGCGTCCACCTTTGGGTGCGGTCTCGGGTGGAGCCGGCAATATGCCTAAAAACATTCTCACCTTTTCCGATGGTACCGGGCAGGCAGGCGGCCTTCTTCCCGACGAGCGCCGCAGTAACGTGTACAAGCTTTTTCGGGCAACGCGTTGCGGTCCCGATTCACGCGTCAATCCAGAGGAGCAACTGGCGTTCTATGACACAGGCCTGCGCTCGGCTTCCGACGCTGAGGATGTCAAGATCAGCTTTGTCCGGAAAATTTATAACCTACTGTCACAAGCCACGGGCTTCGGCATCATCAAAAACATCATCGACTGCTACACGGCCATCTTGCAGTCGTGGGAACCAGATGTGCCTCTTCGGCTTTAGCCGTGGGGCGTACACTACACGGTGTGTCGGCGGCGTCCTAGGCCAATGTGGTGTGCCCACAAAAGGCGCGGACGGCGCGAAGCTCAAGCGAGATCCAAAAGCGCCCGCCGGATCGCAACGGAGGCGGTCAAAGACGTCTATCAACACGGTTCCGGCCGGCGCGATGAAAAATTCAAACGGCAGCGGCAGGAACTGGCTGCGCGCTTCGCACGAAATCTGTTTCGCAGGACAACGCAGGTGAAGCGAACGCGGTGCCATATTTCTCGGAGTATGGGATACTGTAGGCGCGCTAGGCATTAACCGGCTACAGCAGATTATAATGCTCGCCGTTGCTGCGTTGCTTGTGGCCGTGCTCTCCGCCTTGTGCTGGACGGTCATTCCCTGGGAAATTGGAGTCTGGTCCTGGATAACCCTCTGCCTTTCGGTGATCGGGTTCGGTTTTGTGATCTGGTATGTGATACTTGTTAAGCGATTTTACAGCTGTTGTGATGTAAGCCATATGGATACTGCCAGAAGATGCGGATTTGTCATCCGTCGGCATGTGGAAGCGCAGGCCCGGCGCCCACGTTCGGCGGGAAGAACGGCGCTTAGATATGTGTCGTCTGCGCCGCGTTGATCGATGAGATGAAGCTCCTAGTACGTTCCTGTCTCGGATCGCCAAAGATTGCCTGCGCGCTGCCGGATTCGACCACTTTCCCGCTCTCGAGAAAAACGACGTGATTGGCGATCCGGGAGGCAAGTCGCAGGTCGTGCGTCGCCATCACCATCGTCGTTCCCTCGGCTGCAAGCCGGCCGAGCACATCGATGACCTCGGCGGACAGTTCGGGATCGAGAGCCGAGGTCGGTTCGTCGCAGAGCAGAACCCGGGGCGAAGGCGCGAGCGCCCGGGCGATTGCCACCCTTTGCTGCTGTCCGCCGGAAAGCTCCGACGGCCAGGCATCCGTTTTATGCGCCATTCCCACCTTGGTGAGGAGTTCGCGGGCGCGGCGGTGGGCTTTTTCGTGCGGCCATTTCAGAACGGTCGTCAGCCCTTCCATGACGTTCTCGATCGCAGTGCGATGCGGGAAGAGCTGGAAGTTCTGGAAGACCATGCCGGTCTGGCGTCGGATCTTCTGGATCGATTTCCAGCCGATCTTCATGCCCGGCTCGAAGACGAGCTTTTCGTCGCCGATACGGACGGAGCCGGCCGTCGGGATCTCCAGGAGGTTGATGCAGCGCAGCAGCGTGCTTTTGCCGCCACCCGAAGGACCGATGAGCGCGGTGACGCTTCCTTCGGGGATGCCGAGGCTGATGTCCTTCAGGATGACCGCGTCGCCGAACCGCTTTTCGATGTTGGAAAGCTCGATCATCGGTTTGACTCCAGCATGCCGCCATAACGGGCGAAGCGTTTTTCCAGCCTGTTCTGCAATGACGACAGCACCGAGCTCAAGGCCAGGTAGATCAAGGCCGCCTCGATATAGAGGATCAGCGGCTCATAGGTGGTCGCGACGATCCGTTGGGCGGCCTGAAAAAGCTCCGGCACGGTGATCGCCGCGGCAAGTGACGTATCCTTGACCAGCGAGATGAAGGTATTCGAAAGCGGCGGCACGGCGACGCGCGCCGCCTGCGGCAGGATGGTGCGGCTCATCGCCTGACGCCACGACATGCCGATCGAATAGGCCGCTTCCCACTGCCCTTTTGGAACCGAGGAGATGACGGCGCGGATGATCTCGGAACTGTAGGCGCCGATATTCAGGGTAAAGCCGATCAGCGCCGCGGGGAAGGCGTCGAGCAGGATGCCGATGCTCGGCAAGCCGTAGAAGATCACGAAAAGCTGCACCAGAAGCGGGGTGCCGCGGATCACCCATACGTAGAACTTTGCGATCAGCGCGAGCGGCGCCGGACCGAACAGCCGGGTGACCGCCGTGATCAGGCCGAGGATGAGCCCGAGCAGGAAGGATAACAATGTCAGCGGCACCGTAAAGCGGATGCCCGCCCATAGGAGGGTCGGAAGTGAATCCGACATCAATTGAAGCCAATGCGGCACGACGTGATCCTCAAAAAATGATACGTCCGGCGCGGGCGCCGGACGCTATATCCATGTACGTCAAGAGCGGGAACTGGCGGCTACTTCGAGACGTCCTGCCCGAAATACTTGTCGGAGATCTTCTGGTAGGTACCGTCGGCCTTGATCTCCGACAATGCCTTGTTGATCGCGCCGAGCAGTTCCGGTTCGCCCTTGCGGATGATGATACCGGAATAATCGGCATTGTCCTGCTGCGCGGCGATCTTCACCGGCGCGTCGGGTTTCTGCTTCTTGAAATCGAGGAAGGAGAGGCTGTCATTGATCGTCGCGTCGGCGCGACGTGTCAGCACGAGCTGGATCGACTGGTCGAAACCGTCGGTGCCCACCAGTTCGGCGCCTGCTTGTTCGGCGATCTTGCCGAAATTGCTGGTCAGCGACTGGGCGGATTTTTTGCCCTTGAGATCCGCGAAGCCCTTGATGTCGCTATTGTCCTGGCGAACGATCAGTACCGCCTTGGAAGCGATGTAGGGCTCGGAGAAATCGTATTTCTGCTTGCGGGCTTCGGTGATGCCGACCTGGTTGATCACGGTATCGTAGCGCTTGGCATCGAGGCCGGCGATAAGACCGTCCCACTTTCCTTCCAGAAACTCGGCCTTGACGCCGATTTTCGCGGCAACGGCTTGCCCGATCTCCACGTCGAAACCGACGAGCTTACCGCTTGCGTCATGGAAGGTGAACGGCGCGTATGTTCCCTCGGTGCCGATCTTGAAGACGCCCGCGGACTTGATGGCAGCGAGATTTTCGCCGGCGAGAGAAGGGGTGAGGGCTGCCACCTGAATAAGGGCCGCCGCGACAATGGTTTTCAGCCGGAACATTTGGGTCATCCTTTCAGCAGTGCTTGCTGGCGACTAGATGCCAGAAAATAGGACGTCGCGATTGAAAGAAAACCGCGAATAAAACCGGCAAATGCAAATATTTTGCTCAAGTGGGGTGCCGGCATGCGAGCCTTTGAGGTGAGGACCGACGCCGGTGGCTGGTAACCGAAGAAGCTTCTGCCCTCACATACGGATGAGTGCAGGACTGCCAGTTCGCGCCGATCACCGTTCGTTTGGGATCGAGCGTCTCGAATTGTATCAGCTGGGCACCGGACGCTGTCTTCGTGATCACCAAATAAGATTATGACCGGAGCGTCTCGGAAACCTGGCCACGGTTATGGTCAGCAAAAGCCGGTCGGCTCCTCCATTCAAAGCACATGTTGCGCCATCGAGCTCGGGGTCAAACCCCTACAGCAGCTCGTATTTTTTCAGGATCTCTCTTATTTTCTCGTCCTGAGGCCCGTCTGGAAGCAGGGCGGGCTGTCTGCTCGCGCCAACTGACTTGTCCTGAAGGTAAAGCGAGCGCTTGACCATGGCGGGTGCAAATCCCAACGCATAAAGCTCCGTGCGAAAGGCGGTGTAGATCGCCTGCTGGCGCTCCGCTTCCGCGATGTCGCCGGAGTTGAAGGCAGCAAGGATGCCGGCGAGCACGTGAGGCAGGGCGTTCCCAAGGCCAGATATGCACCCTGCGGCACCGTTCTGCAGCGACCATAGGACGAGATGGTCCGGGCCGGAATAAACCTCGAACCCCGGGTTTTCTTTCGAGACCTCAAGGTAGGCTGCCAGAGTTTCCTGAGCGCCGCCGGAATCCTTGATGCCGGCGATATTGCCGTGCCCAGCAAGCTTTGCGGCCGTCGCCGGCTCGATGTGGTTCTGGGTCCGTGCGGGGATGTCATAAAGATAGACCGGTGTCTTGACCGCATCCGCCACCGTCGAGAAATGGCGGACCAATCCGTCTTGCGTGCAGGCGATAAAGAAGGGGGTGATGACGGCGATGCCGTCGACTCCGATCCGGTCAAACTCCTTGGCGAGCTGCACCGTCTCGAAAGTGGCCGGCATCCCGGCATTGACGATGACTTTCGCGCGACCCGCAACCTCGTCGACCACGTGTTCCGTCAGGCGGATCTTCTCTTCGTGGGTGAGGGCGGTGAAATCACCGTTGGTGCCGGCGCACATGATGTTGTTGCCCGCCGCCACCTGCCGGCGCACTTGTGCGCGCGTCGCCTCGAAATTGATTGTCTCGTCCTCGTTGAAACAGGTCACGAGTGCGACAAAGGCATTTCTGGTCATTCAATCAACTCCGCTTATCCGCCGTTTGGCGTTGTGTCATGCACGTTTGAGACGGGCTGCCCGGTGTTCGGCCTGAACATCCGGGTCCGGATCGAGGCTCGCCGCCAGGAGCGCTTTTGTATAGGCTTGACGGGGCGCCTCGAAAATCTCCCGGACCGTTCCCAATTCCACCACTTCACCCTTCTGCATGACCATGACGTAGTCCGCGAAGTCGCGGACCACGGGCAGGTCGTGGGCAATGAAGATGAAGGAGATGCCCATGTCCCGGCGCAGCTTGTCGAGAAGCGCAATGACCTGGGCCTGCACCGACACGTCGAGCGCCGACACAGCTTCGTCGCAGACGATCAGTTGCGGCTCGAGCGCGAGCGCCCGGGCGATCGCAATCCTCTGCCGCTGTCCACCCGAAAATTGGTGCGGATAACGGCTCAGGTGTTCGGTCGAAAGACCGACCTGCACCAAGAGTTCCGCGACCCGTTCCCGCCACCGGCGTTTCGGCAGGATATCGCGGTGGATGGCCCATGCTTCGGATATGAGCTGGAACACCGTCATGCGGGGATTGAGCGACTGGGTGGGATCCTGGAACACCATCTGAAGGTCGCGCCGGAGCTTGTAGAGTTCCGATGGCGAGAGCTGAAAGAGATCGCGCCCCTTCCAGTGCGCCGTGCCGGCATCCGGCTCGTCCAGCCTCAGGAGAACGCGGGCGAGCGTCGATTTGCCCGAGCCGCTCTCCCCGACGATTGCCATGGTCTCGCCTGCCCTGAGGTCGAACGAGACGCCCTTCAGCGCATCGAAAGAGCCGTAGCGTTTGCGTATGTCCCGGACGCTGAGCAGCGGTTCGCCCGAAAGTTGCGCGATGTGCATCTCGCCTTTTCCCGGGGCGGCGCCGATCAGCTTTTTGGTATAGGGATGGGTCGGGTTCTTGTAGACGTCGCGTACCGTGCCGCTCTCGACCAGCTCGCCTTTCTCCATGACGACCACGCGATCGGCGGTTTCGGCCACCACGCCGAGATCATGGGTGATGATTAGCACGCCCATGCCGGTTTCCCGCTGCAGTTCCTTCAGCAGCGCCAGCACCTCGGCCTGGACCGTCACGTCGAGTGCTGTGGTCGGCTCATCGGCGATCAGCAGATCGGGCCGCAGCGCGAGCGCCATCGCAATCATCACCCGCTGACGCTGACCGCCGGAAAACTCGTGCGGATATTTGCCCATGGCGCCTTCCGGGTCGGGAATGCCCACCCGCGTCAACAGGCGCACAGCTTCGCTCCTGGCGGGTCCGGCCTGCATCCCGTGGGTCGTCATCGCCTCGCGGATCTGCCACCCGACGGTATAGACGGGGTTCAGATGGCTGAGCGGGTCCTGAAAGATCATGGCGATCCGCCGTCCGTTTGCCTCCCGGCGCGCTTGCGGCGGCATGGTCAGCAGGTCCTTGCCGTCGAGCAGGATCTGCCCGGCACTGATCCGGCCGGGCGGCAGGTCGATGAGGTTCATGATCGCGGCGGACGAGACCGACTTGCCGGATCCGCTTTCCCCGAGGATCGCCAGCGTTTCGCCGCGGTCGAGATGATAGGAGATGTTGCGAACCGCATGCACGACGCCGGTGGCCGTGTGGAACTCGACCGAGAGGTTGCGGACTTCCAGCAAGTGCTCAGCCATTCTTTCGGCCTTTCATTTCCAGGCGCCAGCGCTGAACCGGATCGAGCGCGATGCGCAGCCAGTTCGACAAAAGGTTCAGCGACAAGGTGGTCATGATGATTGCGAGCCCCGGCCAGAACGAGAGCCACCAGGCATTGGTGAGATATTGGCGCCCCTGCGAAATCATCAGCCCCCAGGTGATCGCGGGTGGCTGGATACCTATGCCGAGGAAGGAAAGGGCGCTTTCAGCCAGCATGACATAGGCGAAATCCAGCGTCGCCAGCGTGGTGAGCGTCGGGAAAACGACCGGCAGGATATGACGGAACAGGATGCGCTTTTGCGAAGCGCCCATCACGCGTGCCGCCTGCACGAACATTCGCTCGCGAATCTCCAGCACCTCGGCACGGGTGGTACGAAGGTAAACGGGGATGCGGGTGATCGACAGGACGGCAACCAGGTTCAGGATCGAGGAGCCCAGGAGATAAAGGACGATCACCGCGATCAGCAGCGAGGGGAAGGACATGATCACGTCTGCCAGGCGCATGATCACCTGTCCGACGCGAGGTGATGAAAAGCCGGCGACGAGGCCGAGCAGCGTGCCGGTGATCGACGACAGGATCACCGCGCCGGCGGCGACCATGAGCGTGTTTTGCGTCGCGACGATGATGCGGGCGAGCAGCGGCCGGCCGAGAGCGTCGGCTCCCATCCACCATACCCATTCACGGCTCCAGTCGAACGGCGCGAGGTTGCGGCCGCGGAGGTTCTGCTTGGTGGCGAGGTCGCCGAGCCAGGATGGCCCGATCAGGGCGAGCACCACGACGACGAACAGGAAGATCACCGCACAAAGCGCGAATTTATCGGCCCAGAGCATGCGCGCCATGCGGACTGGGAAGGGCGGCTCGTGGGTGATTGTCGTATCGGAAGTGGAAACAGTCATCGTTGCGCTCCTCAATGACGGATACGCGGATCGAGAAGCGCATAGGCAAGGTCGATCAGCAGGTTCATGAGGAAGATCGCCAGCGCGGTCACCAGGATCGCGGCAAGGACAACGTTGAAATCCCGTTGCAGGATCGAGTCGATCATCAGCTTGCCGACCCCGGGGAAACCGAAGATCGTCTCGACCACCACGGCGCCGTTCAAGAGGCTCGCCGCCTGGTCCCCGATGACGGTGATGACCGGCAGCATGGCGTTGCGCAGCGCGTGAATGAAGATGATCGGGCCGGCCTTGACGCCTTTTGCGCGCGCCGTCTTCACATAGGCGGAGGATAGCGCGCCGATCATCGAGCCGCGTACCACCTGTACGATGATGCCGAAGGGACGGACGAACAGCACGGCGATCGGCAGGATCCAGTGCAGGATCGAGCCGGTGCCGGAGGTCGGCAGCCATGCGAGGTTGACGGAGAAGACGACGATCGCGACGATGGCCAGCCAGAAATCCGGGACCGAAGCGCCAATGAGTGAAATGATCGAGGAGAGCCGATCGAAGAAGCCGCCGGACCGGAACGCTGCGAGTGAGCCGACGACGATTGCGGCGGCCGTGACGAGCGACATGGTGATCACGGCAAGCCAGAGCGTCCACACGAAAGCTTCGGTGACGACATCCAGCGCCGGCCGCGCCTTGCGAAGCGATTCCCCGAGATCCCCGGTCAGCACGTCGCCGACATAACGGCCGAACTGCACCATCAGCGGATCGTTCAACCCGTGAAGCTCGCGGAACTGCTGCTTCATTTCGGCGGAGGCCTCGACGGGCAGAAAGAGAGCGGCCGGATCGCCGGTCAGGCGGGACAGGAAAAACACCAGCACGAGCAGCCCGACCAATGAAACCAAGCTCGCCACGGAGCGCTTACGAATGAAACTGAGCATGTCGCCCTCGACTATTGTGGCGGCGGATGGGTACCCGCCGCCCTTTGATCGTGATCGGAAATCGGTTTCCGCTGATTATTTGATACCGATCTCGGACAATTGCAGCATCGAATTCGTGGCGATGGTCGGCTTGAAGTCGATGCGGGGCGAAACGCGCGAGAAGCCGACCATGTGGAAGAGAAGGCCGTCGGCGACCACGTTGTCATGCAGGTAGGCGATCAGCTGCGACCAGAGCTTCGCACGCTCGTCGCCGACTGCCGCCGAGGCCCGCTTGATCAGGTCGTCGACCTTGGGATCGGAGAAGCCCGACTGGGTGCCCTGCGAGGCATATTTGAAGAACATGGTGAAGGACGGGTCGCCCTTGGAGTTGTCGTGCATGGCGGCGACGATGATCGGGCCACGACCTTCCTTGAAGGGCTTGGAATAGTAGCTCTCGTGCTCGGCCACTTCGACAAACTTCAGATCGACCTTGAAGCCGACTTCCTGGAGCTGCGATTGAACAGCTTCCATGATTTCGGTGACGTTCGGGAAGTTTGCCGTGCGGGCGATCAGCGTGATCGGCGTATCGACCTTCACGCCGGCGGCCTTGGCCTCCGCGAGAAGCTTCTTGGCGCCTTCGGGGTCATAGGGGAACACCTTGACGTCCGGGTTCCAGCCCTGCGTGGTCGGCGGAACGAGCGCCGTCGCGAGCACGGCACCATCCGGTACCAGCGTGCCGATGAATGCCTGACGATCGATGGCCAGATTGAGCGCCTTGCGAACCCGCACGTCGTTCAGCGGCTGAATGTTGTGGTCGAGACGCAGATAGACCGTCTCGCTGTCGAGATAGGAGAAGTCGGTCTTCGGATCGGTCGCATCCAGCTGCGAGATCGACGGAGAAAGGTCCGCTTCACCGGCCTTCACCATCGCCGCGCGCACGGACGGATCGGCGCGGAACAGATAAGTGGCCTCGGTCACCTGCGGCTTGGCGCCCCAGTAGTCGCTGCGGGCGGCCAGCACGATCTGCTGACCCGGCGTCCAGTTCTTCAGCGCATAGGGGCCGGTTCCGATCGGCTCGCGGATGAATGCCAGCGGGGTTTCTTCCGGAACGATCGTCACCAGCGACATCAGCAAAGGCAGGATCGGCTGGGCCGGGTCGGCCTTGAAATCGATCGTGTAGGGATCGACGACATTGGCGCTGATCTTCATGCCGCCGAAATAGCGGCGGGATTCGCAGGCGTTCTTGTCGCTCATCACGCGGTCGAAGCTGTGCTTGACATCCTTGGCGTCGAACGTCGTTCCATTGGAGAACTTGACGCCCTGGCGGAGATGGAACCGCCAGCTGCCGTCCTGGGTCTGCTCCCATTTTTCGGCAAGGCGCGGCATGACGCCCTTCTTGCCGCGGACATCAAGCTCGGTCAGGGTTTCGCTGACATTCTCCATGATGATACGACCGATATTGGAACGGGTCGCCATGCACGGCTCAAGCAGATCGGCTTCTTCGGGCAGCACGATCTTGATCGGGCCGGACCCTGCGTAAACCGGCGCAAGCGCAGATCCGAGGATCAGCGCAGTCATCATCAGCATCTTCTTCATGTGGTTCACCTCCCAAGTGAATATAAATTGATCAGGCACCGTTCCGATCGACCTGCCGTAGCCCGGTGGATGAACGGCTGATTTGATGATTGGCGAGCCGACCCGTAAAGGAGATCGGTGGCGACTTCGGAGGCTCTATCGTGGGGTGCTCGAATCTTCGGCTGAAAATATCTCCCGACGGCAGGGTCCCGTAATTCGCTGCACCGCGATCGCCATATTCCTCCTGTGCTATCTTCCTTAAACCATGTTCTGTCCCGCATACTTTGTCAAATTGTTTTGCTAGGTTATTCGTCAAGAAAAAATGACGATAAAAATTATTGTTTATATACAGTCGGTTGATGCCTATGTTGTGCTCGGAGTTGGCAGTATGCGCACTTTATAAAACTTGACAACTTGGTGTTTCTGGTAATTCTCGGTGCCGAGAGGAGAGCTTTATGAGCCCTGACGAAATAGCGGCGGCAATGACCGGTGTGGTACGAGTGGTGGCAGCCGAAAGGCACGAAGCCTTCCTGCCTTCCCCCATGGTGCAGAACCATGCAAGCTTCCTGCATCTCCTGGCCGACGGCGCGCTGATCTGCGCCTGGTTCGGCGGTTCGCTGGAAGGCAAGTCCGACATATCCATCTTCGCGTCTGTCCTCCTGCCGGGCTCCGGCCTCTGGGGACCGCCCCAGAGACTGAGCTTCGATCATGCGCATTCCGAGCAGAACCCTGTTCTGTTCACCGCGCCCGATGACCGGCTCTGGCTTTTCCATACGTCACAGCCTTCCGGTAACCAGGACCAATGCCGTATCCGCATCGCCGAGATCCGGCGCGATCAGAACGACGCGACAAGGCTGACATCGGAGGCCGGCCGCTACCTCGATCTGCCGCAAGGGTGTTTTGTCCGGGCTCCGCTGACGGTGCGGGATGACGGCGCATGGCTTCTGCCGATCTTCCGGTGTGTTCAACGCCCGGGCCAGAAGTGGAACGGAAGCCATGACACGGCGGCAATCGGGATATCGAGCGATGCCGGGCAAACCTGGCACCTCGAAGAATTGCCGCAATCGATCGGCTGCGTCCACATGAGTCCTGTCGCCTTGCCGGCGGGCGGTCATGCGGCGTTTTTCCGCCGCAGGCAGGCGGATTTCGTCTACTGGAGCGAAAGCGCCGATGGCGGCCGATCCTGGTCGGTGCCCGAGGCGACGGATGTGCCAAACAACAATTCCTCGATCGCGGTTATTCGGTTGAAGGACGGTCGGCTTGCGATGATCTGCAACCCGGTAAGCGCTGCCCAGTCTGATGATCGCCGCGTTTCGCTTTACGACGAACTCGGTGAGAGCGACGAAAGACCCGATGCCGATCCGACGGGCGGCTGCGTGCCCGTTTGGGGCGTGCCGCGCGCGCCGGTTTGCGTCTGTATTTCGGATGATGGCGGGTCAAGCTTTCCGGTCCGGATCCTGATAGAAGACGGGCCGGGCACCTGCCTGTCCAACGATTCCACCGATGGCCGGAACAAGGAAATGTCCTATCCATGGCTTCTGGAAACGCCGGACGGGGCGTTGCACATCGCCTATACCTATCACAGGCGGGCAATCAAATACGTGAGCCTGGCTGCGGGCTGGGCAGACGCGACTGACGGGAGAGTTTGATGAGCAATATCATCGGTATCACCATGGGAGACCCGTGTGGCGTCGGTCCGGAAATAACAGTCAAGGCGCTGGCCGAGATGTCTGATGCCGATCGCTCCGCAACGCGGGTCTACGGCAATCTGCCGACGCTGGAGGCGGCGCGCGATGCGGTCGGGGTCACGCTCGACCTCACACCTTACGTCGTTGACCTTCCGGTCGAGGGCGCGCCTCTGCCCTGGGGGCAGCTGTCGGCGGTCGCCGGCGATGCGGCGTTCCGCTTCATCGAGCGCGCCGTACGCGATGCCGAGGCTGGTTCGATCGGCTGCATAGTCACCGCGCCGATCAACAAGGAAGCGCTCAATCTCGCCGGCCATCACTATGACGGCCATACGGGCATGTTGCGCAGCCTCACCGGTTCGGCAGCGGCATACATGCTCCTGGCGTCCGATCGCCTGAAGGTGATCCACGTCTCGACCCATGTGTCGCTGCAGGAGGCTATCCGGCGCGCCACGACGGAACGGGTTCTGGCGACGATCCGCGCCGGTGACGCGCATCTGAAGCGCATCGGCTATGAACGTCCGCGCATCGCGGTTGCCGGCATCAATCCTCATTGCGGTGAAAACGGCCTCTTCGGCACGGAGGACGACGATCAGATCGCGCCGGCCGTCGCGGCTGCCCGTGCCGAAGGCATCGAGGTTCACGGTCCGATTTCCGCCGATACGGTTTTCCACCGGGCCTATTCGGGGGCCTTCGATCTGGTCGTCGCGCAGTATCACGATCAGGGCCATATCCCGATCAAGCTTGTCGCCTTCGACACGGCCGTCAACGTCTCGGTCGACCTGCCCATCGACCGCACCTCCGTCGATCACGGCACCGCGTTCGATATCGCCGGCAAGGGTATCGCCAATCACGGCAACATGAATTCTGCCATCGCCTACGCGCGCAAGCTCGTGGCGGGGGTTCGGTAAGGAAAACGTCATGGCCATCGCACCCATCACACTCCACCAGCCGCTACGCCTCGCCATCGGTGCCGGCACGATCAGCCAGGTTGGCGTCTGGGCCGGCGATGTCGCCTCGACCCTGGTCATTGCGACGCCGATCACGGCGGGCTTCGCTGACCGTCTCCGGCTACCGGGCCAATTTTCCGTATTCGACGCCATCCCGGGCGAACCGGATACCGCGACGCTGGATGCCGCGCTGGATGCCGCCCGCAGAGCCCGCCCGCAACTGATCGTCGGACTTGGCGGCGGATCCGTATTGGATGTCGCCAAGCTTGTCGCGGTGCTGTGGGATTCCGAGCAGACTCTCGAAGACGTTGCCGGCCCCAATCGCGTCGCCGGTCGCCGCACGCGACTTGCCCAAGTCGCGACCACGGCGGGTACAGGCTCGGAGGCCGGGATCCGCTCGCTCATCACCGATCCGGTCAAGCGAACCAAGATCGCGGTGGAAAGCCCGCATATGATCGCGGATTTCGCAGTGCTCGATCCTGAACTGACCTATTCGGTACCTCCGGCTGTGACGGCCGCGACGGGTGTCGATGCCATGGCTCATTGCGTCGAAGCCTTTACCAACCGCCGCGCCCATCCGATGATCGATGGCTTTGCCCGGATGGGATTCGGGCTTGTCGGCCGATATCTGGCGCGTGCGGTAAGGGACGGGCAGGATACGGAGGCCCGCGAAGGGCTGATGCTCGCTTCCTACTATGGGGGCATTTGCCTTGGCCCGGTCAATACCGCGGCCGGCCATGCAATCGCCTATCCGCTGGGGACGCGGCTCAACTTGCCGCACGGTCTGGCGAATGCCATCGTTTTCCCGCATGTACTGGCTTTTAATCAGCCGGTCGTTGCCGCGAAGACTGCGGAAGTGGCCGTGGCTCTGGGCCTCGGCGACAATCTCTCCTCGGGTGAATTGTGCTCGTCCGCACACGACTTCTGCGAAGCGCTTGGCATCCAGATGTCGCTTGCAGCACATGGCGCCAAACAGGACGAGCTTTCCCTCTATGCCGCTGAGGCGCATGCCATCCGGCGGCTGATGGATAACAACCCGGCCGAAATGAGTGTCCGCGATGTGCTGGGGATCTACGAGGCGGCATTTTGAAGTGACGATCGTCCGGCTGCAGGCGCCGGACGCCCCTATCTCCAGTGGGGCGCGTACAAGTTTCACCGCTGCGACGATTGAAACAGGCGCTCGCGTGAGCCCTTCAAGTGGTCCAGCATCAACTGGCGCGCAGCTTCCTGGTCTCCACGTGTGATCGCATCGGCGATCGCCTCGTGCTCGCCGAATACCTTTGCCAGCCCGGTCGCCTCTCTTTTCACGGAGGCTCCGTGGAATTTCATACCCACGGCAATGTGATCCTTCAGGGCTTCCATCGCCGTGAAGAAGTAGTTGTTCTGAGCCGCCCGCGCGATAGCCAGATGGAACTGATAGTCGGCGTCTTCGCGATGGGCCTGGCGGTTCGTGGCATCGCGCAGCAATTCCAGGGCCTGCTTTATAGCCGCCAGGCTTTCCTTGTCGTGACGCACTGCCGCCGCGGCGGCGGCGGCGGGCTCGATCGTCATGCGAAACTCATAACAGTTGAGGAGATCGGCGACGTTCTCCAACTGGCCGAAACCCAGCGGCTCGCGGAGGCCGAGTGCCCTCACAAAGCTGCCGGCACCGCGTCTCGAATAGATCAGTCCCTGCTCGCGCAACCGTCTCAGCGCTTCCCGAATGACTGGCCGCGACACTTCGAATTCGTTGGCGAGCTCATGTTCGGTCGGCAACCGTTCATCCGGCCTGTATGCCCCCGACTTGATCGCGCGCAACATCCGTTCAAAGACGATATCGGGAAGGCCCTTGCGGGCAGTACCGCTCTCAAGCCCCATCGTTCAACCCTTCTCGCCCATGGCTATTCTCGAGATCTCAGATAATGTCCCTGGCGTGCCGAATCCGCCGGATTTGGCGATGATGCATTGGCCATCGATATAAGCCAAGCCAAGGCCCGGCAGACATTCTCCGAGAAGCTGGAATCTCGAGACCTTCATTGCCTTCAAGACGGCCTCGGCAGTCGCGCCGCCCGACAGAAGCAGAGTGGCGACCGGCGCGGTCATGTCCGGGACTATGCTGGCCGCCAGCCTGTCCGATACCAGAAGCGGCGGATCGTCCTTTGCATCCGGCGTGGCCTGAACCAGCGTCACGGAATGCTGTAGCGGTCCGATCCTCTCCGCACGCCCGTTTGGCGCGGCAATATAGTCAAGCACGACCGCCTGGCGCAGTTCTTCGACTTGCGCGAGCGTGATAGGGTCCCTCGACCCGATGACAAAAAGGGCAGGGCCGGGTTCAGGGAGGGCCGGTTCGGCGACTTGGCGACCGGTCATGTGACGAGCCAGCGCCTCGGCGAGGCCCCTGGCGCCGACAAGAAGATCAGCCCCGGCCTCGCGGCCAGTTGCCAGGGCCGCAGACATGTCCGCTTGTGAAAGCGTATCGGGAATGATGGCGCGTTCCGCATGAACGCCAAGCGCATTGGTGACGCTCAGCGGCTTGTCCAGGCCAAAACCTTCGATATGTCCCGCTCGTACGTTCCGTCCAAAATCAGGTATCGCAGGCGCGACGAGAGCAAGTTGAAAAGGCGTCGCGTCGAGTTCGGCGGCGATATTGCCCTTGAGACGGGAATCGATCTTCTTGAACAGAACGATGTCCGATGGCAGGGACGAGAGGGCCGCGGCGGTCGCCTGCCGCGCAGCCTCCGCCTCGACTTCACGAGATCCGAGGTTGACTGAAAGAACCGCCGGCCTCAGCTGCAGGACCGATACGATAGCCTCGGCACTCAACGCAATCTCGGTATGCAAACCCCTGCCGGCAAACGGCGCCGCGCAATCAAGCGCGCCGGTAAGGTCGTCGGCGAGAATAACCAGCATATTGGACCACATAATCTGTTGTTATCTTTTTGAGCGAAATTTGCTTATATTGTCAATTGGCTAACTGGCGTATTTGACAAGTTTCGCCCTCGATCGCCTGCCGGGGAAGGGTCGACCGTGATAGCCTGAGTGAGCGACTGCAGCCAAATGTGGATCGATCTTGGTCGGCCTTGGCCCCCGCTCCAATCTATTCGCGGTTTTTCAAACTTTGGCTCGTTGCAATAGCCGCTCTGAAGGCAAGCTCGGCGGCCAGGCCCAGAGAGCTGGCTGAGCGGGCGACGGCTGCCTGAGCGACCCTTTCGGGCTCCGCGATTTCTCGCAACGGCATACCGCCTTGTTCAGCCCGGCAGCCAGCCCGCGGCGAAGGGATGATCTGCGGAAAGCGGCAGGCGTACGATCTGGCTTTCCCTTGCGGAGGCATAGATCGCCGTGACAAGCTCGATCGAATGATAGCTTTCCTGAAGCGACGGCAGATAGAGGTCAGGTGCGCCGGTGAGGCGTGCATGGACATCCGCGAATAATCCCGGAAATCGTGGAAGCACGTCGGGTACTTCTCGAGTTGCCGCATCGATCTCGGGCTGCCGCGACGGGTCGGTGGCTTCGAATTTCCACGGACCTGCCCCTATCTGGTAGGGCTCTGCGCCCGATGTAACCGTGACATGCTCGAAACACATTCTCAGCCGCGAGCTATTTCCGGCTGCACCCAAGGTGACTGAGGACGTGATCAGCGCGCCCGTTGCAGTGCGCATCGAAAGTACGGCGCAATCTTCGGTCTCGATGGGATTGACGCGGGTATCGAGGAAGGCGGCAACCTCCACGACATCTCCCACGAGATGAGTCGTCAGATTGTGGATATGACAGGCATGACTGACGAGCACGCCGCCGAGCTCGCCTTTCCAGGTGCCCCGCCAGCGCTCCGCGTAGTAGTCAGGTCCGCGTTGCCAGTGTGTCTCCAGCGCCACCACGTAAGGCCTGCCCAGAAGCCCGCGCACCTTCAATTCATGCGCAGCCCGGTAGCCGGCGCCATAGCGATACTGGAATACGGGAAAGACCTGCCGTCCTGTGCGTGCGGAGCACTCAGCGATCCGGCGCACCTCGGCAATCGAACCCGCGAGAGGTTTCTCGCAGACGACGTGTTTTCCGGCTTCGAGTGCGGCAAGCGTCATCGGCGCATGCAGTTGAGGCGGCAGGCAGATATCGACCAGATCCACGAGGGGGTCGGCGAAGACCTGGTTGATATCTGGAACAGCCCGACTGCCTGGAGCCTGTTGCGCCGCGTCCTCAGCGCGAGGCAGATTGAGATCGCAGACGTAACGGACATCGAACAGATCAGCCAATTGCGCATAGGCGGCGATATGAGCCTTGCCTATGCCCGCGCCGATGACGGCGATACGGATGCGCTCCGTCATCGGTCTGCGTTCTCTTCCGCGACGAGTTGCGCCTGCAGCCCCAACCGGGTGGCCAGGAACGCATGGGACTGGGTCATGGCAGTCTCGGTTCGCCTTTCCAGATCGGCAACCAGGCGGGCGAAGAACGGTTTTCCGGCACCTCTCGCCTCGAACCGCTGCACGCCCGACTTGTCGACCAGAAAGACGTGGTCCTGGCCGTCGTGGCCGGCGATATCGATGTATTTGCGCAGTTCGATATAACCTTCCGTTCCCAGAATGGTCATCCTGCCATCGCCCCAGACGGGAAGACCGTCCGGCGTCAGCCAGTCGACCCGGGCATAACCGCGCCCGCCATTGCCTTCCAGCAGCACTTCGCCGAAATCCTGAAATGCAGGCCGATCCGGATTTGCGACATTGGCCACGTGGGCCGAAACCACATGTGCCTCGGTCGATCCGGTGAAATGCAGGAACTGGTCGAATTGATGGGCGCAGATATCGGCGAGAATTCCGCCGCAGCGAGTTCTGTCCCAGAACCAGTCCGGTCTGAGATGGGCATTCAAGCGATGCGGTCCGAGCCCAACCGTCTGAACCACCTTGCCGATCCGGCCTTCGGCGACCAGCTGATCCGCCAGGGTGGCGCTTTCCACTGAGACGCGCTCGGAAAAGGACACGACCCAGCGTCGCCCGGTCTCCCCGACCGTGCGTTGGATAGCTGCCAGCTGTTCCAGGCTGGTACAGCCGGGTTTGTCGACCAGAACGTCCTTGCCGTGCGACATCGCCGCCACCGCGATATCGGCGCGTTCGCTATTGATGCCGGCCGACAGGACAAGGACGATGCTTTCATCGTCGAGGATGGCCTGCATCGGCCGGGCCGGCAGATCCGGATAGGTTTCCTGGAATCTCTTGCGGACCGCCTCCGGCGTCTCCTCGCCGGTTGTCCATGCAACGAGCGTGGCACCGGCATCCAGCATGCCGTTAATCATGCCGTAGATGTGTCCGTGGTCTATGCCGATGACGCCGATGCGAAGGTTAAAAGCCATGGGAACTACCTGTTCAGGCGGATGCCGCGCGCGCGAAGCATGGATTGGATGTTGACGAGCGAACCCGTCTCTATGGAAGCGTTGGCGGCTATGCCGGTGAGGATGGACCAGGCGCCGGCAACATGATCGGAGGCCCGGCCATAGGGGTCGGGCTGCATGTTTTCCGGGTCGAAGATATAACCCAACATGACCGGATCCGCGCCGCCGTGATCTCCCGCAGCCTTCGGAACGGCAAGCTGGCGCGGAGGCTCGCCGGCCAGGTGGTGTTCCGTGGTGATCGCATCTTCATCCGCATGGGCGCGTTTGCCGCCGAACACGCCATGAACCTCGACATGCCGATGGGTGATGTCGCCCCTGGTACCCTGGAACTTGATCTCCAATCCCTCCCACGGTGAATAGGCAGTCAGCGTATAATTCGCGGTGACGCCCGAGGCATATCGGACATGCGCCTGCATCGTATCCTCGATGCCGATCTCTTCGTCGAACACGCAGAGATCGCGGAAATAACCGTCTTCCTGCTCAGCCTCCACATAGAGTTTGCGCAGGTTCTCGTCGGCTGCGAGGTCGAGGCGGAAATCGCACTTGTAGGCGACGGGACAGTCGCTGCAGCGTGGCCCACGACCTGCGAGACCAAGTTCCACCGCCATTTCCGGGCGGTAAAAGACGCGGCGGCCGGAAGCCAGGACTTCGGTCGGAACGGTCCCCAGCCACCAGTTGAGAAGATCGAAATGGTGGGTGGATTTGTGGACCAGGAGACCGCCGGAATTCTCCTTCTGGCGGTGCCAGCGGCGGAAGTAATCAGCGCCGTGAACCCGGTCGAGATGCCAGCGAAAATCGACCGCCGTCACCGTGCCGATCGCTCCCGAGGAAATCAGCTCCTTGATCTGGGTGCGTGCCGGTGAATAGCGATAATTGAAAGTCACCGTGACCTTTCGGCCGGTGCGTGCCTGGGCGTCGACGATCTGCTTGAGACGGCCGAGATCGATCGTCAGCGGTTTTTCGCAGATGACATCGCAGCCGGCCTCGAAGGCACGAATAATGTAATCGGCATGCAGGAAATCTGGCGTTGCGACGACGACCGTATCTGGCCTCTGTTCCGCGATCAGGCGGTCGAAATCGGCGGCGAGGTAGGTGGCGACACCATTCGTTCCGGGCTTTGAGGCAGCTTGCGCCGCTTCGCCGAGACGATGCGCGTTGCTATCGCAGAGGGCAACGATCTCATGTCTGTCAGCGTAATCTTCAACAACGGATTCGCGGAACATCTGATGCCGCGAGCCGCATCCAACAATAGCGATCTTCACTGTACTTGGCTTTCTTTCTGGATGGGTTCGATGCGTTGACCTGCGCTATCGAAATAGTGAAGGTCGGAAAGGTCGAATCCGATGGTGACCGGGTCACCCATTCGGTAGGGCGTCCGCCCGTTGTCGGTGGCCAGCAGAACCTGGCCCGAAGACAGGGTGATGTGCAGCAAGGTCTCGCTGCCCAGGTATTCCACCAGCCGGATTGTGCCTTGGCCTGTGACATCGCCACTGCCGACACGCAGAGACGAGGGCCGCACGCACAAGGTCAGCGCCTGATCGTCGGTCGGAAGCTCGGCAATCGCAAAGTCAGGCATGCCGGCCACCGAGACAATGGTCCTGCCCGCTCCGCGCGTCGCTTTCGCCTGCAGCATGTTGATCTTCGGAGAGCCGATGAAGCCCGCGACAAAGAGGTTTTGCGGCCGGGTATAAAGTTCCTGGGGCGTGCCGAGCTGCTCGACCTTGCCACCCCGCAGGACCACGATCCGGCTCGCCATGGTCATCGCTTCGACCTGGTCGTGGGTCACATAGATCATGGTGGTGCCGAGGCGGGCGTAGAGCGAGGCCAGTTCCGCCCGCATCTGCACGCGCAGCTCCGCATCCAGATTGGAAAGCGGCTCGTCGAACAGGAAAAGCTGCGGCTCGCGCACGATCGACCTGCCAATGGCGACACGTTGCTTCTGGCCACCAGAAAGCTGGCGTGGCTTGCGGTCCATAAGCTGCTCGATCTGCAGGATGCGCGCCGCCTCCGCCACCCGCCGCTCCACCTCGGTGCGCGATACCTTGAAGTTCTGGAGACCAAAAGCCAGGTTCTTTCGCACGCTCATGTGGGGGTAGAGGGCGTAGCTCTGAAACACCATGGACAGTTCGCGCCTGGAGGCGGGCAGGTCGTTGACGACCTTGCCGCCGATCGAGACCGTTCCCTCGCTGATGTCTTCGAGGCCCGCGATCATGCGCAGCAGCGTCGACTTTCCGCAGCCCGATGGTCCGACGAGAACCAGGAACTCGCCGTCGTGGATGTCCAGATTCAGCCCCTGGATAATGGACAGCGCCCCATAGCGCTTGCCGACGTTTCGAAGCGTCAATCCTGCCATGCGTCTTGTTCCCTATTTCATTCCGGAGGTGGCGATGCCGCGCACGATGAGTTTCTGGAACAGGACGAAGAAGATGACGACCGGGACCAGTGAGAGGACCGACATCGCGAACATCTGGCCATAGGCGGACTGCCCTTCCTGGTCGAGGAAGAGGCGAAGTGCCAGCGGCACGGTGTAGCTCTTGATGTCGTTGAGGTAGATGAGCGGGGCGAGGAAATCCTCCCAAACCCAGATGAGCGAAAAGATCGCGGCCGTGCCCATGGCCGGCAGCGAAAGCGGCAATATGATTGCCCAATAGATCTTGAAGGGCGAGCAGCCGTCGATCATGGCGGCTTCATCCAGCTCGCGCGGCAATTGCCGAAAGAACTGCACCATCAGGAAGATGAAAAAGGCATCGGAGGCGAGGAAACGCGGCACCACCAGGGGCAGATAGGTGTCGACCCAGCCGAGGTTCAGGAACTGAACATATTGGGGGATGAGAACCACGTGATAGGGGATCATCAGGGTCATCATCATCAGAGCGAAGAAAAAGCTGCGTCCGGTGAAGCTCAATCGCGCGAAGGCATAGGCCGCAAACGAGCATGAGACCAGGTTTCCGATCACCGACAGGCCGGTGACGATCGCCGAATTCACATAGAAGACGGTGAAGGAGATCGGCAGGGCGTACCAGCCCTTGGTGTAATTGTCGAGCCGAAACTCGGAAGGCCAGAGCGTCAGGCTGCCAAAGATCTCGTTCTCCGGCTTGAAGGAGGAGGCGAGCAGCCAGAACAGCGGATAGAGCATGACGCAGGACACGATGATCAGGAAGATATGCTTCAGGATCCGGCCATTGCGGTTTTGTCTGTCGCGCTTCAGCCGCAGCTCGTGAGCTACGCGCGCGGCCTCGTCCATCTGGATGGCGAGCTCCAGATCAGTCGCGCTCGTTTTCATAGTGCACCCAATATTTGGAAGTGAAGAAAGCGATCGCGGTGAAGGTCGCTATGATGACCAGCAGGAACCAGGCAAGCGCCGATGCATAACCCATGCGGAAGAATTTGAAGGCTTCGTTGAACAGGTAGACCGTATAAAACAGCAGGCTGTCCGCCGGAGCGCCGGTGCCGTTGGAGATGATGAAGGCGCTGGAAAAGGTCTTGAAGGAATCGATGGTCTGCAGCACCAGATTGAAGAAGATCACCGGAGCAAGAAGTGGCAAGGTGATGCGGGTGAATTGCCGCCAGCCGGGTGTCCCGTCGATTTCCGCCGCCTCGTAGAGATCGCGCGGTATGCCGCGCAGACCCGCCAGGAAGATCAGCATGGGGGAGCCGAACTGCCACATGGCCAGCACGACCAGCGTATAAAGCGAGGTGTCGGGATCGGTGATCCACGAGGCTCCCTGAATTCCCACCATAGCCAGAACCTGATTGACGACGCCGTCGGCAGCGAAAAGCTGGCGCCACAGGATGGCGATGGCAATGGAAGCGCCGAGCAGCGACGGCAGGTAGAAGATTGCCCGGTAAAGGCCGATCGTGCGCAAGCCCTTGTCGAGCAGCATGGCGACGCCGAGAGCCATGATCAGGCGGGCGGGCACGGCGAGAGCGACATAGGTAAACGTCACCTCCAGCGCTTTCCAGAAGCGGCGGTCCCGCGTGAACATGTATTCGTAATTACCCCAGCCGATCCATCGGGGCGCGCTCACCATGTCATAGCGGGTGAAGGAAAGATAAAGCGACGCAAGGATAGGCCCCAGGGCGAGCAGGAAGAACCCGATCAGCCATGGAAGAAGAAACACATAGGCCGGAGCATTGCGTGCAAAAAAACGTCTCATCGAAACGACCTTGTTGTCGGAAGAGAGGCCCCGGCGGCGGAAGTGACCGGGGCCTCGATATCCAGCGCCTGTTACTGGGCGCGTTCGATGATCGCCTGGGCATCCTCGATGAAGGTGCCTGCGGCTTTCGCCACTTCCACCTTGCCAAGGACGACATCGGTGCCGATGCGCATGAAGGCGTCTCGTACCTCTCCGGCTCCCTTGGGCGCTGGCAAGGGCAGCGGGCCGACCTTGCTCTGGATCGCGGTGAAATAATCGACCGATAGCTTCTCCACCTCGGTGAGTTTCGGGGCCAGCGCGGCGCGGACCTTCGGCGAACAAGGGATACCGCGTTCCAGACCGAGAATTCCTGTAATCTCAGGATCGTTGACCCAGGCGTTCATATAGGCAATCGCGGCCTCCGTGTCCTTCGCGTCTCGGCTGAGAGACAGGAACATCGAGGGCTTGATGAACTGGCCGGGCTTGCCGCCCGCCTTGTGGGGCACCATGGCGGCACCGATCTTGTCCTTGGACACAGCCTGGATGCCGACCAACTGGTTGGACCAATAGTGCGACATGGCGGTGTCGCCGACGGCGACACCCGACTCGGCAATCGGCGGGTCGAGAATGACGGTCTTGTTCTTGTCGCGAACGACCCCTGCCTTGCGCAGATCAGCCCACATCTGCCACCAGCCGGTGACGTCCCCGACTGTCGCCGTGACCTTGCCGTCGGGACCGTAGAATTCGCGGCCGTTCTGGCGAACCCAGGATTCGAAGGTCTCGATCATCAGGGACAGATCGTCCGACCCCTTCATCTTGCCGCCGGATTTGGAGGTGATCTTTTCGCACACCTTGGCGAAATCGTCCCAGGTCCAGTTGATCAGGTCGGCATCGATGCCCGCTTCCTGGAAGGCGCGCGTATTGTGGACCATGACCTGGCTGTTCGAGCCGATGTTGAGGGCATAGAGCTTTCCATCGACCCTGCCGCCATCAAGGGGGCCCTTGTCGAAATCGGCGATCATCAGGCTCTTGCCCGCGAACTCATCGAGCGGCTTCAGGGCTCCGCGATTGACGTATTCGAACAGGAACCGGTAATCCATCTGCACGAGGTCTGCCATGTTACGGCCGGCGGTCTGGGTCGCCATTTTAGTCCAGTAGTCGCCCCAGCCGATCGTTTCGCCGGAGACTTTGATGCCGGCATTCTTTTTCTGGAATGTGTCGATAACGGCAAAGGTGCGCTTGTCGCGCTCCGGATTGCCCCACCAATAGTGCCGGATCGAGCGATCGGCAGCAAACGCCGGCATGGTCGGAAGCGCGGACGCGGCTGCCGCCGCACCCATGGTGCCCAATAATGCCCGTCTCGTCAGTTTGGTCATTTCGTCCTCCTCCTTCTGACCCGGAGCGCCTCATCGGCACCGGATGCGTTATGGTTGTTCATGGCTTGGCTGCATGCCGGCTCCTCCCGCCGGACATGCTCCATTCTTCCTCGACGCAGATTGCTAAACGAAGCTGCGCAAAAGTTCAGTCAGGCACAGCATGGCCATCGCTTGCCCATAGGGCATGGAGGTCAGCTTGATCTGCCGGTAGAAATCGAGATCGCTACCCATCGCCGTGCCGAAGGATACCTGCCGGAGTTCTCCCTCCGGGCTGATGTTGTCGATCACGCCTTTCATGGCCCGCTCGGCGGTTTCCAGGTACTCGCTGCCGAGGTGCCGCTTGCGTACGCCCTTCATCAGGCCATAGGCAAAACCGGCCGTCGCCGAGGCTTCCAGATAACTCGACTGATCGTCGATCAGCGTATGCCACAGGCCTGATGGGTGCTGGTGGAGTTTCAGCGCTGCGGCCTGCCGGCCGAGCAGGGATACGAGATGGCGGCGGAGGGGATCGTTTTCCGCAAGGTCCAGGAGCTCGATGAATTCCGGAATGGCGATCGTGATCCAGCTATTGCCGCGTGCCCAGCGAGCGCGGGCGAAATTGTGATTGCCGTCGAACGTCCAGCCGTGGAACCAGAGACCGGTCTGCGTGTCGCACAGATATTGGGCGTGAACCAGGAACTGGTATTTTGCCTCTTCCACGAATTCCGGGCGCTTGAGCACGAGGCCGATCTTGGCGAGCGGCAGCACGCTCATCATCAGCGTGTCGTCCCACATCTGCTGATCGTTGACACTGTTATAGACGATATGCTGCAGCCCACCTTCGCGGGTGCGCGGCATCTCGTGCATGACCCATTCGGCCCATGTTTCCAGGTAGGGCCGCCACCGCGGATCTCCCGTGAGCTCGAAGAGATGGGCAAGCGTCAGAAACGGTGCGACCGTATTGATGTTCTTTGTAGGGGTTCCTTCCGCAAGCCGGGCTTCAAACCAGTCGACGATGATGTCCATCACCTTCTGATTGCCGGTCAGCTGCCAATATTTGAGAAGGCCAAAAAGCGCCACGCCATGGGTCCATTCCCAGCCCGCCCAGCCTTTGGTGTCGATGACCCGGCCGTCGTCGAGGCGCAGCAGGAATTCGCCGGTGCGATCCTCGATATGGATAAGGTTGTCGATCAGCCGATCGATCAGACCGCACACGTCGCCGCGCTGGATCAGGTGTTGCTTTTGCCGCAGCAGCGGATGCATGCCGGACGTCCTCCACAAATATTCGGAATGTTGTTCCGGATTTTAGGAAATCACACTCCTTATGGCTTTTCAACCGTGTTTTTCTGTTACACTGTGGTTCTCAGCCAACCTTCCAAATGTCCCATCCGTAATCTTGACACAGGTTTTTCTAAATTCCAGAATAGGATTTCGAAAAAAATAGAACAAGCGCTATGTCCGAGTTGAACTCAAAAACCGAAAATGTCGCCGCCGTCCTCAAGGTCTTCGCCGTGATGGAGGCGCTGGTCGAGGGAAAGAAGGTGAGCCTCGCGGATCTCGCTCAACGGGCCATGACGTCGAAGACCACGGCGCATCGGCTGCTGCAGACCATGGTTGAACTCGGCTATGTGGAGCAGGATGCGGAGACGGAAAAATACGGCCTGACGCTGAAACTCTTCAGCCTGGGCGCACGCTCGCTGACCGAGCAGACGGATCTGCTGCGCGTGGCGGATCAAGCGATGGGAAAGCTTTCGCGGGTAACCGGCGAATCCGTCAATCTCGGTATTCTCGACGATCGCGACCAGAAGGTGGTCTACATTCACAAATACGATTCGGCCTACAGTCTTTCGATGAAATCGACGCTCGGGCTGCGCAATCCGCTGCACAGCACCTCGCTTGGGAAGGCGCTTCTTGCATGGCGCGATGACGATGAGATCCGCGAGCGGATCAGCAAGATGGAACTGACGAAGCTCGCGCCGCGAACCATTACCGATCCGCAGGAACTGTTTGAGCAACTGCATATAACCCGCAGTCGTGGCTTTGCTGAAGAGGTGGAAGAGAGCGAGGCGGGTGTGCGGTGCATGGCGGCGCCGATCTTCAACTACCTCGGAAAACCGATCGCCGCGCTGTCGATTTCCTTTCCGCTGTTCCGCTTCGATGAAAGTCGGAAATCCGAATACGTCGAACTCCTGCGTATGGCAGGGCTCACCGCCTCGGCCGGGCTCGGCTACCAGCCGGCAAAAAGCTAACGCCTGACGGCTTCACCGACGTCTGACGGATCCATGAAGGCACATGCGCCGCTTTTGTTGACGCCGATCGGACATTGCGGAAGCGAAGCGCCTCAAAGAGCCGCCAGGATGCCGCCATCGACATAGAGAACCTGGCCGTTGACGAAGTCCGATGCCGGAGAGGCCAGAAAGATTGCGGCGCCGGAAAGTTCCTCCGGCTGACCCCAGCGAGCGGCGGGCGTGCGGTTCTTCACGAAGGTGTCGAATGCCGGATCGTCCTTCAGCGCGCGGTTCATCGCGGTCGCGAAATAGCCCGGGCCGATGCCGTTGACCTGAATGTTGTGATGCGCCAACTCCGTCGCCATCCCGCGGGTCAGCATCTTCAGCGCGCCCTTCATTGTCGTATAGGGCACGACGGTCTTGCGACCGACTTCGCTCATCAGCGAGCAGATGTTGATGATCTTGCCGCTGCCGCGTTCAATCATGCCAGGCAGCACCGCTTGCGAGGGAAGCACCGCGCCCATCACGTGGGTGTCGAACATCCGCCGCCAGGTTTCGGCGCTGTGCTCCAGGAAGGGCGCGCGGATCTGGATGCCGGCATTGTTGACGAGGATATCGACCGCTCCGATGGCGGCGAACGCGGCCTCCGTTTCGTCGGCCCTGGTTATGTCGCAGACCAGCCCGGAGGCTTCGTAGCCCTCCGTCTTCAATTGTTCTACGGCTGCGGAAAGCGTGGCCTCGTCGCGCCCGTTCAGCGTGACTCGGGCTCCGGCGGAGGCGAGCCCGCGTGCCATGGCAAGGCCGAGGCCCCGGCTCGAACCGGTGAGGACGGCATGGCGCCCGTGCAGGTCGAAAAGTGGATGCTGAATGTTCATAGAAATTTCTCCCGCATGGCCTGAATACCGGGAAAGGCATTCAAAAGATAATCGTGACGAGGATCATGCCGCGGCGATGCCGGTCGACCAGGATCGTGAAGATCTACCCCCTATGGCCAAGTGAGGTGAAGGTCGGATGCACTCTTTTGTCAAGAAGGAAGGTGTCGCTGCGGCGGGTCAGCGGGCTTTGCGGCGCGGAGCTTTACTATCCGCCCGCAGGCTTTATATACCTGACACCACTTCTCATATTATGAGGCGTCGCCCGGAGAATCTGTTTGATACGCCGTGGTGGCAGGTAGATGATTCCAGTGGCAGATGGCGAAGGATACCGGGTTGAGTTATTGGCATTCGATGACTTGGCATACGGAGGGGATAAGGGTTGTCGCTCCGGTCAGATGGCGTCGTTTCGACGGGTTGGTGAGTGTCTTCTGGGAAGCGGAAAGTCAGTCAGGCGCCACGGGCTATTATTTGGCGGACGACCCGCGCATTATGATTTTCTTCAACGACGTGTCGGCTCGAATTCGCATGTCGAACCGGGACGGCTCGCAGCACTACCGTCCGATGACCCGTGCGGTCTATGTTCCCGCCGGCGTTCCCATGTGGACCAGCAGCGAAACCAAACACCGCTTTTCGCACCTCAACCTGCACATGCACAAGGATCGGTTGCTCCGGTTCCTGTCGCCCTCGGTTGGGGCCTCTGCCGCTCTGGCCGCGGTGCGCCGGCCGGTGGAGCTTCAGGATGTCGGCGCCATCGAGACGCTGGCGGGTTTGCTGGTTGACGAAATATCAAGCCCGTCAAAGCACGCCGTCTATGCCGAAAGTCTTGTGGGCAGCATTGTCGCCGGTCTTCTCGACATCCCCGACCATGAAGCCGAAAAGGCCAATGGCCGGCTGACCCAAGCGCAGATGAACAAGCTGGTGTCCCATATCGACGGCTTGAGCGACTGCCGCCTGACGGTAGCCGAAATGGCGGCGACCGTCGGCCTTTCGGAAAGCTGGTTTGCCAATGTCTTCAAGCAGACCACGGGTAAAACGCCGCTGCAATGGCAACTGGCAAGGCGCATCGACCTGGCGAAAAGGCTGCTCGTTGAAAGCGATCTGGCCGTTGCAGAAATCGCGGCCCAGCTAGGCTTCACCGACCAGGCACATTTGACGAAGGCGTTCAGGCAGATTGCGGGCGATACGCCAGCCGCCTGGCGCCGGATGCGGCAAAGCCATTAGGACAATTGCGCTACCAGGTCTGGCGCAGCGTCGCAAAGATCGCGCGACCGGGATTGTACCAATCGGCCCCGAAACCACCATTGGCCACGTGCTTCTCATCGAACAGATTGCTGATATTGAGCTGGAACGTCGTGTTTTTTTGGATCGCGTATGTGAATGCCGCATCGAAAACTACGCTCGGGTCAGACTTTACCGTATTGGCGTTGTTGACGAAGTACGAACTCATGTAGCGTGCGCCGAGCCCGAACGTCATGTCGCCTCGTGGCCCGTTCGCTTCCAGTGTGTAGTTTACCCAGGCTGAAGCCGTGTGTTCCGGCACCATGGCAAGACGGTTGCCTTCGTTTGCACCCGCATTTTCAACGATCTCGGTATCAATATAGGAATAGGCGGCGGTGAGGCTGAGGTTGTTCGTCATCTCGGCCTTGGCCTCGAAGTCAACCCCGCGGGACTTGACCTTGCCAACCGGGGTTGCCACGGGCGGGGCGCCAATGTTGAGTGTGATGTTTTCCTTGGTCAGATCGTAGACCGCGATGCTGAACAACGCCGGAAAATCGGATGGCCGGTATTTGACCCCGACCTCCCACTGTTCGCCACGCTCCGGTTCCAGGCCAATTGTGGCCGGGACCGCCGACTCGGCATAACTTACATAGGTGGCGATTTCGTCAGTTATCTTATAGCTGAGCGCCGCCCGTTTCGTAAACTCGGCGACGTCGGCCCGGGTGAGGGGACTGGCTGGAGCAACAGCAAGGTTGTTCGTCTGTTCGAGATCAAGCCAGTCGTTTCGTAGTCCTACCGTCGCGGTCAGTTTTTCCCAGAAGGTTAGTTCCTGCTGGAAATAGATCGCCTTGGTCTTCTGGTCGTTGACCAGGCTCTGGTAGAGCGGGACCGAGGCAGGCCGCCCGGTATAGACCGGATTTGTGTAGTCGATGTCCGGTGCATCGCCGTAGTAATTGTTGGTTGTGCCGTGATGGTTGTTATATTCGACCCCAAACAGGCTGCGGCTGTCCACATTCTCGAAACTGGCGTCATATTGCAGGTGCGCGTCGATAACGAAGTTTTCAGCCGACGAGTCGTTTGCAAAGAAGTCTCGGTCCACGGTTGTCGTACCCGCCGCCGGTGCAGCCGCTACGTAAGCATAGCCGAAATTGCTCCTGGTGTTGCTGTAACGCGCACTTGAGTTGAACGTCAGGCCAGAGCCGAAGTCATGGTCGAACATGACGCTGAGCGTATTGCGGTTCACATCGCGGTAGTTGTAGTCCGGTTCGCCCAGGAATAGGCTTCGGTCGAAATTCGAGCCCACAGGGTGCCCGCCGCCGCCAGGTACTCCCTGGCGGTCCAGATGATCATAGACGACGGACAGGCTGGTGTCGCCACTCGGGCGCCAGGTCAGTCCGCCCATAATGAAGTTTTCGTCGTCCTGAGAATAGTCGTATTCTTCCTCGGCTCGTTTGAACTTGCCGGTCAGGCGATAGGACAACGTGTCGTCCTCGGTAATGTTGTCACCAAAGTCGAAGCCCGTTTCGGCGTGGTCGAAGGAGCCACCCGTCACGTAGGCTTCGCCGAAACGCTCGCTCTTCGGCCGTTTGGTGACAAAATTCACCGAACCGCCTGGGTCGGAGACGCCAAAACCGGTAGAATTCGCACCTTTGAGCACTTCCACGCGCTCAAAGGCGTAGGCTTCTTCCCGAAGTCCGCCGAACGGCCGGCCGATGAGCAGTCCATCGCGGTACATGTAAGCGTCGAAGCCGCGGATCTTGAAATAGTCAAAACGGTCGTCGGAGCCATAGAAGTCGGCGGTGACACCTGCGGTGTATTGCAAGACCTCTTCGACGCTGCTTGCACCACGCTCTTGGATTTCCTTGGATGTGATGACGGAGACTGAGGCGGGCGTATCCAGAATATCTGTCACCATCTTGCCGCCCCCGGTCGTCTTCGTCGCGACGATCGACTTCGAATCGTTCTCGGTATCGAGGCCGGCGCCGCTGCCCTGGATGACGATCGGTGCGAGTGTCGTATCGTCGTTCGAATTTTCCTGGCCAAGCACGATGGTCGGCGTGAAGGCGACAAGCGCCGTGCAAGCCAGAAGGACCGCATTCCGGTAGCGGATAAGGGCCGGTCTTGAGCGAGCGCTTGTTCTTTCATTGTCCATATTCACGTTCCAGAAGTTGATGCGGCGAGAAATCGCCGAGACTGATGCCAGGTCTGGGGAACCATCCCGAACGACATCCTGACACCCCCCGCGAGGAGATTTCTCCCGGTCATGGCGGCCGCAATGGCTTGGTCTGATATGCCCCGGGGATGGCTATTAACTTGAGCATGTTTGTCTAGTATTGTAAATTTCCCGCGCTTTGTAGGATCCCACGGAAATCTCAGTCCTCCTGTCGATCAGGACTTGCAGGGCGGTTGACGCGGCTTTCTTAACCTGAAAGTGGAAGTCCACTTAAGTCTGCGGAGTTTGACGATGCTGCGGTTATTGCTTTCGGCCGTGAAAATGGCGGCGATATGCGTTTGGGTGGTTGCGCTCTGCAGCGCCGGGGCAGGCGCCTGGGCGGGCGAAGGAACGGCCTATCCAATCACCATCAAGCACGCGTTCGGCACGACGATCATTCCTCAAAAGCCCGAACGGGTAGCGACCGTCGCCTGGGCCAACCATGAGGTGCCACTGGCGCTCGGCGTCGTGCCGGTCGGCTTCGCCAGGGCCAATTTCGGCGACGATGACGGCGACGGGGTGCTGCCCTGGGTAGCCGAAAGGCTGACCGCGCTCCATGCCGGCAAGCCGGTGCTTTTCGACGAAGGGGACGGCATCGATTTCGAGGCGGTTGCCGCCACCAGGCCCGATGTGATCCTGGCATCCTATTCCGGCTTGAGCCAATCGGACTACGACACGCTGAGCCAGATCGCACCGGTCGTCGCCTATCCCGAAGCGCCCTGGTCGACCGACTGGCGCGACATGATACGATTGAACAGTGCCGGGATGGGCATGGCCCCTCAGGGCGACGCGTTGATCGCCAGGATCGAAGCCGACATCGCCAAGGTGGTTGGCGGACACCCTGAGCTCCAGGGCAAATCGGCGATGTTCATTACCCATCTCGATGCGACTGACCTGAGCACCGTCAATTTCTATACGACGAACGATACCCGGGTGAGGTTCTTCGAGGATCTTGGTCTGAAATCCCCCAGGAGTGTCGTCGAGACCTCCAAGTCCGGGAAATTCGCAGGCTCCGTCAGCGCCGAGCGCATCGATGTCTTCGACGACGTCGATATCGTCGTCACCTATGGAAACCAGAAACTGCTCGATGCGCTGGCGGCCAACCCCTTGATGTCCAGAATGCCGGCCGTGGACAAGGGGGCTCTCGTCATGCTGGGTCGCAACCCGATCGGCACGGCGGCAAATCCGACACCGCTTTCGATCTCATGGGTCCTGAAGGACTATGTGGATCTGCTGTCGGACGCGGCCAGAAAGTCCAAATGACGGCCGGCAGCATTCGATCATTCGCTCGGTCGGCCGTCTCTCGACGTTCGAACCGGACCCGCGGCCTCTGGCTGGCCGGATCGGTCGTGGCCCTTTCCGCCCTCTGTGCGCTCTCGGTAACGGTCGGCACCCGCGAAGTGGCCTGGAGCGATATCGTGGCGGCGCTCGCGGGACAGGTAGATAGCATCGGTCAGGCGGCGGTGAGCGTGCGCATCCCGCGCACGGTACTTGCCGTACTTGCCGGAGCCGCGCTCGGGCTTGCCGGGGCAATCATGCAGGGCGTGACCCGCAATCCTCTCGCCGATCCGGGTATTCTCGGCGTCAACATGGGTGCATCGCTGGCCGTCGTGACCGGCGTCGCCTTGTTCGACATGTCCTCTGCGGAGGCCTATATCTGGGCTGCAATCCTCGGAGCCGGGTGTTCGGCAGTTTTCGTCTATGCGATCGGATCGCTGGGGCGTGGCGGGGCAACCCCATTGAAGCTGGCGCTTGCTGGCGCCGCAACGTCGGTTGCCTTCTCCTCCATGGTGATTGCCATGGTGCTGCCGCGGGCGGACATAGCGGGGGGCATCCGTTCCTGGCAGATCGGCGGCGTGAGCGGAGCGACCTTTGAGCGGATTGTCCCGGTGCTGCCGTTTCTTGCGGTCGGTTTTGCGGTCAGCCTTCTGTCGGCGCGAAAACTGAACTCACTGGCCCTGGGCGACGACGTAGCGGCGGGACTGGGGGAACGCGTCGCGGTGGCCCGCGCCGTCGCCTCGTTCGGTGCTATCCTCCTGTGCGGGGCAACAACAGCAGTTTGCGGCCCAATTGGCTTTCTTGGACTGGTCGTGCCGCATGTCTGCCGTCTTCTGGTCGGGCTCGATCACAGGTGGTTGCTGCCGTTTTCCGCGCTTGGCGGCGCCTGCCTGTTGCTGGCGGCGGATGTCGTGGGGCGTATCGTCACCAGGCCAGCGGAAATCGAGGTAGGAATCATCACGGCCCTCGTGGGGGCGCCGTTCTTCATCTGGATCGTCAGGCGTCAGCGGGTTCGAGAACTGTGACAGTGCTTTCCCCAACCATTGACCTCATCGTTGAAAATCGCCGCCGCCGGGCGCGCCGGCACGGTCTCGTGACCGCCATTCTGCTGGCTATCATGGTCGCCCTCTTTGCCGTGACCTTGTCGCTCGGCCAGTCCTTCACGCAGCCCGGTGACGTCCTGCGCGTCCTGCTCGGTGATGATGTCGCGGGCGCCGCCTTTACCGTTGGAAAGCTGCGGCTGCCGCGCTCGGTCCTTTCAGTTCTCGCCGGACTGGCCTTCGGGCTCGGCGGCGTCACGTTCCAGCTCATGCTGCGCAATCCCCTTGCCAGCCCGGATATTATCGGGATCACGTCGGGTGCAAGTGCTGCGGCCGTGTTCGCCATCGTCGTCCTGTCGTTGGGCGGGCCGATCGTTTCGGTCCTCGCGGTTGGCGCAGGCCTCGGCGTGGCGCTGCTGGTCTACGCCCTGTCGTTCCGCAGCGGAGTGGCGGGGACGCGGCTCATCCTCGTCGGCATCGGTATCTCGGCCATGCTGGAAAGCGTCGTCGCCTATATCCTCTCCAGCGCTCCGGCCTGGAACCTGCAGGAGGCCATGCGCTGGCTGACCGGCAGCGTCAACGGAGCGCAGCTCGGCCAGGCGCTTCCGCTTCTTCTGGCGCTGGCGACGTTCGGCGGGCTGTTGCTCGGCCGGGCACGTGACCTGGAGGCGCTTCGCCTGGGCGACGACATGGCCGCGGCCCTGGGGGTCAAGGTGGCAAGGACCCGCATGCTGGTTATCGTTGCGGCCGTCGGCATGATTGCATCCGCCACGGCGGTGACGGGGCCGATCGCCTTTGTGGCCTTCCTGTCGGGACCGATCGCCTCCCGGGTCGTCGGACGCAACGGATCGTTGCTGATACCGGCGGCGTTGATCGGGGCGATACTCGTCCTGGGTGGGGACTATGTCGGTCAATTCCTTCTGCCAGGCCGTTATCCGGTGGGCGTGGTGACCGGAGCACTGGGCGCTCCCTTTCTGATTTATCAGATCGTGCGGGCCAACCGGATGGGAGGCTCGTTATGACCGTTCGCTCCGCTCACTCTCTTACCGCCAGCGGGCTTTCGGCCGGATATGACCATGCCGAAATCCTGCACGCGCTCGATCTTGCCGTGCCACCCGGCAGGATTACCGCAGTCGTCGGCGCCAATGCCTGCGGCAAGTCCACGCTTTTGCGCACCATGTCGCGGCTCATCTCGCCCAGCCAGGGGCATGTCCTGCTGGACGGCAAATCGATCCACCGTATCCCGTCCCGGGAATTGGCTCGAACATTGGGCCTGCTCCCTCAGTCGCCGATCGCACCGGAGGGAATTACCGTCGCAGACCTGGTCAGCCGCGGGCGGCACCCGCATCAAAGCCTGTTTTCACGCTGGACGCGCAGGGACGATGAAGCCGTGGAGAGCGCGCTTACGGCGACCAGAACCGTCGAGCTTGCCGAACGGCCGGTGGACGAACTTTCGGGCGGGCAGCGCCAGCGCGTCTGGATCGCCATGGCTCTGGCGCAACAGACGGACGTTCTGCTGCTGGACGAACCGACGACGTTTCTCGACATCAATCACCAGGTCGAAGTTCTCGATCTGCTGACCGATCTTAACCACGCGCGGGGAACCACCGTCGTCATGGTCCTGCACGACCTCAATCTCGCGGCGCGCTACGCGGATTACCTCGTCGCGATAGCTGGAGGGCGCGTGCATGTCGCGGGCAAGCCCGAGGACGTGCTGACGGAAGGGAACGTGCGGCAAGTCTTTGGCCTCGAAAGCCGCGTCATTACAGACCCGACGTCGGGCCGGCCGATCATGCTGCCGATCGGCCGGCATCGGATGGCGCAGGGGCAGGATTTAAAGGAGAACCGGTCATGAATGCAGTTCAGCCGCTGAAATTGTCCGGCGTAGCGCTACCAAGAGATGCCGAACGCATGCTCGACGAAATCTGCGAGCACTTCGTCGAGCATGCCGACGTGCAGCGGAGCAAGAACCACGCCCTGCTGAAGAGCAAGAACAGCACGACAAGCATCCGGCTGGCAGACAGCAAGCTCCTGATCGAACTGGCATGCGAATCGGAAGCGGCGCTGCAACTGAATCGAACGATGCTCGCGGAGCACCTGTTCTACTTTGCAGGCGAGGAACCGTTTGAATTGACGTGGTCGCAGCATTCTCCCCTCGCGGCACTGCCGAACCTCCACGAGGTGACAGTCGTCTCGGCGGAGGATGTAACCCCTCACATGCGGCGCGTGAAGTTTGCCTGCACTGACGTTTCGCCGTTCGTCGGCGGCGACATGCATGTTCGCCTTCTTGTCCCCCCGAAGGGCAGGCCGCCGGTATGGCCGGGCATCCGGCAAGACGGTCGTGTCGCCTGGCCCGAGGGAGAAGATGAGATTCTGGTTCGCATCTACACGATCCGCACGGTGGATATCGAGCGCCGGGAATTGTGGATCGACTTCCTGCAGCATCCAGTTCCGCACGTTGCGACGCCAGGGGCCGACTTCGCCCGTGACGTGCAGCCCGGAGAAAAAGTGGCGCTGCTCGGGCCGGGAGGCGGCGGCCTTCCGGCGGCACAGTCCATTCTTCTGGTCGGCGACGAAAGCGCTCTTCCCGCCATCGCCCGGATCGCGGCCGAGGTGGCGCCGGGCACGCGGATGCAGGCTATCATCGAAGTGCTGGATGAGGCGGAGGAACAGCCGCTTCCGTCAGCGGGTTCACTGGATGTCCGCTGGCTGCATCGGCGGAGCTATCCGGCTGGAGCGAAAGGCATTCTTGCCGAGGAAGCCAAGAAAGCGGTCGCTTCTGTCGAGGACGATACCTTCGTCTGGGTCGCCTGCGAAAGGGAGGATGTGCGCTCCATCCGCGCCTTCCTGAAAAGCCGTGGGCACGACAAAAAGATGATGTATGTGGCCTGGTACTGGGAACAACATTCCGCCTGATGCTTTGTGGGGCGGGCGAGCCTTTCGAAAGCCGTCCGGCATACCGTCGTTGGCCCTCTTGAGGCTTGTCCGCCGCAATCTATATGATCTTGTTCAAGGGTTTCCACTGCAAAGGTTGAACATGACAGAATGGTTCGAAGAGGCGGAGTTTATCGACCCTCCGCGTATCTCGAGCGGCGTGCCCGGCCTCGACACCATCCTCGACGGCGGTCTCGATGAAAACCGGCTTTATCTTTACGAGGGCCGGCCTGGGACGGGCAAGACCACGATCGCCCTGCAATTTCTGCTCGAAGGTGTCCAGCAGGGAGAGCAGGTGCTTTACATCACTCTTTCCGAGACGGAACGCGAGCTGCAGCTCGTCGCCTCCCGTCACGGCTGGTCACTCAAGGGTATTGAGGTATTCGAACTCGTCCCTCCGGAAACCACGCTCGATCCCGATCGCGAGCTGACGGTCTTTCATCCGGCGGAAATGGAGCTCAACGAGACAACGAAGCTCATTCTCGATCGCGTCTCCGAACTCAACCCGAGGCGCGTGGTCATCGACAGCCTTTCCGAATTGCGCCTCCTCGCTCACAGTCCGCTGCGTTACCGGCGCCAGGTCCTGGCGCTGAAGCACTTCTTCGCCAGCCGGCAATGCACCGTCATTCTTCTTGACGATCTGTCGTCTCAACAGAACGACCTGCAGCTCCATTCGATTTCCCACGGGGTTGTGCTGCTGGAGCAGCTTGCCATCGACTTCGGCGCCGAGCGGCGACGCATGCGGGTCGTCAAGATGCGTGGCATCAAGTTTCGCGGCGGCTACCATGATTTCACGATCGAGAAGGGCGGTCTCCACATTTTCCCGCGCCTCATCGCCGCGGAGCATCATCAGGCTTTCGACGACGAGTTCACGTCCAGCGGGAACAAGGAGGTCGACGACATGCTGGGCGGCGGGCTCGAGCGGGGTACCAACGTACTGTTCCTGGGTGCTGCCGGGGTGGGAAAGTCGTCACTTGCCCTGACCTATGCCTTGGCGGCGGCGAACCGCGGCGAACATGCCGTCATTTATGCCTTCGACGAGGGGCGTGGAACGCTGCAGGCACGGGCCAGGAATTTGGGTTTCGATCTCCAAACCCACCTGAACAGCGGGTTGATCCGGTTGCAGCAGATCGATCCTGCGGAATTATCCCCGGGGGAGTTTACCGCCAACGTTCAGAAAAGCGTGGAGGTCGACGGCGCACGCGTCGTCGTCATCGACAGTTTGAACGGCTACATGAATGCGATGCCGGACGAGCGTTTTCTGGTCTTGCAGATGCACGAACTGCTCACCTACCTTGGCCAGCGTGGCGTGTTGACCATTCTTGTCCTTGCCCAGCATGGGCTCGTAGGCCCGCTCGAGGCTCCGCTCGACTTGAGCTATCTCAGCGATTCCGTCGTCATGCTGCGGTATTTCGAAGTGCAGGGCACCGTGCGCCGAGCGATATCCGTCGTGAAGAAGCGAAGCGGCAGGCACGAGCACAGCGTGCGCGAGTTCAGCCTTTCCAACAATGGCATCAAGCTCGGGCCGCCAACCCTCGAGTTCACCGGCGTGCTGGCCGGCTCGCCGTATTTTTCAGCCGCTCCTGTAACGAGTTCAGCAGACGGAAATAATGGCGCAAGGTGAAGACCAACTGGAACCGGTTATTGTCTTTGCACCGGTCGGCAGAGACGCGGCCGCCTCAGTCGGCTTGCTCAGCCGGAGCGGCATCGCGGCAAAGACCTGCGGCGATCTTCAAAGCCTTGTGGCAGCGCTGCAGGCCGGTGCTGCAGCCGCGTTTATTGCCGAAGAAGCTCTTTTTGGAAAAGACGCAAGCCTCCTGTTCAAATGGGTTGCGGACCAGCCGCCATGGTCGGATCTTCCCTTCATCCTGCTGACCAGCCGTCAGGAGCAGACCGGCATCGAGGCGTGGCGGCAGAGGCTGATCAACTCTTTGCGCAACGTGGCGCTCCTGGAGCGACCGGTCCAGGCCCAGACCCTTGTCAGCACGATACAATCGGCGCTTCGCGCCAGAGCCCGGCAGTTGGAATTGCGTGGGCTGCTGGTGGAGCGCGAGCAGGCCGCCCAGGAACTGGAGAAGCAGGTCATCTTGCGTACTCAGGAGCTCAAGGCCGCCAATGAGGCCCTGCGCGACCAGATGACGGTGCGTGCGCATGTTGAGGAGAAGCTTCGGCAGGCTCAGAAGATCGAAGCGATCGGTCAGTTGACCGGGGGCGTCGCTCACGATTTCAACAATCTGCTGATGGTCATTTCCGGAGGGCTGGAAATGCTCGACCGCCAGACGGACCCCGCCCGGCGCAAACGGTTGATGGACGGAATGCGTCAAGCCGCCGAACGCGGATCGGGCCTGACACGCCAGCTTCTGGCTTTTTCCCGGCGTCAAGAACTGCAGCCGCAGACGATCGATCTGGCCCGCCAGATCGGCGGGATGCGCGAACTGCTCGACCGCAGCCTGAGGGGCGATGTGCATGTCACGCTCGAATTCTCACCCGACCTGTGGCCGGTCGAGGTCGACGCAAGCGAGCTGGAACTCGTTGTTCTCAATCTTGCGGTCAACGCCCGCGACGCGATGCCGAGAGGCGGCACGATCGAAATCCGCGCGGAAAACGTTCCGCTCCCGGATCAAGGCGGCTCCACGAAAGACTTCGTCCGCCTTTCCGTCAGTGACAACGGCTCCGGAATGACCCGCGAGGTGCAGGCACGCGTGTTCGAACCGTTCTTTACCACGAAGGACATCGGCAAGGGGTCCGGCCTTGGCCTTGCGCAGGTTCATGGTTTCGCCCAGCAGTCCGGCGGCAGGATAGAGATCGAAAGCGAAGTCGGTCGAGGGACGAAAATAATCCTGATGTTACCCCGTTCCTCGAAGGAGCCCGGACCGGATCAGCACCACCTGGTGGATCTGCACGTCGCGCGCCGCCGTCCGGCGTCGGCAGGCAGCGTTCTGCTGGTTGAAGACGACGACGAAGTCGCAGCTCTTGTCAGCGAGATGCTGGAAGATCTCGGTTTTCAGGTCGTGCGGGCTGCGACAGCCGCCGCTGCTCTGGGCGCTCTTGCGAACGGGCGGCGGGTCGACCTGGTATTCTCGGATATCATGATGCCTGGAGGAATGAACGGCGTGGAATTGGCAAAGGAAATTCGAGCGCGCCGCTTGGATCTGCCAATCCTGTTGACGAGCGGATATTCCGAGGTGACCAAGCAGGCGGCAGAGGCGCAAGGCATCAAGATCCTGCGCAAACCCTATCAACTGGCCGAGCTGTCGGAGGCGCTCAGAGGCGCAATAGCCCGGCACGACCTCAATTGATCCGCCAGACCCGGTAATTTCTTCGGCGGGCGTTGCAGCTGTAAGGCGCTCTTCTACAACTCTGAATAACAAATCCTTTAATCATTTATCCTAGGATCGCGGGGTTGGAGGAGTAGATGAAGGATTTTCTGGAAAGCAAGGCTGGCAGACAGCTGGCGGAGGTGGCGGCAGTCGCGATGCTATTGCTCGTCGGTTGTATAGCCTATGACGATCTGCTGCTGAGGCTGGTTCAGTCGATCAGTGCGGGAAAAGCCCACCTCATCATCATCATACTCATCGTTGCCGGTCTTGCGAGCTTTGCCTATTCGGTGCTGCGCATTCTCGATATGCGCAATGAAATGATGAACCGCCGGAAGGCCTTCGATGAAGCTGATCATATCGCCACGCACGATCATCTGACGAAGCTTCCCAACCGCTATGCCTTCGACAGGTTCATCTTTTCGCACCCGGATGAGAAGCTACGGGAGACGGGTGAGGATATCGGGCCGCAGACCGCAACGGTGTTTTCGATAGATCTCGACGGCTTCAAGAAGGTCAATGACCTCCTTGGCCACCAGGGGGGCGATATCCTGTTGAAGGAAGTGTCGCGGCGCATCTGCGCATTGGCGGAATACGAATGCGTCTTCCGTTTCGGCGGCGACGAGTTCGTCGCCGTGGCCCGCAACCTGGTGCCGGAAAAGGAGGAGCTCTTCGCGCAGCTGCTCATCCATTCGGTTTCCCGGCCGGTCCGGATCGGCACCCTGCTGACGGAAGTGGGGGCCAGCGTCGGTTATGCGCGCCTGCCGGACCACGGTAGCTCGCTTGAGGAAGTCTGCCACCGGTCGGACGTCGCGCTGTACGAGGCGAAGAGCCGGGGCCACAACCAATACTCCCTGTTCCAGCCTGAAATGCAGGAGAAGGTCTCTGAGCGGGCCAAGCTCGAAGGCGACCTTCGCCGCGCCATCGACGAGGGCAGGATCGAGCCGTTCTACCAACCGCTGATCAATCTCAGGACCGGTGAACTTTGCGGTTTCGAAGCGCTTGCCCGGTGGAACAAGGACGGCATATTCGTCCCACCGCAACACTTCATTGCCGTGGCCGAAGAAACCGGCCTTATTACCACGCTCTTCGAGCAGCTACTGTCAAAGGCTTGCCGCGATGCGCAGCTTTGGCCGGGAACATTGTCGCTTTCCTTCAACGTCTCGCCTGTCCAGATGGAAGACAGGCTACTCGCGAGCCGTGTTCTCCACATCCTGCAGCAGACCGGCCTGCCGTCCTCCAGGCTGGAAATCGAGATCACCGAAAACGCTCTGGTCGATGACCCGGACCTTGCTGCCGCGACGATCGAGCAATTCCATGCCGCCGGCATCCAGGTGGCGCTCGACGACTTCGGAACCGGATATTCCAGTCTGGCGCAGTTGGCGCGCTTCAAGTTCGACAAGATCAAGATCGACAAGAGCTTTGTGTCTAGTTTCACCCATAACGACAAGAACGCCAAAATCATCGATGCCGTGCTTGGCCTGAGCCGCAGCCTCAATCTCAAGACCACCGTCGAAGGGATCGAGGAGAACGCCCAGCTCGCCTATTTCATGGGCCAGGGCTGCGATGTCGGGCAGGGCTATATCTTCGGCAAGGCCATGCCACAAGCGGAAGTGGTGGGCTTCGTCGAGGACCGCAAGCGGGCATTGAGCGCCTGAACGAAGTCTGCCCGGGAGGTACAAACACAAGGTCCTGGCCGAGAAGTATGGGCGGTGCCATCGCCGCGGCCAGGAAATCTAAATGGCGCGCGGGAACTATACCGCCGCCCGTACCTCCGGCTCAAGCTGTGACCGAAGCACGAAGCCGTTCTGCGGGCGCTTGAGGCCGAGGTTCTCCCGCAGGGTCGTTCCTTCATATTCATGCCGGAAAAGGCCACGCTTGCGCAGGATCGGCACGACCTGATCGACGAAATCCGTCAATCCAGCGGGCAGGATCGGCGGCATGATATTGAAGGCATCGGCGGCGCCATTCTCGAACCATTCCTGCATCGCGTCGGCGATCTGTTCCGGCGTGCCGATCACCGTGCGATGGCCGCGGGCGGTCGCAACGGCCAGATAGAGCTGGCGCAGCGTCAGATTGTTTCGCGATACCAGATCGGTGACCAGCTTGAGGCGGCTCTTGTTGAGTTCCGTATCCTGCGGCAGGGGTGGAGCGGGATCGTCCAGCGAATAGCCGGACAGGTCGACACCGTTGTAGTGGCGGGCGAGGATGTTCCAGGCGACGGAGGGATGAACGAGCGACTGGATATAGTCGTAATTCTCCTGTGCTTGCCTTTCGGTCCCGCCGAGAACGGGGAATATCCCGGGACTGATCAAGAGGTCGTCCTGGCTGCGTCCATAGCGGGCAAGCCGTCCCTTGACGTCGGAATAAAATTCCTGGGCGTCCTCGAGCGCCTGGTTGGCGGTGAAGATCATCTCGGCGGTTCGGGCCGCAAGCTCCCGGCCGGGCTCCGAGGCCCCGGCCTGGACGATCACCGGATAGCCCTGCACGGGACGGCCGACATTGAGCGGACCGGTGACCGAGAAGAACTGGCCCTTGTGATCGACGAGATGCACCTTGTCCGGGTCGAGATAGACGCCGCTTTCCTTGTCGCGGATAAAGGCGTCGTCCTCGTAGCTATCCCACAGCCCTTTCACCAGATCGACGAATTCCTCGGCGCGCGCGTAGCGGTCGGCATGGGCAGGATGGCCGGGGATGGAGAAGTTCTTGGAAACGTCCGCGCCCGTCGTCACCACATTCCAGGCTGCCCGGCCCTTGGAGAGATAGTCGAGCGAGGCGAACTTACGGGCCAGAAGATAAGGATCCTCGTAGGTAGTGGAGGCGGTGGCGACGAAGCCGATGTGGCTCGTCGTCTGCGAAAGCGCGGCCCATAGGGTCACCGGTTCGAAATGGGCACCCTGCGAGGAACGCCGAAGCGCTTCCGGGTCCTTGGCGCGTTCCCAGCCGGCCGGACTGTCGGCGACGAAGACCAGATCGAACTTGCCCCGTTCCGCCGTCTGCGCCAGCTCGCGGTAGTGATCGATATTCAGCCCTGCGTCGGCCTGCGAGGCCGGATGGCGCCAGGCTGCCACATGATGGCCCGTCGCCATGATGAAGGCCCCAAGCCGCATTTGTCTCTTCTTATTACTCATTGGCGTGTCTCCCGTTCGAGGCGTTGAGATTGAACTGATCCCTGCTGGTCATGATGACAGTTCCCGTTGGATTTCAGGCGGCGCGCCGCCTGGGAGTATCCACTCCGAGCCGGCCTAGAAGCTGGGTGCGGATCTTTGCAAAGCGTGGATCGCCGTGATCGCGCGGCGTCGGCAGATCGATCTGGAGATCCTCGATCAGATGGCCCTCATCAAGAACCAGTATCCTGTCGGCGAGTGAGATTGCCTCGTCGACGTCATGGGTGACGAGCAACACGGCCGGGCGGTGCCTTGCACACAATTCCCGCAGCAGGTCGTGCATCTTCAGGCGGGTCAGCGCGTCGAGGGCGCCGAACGGCTCGTCGGCCAGAAGCAGGGACGGCTGGCGGACCAGCGAACGTGCAAGGGCGACCCTCTGCTGCTCGCCGCCCGAGAGCTGGTTTGGCCAGGCTGCTTCGCGTCCCTCGAGGCCTACCTCGGCCAATGCCTTTCTGCCTGCTTCCTGCCCGACAGCCCCCGGCAGGCCGAGCGTGACGTTCTGGATGACGGTGCGCCAGGGCAGGAGACGGGCATCCTGGAAAACCACCGAGAGATTGTCCGGTATTTCCAGCGTCCCGGTTCCCTCGACATCGTAGTCGAGGCCGGCAAGCGCCTTGAGGAAAGTGCTTTTACCGGAGCCGCTCCGGCCGAGCAGGGCGACGAATTCCCCTTCGGCGATGTCGAGATCCACGCGATCGAGGATCGTCTTGGTGGCGAACCGGCGGATCAGGTTGCGGACATGCACGGTTCTGGATGCGGATTTCAGCTGGCTAGAGTGCGGCGCCATGAGAGGACCCTCCGTTCAAGCAGGCGGACGAGACCGTCCGAGACGAGGCCGAGCAGCACGTAGACGACCAGGCCGACGAGAATGACATCGGTTTGCCCATAGTTGCGGGCAAGTTCGATCATGTAGCCTAGCCCGCTGGTGGCGTTGATCTGCTCGACCACGACGAGGGAAACCCAGCACAGGGTGACGGCAAACCGCAGGCCCAGGAGAAAACCGGGCAACGCGCCGGGCAACACCACCTGGACGATGAAATCCTTCTGGCTCATGCGCAGGGTCTCGGCCAGTTCGACATAGCGGCTGTCGATGCTGCGCAGGGCGTTATGGGTGTGGATGTAGATGGGTATGATGACGGCAAGGGCGATCGTCGTGACCTTCATGCCTTCGCCGATGCCGAACCACAGGATCAGCAGAGGGATCAGAGCCAGCGTCGGGATGGCACGCTTGATCTGAACGGGACCGTCGATCAGTGCTTCGCCGATCCGGGAAAGACCGGCGGTGACGGCAAGGATCGTGCCGATGACCAGACCGATGCTGAGCCCAAGCAGGGCACGCGTCGCCGAGGTCACGAAGTTGTCCTGCAACCGGCCCTGTTCGATCAGCCTTCCAAAGGCCTCGATGACCGTCCAGGGCGCAGAGAGTATGCGCGGATCGATCCACCCGAACGCCGAGCCGGCCACCCAGAACAGCACCAGCAGTGCCGGCCCCATCTGAAGCCCGAATGGTATTGCCGGTCCCGGTCCCAGTTTACGGCGGTTCCGGGAGGTGACGGGTCTCGCCACGGCTGGAACGGTATATGCACTTTCGCGGCTGGAAGACCGGGATGATTTCGCCTCGTCCGCATCCCAAATGGTTGCCATGCTTCAGATCTCCTCTTGGATGATGCAGGGGGATTACTGGCTCTTCGCCAGGGCGGCGGAGGCGGTCTTTTCGAACCGGTTGTCGAAGATCTTTTCCACGTCGAAGGGCTTGTAGCCGAGCTCCGCCGCCAGCAGGTTGATCGTCTCCTGGTGGCGCTTCTTGACTTCGCTCCAATCTCCGGAAACGACCTGTTCCCCCGTCAGCTTGACGAGATATTCGCCGTCATCCTGGCTCAAGCCCTGCTGGTCGACGTAATATTCCTTGATCCAGATCTCCGGGTTCTTGTTCACCCACTCGGTGGCGCGTGCCCAGAGCCCGACATATTCGGCGAGAGCAGCTGCCTTTGCCGGATCGTCCAGCACCCATTGCGGTGCGTAGAGATGAGCTGGATCATCACGCAGCCCGTGCTCCACGAGCGTGGCGCCATCGGAGCCGTATTGGGCGACATAGCGCCTTATATAGACGCCCCCAAGCGGCGCCACATCGACCTGTTTGCTGGCCAGCGCCTTCGGATAGACGTCGCCGGTGCTCGGCAATTCTACCAGCGTGACGTCGCTTTTCTTGAGGCCTGCGGCATGGAGTGCACGAAGGACGAGGGCTCCCTGGGCCTGGCCCGGGCTGAATGCGATGCGTTTGCCGCGGAAATCGGCCAGCGTCCTGACGCCGGCGCCGGGCGCTACTCCGAAACGGTAGATGGGATTGGCAATCGGGTCGCGGCGTTCACGGTAGGCGATGTTGCGAACCGGCAGGTTGTTCCAGTTGGCGAAGATCGAGGGGATTTCCGCGACCGACCCAACGTCGAGCGCCTTGGCGCGGAAGGCTTCCGACGTTTGCGGGCCGCCACTGATGTTTGCCCATCGGACTTCAAACGACAGTTCCTTGATCAGGCCGGAGATTTCCAGCGCCTTTTGCGTCACCGGATCGCCGACCGTCAGGACAGTTCCAGGTGGCACCTTCGCAAGAAGGGGCGCATTTGTCTGGGCCGCGACCACTCCGCTCATGGTGCCGAAGGCAAGCAGGCCGAACAGAGCCGTTCTCACAGTTTTTACCAATGTCATCGTTGATCTTCCCCTCATCGGTTGCAGGACACGAAAGTCGATGCACGGAAGGGTGAGATATTTTCTATAAAAGAAATAGACTATTTAATTTAAGAGTGCGCCGGATAGTGAAATATTGTCCCAACATGTCGATCATTGACACGAGAACTGGCGACCCGATGTGGCATTTCGTTTTCCTGCTCAGACGCTACAGGGCTTGCCCATAATACGCCGAAAGCGCCGGCACATCATGTCCAAGCCTCTGCGCCAGCATCTGCTGGGTGGCGATATCGCCGCGATAACGCGCCTGAAGAAATTCACGATGGACCTTCCGTGCCGCCTCGGAAGTTTCACGGAGCGCCGTGCAGACAGGAACCTCTTCTGTCTTGCCTTTAACCGTGATGCGGTCGAGTTCGAAGACCGCGAAAACATCGTCCACTGCCCGTGCTGTCCGCTCACCTAGTAGCAGCGGCACGCCGTAAGCTTTTGATGCGGATTCAAGTCGAGCTGCCAGATTGACGGCGTCTCCGAGCGCCGAATAGTCGAAACGGCTCGTCGAGCCCATGTTCCCGACCACGCATTCGCCAGTATTGATGCCGATTCCGATCGCCAGCGGATAAAAAGTCCGTCCCGTCGCCTCCGCTTCGGCCTTCAGGTCGTCGTTCAGGGTCTGCATCGAATCGAGCATATCCAGGGCGGCGGCTACCGCATGAGCCGCGTGCGCCGGGTCGTCGAGCGGTGCATTCCAGAAGGCCATCAGGCAGTCGCCGATATATTTGTCGATCGTGCCACCATGCGACAGCACGATATCGGACAACGGTGTCAGCAGCCGGTTGATCAGCATGGTCAGCTGCTGCGGATCATCCTTGAGCTGCTCGGCAATGGTCGTGAAGCCGCGCACGTCGCAGAAAAGGATGGAAAGCTCGCGCTTCTCGCCACCAAGTTTCAGCTTGGAGGGATCGCGCGCAAGCTGATCGACCAGCGCCGGAGCCAGATACTGGGAGAATGCCCTGGTGACCTGCCGGCGGTTCTTTCGCTCCTGGGCATAGTCAAGCGTCGCCTGCGCTGCGGCGATGCCGGCAAAGGCGAGCGCCGGCGCCATCGGTGACACGAAGACGCGACCGAAACGCAAGGTTATATAGCTGCCGACGAACAGAACGGAAATCGTCGCTGCGCCTACCGCCACCGTGCGCCAGCCGGTACCCTTCCAGACAAGCATCGCCGCCGCCACGACGGCGATCAGCAGCAGCAATTGCTTCATCGGGCCGCTGGCTTCCGCGATGGAGTTCTTGAGCCGCAGGTTGTCAAAAATGGTCGCCTGAACCTCGGCGCCGGCAATCAGCTTGCTGGTATGCACCGTATAGGACACGGAAAAGGCATCGGCACCACCCTTTTCGATGGAAGGCGCGTTCTGCAGGCTGAGACCCACGATCACGATACGGTCCTTGAAAATACCGGGCGGCAGGAAGTTTTCGGGATCGAGTGCCTGGTAGTAAGAAACCGTCGGATAGGTGCGCGGGCCGCCGAACACCTGGATGAGGCTTCCCGGCTCCGGCAATTCCGCCTCGATGCCTGCAGCTGTCGCAATCATCGAGGCAAAGCTGTCCACATATTCCGGCATCTCACGCAGCACGCCGTCGCGATGCAGGCCGACGGATGCTATGCCGGTCAGCGCCAGTCTGTCGGAAAACATCTGCAGCGGCATGACGCGGATGAACTGGTCGGCCTGGTCGGAGGTCACCAGCGTCTCGTCGCCGGCAAGCACCACATCCGGCCCGAGAACAGCAGCAAGCGCCTCGTCTTCGACCGGCGCCGAGGGTTCTGAAAAGATGATGTCGACGCCGATCACTTTGGCGCCGGCTGCGCGAAGCTGCGAGATCAGCTTGGCATGCAGGCTGCGCGGCCAGGGCCACTGGACATTGATCTCCGCCAGCGAAGGTTCGTCTATCGCAACAATGATCGGTCCGTCTTTGGCAAGCGGCGCGGCCCCGATGGTCGAAAGATAGTCGAATGCGCGATAGTCGACCAGCGGCCAGCCGGGCAGGCGCATGACGAGCGCCACCGCCGCGAAGAAGAATGCCGCCAGAATGACGATCTGCACGCCGCGCGAGGAGAAGAAGCGCGGCGTCGAAAAGGAGAAACCGCGCCGGCCGGCCATCAGAACCGAACTTTGAGCGTGCCCCTGAAGGACCGGCCCCAACCGGGCGTCCCGGCGCTTACCTCGATGTCCTCGTCCAGGAGGTTGTAGGCGGTGAGATCCAATTCAAAGCGCTTGTCGAGGGGCTCCCAGGTCAGGCTGGCGTCCAAGGTCCAGTAATCGTCAAGTTCGATACCGACTTCGTCGACACGATCGCCCACATAGTTGGCGGCAAGCGTTGCCTTCACATTCGCTTCGTTGACCCAGGTGAGCGCCACCTGTCCTCCCCATTCCGGCACGAAAGGCAAGGGGCCGCCGAATGTAGCGGATGCGGGGTCGCGGTCTTCGGAGTCGGTATATGCAACGGTCGATGAGAGGCCAAAGCCGTGGCCGAGAAGAAGGTTGGCGCTAAGGCTACCGCGATCGATACGGCCTTCGGAGGTGGTGAAAGGTATAGACGACAAGGGGACAGCAATACGCAGATCGTCGAGATCCTGATGCTGGAATTCGACCGCCGTGAAAAAGTCCGGTGTCCATTCGGCATCCCAACGGAAAGCGTAGGTGTCGATATAGCCATCAGTTCCCACGGAAACGGGATTAGGCTGAAGACCAACAACACCGATGGGAGAAAGAGTGGGCGTCGAGATATCCAGGCTGCTTCGCATGAAGCCGGCACGTAGCCACTGCTTTTCCGCTGGCGACCAAGCTATCCCCAAGCGGGGTTCGATCCTGGTGTTCGTCATGGCACTTTCCGCATAAGTGCCGAAGAGTGCATATTCCGCCTTGAGATCGGGGGTGATTTCATGCAGCAGATCCACATAGATCCTGCCAATGGCGCTGCGATCCGAAGCGCTGAAGGCTGAATCCAGCGCCGGCGGGATCAAACCGATTGGAACGAGATTTTCGTAGACTTGAGATTGGCGGGCATCGATCCAGCCGCCTTCGATCCCATACCGCCACGTCAGATTGCCGGATCCGACGGTATGATTGATTGCCGCGATATAAGCGTCCTGGCTGAATGTGTCGGTTTCGTTTGCCACCGGAAGAGGGAAGCCAAGGATATCGAACTCCAGATACCGCTGGTCTTTTGTCTTGATGCCGCTGTAGAGCAAAGCGGCATTGAGCACATTTTGGTAGCCAAACGTGTGGCTCCAACCGAGACCGCCGTTGGTTACTCGTGCCGAAGCACTCTGCTGACTGGCCAGGGGGGCGGTGAATGTAAGTGGCGGCAGACCAAAAATCGTTGACGGATCCCCGTCGAATACAAGATCGCGGCTCAGTTCGCTCTTGGCGTCGTTGTAGTAGAGAACAAATCGGTCGTACGGAGTGGGACTGGCGGTCAGATAACCATTGCCTCCGATGACCTTGTTCTCCGTATCAAGATCCGTCAGCGCACCGATATCCCGGCTGTCCGGTAACCTCTGCCATTGCAAATTCCCATAGAAGCTGATCGGGAATGGCAGATTGCTATACCCTTGGACCTCCCCTTCGCCGATATAATCGAACTCACCCCCCGCCGTATTGATCCCGCCGCCGATCGAGCCCTCGAAGAATGGGCGCCGGATGATATTGGCGGAGCGTGAGCGGCCGGAAATCACATGCGGTTCGAGCATCAGGCCCTGCAGGAAGGACGAGAACGCCTGCCCGTTCGGTGCGTTGGTGATGACGTTGTCGCCGTAGAAGTAGTTGTTCACGAACGGATTGGCGCTGCCGCGGATGCTCTGGTCGATATAGGCGGTACCGGCGAACGGATCGAAGGCCGCGTCGCTGTAATATTCGCCCCAGGCATTCATGCCCTGTAGTCGGAATGCATCGTTCAGCGTCGATCCGGCCTGCTGGTTGGCGCCGAGCGAGGTGAAATCGCCGCCGCGGGCTTTCGAGCGCTTGAGATATTCCTGCGCGTTGCGGATGGCGCCTTCCGAATCGTAATTGTCGATCGCGACTGCCGTGCGCAGGGCGGATATCACCGGATCGTTATCGTCGAGCCTTTCGGCATTTTCCGTCGCCTGCTCGGCCGGTACTCGGTCGCCCTTTTCGTAATTCGCGGCCGCAAGCAGCAATTGCGCTTGCGAATATCCGGGATTGGCAACGCTCGCCGCGAGCAGGTCGTCGACCGCCTTGTCCAGTTCTCCGGTCTGCAGATAGTAACGGCCGCGGGCGACAAGTGCGATATCGAAGCCCGGATCGATGGCGAAGGCCGTGTCGATCTCCCGCTTGGCATCCTCGATGCGGCCGATATCGAGATAGAAGAGCGCCAGGTTGGAATGGGTGAGAGGGTCCTGGGGATCGAGTTCGATCGACTTCTTGAAGGCCGCTTCGGCCTCGCGGTTGGCGTTCCGCACCGAGTGGATGTTGCCGATCGCGTTCCAGGTTGTCGAACTCCCGGGCGCGACCTTGACGGCTGCTTCGAGGTCGGCGAGCGCGCCTTGATAGTCACCCTTGAAGCCTGCGCGAAAATGTGACCGGGCCTCGAGCGCTGTCGGTTCGGCGGGATCGATCGACAGCGACCGGTTGAGCGCCTCTTCCGCCTGGGCGCGATCGTTCAGTAGAACAGCAAGCCAACCGCGATAGGCCGGCAGTTCGGGGTCGTCCGGATATTGCCGTTCGGCTTCCTGCAGCACCTTGATGGCAGCCTTCAAGTCCTGCAGGAAGCCCAGCGCATAGGCGCGCAGAAATGCTCCGTCGGATCCGCCCACCTGCGGCGGCAGTGCCTCCACCCGGTTCGGGTCGGCAAGAGCGCGGGCATAGTAGCCGCCGTAAAGCGCGATGCCCCGCCGTTTGGGATCGAGTCCGCGCTGCGCCTTTTCGAACAGCTTGGCAGCTTCCGCGTAGCGGGTCTCGCTTGCGGCAAGGACCGCCTCGATCAAGGTCACGCGAGCCTGCTGGGAGGCGGAAAGCCTCTGCCCCTTGAGCGTCGCAAGCGTCTGCCGCGCCCGTTGGCGGCCTTCGAGCGAAAGCTGGGCTTCGGCAAGTGCGACCCAATCCTCTGCGCTACGGCGCTCGAGGGGAATGGCTGCGATGCGATCAGCATTGCGGCGCATCTCGGCGACGGGTTGAGCCGAGGGCGGCATCCGCTCGAAAGCCTCACGCGGTGGCAGGAAGAACAGCATCTGCTCGCGGTCGTCGGAATCGACAATGACGATCTTGCGAGGTGCCTGGCCGATCGAGGCGACGGCCCCTTCGCCTTGGCGCACCTCGACACTGCCCTGAGGATTGCTGAACTGCACGACGCCTTCGAGAACGTTGAGCGAAGTCTGGTCGCCCTTGACCGTCATCGTCCAGTCGGTGCCGCGGATCGCTGCCGCCGCCGCAGGCGTCTCGACCCGTACGCCAGGCCCGCCGCGTTCCGCGCGTGCCCAGATAGTACCGGACTGAAGTTCCAGCACGGTGTCGGCACTGGTGCTGTCGGTGATCTGCTTGACGACCAACGAGGAATTGCGGCCGAGCCGGACCTGCGTCCGGTCGGAAAACAGGATCGCCAGCTGGCCGGTCGCATTGGTGCGCAGCACGTCACCGGTGAGGAGGTCCTGCTTGAGGTCGACGAACTGCCAGCTGGATACGTCGATAAAGCGGACTTCCTCACCCACCTTGCGGGCAATGACTGCGCCGGCAGCCGGCCCCGCCCGTTGGACAGGCTCTGCCACTGCCGGGGACATCAGTCCGCCAGCAAGTATAGGCAGCGCAACTGCTGCAACATAAAACCGATTGAACGCCCCCGACATGCCTCACAACTGCGTAGAAATGCGGCAGGAGTCAAGACGAGCTTTAGCAATGGCATTGCTTTTCGGCTGAACTGTATTAACAGGGAAACAGTTCGGAACAGGGGAAAAGCAAGTTGAGCGACTTCGAAAGCGCGCCGACCGAGATGCTCGAAATGCCAATGGCGTCCGGCGAGATCACCGAGGAATACTTCAACCATGTTCGAAAGATCAACGACGTATTCTATGATCAGATCAAGATATCCGATCAGAAGGCCGCCTATATCTTTACCTTCATGCTCGCCTTTCTGATCTCGTCGAGCGAGGGGCGAGGCGTATTCACCTTGGCGCGTTATACCGATGGCGCGTGGGCAGCGGTGATTGTTTCCGCTTTGCTTGCCATTGCTTCAGTTTCGTCAATTCTTTCGGCCATCCTTGTCGTGCTGCCGCGGCGAGTGGAGAAGTCCACCTCGCTTTTTTGGGGAGCATGGCCGCAGCACAGAGCAATATTCGAGCACGCGGCGCAGCGCAGCGATGTTGGCTATCTCTTCAAGGAATACCTGGACAACGCCGATGTTCTCTCCGTGATCGCCCGGCAGAAATACCGCTGCGTCTCCTATGCGTTCCGCGGAATGCTCTTCACGGTCGTTGCATACGTCCTGCTTCTTCTGATCACCTGAAGGATAATCTCCAAGCTCGCCCCGATCGCAAGCCTGATGTTCCGATCCTTGAATGGGGCGACCACGGTGAACCCGACGCCGTGGCGGGGTCGATGCGGCCAGGCATTGTGCCGCCGGGCAGTTCGCGCTCTTCAGGAAGAAGTCCCGTGTAGCGACCGGATTTCCCGAAGGCGCCAGGCCCGCGGTGTTTCGCCCGTCTGCTTCACGAAAAACCGCGAGAAATAGGCAGGATCGGCAAAGCCGAGGCGATGACCGACCTCCTGCACGGAGGCGAGCGAGAAGACGAGTTCACGCTTGGACTCCTCGATCAGCTTGGCGGTGATCAGGTCGTGCACCGTGCAGCCCGCCATCGACCGGACAACGCGATTGAGATGGGTCAGCGAGATGCCGAGCTCGGCCGCATAAAAGCATATCGGCTTGTGCGCGCGGAAATGCTGCTGAATGAGTCCGTTCAGCATCTCCATCCGCCGTTCGCCTTCGTGCGCCGGGAACTGATTGAGGTTGTCGGCGTAAGAGATGCGCGCTGTCAGCCTCAGGGCGAGCTTTACATAGGAAGTGAGAAGCTCGTTGCGCCCGTTGTTGCGGTGATCGAATTCCTCGCCAATTCGTTTCAGCGTTTGCGTCAGGTAGGCTGCATCGGTATTCAGCCGGTCGAGCGGGGTTAGGTGCGGTGTCGCAAGCCATTCGCTGAAGCGGCTGCGCTCTCCCGGCTGGTGGTCGAGATGGGCACTCAGGATGGTGATGACCGAACCCTCGATATCGCGGGAGAACCGGAAGCCGTGACTGAGGCCGGGAGGCACGGTGATTACCGACGGTGGTCGGATGGGATGCGTTTCACTGTCGAAAGACGCGTCGCCTGACCCCGCCTCGATGTACAGTATCTGAAAGAATGACTCGTGCCGATGCAGGCGGATCTCCCACTGGTGGCGGCTGCTTCTCGACCTGATGGTTTCGCAATGCAGCCAGAAATCATGCCGCTGGCCCGGATCCTCTCCGTATAGCTGATAGGTCGGTATGTGCCTGTTCATCTGATGTCTCCGGCCGCGATGTTCGGTTTGTCCAATTTTTTGGCTCGAATGTCCATTGTCGCCTATGCGGAAGCCGAGCACAATTTGCCAAACGAAAACACTTGGGAGGAGATCAATGAGAACGCAGGTCGCCATTATCGGCTCCGGACCGTCAGGTCTCTTGCTTGGCCAGCTTCTGACGGAAGCAGGCATCGACAACATCATCCTTGATCGTGTCGGCAAGGATTACATTCTCGGCCGGGTCCGTGCCGGCGTGTTGGAGGAGGGTACGGTCGGGCTGATCGACCAGGCCGGGGCCGGAGCGCGGCTGCACGCTGAAGGCCTGCCGCACGAGGGTTTCTCGCTCGCCTTCGACGGTCGCGATCATCGGATCGATCTCCACGGGCTGACCGGTGGCAAGCGCGTCATGGTCTATGGTCAGACGGAAGTGACCCGCGACCTGATGGAACGTCGCGAGGCAAGCGAAGCCCGGACGATCTACGAAGCCGCCAATGTCGCGCCCCACGATTTCGACACCCGCCGGCCCTTCGTCATCTACGAAAAGGACGGCAACACGCATCGCATCGACTGCGATTTCATTGCCGGTTGCGACGGTTTTCATGGCCCGAGCCGCAACGCCGTGCCGAAAAGCGCAATCCGCATTTTCGAGAAAATCTATCCGTTCGGCTGGCTCGGCATCCTGGCGGAGGTCGCGCCGGTCAGTCATGAGCTGATCTATGCCAATCATCCTCGCGGTTTTGCGCTTTGCTCGATGCGATCGGCGACCCGCAGCCGCTATTACATCCAGTGCGCCCTCGACGAGAAGATCGAGGACTGGAGCGATGACCGGTTCTGGGACGAACTTCGCCGCCGCCTGCCTGCGCATCATGCGGAAGCGCTGGTCACCGCGCCGTCCTTCGAGAAGTCGATCGCACCGCTGCGCTCGTTTGTTGCCGAGCCGATGCGGTTCGGCAGAATGTTCCTCGTCGGCGATGCAGCTCATATCGTGCCGCCAACCGGGGCCAAGGGGCTGAACCTTGCCGCGAGTGACGTGCACTACCTCTTCCGCGGGCTGCGGGAGCACTACCAGGAGCGTTCCGACGCCGGCCTCGACGCCTATTCCGAAAAGGCGCTTGCCCGGGTGTGGAAGGCGGTGCGCTTCTCCTGGTGGATGACGACGATGATGCATCGCTTTCCCGACACGGGCGAATTCGACCAGAGGATCCAGGAAGCCGAGCTGGGCTATCTGACGCATTCGCGGGCAGCGTCGACGGCGCTTGCGGAAAACTATGTGGGCCTGCCCCTCTGACGCCGCTTCGACCGAGCGCAGAAGGGCAATGCAACAAGCGGGTGCTGCCCTAAGTCGAGAACTGTCAGCCGGCCTCCGCCCCCTGCCGATAACCGCGCCTCACCTTGCTGCGGGCAAGCGCTACAAGCCGGTGCTCCGCCTCCAGCCGCGAGCCAAACAGATCTATGCGGAAACGGCCCTTGGTACCGATACGGCCCCAATTGCGGGTGAGCGCCGCGCCGTCGAAAAGGTCCGGTTCGACGGTGAGCACATAGAATCGGGCCATGTTGCGGGCGGGGTCGCGGCGGGTGAGGAGAAGCGGTTCGCTGGTCATGCCGGCAGAATCGCAAGTCTGGATTCTGCCGTCCAACGACATGATTGAATCGATCCGGCCGGATCGATTCACGGCGCTGATGGGTTCAGCGCAGCAGGGATTTCAGGAGCCTCGCGACGCCCTTCAGCGGTTCCAGATAACGCTCGGCCATCTCGGCCGCGGGCACGCTTGCCGCCGGTGCGCCGATATTGATCGCGGCCACCACCCGGCCGCGATCATTTTCCAGCGGCACGGCAATCGAACAGAGGCCGAGTTCCAGCTCCTGGTCGATGACGGCAAAGCCCTTTTCGCGGACGCGGGCAAGCTCTTCCATCAGCCGGGCAGGGTCGGTGAGGGTGCGCGGCGTGAAGGATCTGAGGTTGGTCTGCTTGAGAAGCGCACGGGCCTCATCCTCGGGCATGGCCGCCAGCAGCACGCGGCCCATCGAGGCGCAATAGGCGGGGAGGCGGCTGCCGGGCATCAGGTTGATCGACATCACCCGCTTCTGCGAAGCGCGGGCGATATAAACGACCTCGGTGCCGTCGAGCACGCTTGCGGATGCACTCTGGTGAACCTCCTCGGCGAGCTTGTCGAGGAAAGGCTGGACGATATGGGGCAGGGGGGTGGCGGAGAGATAGGCATGGCCGAGCCGCAGGATCTTCGGCGTCAGCACGAAGAATTTTCCGTCATAATCGGCATAACCGAGTTCGGCCAAGGTGAGCAGGCAGCGGCGGGCCGTCGCCCGGTCGAGCCCGGTCGCCTTCGCCACATCGGCGATCGCCAGCCGCGGCGTCGTCTCGCCGAAAGCCTCGATTACCTTCAGTCCTCGAGCGAAACCGCTGACAAAATCCGTTTCCTGCATGGTCTCTCCCGAACCGGCCCCTTCGAGGCAATGTGTGACGGCGAGGATGTGCCCATCTCCGCATCATTGGTTCGCACAATATGTGCGATATGTGAACAAATGTCAATTATCGCACATATGGCTTGCTGTCTATCCCGTGCTGATCTATCTCTTCCCCTGAGGCACGGCGGTTACCTCCGCCGACTATAGCGAAGGAGATATCCCGTATGGACAAGACAATCGGGAGCACGGCGGAAGCCGTCTCCGAGATCGGTGATGGCGCGACCATCATGATCGGCGGTTTTGGCGGGTCGGGGGCGCCGATCGAGCTGATTCATGCCCTGATCGACAAGGGAATCAGGGACTTGACGGTCATCAACAACAATGCCGGCAACGGTCGCATCGGCATTGCGGCGATGATCGACGCAGGCATGGTCAGGAAGATGATCTGCTCGTTCCCGAAATCGTCGGACCCCCGTGCCTTTACCGACCGCTATCTCGCGGGTCAGATCGAGCTCGAACTGGTGCCGCAAGGCACGCTTGCCGAGCGCATCCGCGCCGGCGGTGCCGGCATCCCCGCCTTCTACACGCCGACCGCTTACGGCACCGAACTTGCCAATGGCAAGGTGATCGCCGAGTTCGACGGTCGCCATTATGTGCAGGAGCGCTGGCTGAAGGCGGATTTCGCCATCGTCAAGGCGCAACTCGGCGATCCATTGGGCAACCTCACCTACAACAAGGCCGGCCGCAACTTTAACCCGCTGATGTGCATGGCTGCCGCCAAGACGATCGTGCAGGTGTCGAAGATCGTGCCCCCAGGTGGCATCGATCCCGAGCATGTCGTCACGCCCGGCATCTTCATCGACCGCGTCGTCGAGGTTCCGAACCCGCAACAGGAAGAAGTACTTATTCGCGCTGGAGTGGCTTACGTATGACCCTCAACACCCGAGAAGACATCAAGCTTTCCAACGCCCAGATCGCCTGGCGCGCCGCGCAGGATATTCAGGACGGCGCCTATGTGAACCTCGGCATCGGCTTTCCGGAAATGGTGGCGCGCTACCAGCCGCCGGGCCGCGAAGCGATCTTCCACACTGAAAACGGCATCCTGAATTTCGGCGAAGCCCCGGCCGAAGGCGAAGAGGACTGGGATCTGATCAATGCCGGCAAGAAGGCCGTGACGCTGAAACCGGGCGCCGCGTTCTTCCACCATGCCGACAGCTTTGCCATGGTGCGCGGCGGCCATCTCGACGTCGCCATATTGGGCGCGCTGCAGGTGGCCCAGAACGGCGACCTCGCCAACTGGCGTGTCGGCTCCAAGGGTGTGCCGGCGGTCGGTGGCGCCATGGACCTCGTGCACGGCGCCAAGCAGGTCTGCGTCATCACCGAGCACGTCACCAAGAACGGCGACCCGAAATTAGTTGAAGCTTGTACCTTTCCGCTGACCGGCGTTGCCTGTATCACTCGGGTCTATACGAGCCATGCCGTCATCGACATCGTCGAGAAGCATTTCGTCCTGCGCGAAAAGCTGGCCGATATGACAGTCGAAGAACTGCAGGCCATGACCGGCGCGCGCCTCCATATCGATGGCCCTGTTGCCGATCTTGTCGTGCCGAAACTGTAAGAGAGAAGATCATGACCGAAGCCTATATCTGCGATTATGTCCGCACCCCGATCGGCCGTTTCGGCGGCTCGCTCTCCTCCGTTCGTGCCGACGACCTCGGCGCCATCCCGTTGAAAGCGCTGATGGAGCGTAATGCTTCCGTCGATTGGGAAGCCGTCGCCGACGTCATCTACGGCTGCGCCAACCAGGCCGGCGAAGACAACCGCAACGTCGCCCGCATGTCGGCTCTGCTTGCCGGCCTGCCGGTCTCGCTCGGAGGCACCACGATGAACCGCCTCTGCGGTTCGGGCATGGATGCGGTCATCACCGCCGCCCGCGCCATCAAGGCCGGCGAGGCCGAACTGATGATCGCCGGCGGTGTCGAAAGCATGTCCAGAGCGCCCTTCGTGATGCCGAAGGCCGAAACCGCATTCTCGCGCAATGCCGAGATCTACGACACGACGATCGGCTGGCGTTTCATCAACCCGCTGATGAAGAAGCAATACGGCGTCGATTCCATGCCGGAAACCGGCGACAACGTGGCGATCGACTACAAGGTCTCCCGCGAGGACCAGGACGCATTTGCCGTGCGCAGCCAGGCGAAGGCCTCGGCGGCTCAGGAGAACGGTCGTCTCGCCAAGGAAATCACCTCGGTGACCATTCCGCAGCGCAAAGGCGACCCGGTGGTCGTTTCGAAAGACGAACATCCGCGCGCGACCAACATGGAAGCGCTCGCCAAGCTCAAGGTGCTCAACAAGATCGAGGGCGCCACGGTCACCGCAGGCAACGCTTCGGGTGTCAACGACGGCGCCGCGGCCCTGATCATTGCTTCGGAGGCGGCTGCGAAAAAATATGGCCTGACCCCGATCGCCCGCATCATGGGCGGCGCCACGGCCGGCGTTCCGCCGCGCATCATGGGCATCGGTCCGGCTCCGGCCACCCAGAAGCTCTGCGCCCGTCTCGGCATCTCGCCGAAGGATTTCGACGTGGTCGAGCTCAACGAAGCCTTCGCTAGCCAGGGCATCGCCGTTTTGCGTGAACTCGGCCTCCAGGAAGACGCCGAATATATCAACCCGAATGGTGGCGCGATCGCGCTCGGCCACCCGCTCGGCATGTCCGGCGCCCGCATTTCCGGCACGGCGGCGCTCGAACTGTCGCTGCGCAAGGGCAGATACGCGCTTGCCACGATGTGCATCGGCGTCGGGCAGGGCATCGCGGTCGCGTTGGAGCGGGTTTGATCTGGAAATCCTCCTCTCCAACATGAGAGGGGGATCTTCCCGTTGAACAGACACTTGTCAGATCGTCGCAACTGGCTGTTGGACCTTGGTCCCGGTATCCGCAAAGCCTATATAGGACGAGCGCAAATTCAGCGGAACCCAAGGTCTTGAGATGAGCGACGAATTGCAGGGGCGCGCGGCGCATATCGCGGCGATCCGGGAACGCGCGGAAGCGGAAATGAAGGCGATCGGCATCGACGATGCCTTCATCGGCAAGCTGGTCGATACGTTTTATGGCCGTATTCTGGCGCATCCGGAACTGGGACCTGTCTTCGACGCACGGCTTTCCGGACGCTGGCCGGAACATATGGCGAAGATGAAAAGCTTCTGGTCCTCCGTCGCCTTCCGCAACGGCGCCTATGGCGGAAAGCCGGTGCAGGCGCATGCCGGCGTAGCCAACATGACGCCGGAGCTTTTCCCGAAATGGCTGGACCTGTTTGCCGCGACGCTGGAAGACATTGCTCCGACCCAGGAGGCGAAAGCCTGGTTCATGGCGACTGCGGAGCGCATCGCGCGGAGCCTGACGCTCTCGCTCTTCTACAATCCGGCGCTTGACGATCCTGCCCTCAAACAGGCCTGACGGCAGGCCACAGGTCGATCGAACCTAGAGGTGGCGGCCTGCATCCAGCGCTTCCTCGGCCTCATCCAGCGACATTTCGAAGATTTTCTTGCCGATATCGAAGCTGAACCCGGCTCTGGCGAAGGCGGAAAGTTCCTTCGCCTTGCGTTTTTCGTCGAGTTCGCTCTTGCGAAACGGCCCGAAGGCGCGCTTGCGGGCCAGGATGAGAGCCGCATGGAGATCATCCGCCTCGGCTATGGCGGCCGCGACGGTGACGCTCGCTATGCCCTTCTGCGACAATTTCTGGGCAATGGCCCGCCTCGACCTGCCGCCGCGCATGCCCGAGCGGGTGCTGATTGCGGCAAAGGCCTCATCATCCAGTGCCTTGTTGTCATAGGCGAATTTCACGGCGAACTCGGCGAGCGCCCTGACCTGAACCTCGCCGATATCCTCGAATTTCTGGCGTGCCTTGCGCGCTATGGCGTCGAAGAGCTGCTTTTCCGTGTGCATCCGCCGCTCGATGCGATAGATCGTCGAATTGCGCGCCCAGGACAGCATGCGCGGCGTCGGCGCATCGGATTGCGGCGTCTCCTCGTCCAAATCCAGTTCGGGCCTCCAACCTCTTTTCCCGCACTTCCGGCGATGCGGCGCCGAACTGTTTACATCATGCAGCGGCGACGAAACAACATCGTCGCAGTTGCCGTGTCATACCGCAGGAACGGCCTTCAGCACATCCTGATGCACGACGATCCGGGCGTGATAGGGGACGCGCGTATAGAGATCCATGACATCCTGATTGACGAGGCGCACGCAACCCGACGACGTCGCCTTGCCGATCGAGGCCCATTCCGGCGAGCCGTGCAGGCGGTAGAGCGTGTCCTGGCCGTTCTGGAAGATGTAGAGAGCGCGGGCTCCGAGCGGGTTCTTGATACCCGGATCCATGCCGCCGTTCTCGATGGAAAACTTCTTGAGGCTCGGCTGGCGCGCGACCATCTCGTTCGGCGGCTTCCAGCGGGGCCAGGGCTGCCGCCAGTGGATGACGCCTTCGCCCTGCCAGGCAAAGCCGTCCTTGCCGATGCCGACGCCGTAGCGCATCGCGGTGCCGCCGGGTTCGACCACGTAGAGGAAACGGCCGGGTGTATCGACGACCACCGTGCCCGGCAGTTCGCCGGTCGGATCGACCACGCGCTGGCGATAATATTTCGGGTCGATCTGCTTGTAGGGGATCGCCGGCAGGAGGTGGCCGCTGTCCTCGACGGCGGCGTATCGGGCCTGCAATTCCGCTTCGCTCGGGGGCTCGATCGGGCGGCGGGCCATTTCCGGGACCGGCGCCCGTTCGGCGGTGGTGGCGCAGCCGGCAAGCGTCGCGGTCATCGAGACGGAGCCGATAACGAAGGCGCGCCGCGACATCTGGTATTCGCTGGTCATGGACCGAAAAAACTTTCTGAAAATCAACGTATATGAGCTAGTAGCGGTTTCGGGCCCAGACCAGCAAGGCGGCGGCGCATCACATCACGGTGACCTTGCCGTCATCAATCAGCTGGCGATTTCAATCCGTTGCCTTGGCCTCGTAGAACGCCCTGACGTCCCCCGCAAAATTCCTGCGCGAATCCGGCCTGGTGTAGAACATGTGTCCGCCGCGATAGACCTTGAGCTCGGCGCGGCCGGCGGCGAGGTCGGGCGGCAGGTGGTCGATGACGTAGCGGCTGGCGCCGTAAGGCGTCAGCGCGTCACTGTAGCCGTGGGCGATCATCAGCTTGAAGGACGGGATGACCGAGAGCAGGTCGCGGATATCGGTGCTGGCGCTGGCGAGCGAGCGCGAGTCGCCGCCGCGGCTGCCGTTCCATTCCCAGCGGCGGTTCACCTCCTCGTTCAGCAGCGAATAGGACATTTCGGTCGCAAACCCGAGTTCGTTGCGGGCATAGGCGGCAAAGGCGGCGCCGTAGGCGCGCGTGTAACCTTCGAGGATCGGGTCGTCGTTGCGGGTAGAGGCATCTTCCGGATAGGCATCTGGTACCGCATAGGCAGCGTCGTAGGGGCTGACGATCTTTCCCGGTCCTCCCATCTGCTTGGCATAGACGTCGCCGACGAAACCGCGGGTGCGGGCGACGACGTCCTTCGGAATGCCGGTGAGTTCAGAAAGCCGGCCATAGAACCCATCGGCCGTCGGACCGGTCGGGGAGGGGCCGGCGAGCCCGACGAGATAATCGCCGATCGCGAAACGTTCGACATCGGCAAGCTTCTCCGGCGTGAACTGGTTGCGGCGCTCCAGCTCTGCCGCTGCGAGCGAGGGAAGCTGCAGCGCCGCACTCAAGGGGTCGTCCGAATTGGCGAGGAACCGGCCTTCGACCAGCGGCGACAGCATGATGATACCGGAAGCCAGCATCCCCTGACTGTTCTTCAGGGACACGGCGACCTTGGCGGCGCGAAAACCGCCATAACTCTCGCCGAGCAGGTATTTCGGCGCATCGAGCCGGTTGTTCTTCTGGACGTAGAGCGCGATCGCCTTGGACAGGCTGTCGGCATCCTGCCGCACGCTGTAATAGGTGCCGGCCGCATCATTGCTGGCGGCGCGGCTCCAGCCGGTACCGACGGGATCGACCAGTACGAGATCGGTGAAAGCGAGCCAGCTTTCGGGGTTGTCCCTCAGCCGGGGCGTCGTGCCGTTGTCGCCGGTCGCGCCGAATTCCAGGATTTTCGGGCCGACCAGGCCGAGATGCAGATAGGCGGAGGCGGCTCCCGGGCCGCCGTTGAAGGCGAAGGTGAGCGGCCTGCCGGGTGCCCGGTTCTTGGCGATATAGGCGGTATAGAAGATCTTTGCGGAGCGGTTGCCGTCCTGGCCGAACAGATCGAGCGTGCCGGCCGTGGCGATGTAGGGTAGATCGCCGGAAGGTCCCTTGAAGACATGTTCGGTGGTGGAATCCGCCGGGATCAGGCTGAATATGCCACCACCGGCGCTCTGCTCCACTTGGCGGCCACGCTCGCGGTTCTCGTCACCACCGCGCTGTTGCTGTGCCAGAACTGGCGCTGAAAGGGCAAGGACTACGGCGAGAGATGCAATCATCCGGTGAAACGACAAACTGAAATCCTCCTTGGCCAGCTGCACCCTATGTAGGGCGGCGCGGCGATCCGCAAAACTCAACTCCTATTGATCGACAGCGGTAGGGGCACGTTTGCCGATTTCAGCGTTTTCGAGGCGGTGCCCGCAAACCGCAAATAATCGTGTAAATCCGCCGATCGACGGTGCGGATTGCTGGGTGATCGATGGCCATAAGCGCACATAGCATTTACGCTCACCGCCATGATTCCCAAGGCCGTAATACAGAAAACGCCGTTTCAGCCCATGCCGGCAGCTCGCTGGGCAGGTCCCCAGACCTTTGCCGCGGACACCGCGGATGCGGCATTCATGGCGGGGGGCGCGCTTTATCCGCTCGATCAGATCGTGCGGGCCGAACCTGACTGGGCCGGCGCTTGGCGCCAGCGGCTGGCGCTGAAATGCGCGTCGGCAGCGGTGCGGCTTGCGGGGCGTTCGGAGGACGAGGCAGGGCTGCGCGACGCGTGGCTGTTGCGCAAGCCGGGGGACGATCCCGGCCCTGCCGGGCAGATCCTTTCCGCCTGGAAGCGGCTTGGCTCTCGTTCAACCGCGCTCGATGCGGAGGCGCTGCAGGTGACGGCCGGCATGCTCGGCATCAAATGGGATGAGCCGCTGGCAACGCTCGCGCAGACGTTTGACGACCTCGGCCTCAGCGGATCAGCCGCACCTTTCGCGGCCGCGGCGATCATCCGCGAGACACACACGATCCGTCCGGATGCCGAAGCGCTTGGCTGGTGGCTCGCCGATCTCCTCCTGGCGCAGAAGCTGCGGTGGCCCGTGCCGGTGCCGCTGTTGATGAGCCAGCGCTTTTCTTCGGTGTTCCGCGCAGACGGCGGGCGCGGCCGCATCCGGCCCGGAGAAGAAGGGTTCGATCGGGCGATCTGCCTGGCTCTCGTGCATGCCGCGACCGAAGCCGGCCGGCTGGCGGCGGAGATTGCCCGGCGCGCCGAGCGGCTTACCTTCGTCACGCCGAAGCTGCGTGCGAAAGGGGCGGAGGACGGGCTGCGCCTGCTGCTCACCGAAGACGCCGTTTCAGGCTCGCTGCAAACGCCGAACCTTTCTCGTTTCGCATCGCGCCGGCTGTTCGAGCGGCTGCAGCAGCTGGAAGCGGTGCGCGAGCTTTCCGGCCGCCCCACCTTCCGTATCTACGGGCTCTGAACATGGCGAAGCGGGCGCGGCAAATCGTCATCGACAAGGAGCTTCTCCACCTGACGCAGGAGGAGCGGCATCGCCGGTGGGCGGCACGGGTGGAGGCGGTGATCTTTGCCTCTTCCGAGCCCGTCACCCGGAAAGTGCTGGAGCGCGTCGTCGGAGAGGACTGCGATATCGACGCGATCATCGAGGAGATCCGCGAGGCACTCGGCGGCCGGCCTTATGAACTCGTCGAGGTCGCCGGCGGCTGGCAGCATCGCACCCGGCCGGAGTTTGCCGATGTCATCCATGCCTCCGGCGCCGCCAACGCGCCGCCGGCGGAGCTGACCGATCACCAGGCGCTGGTGCTGATGACGATCGGTTATTTCCAGCCGGTGACGCGCGCCGAGATCTCGAAGATTTTCGGGCGCGAGGTGAGCCGTGATACGATCGCCACGCTCCGGCAGCTCGGCTTCCTTGCCTCAGGCCCGCGCAGTCCGACGCCCGGTGCGCCCTATACCTATATCACCACGCCGGCCTTCCTCACCGCCTTCGGCTTCGACACGTTGCGCGACCTGCCGGATACGGAAATGCTGGAGGATGCCGGGCTGCTGAGCCGCACGCTGCCCGTCGACGATTTCGTCGAGCCGGAACTGGAAGACGACGAAGATTAACGGCAGTGCTTGAAATGCGCGGGAATTGAGCTCATATTGAGCAATAGATGATCAAAACTGGATCAGGACTGTTCTCATGGCTCATGCTTTTGAAATCGGCGCCGCCGCTTTCCGTGAACCCCAGTCCGCGCTTCTATCGGCGCGGCGGGTGTCCGATCTGCTGGGCTTGACGCAGGCGGAACTGGCGAAGCTTATCGGCGTCGCCCGCAACACGCTGACGGCCAAGAGCGGCGCCCGCAAGGTTGATCTGGCGCTCTCCCCCGTCGTTCGCATCCTGGCGATGGCGAGCGAGATGGCCGGCGACGAAAACCGCGCGGCGATCTGGTTCAAGCACCAGCCGATCCCGGGCTGGGCCGGCAAGACGGCTTACGACCTTGTCGGCGAAGGCAAGGCCGACAAGGTGCTCGCCTATCTGGAGGCGGTGCGCTCCGGCGTTTATGCCTGAACCGATAATCCTCTGGCGTGCTTACGTGCCGCGCTGGGCGCATGCGCCGCTTTCCGGCGACGGCGCTGCCCGTTTCGGCGGGCGCTGGAACCCGGTCGGCGCGGCGACGATCTATGCCGCGCGCGAGCTTTCCACCGCCTGGGCAGAGTACAATCAGGGTTTCGTCCAGCACCCGGCCCTGATCGCACAGCTTCGGCTGGACGGCGCCCGGCTGGCGGATTTGACTAGCGTGGAGGCTCTGGCCCGCCTTGGTGTTGACGAGGCGATCCATCGCTGTGAATGGCGCGCTGATCTCGACACCGGGCGGTTGCCGTCAACGCATCTCCTCAGGGAGAAGCTGCTCCAGGAGGGCCGCGACGGGGTTATCTATCCATCCTTCATGTCGCCGGGCGGAACCTGTATCGCCCTCTGGCGCTGGAACGGCAAAGACCAACCGAAGCTCACGATCACGGATCCCGACGGCCGATTGCCGAAAAACCCGGCTTCCTGGCTATAGCTGGGAAAGCGGCGTAGTCTCTTTCTCCGAATGAAATCGATCCGATCGCAGCAGGAAAACCACCGCCGCGCAATGTCACACCCTTGGCTGTATGGAAAGTACTCCGTTCAACCTTGGCATTCAAAATTTAGCGGAATGTAATGTTTTGGATGCATGATGCGCCGAGAGAAGGCGGTGCATATGCAGCAGAACATCCGTATCACATCGCACGTCACGATCGTGCTGACATTGCTGACGGCCCTGACAGTGATGCTTCTCGCCGGCTTCATGTGGCTTGCCTCGGCGAAGGTGGACGATCTCGCCTTGATCCGCCAGAAGGGCTATGTCGAACAGGGCCTCGATGAGCAGGTGAAAGCCGTGCAGCATGAACTGGAAAGCGTCACGGTGTGGAACGACGCGGTCCTGCTTGTTGCCAAAGATGATCACCCATGGATTGCCGACAATATCGGTACATGGATGCACAAATATTTCAGCCATGACCGCACCTATCTGTTCAACGAGCGGGACGAGCTGGTCTTCGCCATGCGGGACGGCGAGGATATTACGGCCCTGACCTTTCTCGACGATGAAAGGGCTGCGGCTGCCTTGCGGGAAGACATCCGCGCGATGCTTCACAAACGGATCGCAGTCGGCGATTCCAACTCCCCGGTGCTTGCCGAGATTTTCGCGGAGAAGATCCTTTCGATAGCCGGCCGGCCGGCTGTCGTCAGCGCAAGGCCGGTCGTCCCGAGCAGCGACCAGGTCTCGCTGGATGCGGGCAAGGAATTCATCGTGGTCGCCGTAAGATTTCTGGACGCCAGCGCGGTCGAGAAAATCGCTCGTTACGCGCGGATCGAGACGCTGCATTTTACCGCCGACGCGGCCGAATCGACTGCGGCCATTCCGGTCATCGCCACAGACGGATCGACGCTTGGATATATGGCTTGGCAGCCGATCCGGCCGGGCCTGATGCTCATCGAGCAGATCGCTCCGGTCGGCTTTGCGGGCATCATCGTGGCGATGGGCGTGGTGATCTTCCTGGGCCGCGGCTTGCGCAAAACAACCCTCGACCTGTCCGAGAGCCGTCTGGCACTGATGCGTCATCGCGACCAGCTCGAAGAGAGCGTCAGGCTGCGGACGGCGGAAATCGAGCGCCAGCGGGAGGAACTGGACAGGCTTTTGGCGCAGGAGCGGCATGTGAACGCCCTGCAGCGTCAGTTCGTCACGATGGCTTCTCATGAATTCCGCACCCCGCTTGCCATCATCGACGCCGCAGCGCAGCGCCTGTCGCGCACGAAAACCAACCAGACGCCCGAGTATGTAGAGGAGAAGTCGGCCCAGATCCGCGCCGCCGTGCTGCGCATGGTCGATCTGATGGAGAGCATCCTGTCGGCGGGCCGGCTGGAGACCGGCAAGACGACGCTGAAGCCGGAACGTCTCTCGCTGGCGGAAATCATCGAATCCTGCTGCGCTCGGCAGATGGACGTTCGCAAATCCCACAGGATTCACCGGGACCTTTCGCATCTGCCGCAGACGATCCTTGCCGATCGCACCACGATCGAACAGGTCTTCACCAACCTGCTTTCGAATGCCGTCAAATATGCCCCCCAGGCGCCGGACATCCATATCCGGACCTCGACGAAAAACGGCATGTCCTATGTGTCGATCCAGGATGCCGGCATCGGCATGGATGCCGAGGACCTGCCGAAGCTTTTTCAGCCCTATTACCGGGCCCGCAGCGCGACCGGGATTGCCGGCACCGGCATCGGCCTCAACCTTGTCAAGCAGATCGTCGACCTGCATGGCGGTTCGATTTCGGTCGAGAGCGTGCTCGGCCGGGGAACAACATTCACGGTGGCGCTCCCGAACAAGGGGCCGCTCGCAAATCTCATCAAACGTGCAGCTTAGGGAATAGCAGGATGATTACCGTATTATGCATCGACGACGAAGCGGATATCCGTCAGCTCATCGTTGAGGAACTGACGGACGCCGGGTTCGCAACTCTGGAGGCCGCCAACGGGCAGGAGGGGCTGGAGGCAATTCTGTCGTACTGGCCGGACATCGTCATCTGCGACATTTCGATGCCCGTCATGGACGGTCATCAGCTCCTGGCAGAAATCCAGATGAACCACGCCGAGCTCTTCAACATTCCCTTCATCCTGCTATCGGCCTTGACCGACAAGGACAATGTGTTGACGGGTCTGCGGGCAGGTGCGGCGGACTATCTGACAAAGCCGATCGATTTCGATCTTCTGCTGGCAAAGCTCGCCGGCTGCATCGCCCGCCTCGAAAACGACCGGGCCGTCGGCCGGGCACTTTGATCTCAGGGCAGGGCGTCGGCCCCCCTTTCCGGTTATGTCGGGCCAATCGTTGGCAATGTATTGTCAGCTATGGATGTTACGTTCCACATCGCCCCCGCCAACGTTCGGCCGGCTTGGTGCACTGGTCTTGAACGCCGGCATCGATACCCCGCCGGCCGCCTGCTTCCAGGATCAGCGGTGATCCTTCTCAATCGCCCTTGGAGGGTTCGTCGCGCTCGCGAAGATTGCGGGCGACGAGCCGACAAAGGTCGCGCAGCTGCTGGTAGCATTCCTGGGGCAGGAACGAAAACACTTCCCGTTCGACAGCGTCGGCGGCCGCATCGCAGGCCTTGATCATCCGCTTGCCTTCGGTCGTCAGGCTCATGCGCAGGATGCGGCGGTTGGCCGGGTCTTCCTTCCTAGTGATGAGATTGCGGCGTTGCAGCCCGCCGATCAGCTCGTTCATCGTCTGCGGCGTCACGAAGAAACGACGCGAGAGTTCGGCCGAGGAAAGGCCGTCGCGGCTGCCGATCACGCTCAGGACCGTATACTGAATACCGGTCATCTGCAGTGCCGACAGCGCCGCCTCCAGCCGGCTGCGCACGGCGTGATTCGCCTGGTTCAGGAAGTAGATTGCCCGGGGTTGCTGCATCACCCAGTCGCTGGTGCTTGCTTCTTCGGGCTTCATGTCTTCAGCCATTACGATGCGGCGACCTTCTTCAAAACGGTTATATGAGCGGGGTAGCGGAGAAAATGCAGCCGCACAAGTCGCGTTGCACGAAACCCTCAACTTCCTGAAGCACCGAGCCGCATCGACAGGGATCTGGCGGCGCGTAGCGTGGCGGTCAGCGGCGCGCCGGAAGGTGCAATATCGAAGCCATCCTGGCGGCCGAGCACGGTAATGACCGCTTTCAGGTGCGCGCGGTGATCGAAGACGGGAGCGGCAACGGCGGAGAAGTCAGGCACCGTGGCTGGAAGCGTTGCGGCATAACCTTCGCGGCGGACATCCGCGAGTTCGGTTATGAAACGCGCGGCCGCGGCTTCCCCTTCGCCATCCTTGTACATCATGGCGCGCAGGTGATGTTCCCACTCGGTATTCGGCAGGTTGGCCATGAAGACCCGGCCGGTCGCAGTCGGCCACAGGCGCACCAGCGACCCGACCTTGATTTCGTAGACACTGTCGGACCGGCCTTCAATCTTGTCGACCACGACAGGCGCATCGCCGTTCCACACCGCCAGCGTCACCGTCTCGCCGAGCTCGGCGGCAAGCTGCGAGATCGCCGCGCGGGCAAGGCTGAGAAAATCGGTACGCGAGAGCGAGGCTAGGCCGAGCTGCAGCGCAGAATCGCCGAGATCGTAAAGGCCGGAAAGCCGGTCCTGAGCGACGAAACCGGTGCGCACCAGGCTGACGAGGTAACCATGAGTCATGCTCGGCGTCATGCCGGCGGCAACCGCGATATCATTCAGCCGCATGGCGCGGCCGGTGTGCTGGATCGCCGTCAGCACCTTGAGGCCTTTTTCAAGCGACTGGATACCGGCGCCCTTGATCTCCGGGCCCTTGCCCGCCGCTTTCCGTTTGACCGACGCGTCCATGACCTCTCCGCTTGACGTCCTCATCCATCTTTATACAATATAACTGAATAATTTCAAGAATATTGAAATTGGTGCGAAGGATAAGGAGGAGACCTTGGCGGAATATCTGGTTTGTTCGGAGGATGAGATCGCCGACGGCGGCCGCAAGGTCGTCGCCTGCGGGGAGCGGGAGATCGGCATTTTTCGGGTGAAGGGTGCGCTGCATGCCTGGCACAACATGTGTCCGCATCGGCAGGGGCCGATCTGTCAGGGTCGCATCTATCCGCAAGTCATCGAGCCTGTCGATGAAAGGCAGGAGGTGCGGACGCTTCAATATAATGAAGAGAACATGCACGTCGCCTGTCCGTGGCACGGCTGGGAATTCAACCTGGAAACCGGCCGCAACGCCGGGCCGGCCAAATACCGCCTGCACCGTGCCGAACTGGCGATCCGGGAGGGGCAGATTTATGTCGTCCTCTGAACCCACTTTTCGCAGCAGTCCCCTTGGGCGCAACGACCCCTATGGCTGGATCGAGGACGCCACCGCCGAGATCGAGAAGGCGACGGCCGAATTGCTGGAGAACGGCGAAGCGTCGCGCGTCTCGGATGAAGCAGTCGCCCGGATGATGACTGCGGCGATCCGACTGTACGTCGCCAAAAGTGACGGTGAGGAACGCACGTTCCGGCCGCTGACCGGCACCCGCGACGAAACGGTGACCGCCACCGAGGCACTCTCCGCGGTCTCGGAAATCCTGCGCGCCCTGCATCTCGGGCCGATGGAACTGGCGCTCTGGTACCGACGCCGGCCGGACGAACTGTAGCCGCGCATAAAAGATCCACTCTTTCGCCTGAGGAGAGCGAACATGGATATTTCCAACAAGGATCGCGCCCGCGAATTGCCGGTGCAACAGATCGATGTCTTTACCGATACGCGCGACATCCTCGCGCATGCTAACAAGGCAGCCAGGAAGCGCGGTTTCGAGGACTGGTTGATCTGCGATGTCGACGCCCACCACACCGAGACGATTTCCTGGCACGAGCTGGTGCAATATATCGAGGATCCGGTCATCCGCCACCAGGCAATGCTCTTCCACGACGAGAAGATGGGCACCGCTTCCTATGGCCTCAACGGCGACATGGGCCTCAAATACCAGGACGTCGGCGGTCGTATTCCGCACCAGGCCGGCATTCGCGAAAAGGTCGATGACGGCGTGCATCGCGATGTCACCCTCTCGCGCCGGGCCATGAGCGCGCTCGGGGTCGACTATATGGTGCTCTTCCCGACGCCGATGCTGACGCTCGGCCTGCATCCGCAGCCGGAAATGGAGGTCTATCTCGGCCGCGCCTATAACCGCTGGCTGATCGACAAGGTGCTCTCCAAGGACGACCGGCTGAAGACGCTCGCCTATCTGCCGTTCAACGTGCCCAAGGAAGCGGAACGTACCATCGAAGAGTTCGCCGACCAGCCGGGTGTCATCGGCTTCTGCGTGCCCTCAACCCGCCACAAGCCGGTGCACCACAACGACTACATGCGCGTCTATGCGATGCTTGAGGAGCGCAACCTGCCGATCGCCTTCCATGCCGCCTATCACTGGCAGGACCAGTCGCTCTCGACCATCAACCGCTTCCTCGGCATGCATGCGCTCGGCTTCGTCTGGTGCAACATGGTGCACATGACCAACTGGATATTGAACGGCATTCCGGAACGGTTTCCGAAGTTGAAGAGCATCTGGGTGGAAAGCGGGCTTGCCTGGATCCCCTTTTTGATGCAGCGGCTCGACGACCAGTACCTGATGCGGCCTTCCGAGGCGCCGCAGCTGAAAAAGCTGCCGAGCGACTACATGCGGGAAAACTGCTGGTACACCACCCAGCCGATGGAGACGGTGAACATGAAGGCGCTGCAATTAACACTGGAGATGATCAACGCCGAGAGCCAGCTCCTGTTTGCGTCCGACTGGCCGCATTTCGATTTCGACCTGCCGCAGGAAATCTACGACCTGCCGTTCCTGAGCGAGCAGGCGAAGCGGAATATCCTGGGGCTGAATGCGGCAAAGTTGTTCAATCTGGACCCGACGCCGCGCAAGACTTTGTGATCTAAGATTCCGCGTCAGGCGGGTACCGCCCCCTCATCCACCTGCCGGCACCTTCTCCCCGTTGGGGAGAAGAGATATGCCGCAGTGTCGCTATTCCCCCTCTCCCCTCGGGGAGAGGGGGGCCGAGCGAAGCGGAGGCCGGGTGAGGGGGCCATTGGCGCGCAATCAATCAAGAGAGGCAATCTGACATGACCATGACCGGAGGCGATTCCATCGTCGCTTCATTGCGCGCCCACGATGTGGATACCGTCTTCGGCATACCGGGTGCGCAGCTCTACGGCCTGTTCGACGCATTTCAGCGTGACGACATGCGGGTGATCACGCCGCGGCACGAGCAGACCTGCGCCTATATGGCGTTCGGTTATGCCCGCGCCTCGGGCAAGCCCGGCGTCTATTCCGTCGTGCCGGGGCCGGGCGTGCTCAATACCGGTGCGGCGCTTCTGACTGCCTGGGGCTGCAACGAGCCGGTTCTGTGCCTGACCGGGCAGGTACCGACCGCTTTTCTCGGCAAGGGCCGCGGTCATCTGCACGAGATGCGCGACCAGCGCGCCGTTCTCGCCGGCATCGCCAAATCCGCCGAACGCGCCGACAAGGCTGGGGATGTTTCCACCGCAATCGCCCACGCGTTTCGCGAGATGCGCTCGCTGAAGCCCGGCCCGGCGACGGTTGAAATGCCCTGGGAACAGTTCGTGGCGGAGGGTGAATTCGAGATTGCCCGGCCGCTGGACGCTCATCCGGATCCGGTGGTGGACGTGGCGATCGGCGAGGCGGCAGCGGCGATCGGCAGGGCGGAGCGGCCGATGATCTTCGTCGGCCCCGGCGCGTTCGAGGCGGGTGACGAAGTGTTGCGGCTTGCCGAACTGCTGCACGCTCCGGTCGTCGCCTTCCGCTCCGGACGCGGCGTCGTCTCCAATCGCCATGAACTCGGCCTCACCATCGCTGAAGCACAAAAGCTCTGGACGACGGTCGATTGCGTCATCGGCATCGGCAGCCGGCTCGAAGTTCCGAGCTGGCGTTGGAAACCGAGGCCGGACGTGCCGGTGATCCGGCTGGAGATCGACGCGGAGGAACTGACCCGCACGCCGGAGGCACTCGGCGTGCTTGGCCGGGCAAAGACCTCGCTTATTGCCCTACTCAACGAGATCAAGCCGCGGACGCCTTCGAACGACTGGCGGGAAGCGATCCGAAAGGCGCGGGCGGAAACGGCGCAAGCCATCCAGGAAATCTCGCCGCATTACGGATACCTGCAGGCGATCCGTGCAGCTCTTCCGGATGACGGCATCCTTATCGAGGAGGTCTGCCAGTCCGGCTTCGCTTCCTGGTACTGCTATCCGGTCTACGAGCCGCGTACGTTCATTTCGACCGGCTTTCAGGGCACGCTCGGCTTCGGGTTTCCGACCGCGCTCGGCGTCAAGATTGCCCGGCCGGACGTGCCGGTCGTTTCGATATCGGGCGATGGCGGCTTCATGTTCGCCGCCCAGGAACTGGCGACCGCCGCCCAATACGGCATCGACGTGATCACCGTCGTCTTCAACAATTCCGCCTTCGGCAACGTGAAGCGCGACCAGCAGCAGGCATTTGGCGGAAGGCTGATCGGTTCGGAGCTGAAAAACCCGAATTTCGACAAGCTCGCCGCCGCCTTCCATGTGGATTTCGCTCAGGTCAGTGCGCCGGAGGATCTCCGCACCGCAATTGAGGCAGCCATCGTCCGCGGCGGCCCGTGGCTGATCGAGGTCCCGCTGTCGCTCGAAAGCGAAGTGAGCCCCTGGAAGTTTATTTACGGGTAATCCGTCGATGATGAATTCCGTTCGACATCAACGAAAAGACCTATCGTCATGGCAGGGAGCCGTATAAAGTCGGCTCCAAGATTTCGATCCGGGGAGGGCATCGATTCCGTGACGTCAGATCAGAAAACCCTGCGTATCGTCGTGCTGACGGCGGTCCTGCCGGCTTCGGTGGTATCGACGCTCGAAGGCATGGGCGGGCGGCGGATGTCGGTCGCGGACGTGGTTGCCGGCAGTGAAATGCAGGGCGTGCAGGTACTGGTCACCGATCCCGGTGTCGGCGCCAATGCGGATGTCCTTGCAAAATTCCCGGACCTGAAGCTGGTCGCCTGTTATGGCATCGGCATCGACTCGATCCACATGCCGACCGTCAAGGCACGCGGCATCGGCGTTTCCAATACCCCGGGCCTGCTGACGGATGACGTCGCTGATCTCGCCATGGCGCTGATGCTGGCTTCCGCCCGCAATATCGTGTCCCAGACCCAATATATCCGCGACGGCCGATGGACGTCGATCGCTGCAAAAGTGCCGCTCGGCCGATCGCTCAAGAACAAGGCGATCGGCATTGTCGGGCTCGGCAATATCGGCGCGGCGATTGCAGAACGGGCCGCTGCTTTCCGCATGCGCGTTTCCTATCATGGTCCGCGGCAGAAACCTGTCCCCTATACCTATATGCCGGATCTCGTCGCGATGGCGAAGGAGAGCGATTTCCTCGTCGTCGCCAGCCGCGGCGGCGACGACACCAGGAAGATCGTCAACCGCGAAGTGCTGGAGGCGCTGGGGCCTCAGGGCACGCTGATCAATGTCTCGCGCGGCTCGATCGTCGACGAGGCGGCGCTGGTGGAGGCACTGAAAACCGGCAAGCTCGGCTTTGCGGCACTGGACGTATTTGCCAACGAACCGAGGGTTTCCGAAAAGCTGCTGTGGATGCCGAATGTCATCATGACGCCGCACCAGGGCAGCGCCACCACGGAAACGCGCCTCGCCATGGCCCTTTTGCTGGTCGAAAATGTAGAGGCGTTTTTCAAGGGAACGCCGCTTCCGACGCCGGTGGTCCCGATCCCGATCTGGGCCTTTGAACTCTAGGGAGGAAGTCACATGGCATTTCAACGTCACGTCATCGGACTGGCAGGACAGGACGACGAGCAGGAAGTCATCACCGAATTCGACCGGGCCTCGGTCACCGACGAGGAATGGGCCGTCCGCGTAGATCTCGCCGCCGCCTATCGTCTCGCAGCACTCTACGGTTGGGACGACCTCATCTATACGCATATCTCGGCCCGCGTGCCGGGCACGGAAAACCACTTCCTGATCAACCCGTTCGGGCTCGCCTTCGACGAGATCAAGGCGAGCAACCTCGTCAAGATCGACCACGAGGCGAAGATCATCGGCAAGTCGGACTATCCGGTGAACGGCGCCGGTTTCGTCATTCACCACGCCGTCCACAAGGCCCGCCACGAGCTCAGCTGCGTCATGCACCTGCACACCGAGGCAGGCATGGCGCTTTCCATGCTCGATTGCGGCCTGCTGCCGCTCTCCCAGCATTCGATGTTCTTCTACAACCGCATCGGCTATCACGGCTACGAGGGCCTGGCCCTCAACATGGAAGAGCAGGAACGGCTGATCCACGATCTCGGCCCGCACAAGAACATGATCCTCAAGAACCACGGCACGCTGACATCGGGCGAAAGTGTCGGCGAGGCGTTCGTGTGGACCTTCTGGCTGGAAAAGGCCGCCCGCGCCCAGCTCGCCGCCATGGCCGCCCAGCCGCAAGGCCTTTCGATCCCGGAAGAGAAGATCGCCGAACTGACCGCGCACATGTACGAGATGTCGCCGGCAAAGCCGGGGCTCAAGGAATGGCCGGCGATGCTGAGGAAGCTGGACCGGATCGATCCGAGCTATCGCGATTGACATCTGAAATGCCCGTTTGCCGGAAACTGGCAGGTCTTTCTCCCGTTCTCCGCAACGAAAAAAGCCGGCGTTTCCACCGGCTTTTTTTATCTGCTTCAGCAGGTCTTACTGCTGCGGGATCTGGGCGATCGCCACGTAGTCCTTCCACTCCGCGATCGTCTTGATCATCAGAGCCTGGGCTTCGGCCGGAGTGGAGATGTAGGGGTCGCCGCCCTGGTCGGCCAGGAACTTCTGGGTTTCCGGCTGCTGCAGAACAGTGTTGAACCAGCCGTTGATCTTGGTGGTGATGTCTTCCGGCGTGCCCTTGGCAACCATGGCACCCCACCAACCGAGCTGGTCGACGTCAAAGCCCTGTTCCTTCAGGGTCGGAATGTTCGGAGCGCCCTTCATGCGTTCCGGCGAGCCGACGCCGAGAAGACGGAAGCGGCCTTCGCGTTGCTGGGCAAGGGCGAAGACCGGATCGTAGGAGCCGAAGTCCATTGCGCCGCTGGTAATGTCGTTAAGCGAGTCGGCGGCGGTCTTGTACTGGACCGAAACGGTCTCGAGGCCGGCTTTCTGCTTGTAGACTTCGGCCATGACCTTGCCCGAAGTGGCGTTGACGGCGTAGGAGCCACCGTCGCCCTTTGTCTTCATGGCAGCCGTCAGTTCCTTCAGGTCCTTGTAGGGCGCGTCCTTGGCGACGGCGATCATGAAGGCCTGCTTGTTGATGGTCGCGATGGTCATCAGGTCCTTGCCGACGTCGATCGGCGGCTTCTTCATGATCCACATGTTGCCGGCGATGGAGTTGCCGGAATGGACGAAGATCGTGTAGCCGTCCGGCTTGGAGCGCGACGTGTATTCAGCGGCGATGTTGCTGAGTGCGCCGGGCTTGTTTTCGACAATGATCGTGGCGCCGGCGACCTTGGACACCTTGTCTGCGAAATAGCGCACGAGAACGTCGGCGCCGGAGCCTGCCGGGAAGGCGCAGACGAAGGTGATCGTCTGGTCCGGATAAGCGGCCTGGGCGGGCGTAACGGTTGCAATCTGTGCGACCGCCAGCATCGCCATGGCGGCGGTGGCTTGCGCGATCTTCTTAAGCCATTTTGTCACTTTTCATCTCCTATGGCGGTTCGTAAGGGTCCCTGCGAAAGAACCTGCCGCACTATGGCGAGAGGGTCTTTCGAATCGGTTGATTAATTTTGCGGAATCTTGGCCATGGCCACATACGTCTTCCACTCCTCGACGGTCTTGGCGAGCAGCGCCTGACCCTCGTCCGGCGTGCCGACATAGACGTCGCCGCCGAATTTCGCGAGGAAGGCGACGGTATCAGGCTGAGCCAGGACTTCGTTGAACAGCGCGTTGATCTTGTCGACCACCGGCTTCGGCGTCGCCTTCGGAACGAAGGAACCCCACCAGCCGAGCTGGTCGATGTCGTAGCCCTGCTCCTTGGCGGTCGGGATGTTCGGCAGCGACTTCAGCCGGATCGGCGAACCGGTCGCGAGGATCCGGACACGCTTCTCGTTGGCCTGCGACAGGGAGAAGACCGGGTCGTGGACGCCGTAGTCGAGAGAGCCGCTCAGCATGTCGTTGAGCGAATCCTTGGCATCCTTGAACGAGACTTCGACCGGATCGACGCCAGCGACCTGCTTATAGATTTCACCGAGAACCTTGCCGGACGTGGCAGCCGTTGCGTAGCTGGCGTTGTTGCCCTTTTCCTTCAGCACCTTGGTCAGTTCCTTCATGTCCTTGATCGGGCTGTCGTAAGCCACGACGAACATGAAGGCCTGCTTGTTGATGAAGGAGGTCGTCTGCAGTTCCTTGACGACATCGATCGGCGGCGCCTTGAACAGCGACATGTTGGCCGCCGTCGAGGTGCCGGAATGAACGTAGATCGTGTATCCGTCCGGCTTGGCGCGGGCGGTGTACATGGCGGCGATGTTACCGGCGGCGCCCGGCTTGTTTTCGACGATCACCGTCTGGCCGGAGACCTTGGCGAACTTGTCGGCAAAGAAACGGACCAGAACGTCGGCGCCGGAGCCGGCCGGGAAGGCGCAGACGAATGTGATCTGGCCGTTCGGATAAGCACCCTGCGCGAACGCACCATAGGGTGCCAGCGCGGCCGCGGCGGTCGCCATCATCAGTTTTCTGCGTGAGATTTCAGTGGTCATCGGCACAAGTTCCTCCCTTGAACGCCCCAGTCATTCCCATAAAAGGTTCCCGTGAAGCCCGTTGAACAAGCCTCAGTTTTGCGGGATCTTCGCCAGCGCCACGTAGGCACGCCACTCCTCGACGGTCTTTGCAAGAAGCTCGTCGACCTCCTTCGGCGTACCCTTGTAGACGTCCCCACCGAACTTGTTCAGGAAGGCTTCCGTTTCCGGCTTGTCGAGCACTTCCTGGAACAGCGAGTTCAGCTTCAGAACGACCTCGTCCGCCGTCTTGGCCGGCACGAACACACCCCACCATCCAAGCTGGTCGACATTGAGGCCATATTCCTTGATGGCCGGAATCTCGGGCGTCGATTTCATCCGCTGCGGCGAGCCGACCGCAAGCAGCCGCAGGCGACCCTCGCGTTGCTGGCTGAGCGCGAAGACCGGATCGAGCGCCGCGAAATCGAGCTGGCCGCTGGTGATGTCGTTCAGTGAATCAGGACCGGTCTTGTAGGAGACCTCGGTCGCCGAGACGCCCGCCAGCTGTAGGTAGACTTCGGCGAGAACCTTGCCCGAGGTCGCGGTCGAGCCGTAGGTGGCATCGCCGGCCTTTGCCTTCAGATGCTCGGTGAGCTGCTTCATGTCCTTGATCGGGCTGTCCGCCGCGACCGCGATCATGAAGGGCTGCTTGTTGATGAACTGAACGCCGCGCAGCGCCTTGGTGACGTCGATCGACGGTTTCTTGAACAGTGACATGTTGGCGGCGGTGGAGGTGCCGGAATGGACATAGACCGTGTAGCCGTCCGGCTTGGCGCGACTGACATATTCGGCAGCGATATTGCCGTTGGCACCCGGCTTGTTCTCAACGATCACCGTCTGCTTGGAAACAGTCGCCACCTTTTCGGAAAAGAAGCGGACCAGAACGTCGGCGCCGCTGCCGGCCGGAAAGGCACATACGAAGGTGATCGTCGTGTTGGGATAGCTGGATTGTGCGAACGAGACACCCGGGAGAACGGCGGCCATGGTGGCCGCCGCAATCAGGGTGCGTCTCGTCAGTTTCGGATGTTGTTCAGTCATTGGCTCCTCCTCCAAAAAACTGTTGGGAATTGTCTGTTATTCCTCCTGGAACGCCTCCTCGCGGGTCTTGCGGAACTGCGGGAAGATGATCAGGCAAAGCATCAGGAGCGTCGCCACCAGAAGCGTGGCCGAGATCGGCCGATTGATGAAGATCATCGGATCGCCGCGCGAGATGACCAACGAACGGCGCAGGTTTTCCTCCATCAGCGGACCGAGAATGAAGCCGAGCACCATCGGCGCAGGCTCGCAGCCGAGCTTGAAGAGGACGTAGCCGAAGAGCGTAAAGACGATCATCAGAACCATCATGAACGGCTCGGTGCTCGTCGAGTAGACACCGATCGCGCAAAACAGCAGGATCGCCGGATAGAGCAGGCGGTAGGGGACCGACAGCAGTTTCACCCAGATGCCGATCATCGGCAGGTTGATGACGACGAGCATGAGGTTGCCGATCCACATCGAGGCGACCATGCCCCAGAAGAGGTCCGGCCGGGTGGTCATGACGGCCGCACCCGGCTGGATGCCCTGGATGATCATCGCGCCCATCATGATCGCCATGATCGGGTTCGAAGGAATGCCGAGCGTCAGGAGCGGGATGAACGAGGTCTGGGCGGCAGCGTTGTTGGCCGCTTCCGGACCCGCGACGCCTTCGACCGCGCCGGTGCCGAACTTGCGCGGGTTCTTCGAGATCTTCTTTTCGAGCGTATAGCTGGCGAAGGAGGCAAGAACCGCGCCGCCGCCCGGCAGGATGCCAAGGAGCGAGCCGAGGCCCGTGCCGCGAAGGGCGGCCGGATAGGCTTCCTTGAATTCCTTCTTGGTCGGCCACATGTCGTGCATGCGGGTGCTGATCGCTTCGCGTGGCGGCGGCGGATTCTCGAGGTTGCGGATGATTTCCACGATGCCGAAGAGGCCGAGAACCAGCGGCAGGAAGTCGATGCCTTCCCACAGACCCGAAAGGCCGAAGGTATAGCGGGTAAGACCCGTGTTGATGTCGGTGCCGACGAGGCCGAGCAGCAGGCCGATCAAGACCATGGCAACGGCCTTCAGGACCGAACCGTGCGCCAGAACGATCGCCATGGTGAGACCGAGCAGCATCAACGCGAAATAATCCGGCGAATTGAACTGCTGGGCGATCGAGGCGAGCGGTGGACCGAAGGCGGCGATGAAGACGGTGCCGATCGTGCCGGCGAAGAACGAGCCGAGAGCGGCGATCGCGAGTGCCGCACCCGCGCGGCCCTTCCGGGCCATCTGATGTCCCTCGATACAGGTTACGACCGAGGAGGCTTCACCCGGCATGTTGACCAGGATCGAGGTGGTGGAGCCGCCATATTGTGCCCCGTAATAGATGCCGGCCAGCATGATCAGCGACGAAAGCGGATCGAGCCCGAACGTGATCGGCAGCAGGATCGCCAGCGCGGGAATGGGTCCGATGCCGGGAAGAACGCCGATCAGCGTGCCGAGCACGACGCCGATCAGACAGAACATCAGGTTCTCGAGCGAGCCTGCAGCCATGAAGCCGGTTGCGAGGTGTTCAAAGACTTCCATGGATTACCTGCCCCACCAGACGGGCATTGGCTGCCCAAGCGCGTATACGAAGATGATAACGACGAACGCCGCCGTGGTGACCGCGAAGACGACGGTCTCGACAGGTTTGACGTCGCGCCGTGCATAGGCAGCGAACATGATCAACAGGATCGAGGAGATCACCGCGCCGATTTCAGCGATCAGGATGCCGAAGGCGGCAATCGCCAGCAGGATGAAGACGATCGGGCGGAGCTGGATGCGTTCGATGGCGGGACCTTCGATCGCCAGCGACTTTACCGTGACGATCAGCCCGATCAGTGCGATCAGGCCGCAAATGATCATCGGGAAATAGCCAGGGCCCATATTGCGGGCGGAACCGAAGGTGAGGTCCGAACCGACATAGAGGCCGATCGCACCGAAAAGGATGAACAAGATGCCCGCGCCGAAATCCTGCGGACTTTTGATTACCATGGTTTCCTCCCTGAAAACCCGACTGTGTGAAACGGTCTGACTCCCCTTGGGCGCCGGCCAGGCCGTCATTATGCATGCTCCTCGGGCCGCGCCTCGAATTCGCAGCCCTGAATTCGTCTATAGGCAACCAGATTTGACTATATACAAGAGTATTCTTCTTGTCAGTCAATCGAATTCCGCAGTCTCCCGTGTCGATCAGATACCACAGCCGCCCGGTGTTTTCGATCCTATCGCATTTATATCAGGAAACCAGATATCACAGGTGTAATTTGGTGACATCCTTTCCTGTTTTTGATGTGTGGATTGGGACTCGCAATTGCAGCAGCCGTCTCCCAAGGGCTTGTCCGAAAGCTCGTACGGGCAGATATGAAATTGGTTTTGAACAAAGTCAATTATACTTTATCAAAAATAGTTGACAGGCGCATGCGCGTCGGGAGAGATTGTCGTCAGGATTTCAAAGGATAACAAAATGAAGATTTCTGTTGTGGGAGGAGGGATTGGCGGGCTTACGGCGGCATTGTCGCTGCTCCGCCAGGGGTTTGACGTCGACGTGTACGAACAGGCGGTGGAGCTGAAAGAAGTCGGCGCCGGCGTTCAGGTCAGCGCCAACGGAACGCGAATCCTGTTTTCGCTCGGGCTCGAAGAAGACATCATGTCGATCGCCTCCCAGGCGCAGGGCAAGGAGATTCGTCTCTGGAGCACTGGACAGACATGGAAACTGTTCGACCTCGGTCCGCTTTCCATCGAGCGCTACGGCTTTCCCTACATCACCATCCACCGCAACGACCTGCACCAGACGCTGGCAGCCGGCGTGCGCCGCATCAAGCCCGATGCGATCAAGCTGTCCAAGAAATGCGTCGGGATAGCCCAGGACGACAAGGGGGCGACGATCACTTTCGCCGACGGCACCACCGCAACGTCCGACATCGTGGTCGGCGCCGACGGCGTGCATTCGAAGATCCGCGAAACGCTGTTCGGCCGCGACGATCCGAAATTTACCGGTATCGTCGCCTGGCGCGGCGTTATCCCGGTCGAGCGGCTGCCGGAACGCATGCTGCGGCCCGTCGGTACCAACTGGATCGGCCCCGGCGGCCATGTCATCCAGTATCTGCTGCGCGGCGGCAAGCTGATGAATTACGTCTCGGTGGTCGAGCGCTCGAACTGGCAGGTGGAATCCTGGTCGGTCGCCGGCACGACGGAAGAATGCCTTGCCGACTACGAAGGCTGGCACGAGGACATTCATACGCTGATCAAGGCGATCGACGTTCCTTACAAATGGGCGCTGATGCTGCGGCCGCCGATGGACGACTGGACCCGTGGCCGCGTGACGCTGCTCGGAGACGCCTGCCATCCGACATTGCCCTTCCTCGCCCAGGGCGCGGTCATGGCGATCGAGGACGGGTTCGTGCTCGCCCGCGCGCTTGCCGAGAACAACGGCAATTACGAAGCGGCTTTTGCCGGTTACGAGGCGGCCCGCGTCGAGCGCACCGGCAAGATCGTTCGCGGTGCAGAAGGTAATCTCAGCCGCTTCCACAACGCCGCATTGAAGGATCCGAAGCTCGCCGAGGATTACGTCAATGCCGAATGGCAGGAAGACAAGGTCAACCAGCGCTACGAATGGCTGTTCACCTACGACGCCACCTCGGTGCCGGTCGTGGCGGGAACCAGGTCGCCGGAAGCGGTTGCCTAAGGACACATTCGCAGCTCAATCCCGAAAACCCGTTCGCCGGTTCTGCCGGCCGAGCGGGCGAAGCATAATGGGTAGGACAGCATGACCACCAAGGCGGAATGGCAGCGGATCCCGCTGATCGTCTCCTTTCCGGAGACCGCGAAATATACCGAGACCTACGGCTTTGCCGGCAATTCCGGCAAGGTTAACCTGGAGGGCCAGCTTCTGCGCGGCGGCCACGCGCCGTCGAAAACGGTCTACGTCTTCATGCACCCGACCTCGACGCTGCAGCTCCTGCCGATGCCCACCGCGCTTGCCGATGCCGGTCTGCACGTGCTGTGCGCCGCCAGCCGCTACCCGAAGAACGACACCGCCCTCATCATGGAAAAGGTGGCGATCGACCTTGGCAAATGGCTCGACTATGCCCGTGGCGAACTGGGCTACGAGAAGGTGGTGCTGGTCGGCTGGTCCGGCGGCGGCTCGCTGTCGCTGTTTTACCAGGCGCAGGCGGAGAACCCGACGATCACCCACACACCGGCCGGCGACGAGGTCAATCTCGTTGAAGCGAGACTGAAGCCCGCCGACGGCGTGATCTTCATCGCCGCCCATCTTTCGCGGGCCGAAACGCTGACCGAATGGCTGGACCCGTCGGTCCTCGACGAGCTGAACCCGGATCTCCGCGATCCGGAATTCGACATCTATTCGCCGGACTGCCCGCATCAGCCTCCCTATTCGGCGGAATTCATCCAGCGGTTCCGCTCCGCCCAGATCGCCCGCAACCGCAAGATCACGTATTGGGCGCTCGACATGCTGGCGGAACTCAAGCGTCGCGGATCGTTCGAACAGGAACGTGCCTTCGTCGTCCACCGCACCATGTGTGACGTTCGCTGGTTCGACGGCACGATCGACCCGAACGACCGGCCGATCGGCAAGAGCTATATGGGCGATCCGCGCACGGTGAACGTCGGTCCAGTCGGGCTTGCCCGCTTCACGACCCTGCGCTCCTGGCTTTCGCAGTGGAGCTACGACCTGTCGAATGCCAAGGGCCCGATGAACGCGGCGCTGATCAAGCGCTCGCCGGTGCTGCAGATCGAGAACAATGCCGACGAGGCGGTTCCGGCGACGCACAATCCGACGATCCGGGCGGCACTCGCGACCGAAAACAAGGAATACATGACGATCCCCCATGCGACCCACTATTACCTCGGCCAGCCGGAGCTCTTAAAAGCCTGCATCGACCGGGTGATCGACTGGAGCAGGCGGCAGGGGTTGCTGGCTTGAAAGACAAGCTGGAGCTCGTCGGGAGCGAGCGCCGGACCATCGGGAGGTTTGACCGTGAGCTTCAATGAAAAGCACCACCGTCCATTCCGGAACGGTGGTGCTCCAATTTCATCTTCCGCCTTCATGGTGGGATCAGGGACCGGCCATTCGTCCGGTCCCCAATTGGCTACCTCAAGCCGCAGCCGATTTCCTCGCGATCATGCCGGCCTTCTTCTGAATCCACGCTTTCATGGCGTCATGGGCCTCCGAAGCCGCCTGTTCCAGATAACCCGGCTCTTCGGTGCGCGCAGTGATTTCCAGCCGCAGGCCGTTCGGGTCGAAGAAGTAGATCGAGTTGATGAACTCGTGGTCGATGACGTCGGTCGTCTTCACGCCCGCGTCCTGCAGCCGCTTCTTGAACTTCAGGACCTCCTCGACGGAATCGACTTCCATGGCGAAGTGCTGGACCCAGTCCGGCGTATTCGGCGAGGGGAGCGGCATCACGTTTTCGCCGAGATCGAAGAAGGCCATGTAGGAGCCGTCGCCCATCTCGAAAAAGAAATGCGCGTAGGGCTTTTCTTCGCCCGTCGACGGCACCTTGTCGGCGGTCATGCAGTTGACCAGCGGCAGGCCAAGCAGGTCCTCGTAGAACTTGCGGGTCTCTTCGCCATCGCGGCAGGGGTAGGAAAAGTGATAGAGCTTACGAAGCTTCGGTGCGTCAACCATGGTGGTTCCTCCATATCCAGGCTTGTTGCATTGGCCGTGATGGTAGGCCTTTGCCGACCCTCCCATGTCCACCTTGCAGGTGGACATGCCCGCCACAGATTCGTTCTCAACCCTGGAGGCGTCAATGCCTGCGCTTGATGGAGACAACGTGACCGTCATGGCTGCCCTCATGGACGAGGTCGGCGAGCCCGGCTTCCCCGAAACATTCCTGCAAACCCTGCGCGGCATTGCCGGCACCGATTTCTGTTCCGCCTTCCAGGCCGAGGAAGACGGGTCGCTCACCTATCTCTTCGCCTGCGGTTATCACTCGACCATTCCGGGTTTTGCCGAGCGCGCCTCGCTCGATTACGCCCGCCGTTACTGGTTACGCGATCGGGTGACCCGCCAGATGCTGAACGGCGGACTTGGACTTGCCAAGGTGCAGGTCATTCGCCAGGCCTGGAACGGTATCCGCGACCCCGAATACCGCCGTGACTGTTACGAGCGCGCCCATGTGCTCGAACGCCTGACCATCTATCACTCGGAGGAGCCTCGGATCTTCGCCAGCCTCTATCGCACCCGCGAAAGCGGCCCGTTTCCGCTCTCGGCGGTCGAACGGCTGGAAGCCTTCGCGCCGCTCCTGATGGCCATGGTCGTCAAGCATGTGCGCCTGCAGGGCCGGCAGCAGACGGCGCCATTGCATCCACCACAGCAGGAGATCGCCGGACGGCTGCTGCAGGCGGGATTTGCGCTTTCGGGCCGTGAGGCGGAAGTGTCCGCGGGCCTGCTCCTCGGCCGCACCCATCGGGAGATTTCCGAAAAGGTCGGGCTCGCGCTTTCGAGCATCGTCACCTACCGGCAGCGCGCCTATCGCAAGCTCGGCGTCAGCGACCGGCGTGGGCTCGAAGCGCTTTATGAGGGAATTTCGCGCGTCTAACCTATCAATTCGAGGAGGGATTTCAGATGATTTCGATCAAGGACCGTATTGCCATCGTCACCGGCGCCAGCTCGGGCATCGGCTGGGGCATCGCCAAGGCGATTGCCGCCGAGGGCGCCGTCACCGTGCTTGCCGCCCGCAGCGCCGACAAGCTTGAAAAGCTGGCGGCCGAGATCGCGGCCAAAGGCGGCCAGGCGTTCGTCGTGCCGACCGATGTCACCGACGATGCACAGGTCGAAAAGCTGTTCGCCACCGTGAAGCAGAAATACGGCCGGCTCGACATCCTGATCAACAATGCCGGCATCGCCGACCATACGCCGGTCGAAAAGCTTACCAACGAGCGCTGGCACGAGGTGATCGGGGCGAATCTGCACTCGGTCTTCTATTGCAGCCGCGCCGCCTTCGTCATCATGCAGGAACAGAAGCGCGGCCGGATCATCAACATGGGCAGCCTGTCGTCCAAGGTGCCGCGCGGTCACACCGCCGCCTATACGGCGAGCAAGTTCGCGCTCGAGGGCCTCACCCGTTCGCTCGCCGTCGATGGCCGCGAGCACGGCATCGCGGTCTCCATGGTGCATCCGGGCTCGACGGTCAGCTCGCTGGTTCCCGGCGTCACCGACAAGGTCCGCCCCGCAACGATGATGCCTCTGGACGTGGCGCGGATCGTCGTGCTGATGGCAACGCTGCCGGATGACGTGAACCTTTACGAGAGCATCATCCTGCCGGTCGAAATGCCATTCCTTGGTCGCGGTTAAGCATCGGTTCAGCACGACGTCAAACTGCTTTCTTTTCCCAAGGCCCGAGATTGAAAGCCGCTTGACGTATATTCGGGTCCCTGATATCCATTTTCCCAGTAGGGAGAATTGCTATGGAAAACCAGACCGAATCGGCTGCCCCCAGCCAGAACAATGGCAAGTGGGGCGAATATGTTACCGTGGATTTCGACGAGGGCATCGCCTGGGTGACGCTCAATCGTCCGAAGCAGCGCAACGCCATCAACCCCGGCATCGTCTGGGAAATGAACGCGATCATGGACGCGCTGGAAGAAGACGACCGCTGCAAGGTGATGGTCGTCACCGGCGCCGGCGAATCCTTCTCTGCCGGCATGGATTTGAAGGAATATTTCCGCGCCACCGACAAGGTGCCGCCGATCCAGCGCGAACGACTGTTCCGGGCGAACGCCGCATGGCAGTGGCGCCGGATGATGTATTTCCCGAAACCGACCATCTCCATGGTCAACGGCTGGTGTTTTGGCGGGGCCTTCCAGTTCCTGGTCGGCTGCGACCTGGCCATCGCCTCGGAAGACGCCATCTTCGGCCTTTCTGAAATCAACTGGGGCATCATCCCGGCGGGTATCGTCACCAAATCGGTGCTGGAGACGATGAGCTTCCGCGACGCGATGTATTACATCATGACCGGGGAAACCTTCACCGGGCAGCAGGCTGCCGACATGAAGCTGGTCAACAAGGCCGTTTCGCCGGACGAGCTGAAGGCCGAGACCCGCAAGCTCGCCATGACGCTGATCGGCAAGAACCCCTTCGTGCTGCGCCAGGCCAAGACCGCCTGCCGCTTCACCCGCGACCTCACCTGGGAACAAGCCGGCGAATACCTGATGGCGAAGTCCGACCAGACGGAACTCCGCGACCCGGAAAACGGCCGTAATACCGGCATGAGTCAGTTCCTGGACGAGAAATCCTTCCGCCCGGGCCTCGGTGCCTACCGTCGCGACTAAGAAGTGGCTCCCATGGCTGATTCGATGACCACCGCTCCCAAGACGCTCGATCCGGCCAAGCCGTTCGATCTTGACCGTCTGCTGCGCCCACGATCCATCGCGATCGTGGGCGCGTCGCCGGACCCCGCTTCGATCGGTGGCGGCGTGCTCGCCAATCTCGAACTCTTCAAATATGCCGGCGACCTGCATCTCGTCAGCCGTTCGCGCGACGAGATCAATGGCCGCCCCTGCGTGAAGACCATCGGCGACCTGCCCAAGGGCGTCGACGTGGTGATCCTCATCGTGCCTCAGGTGGCGATCAAGGACTCGGTTCTTGCCTGCGTCGAGCGCGAAGTCGCGGGCGTCGTCGTCTACTCGTCCGGCTTTGCCGAAGCCGGCGAAGACGGTCGCAGACAGCAGGACGAACTTGCCGAGATCTGCCGCAAGGCGGGCATGGCCATGCTCGGCCCCAACTGCATGGGCTATACCAATTATGTCGACGGCATTCCGCTAACCTTCGAGCCGGTCGATCTGCGCGGTGTCGGCGAGCGCGCCCGCGTCGCGATCGTAGCCCAGAGTGGTGCGACGGCCGCCAACATCCGCTTCGCCATGCATTCCCGCGAAATTGCGGTCTCCTATGTCATCGCCACCGGTAACGAAGCGGTGCTCGCGGCTGAAGACCTGATCGCCTGGCTGATCGAGGATAAGGACAACGCGGTTGTCGCGGTCTATGTCGAACAGGTCAAGAACCCCCAAAAGTTTCTCGCCGTCGCACGGCGCGCCCGCGAACTCGGCAAGCCGATCGTCATGCTGCATCCGGGCTCGAGCGAGCGCGGCAAGCAGGCGGCGCAGTCGCATACCGGCGCGCTCGCCGGCGACCATGCGCTGATGCAAACGGCCGTGCGTAACGAGGCCGTCGCGCTGGTCGAGACGACCGACGAACTGTTCGACGTCACCACGATCCTGGCGCGCTATCCGTCGCCGCCACCGGGCGAGGCGGGCATCGTCACCAATTCCGGCGCCATCCGTGGCCTCTGCTTCGATTTCTGCGAACGCGTCGGCCTGCCGATTGCGACGCTGTCGGAAGAGGTACATGCTGAGCTCGCCACGCAGGTGCCGCCTTACGTCCATGTCGACAACCCGTTCGACATCGGCACCACGGGTTTTTCCAATCCCGGCATCTTCGGCACCTCTACGGCTTCCATGCTGAAGGACCCGAGCGTCGGTATCGTCTTCCTGTCGCATGCCGGCGGTTCGCCGCCGATGCAGATCAAGAAGTCGGACGCGATCATTCCGGTCGCTGCGACCGCCGAGAAGCCCGTGATCCTCAACATCATCGGCGACGATTATCCGCTGGATCCGACCTTCATGAAGGCGGTACGCGACAGCGGTATCCCGTTCTTCCGCTCCCCGGAACGCGCATTGCGCGCCATGGCGGTGGTTATGAACTATGCCGCCGCGCTTGCTGCCACTCGGGATCGGGCGCCGGAAGGCGAACGGATGAAGCAGGTACCAGCCTCCGGCCTTGTCGTCGAATACGAAGGCAAGCGGGTTCTTTCCGAACTCGGCATCCAGATCCCCAAGGGCGCTTTGGCGAAATCCGCCGATGAAGCGGTAAAGATCGCTGCCGAGATCGGTTATCCGGTGGTGATGAAGGCGCAGGCGGCCGAACTGGCTCACAAGAGCGATGTCGGCGGCGTGATCGTCAACATCGCCGACGAGGCGGCGCTGCGCGCCGCTCATGAGAAGATGTATGCCAGCATCGCCACGCACAAGCCGGGCCTGAAACTCGATGGCGTGCTGATCGAAGGCATGGCTCGCCCAGGCCTCGAAATGGTGGTGGGCGCCAAGCGCGATCCGCAATGGGGTCCGATCGTGCTCGTCGGTCTCGGTGGCGTCTGGATCGAGGCGCTGGCGGACGCCCGCCTGCTGCCGGCCGATATCAGCCGCGAGCGGGCAATCACCGAAATCCACAAGCTGAAGGCATCGAAGCTGCTTGGGGCCTTCCGTGGCCAGCCGGCACGCGATGCCGAAGCGATTGCAGACGTGGTCGTGAAGCTCGGCGGGCTCATGCGCTCGACGCCCGAGATCATCGAAGTCGATATCAACCCGCTCGTTGTCTATGGCGAGGGGGACGGGGTTCTGGCTCTCGACGCGCTATTCGTGGTGCGATGAATACCTGAAGGAGGCCCTCTCACCCGGCCTCCGCTTTGCTCGGCCACCTTCTCCCCGCTGGGGAGAGGAAGAACTGAGACGCCGCGGCATACCTCTTCTCCCCAGCGGGGAGAAGGTGCCGGCAAGCGGATGAGGGGGCCTCCACTATTTTGTCAGTCTATCACGAGGGAGGAAACCGTGATGCAGATCCAATCCTATGGTGAACTGAAGCTCTTTGTGGATGGCGAGTGGCTCGGCGCAGAAGGCCGTGTGACGGAAGACGTCATCAATCCGGCGACCGGCGAGCCGATCGGCGCCCTGCCGCATGCGGCCCCAGAAGACCTCGAGCGGGCCGTGGCGGCCGCCACCCGTGAATTCAAGGCGTGGAAGGCGACGACCGCCTATGACCGCGCCAAGATCATTCGCAAGGCTGCCGATATTCTGCGCGAACGGGCGAACGAGATCGGCCGGCGCATGGTGCTCGATCAGGGCAAGCCGCTCGGCGAGGCGATCCCGGAAGTCCATATCTCGGCGGACATTCTCGATTGGACTGCCGACGAGGGCCGCCGCACCTATGGCCGCATCGTACCTTCGCGTGTGCCCGGGGCCCGCTGGATGGTCACGCGGGAACCGGTCGGCCCCGTCGCCGGCTTCACGCCCTGGAATTTCCCCGGCGTCATCCCGGCCCGCAAGATCTCGGCCGCACTCGCGACCGGCTGCACCATGGTCATCAAGCCCTCGGAAGAGACGCCTTCGACCGTGCTCGAAATCGCCCGCGCGCTGCAGGATGCAGGTCTGCCGAACGGCGTATTGAACGTAGTCCACGGCAAGCCGGCGGACGTCTCCGAACACCTGATCGCCTCGGACGGCATCCGCAAGGTCACCTTCACCGGCTCGACCGCCGTCGGCCAGCATCTGGCCGTTCTCGCCGCGAAGGCCGGCGTCAAGCGTGCCACGATGGAACTCGGCGGCCATGCGCCCGTGCTGATCTTCGAAGATGCCGATATCGATCACGCGATCCGCGTCATGGTCCATGCGAAATATCGCAATGCCGGCCAGGTCTGCATTTCGCCGACCCGGTTCTACGTGCATGACAGCGTCCATGACAAGTTCGTCGATGGTTTTGCCAAGGCGGCTTCGGCCCTGAAAGTCGGCGATGGCCTCGATCCGTCGAGCCAGATGGGACCGCTCGCCAACAGCCGCCGCGTGCCCTCCATGGAACGCATGGTGGCGGATGCCGTGCAGCGCGGCGCCACGGTCAAGGCCGGCGGCGAGCGCGGCAGCAATCGCGGCTATTTCTTCCAGCCGACGGTTCTCGCCGACGTGCCGCAGGACGCGATCATCATGAATGAAGAGCCCTTCGGCCCGGTGGCGGTCACCGCCCGTTTCACCTCCTTCGACGAGGTGATCGAACAGGCGAACAGGCTGCCCTACGGCCTTGCATCCTATGCCTTCACCCGCTCGAGCCAGACCGCCGCGATGGTCAGTGATGCGATCGAGGCCGGCATGGTCGGCATCAACAACAATTTCATCTCGATGGCCGAAACGCCGTTCGGTGGCGTCAAGCAGAGCGGTTACGGCTCCGAAGGCGGCACCGAGGGCATGGACGCCTATCTCGTCACCAAAATGACCAGCCTGTCATAAGGCGCTGGGACCTTTAGGAGAATACGATGACCATTGAATCAAGCGATCTGGGCGGAGAGAACGTCAAGGTCGAATTCGAGGACGGCATTGCCTGGGTGAAACTGAACCGCCCCGACAAGCGCAACGCCATGAGCGTCGGCCTTGCCGAAGACATGATCCGGGTGCTCGACGCGCTTGAAATCGACGACCGCGCCGGCGTGATCATCCTCACCGGCGAAGGCGAAGCCTTTTCCGCCGGCATGGACCTCAAGGACTTCTTCCGCGCCACCGACGGCGGCTCCGACATCCAGCGCATGCGCGCCTACCGCTCCACCCGCGCCTGGCAATGGCGCCTGCTGATGCACTACGCAAAGCCGACCATCGCCATGGTCAACGGCTGGTGCTTCGGTGGTGCCTTCACGCCGCTGATATGCTGCGACCTTGCGATCGCCTCCGAAGACGCCGTGTTCGGCCTCTCGGAAATCAACTGGGGCGTCATCCCAGGCGGCGTCGTCTCCAAGGCGATCTCCACGCTGATGAACGATCGCAAGGCGATGTATTATGTCATGACCGGCGAAAAGTTCGGCGGCAAGATGGCCGAGCAGCTCGGCTTGGTGAACGAGGCAGTGCCGGCCGACAAGCTTCGCGAACGCACTGTCGAAATTGCCCGCGTGCTGCTCGAAAAGAACCCGACCGTGCTGCGCCAGGCCCGCATGGCATACAAATACGTGCGCGAGATGACCTGGGAGGAATCGGCCGAATACCTCACCGCCAAGGCCGACCAGACCACGTTTGTCGATCCGGAAAAGGGCCGTGAAAAGGGGCTGTCGCAGTTCCTGGATACGAAGACCTATCGTCCGGGGCATGGGGCTTACAAGCGGGAGGATTGAGCGGGCCTTTTGCTTCCAGATGAGACGGCACGCCATTCTTAATCCTCCCCACAAGGGGAGGGGCTCCACGCACCGCCGAGTTAATCGCGAGACCCAGTCATGGACCTGAACTATTCGGATGAGCAGCTCCTTTTGAAGGAGAGTGCCGAGCGGTTCCTGAAGGAGCGTTACAACTTCGAGAAGCGCGGCAAGATCATCGGCTCGGAGACTGGTCTTGATGCAGGCATCTGGGTCGAGATGGCAGATCTCGGATGGCTCGCATTGCCATTTGCCGAAGAGAATGGTGGGCTTGGCGGCGGTCAGGTGGAAATCTCGCTGATCATGGAGGCGATCGGCCGCGTGCTGATGGTCGAGCCCTATCTCGCGTCTGTCATCCTCGCTGGCGGCATGGTCGAGAAGCTTGGCTCCGAAGAACAGAGGGCGAAAATCCTCGGCGGCTTGATGGCTGGAACGTCGCGTCCTGCGCTCGCCCATGCGGAACGCCAGATGGGCTTCGACCTCGGCAATATTGCCACAACCGCGACGAAGAACGGTGGTGAATTCCTCATCTTGGGTGAGAAGATGCTGGTGCCTGGAGGACCGTTTGCGGATGTCTTCCTCGTCTCGGCCAGAGTGGAGGGAGCGCTCAAGCTGTTTGCCGTACCCGCTGACGCTTCCGGCATGATCCGCACCGAAGTGAAACTGGTCGATGGCAGCCGCGCCAGCGATCTTGTCCTCGACAACGTCTCCGTACCCGCTTCGGCGCTGCTCGGTGCCGCGGCCGATACGCTCGCCGAAATCGAAGCGGCCTATGACCGCGCCAACGCGGCGCTCGCCTCGGAAGCGGTCGGCATCATGGATGCGCTGATGGACGCAACAGTCGCCCATACCAAGGAGCGCGTGCAGTTCGGCAAGCCGCTCGCCGCCTTCCAGGCGCTTCAGCACCGGATGGCCGAGATGGCGGTGAAATGCCAGGAAGCGCGGGCCTCGGCGCTGCTCGCCACGCTGTCTGTCGATGCGCCGCGCGCGATGCGCGTTCGCGGCGTTTCCGGTGCCCGCGCCAAGATCGGCAAGGTCTCCCGTGTCGTCGCCCAAGAAGCGATCCAGCTCCACGGCGCCATGGGCTTTTCGGAAGAGATGCCGATCGGCGCCTGGTTCCGCCGGCTTTATGCGATCGAAAACTCACTTGGCACCACCGCAGACCACTTGAAGCGCTACGGCGAGATCATCCGTGACCCCGTAATGCTCTCCGGAAGCCTGCTGCGCGCACCTGCCCATTGGTCCGCCTGAGGAGACGTTCATGGATCTGTTGATGACGGAAGAAGAGGTCCGTTTCCGCGACGAGGTGCGGACTTTTCTGGACGGCCATCTGGACGAGGGCCTGAAGCGCGCCGAACGGCTGAACCCGAGCTTCCTCGCAGACCCCGCGATCGGTCTGAAGTGGCAGGCAAAACTCAACGACAAGGGCTGGGTGGCACCCTCCTGGCCGAAGCCATATGGTGGCACCGGCTGGACGCTCGCAGAGCGTTACATTTTCGACCAGGAATGCGAACGTGCCGGCGAACCGCATTTCCGCGGCGCCTCGATTAAGATGATCGCTCCGGTCATCATGCGCTACGGGAACGAGGCGCAGAAGAATTTCTACCTGCCGCGTATCCTGAGTGGTCAAGACCTTTGGGCGCAAGGTTACTCCGAACCGGGCTCCGGTTCCGACCTTGCGTCGTTGAAGACCAAGGCCGTGCTCAAGGGTGACCACTACATCGTCAACGGCTCGAAGATCTGGTCGACGCTGGCGCATCATGCGACCCGCATGTTCGCGCTCGTGCGCACCGCCGATACGGCTAAGAAGCAGGAAGGCATCACCTTCATACTGATCGACCTCAAATCGCCGGGCGTCACCATCCGGCCGATCCGCTCGATCTGCGGCACGCATGAGTTCAACCAGGTCTTCTTCGACGACGTGAAAGTCCCGGTCTCCGATCGCATCGGCGAAGAGGGGGAGGGCTGGGACATCGCCAAATACCTGCTCGAATTCGAGAGGGGCGGGGCTTTTGCCGGCGGTGTGCTGCGCGCCATGCTGACGCGGCTGCAGCGGCTCGCCTCCGAGCCGCTGCCCGACGGCCGGAAGATGCTCGACGACCCGCTGTTCATGGCCCGCTTTGCGGAAATTGCCACGGATGTAGACGCCAACGACATGCTGGAGCTTGCGGCCATGTCAAAAGTTCAGGCAGGTGGCAATCCGGGCTCGGTACCCTCCTCGACGATGAAGATCGAGCGCAGCCGCATCCGCCAGTCGATCGCCGAACTCGCCGCGTCGATCCTTGGCCCTGATGCCCTGCGCTGGGAAGAACATCGACCGCTGCACGAACTGCCGGAAGAGGCGGAAATCGACGAGGAGCGCAAGGTCGCCTCTGCCGTCTATTTCAACTCCCGCTCACAGAGCATTTTCGGCGGCAGCAACGAGATTCAACTGGAGATCATCGCAAAGACCCTGCTGAGATGAGCATCTTCTGAAACCATATCCCATCCAGCGCGTTACGGCCCGAACCTATCAAACCGGAGAACGCCCGTTGGATATCATCCGCATTCTGCTCGCTTTCATCCTGCCGCCGCTCGGCGTCTTCCTGCAGGTCGGGCTCGGCCTGCATTTCTGGCTGAACATTCTGCTGACCCTGTGCGGCTGGCTGCCGGGCATCGTGCACGCGCTGTGGGTTATCCTCAAGAAATAGCCGGATCGATACCTGCATCGCGTGTGAATGGGACGGAGGCTCGGAGCCCTCAGGCGGCGATGTCGGCGATTTCGCCCGACTGCCAGAGGATGCGCGGATCGGACATGTCGCCGCTTTCCATATCGACCTGAACCGAATAGGCCGCGACCCCCACGAAACGGTCGGCCATGGCGCGAGCGATCTTCTCGGCGGAAGCGGCATTCGAGGCCACGCGCATCTCGCCAGGCGTCACGTTGCCCCGGACTTTCTTGAACGGCAGCACGATGAATTTTTCTGACCTGGACATGGCGTTTCCTCTTTGTGCCACTCTGTCGATATGCGCGCTGCGAAGTCAACAGCGGCCATCAGAAATCGCCCTGTCCAAAGTCGATACCAGTTTGCGTCCCCGGCCCGGAAGTAGCTATTGCTTATGGCCCTGATATTGCGGCAGGCCGTCGGTGATTTCGTACCAGGGCGCCTTCGAGCCGACGAAGATGTGGTGCGTCGGCCGGATAGTCGGGGCATCGACCAGCGTGCCCATCGTCACATGCACCCAGGCCGCCTCGCGTACGAGCGAATAGAGAAGCGAACCGCAGTCCTTGCAATGACCGTTATGATTCTCGGCATCTCCGAATATCAGCAAACCGTCTTCACCTTTCACCACGGCAAACTTCTGCCGCTCGATGCCGGCGAAGGGCTTGAAAGCGGAGCCGGTGGTGCGGCGGCAATTGGAGCAATGGCAATTGGCGGCGTAAACGAAGGCGTCCTCCACCTCGTAGGCGACCGCGCCGCAATAACATTTGCCTGTTAACCTCGTCATGCCGCCGATCTCGTCCAGATACCAGTTGATAGGTGGAACTCCAGACCACGGCCGAAGCAGCAGCGTTCCCATCGCAGATTACGTCGGGCGGCTGCGCAAAAAAAAGTCCCATCACCGAAAGTTGAAGGTCTGCTCGCGGAGGAGAGTCGCCCTCGGTCCCCTCTGTGTTACAGTTTTAAGAAATCGATAACGCAGTGATTGGATTGCCAATGCTTACAACACTCGCGATGCTCATGAGCCTTTCCGCCACTGCCACCACCCCGATGGTCGCGCAACAAAGGGGAGGTGAAGTCGATGTAGAACTGGTCCTCGCGGTCGATACATCCCGCTCCATGGATTACGAGGAGGTCCGCGTCCAGCGCGAGGGTTATGTCGAGGCGCTCAAGCACAAGGAATTCATCGACGCAGTGAAGACCGGGCTGACGGGTCGCATCGCCATCAGCTATTTCGAATGGGCGGGTGACGTGGTGCCGGATTCGATCATCGATTGGACCGTCATCGAAAACGAGCAGGACGCGTTCAATTTTGCCGCCAAGCTCGAAGCCCGGCCGATCAATACGCAGCGCCGTACGTCGATTTCGGCCGCGATCGCCCAGGGAGCGACGATGATCGTCGCCAACTCCTATCGTGGCATGCGGCAGGTGATCGATGTTTCCGGCGACGGCCCGAACAATTCCGGCAACCCCGTCGTACCGGCCCGCAACAAGGCCATGGAGGCGGGCATCATCATCAACGGCCTGGCGATCATGCTGCGACCCTCGGGCGCGGCCGGTGGGCTCGACAAATATTACGGCGACTGCGTCATCGGCGGCCCTGGCTCCTTCGTGCTGCCGGTTCAAAAAATCGAGGATTTTGCCGTCGCCGTGCGCCGCAAGCTGGTGCTCGAGATCAGCGGGCTCGTGCCGCCAGCAACCGTGCAGAAGGTGGCGGGCAACCAGCCTTCCAGCGACTGCCTTGTCGGCGAGAAACAATGGCAGGATCTGTTCGATCGGTAATGCCTTGTCCAGCCTCCTCGCCAGGGTGGAACATTTCATCCGATTTGCGAGTTTCTTTCCGCTTTTCGTAAAAGGGGAGGAGCTGGCGTTGAACGGTGTCAGGGCGGAACGGGGCGATGGCGCAGGCGAAAGCCTAAGTTTCCTGATCGGTCTCGGACGTGGCGCTGCCGGCGCCATGCTGTTCGGCATCCCGATGCTGATGACAATGGAGCTCTGGCAGCTCGGTTTCTACATCGAACGCTGGCGCCTGTTCCTGCTGCTGATCGCTAACATTCCGCTTCTCATCTTGCTCGCCCACCGGATCGGTTTCGAGCGTACCTCGACCGTAGCGGAAGCCTGTCGCGACGCGACCATCGCCTATGGCCTAGGCATCGTCATAAGCGCGGCGGTCCTCATCATGCTCGGGGATATCAAGCCCCATATGCCGCTCTCCGAAATACTCGGCAAGATCGCGATACAGTCCGTGCCGGCAAGCATCGGTGCGCTGCTCGGCCGCTCCCAGCTCGGCGGACAGGCCGGGAAGGATGAACACGAGGAGGATGAAGAGGAAGGCGGCGCGGTGCCAGACGAAATTTCCACCAGCTACAGCCGCGAACTTTTCCTGATGGCGGTCGGTGCACTTTTCCTCAATCTCAACGTCGCACCGACAGAGGAGATCATCCTGATCGCCTACAAGATGACGCCCTGGCATGCGCTCGGCACCATCTGCGTGTCGATCGCCATCATGCACGGGTTTGTCTATGCAGTCGCCTTCAAGGGCACCCATGAGATTTCGGAGGAGACGCCGCGGTGGCACGCCTTCTTCCGCTTCACCCTGCCAGGCTACATGGTCGCCATGCTGATCAGCCTCTACGTGCTGTGGACCTTCGGCCGGCTCGACGACACGGCGCCGCCGCAGATGCTGATGTCGGCCATCGTCTTGAGTTTCCCTGGCGCAATCGGGGCCGCCGCCGCCCGCCTCATCCTGTAGCGAGTGAATTCCCATGACGACGACAGCCAACAAACGCCACAGAGAAGTCAAGGAGCCGCACTGGATCGAATGGGCGACCGGCATGATTTCGGCGCTCGTTGTTGTCGCCACGATCGCCTTGGTCGCCTATGAGGCCTGGACGTACGCCGATATGCAGCCGGAATTCTCGATCGCCATCACCGAGAGGCGCCAGACCGAAGGCGGCTACCGTATCGCCTTCGATATCGCCAACAAGGCGACGGCGACGGCTGCTGCCGTTACCGTACGTGGCGAGATCCTGGATGGCAGCAAGATAGTCGAAGACGCCGACGTCACCTTCGACTATGTGCCGGCGGAATCCAAATCCTCCGGCGCCATCCTGTTTTCTCAGGATCCGGGCGTTCGGGAGATCCGGGTCCGGGCGGTCGGATTTATCGAGCCGTGAGGGATGCGGAAATCACCCCGCAAGTTGCCGGATTACTCCGGCGCGACGGAGATGTAGCGTCTCGCGATCATCCAGCACGCCAGTGCCCAGGTCGCGCCGGCACACCAGCCGCCAAGGACGTCGGTCGGGTAGTGGACGCCTAGATAGACCCGGCTGAAACCGATGATGAATGTCAGGAAGATCGCGGCACCGATCAGGAAGATTCGCGTCGAACGATAGGGCTGGGCGCGCGACAACAGCGCTCCGAGCGTCAGGTAGGTGACGGCCGACAGCATTGCATGGCCGCTCGGAAAACTGAGGTCGCTGACTTCGACAAGATGCGGCACGATGTCCGGCCTCGGTCGTGCCACGCCGAGCTTCAGCAGCGAACTCAAAAGCCAGCCGCCGGCGATCGACAGGAACATGAAGAGCGCGATCGCCTTTTGCCGCGACAGCAGGAGGAAGGCGGTTCCCATTATGGTCATCAGGGTCAGCACGGTGACCCCGCCGAGCGCCGTGATGTCTCCCATCGCATGATTGAGCCAATAGGGGCCGAGCGGCGTCGCAAGATCTGTCGCATTGCGCAGGGCCAGAAGGATCTTTTCGTCGAAGGCATGGGTCTCGCCCTCCAAAACCTCGTCGGTCAACCGGAAGAAGACGAAAAGCCCGCCTGCCAGAAAGGCGACCATCATCAAGCCGATTGGCTCGAAAGTCATGACCCTTTCGACCACTCTGCGTGTCACGCGCTGATGGAATGCCATCCAAACTCCTTGTTCAATTTCAGTTCACGACCGACCGCATCGCGCGAAGCGGCTGACCCATCGAAGGCGGCTGCACGATCCTGTACCAGGCCTCGATCAATCCGTAGAGACCGAAGGCGAAAAGTCCGATCGCCGCCAATCCGTAGAGGATCGCCCCGAAGGGAAGCCGGCGCACCCACGCGAGTGCATCGGCCAACCCGCCGGCCTGGTTCGGATCCACAGTGAAGGCGGCGTAGACGAAGAACCCGCCGATAATGAGGAATATAATGCCGCGCGCCAGCAGGCCGTAGGTGCAGATGCCGTTGAGGACGGTCCGCTGTTCGAAACCGCTTTCGAAATAGCGAAGATACCCCTGTTTTATGCCCTTGGCCGCCTGGGCGCAGCCGGCACCGATGATTGCAAGGCCGACGCCTGCAACGAGATAGCGCCCGAACGGCTGCTGCATCAGCCAGGCGGTCCAGCTTTCGCGGCCGCCGGACGATCCTGCGCCGAAGCCGAGATGCAGGGCCTGCCCGACCGCATAGAAAGCGAGACCGGTATAGGTCGCGGCGCTGACGAGAAGACCCGCCCTGACCAGATACCCTCTCGCATTGTTCTGATGTCGGTCGGTGTTGAGGATCGATTGCGCCACTCGCCAGAGGATGAAGCCGATCAGGCCGATGCCGATCACGCCGAGCCAGATTTGCCCAAAAGGCTGTCCCAATACGATCTGCAGCGCAGATTCTGAATCCGGCTCCCCGCCGCCGAGGGTCGAGAGCGATGCCATGCCGGCGATCAGGACGTATACGATCCCCCTGGCTGCGTACCCGGACCTCGCCAGCCATTCCAGTTTCCTGTCCTTGTCCATCCCGATCTCCTCGAAAGATCCAGAAACGTGCCTGGATGGTCGCGGTTCCGGAAGGTTTGTCGAGGCCGCGGTTTCTCTTTCCGACCGCAAGCCCGACCACCCCTATCCAATTCCGCGAAACGCTGACGTAGGGGCGGCGGAACAGAGCCAACTCACGCTTGGAACAATTCGGTGATAATTCGTGTGCAACGGACGTGGGATCATTCTTCCGCCACACGCGTTTCCCAACGCTACGAAACCCGCCCGCATGAGTCTCAACAAGGGCGGCTGAATAATTAAAGGAGTACAGGGATGAAGAAGATTGTTGCCGTGGCGCTCGCCGCTTTACCGGTCGTGACCAGCGCCGGAGCCGCCTTTTCCGCCGACGTGATCGCCCGCCGGGATCGTGTCCCGGTTTATGAAGAACAGGACCAGCGTGGTGGGGTTCGCATCGGATACCTCGATTGCTCGATCGGCGGTGGCGTCGGTTACGTGCTCGGTTCCGCCAAGGAAGCCGACTGCGTCTTTACGACGGCGATCGGCAGCGAGCCGCTCGACCGTTACACCGGCGTCGTGCGCAAGATGGGCGTCGATCTCGGCTTCACCACCCGCTCGCGACTGATCTGGGCGGTCTTCGCGCCGACCGCCGGTTACCACCATGGTTCGCTCGGCGGCCTCTACCAGGGGGCAACCGCGGAGGCCACCGTTGGTGCCGGCATCGGCGCCAACATCCTCGTCGGCGGTACCGCCGGCTCGATCCACCTGCAGACGGTGAGCGTCACCGGCCAGCTCGGCCTGAATGTCGCCGCAACCGGCACGTCCGTCACGCTGACGCCAGCGGGCTGAGCATCATTCCATGCTTCCCCCTTCCCGGGACACGGGGAGGGGCCTAAATATGAGGTAGACACTTTGTGGGCATGAGCTCTCTGGCCTCTTGCTCCACGCCGTTCACATTCATACCTTATAGAGGTTATGATACGCCTCTTGCAGACCCTTGCGGGGTTCCGGACCGCGTATTGCCTCATCAGGATTTGCGTCATGGATATCGCGAAAAGTTTACGGTCGGTCGTGGCCGTGCGTGCTTCAATTCCGGACAACGCCTTTACGGCCAATACCCTCGGCACCCGCCGGGAGGGAAGCGGCGTGGTGATCCGCGAAAACGGGTTGGTTCTGACGATCGGTTACCTGATCACTGAAGCAGAAGACGTCTGGCTGACACGCCAGGACGGCCGTGTCGTGCCGGCTCATGCGCTTGCCTATGATCAGGAAAGCGGCTTCGGCCTCGTGCAGGCCATGGCGCCGCTCGATCTGCCGGCGCTTCAGATCGGCGATTCCGCAACCGCGACGCTTGGCGATCCAATCATCTTCGCCGATGGCGAGGGAGAATATGTGCGCGGCAATATCGTCGCCAAGCAGGAATTTGCCGGATATTGGGAATATCTGCTGGATGAGGCTATCTTCATCGCGCCCGCCCATCCCTCATGGGGCGGGGCGGCGCTGATCGATACGGAAGGCAAGCTGCTTGGGGTCGGATCGCTGCGCCTGCAGATGAGCCGAGGCGGCGAGATCGCCGACATCAACATGGTCGTGCCGGTCAACCTTCTGAAGCCTATCCTCGACGATCTCCTCAATCGGGGCGAGTTTAATCGCCCACCGCGCCCCTGGCTCGGCGCCATGTCGGCCGAAAGCAATGGCGAAGTGGTGGTCATGAGCGTTACCGAAAACGGCCCGGCGGCAAAGGCCGGCCTCAAGCGCGGCGACGTTATTTCGGAGATACGCGACGGCGAAGTCGACGGGCTCGCGGACTTCTATCGCAAGATCTGGGACAGTGGCCCTCCCGGTGCTGAAATTCCGATGCGCATCCTGCGCGACGGGCGGGAGGCCTGGCTTCGGGTGAAGTCCGCCGATCGGAACGATTTTCTGAGGAAGCCGCAGCTGCAGTAAGCGCCGAGGGTGTTTAAGAGCGAGGAACAAAGGCCGCTTCTGGCCTTTGTTACCGCACCAGGATCGCCCGGAAATCATTGACGTTGGTTCCGGTCGGGCCTGTCTCGAACACGTCGCCAATCGCGGAAAACCCGGAAAAGCTGTCGTTCCCGTCGAGCAGTTTGCGGCCGTCCGACCCGCTGGCCCGCAGGCGTCTCGCCGTCGTGCCGTCCGCGAAAACCCCGGCATTGGTCTCGGAGCCGTCGATGCCGTCCGTATCGGCAGCGAGTGCGGTGATCTCGTGGCCGTCGATCGCCAGCGCCAGAGCGAGCGCGAATTCGCCGTTGCGGCCGCCCTTGCCGCCTTTTGCCCGTAACGTCACCGTGGTCTCTCCGCCGGACAGCAAAACCGCCGGCTTTGCGAACGGCCGGTCGCGGAGCGACACCTCGCGCGCAAGGGCTGCATGCACCAGAGCCACGTCGCGGGCTTCACCTTCGATGGAGTCGGAGAGGATATAAGGCGTAACGCCATGGGCGCGGGCGACTTCGGCGGCCGCTTCCAGCGATACGCCGGCCGACGCGATGACGAAATGCTGGTGCCGGGCAAAGACCGGATCCTCCGGCTTCAGTGCGTCGGCAGCCGGCGAGTTCAGATGCGCGATCATCGCGGCCGGCAGTTTCAGCTTGTATTGCTCGACGATGGCGAGCGCATCGTGGCGCGTCGAGGCATCCGGAATGGTTGGGCCGGAGGCGACGAAGGCTGGGTTGTCGCCAGGGATATCCGAGACGATCAGGCTGACGACACGCGCCCTGGTCGCAGCCGCAAGCCGGCCGCCCTTGATGGCGGACAGATGTTTGCGAACCACGTTCATCGCCGAGATCGGCGCGCCCGAGGCAAGCAGCATCTCGTTCAATGCGATCTCGTCCTCCAGCGTCAGGCCTTCCGGCGGGGCGGGCAACAGGGCCGACCCGCCGCCGCAGACCAGCGCGATGACGAGGTCGTTTTCGGACAGGCCGGAAATCGTCTCGACCAGCCGTTTTGCGCCGGCGAGACCTGCTGCATCGGGCACCGGATGCGAGGCCTCCAGGATTTCGATCGACTTCGTTTCGCAGCCATAACCGTAACGGGTCACGACCACGCCGGTGAGCGGTCCGGCCCACACGCTCTCGAGCGCAGCGGCCATCTGGGCCGCGCCCTTGCCCGCGCCGATGACCACGGTACGGCCGTTCGCCGGCGGGGCGGGGAGGTGTTTCACGATACCGGTCAGCGGATCGGCGGCCTTCACGGCTGCGGCAAACAACGCCTCAAGCAGTTCCCGGTCGGTCATCGCGTCGTCCTCTTCTCCTCAAGCGAGCCCTTTCGATCACGGCGGGCAACAGCCGTCAACCGGGCTTGATCGCGCCTGGACCTTTAACGCGGAACAAAGCGAGCCAGTGTCTGTTGTCCCACGGGCTCACCAAAATGAAGGAACGAAAATATGGGTGAACATCTCAAAGAAGCCGGTTACCCAGGCCAGATCGACATCGGCGGCGACAGGTCTCCCGTAACTTACAAACTGAAAGCCAGCAAGGAAGATGACGGCGCCTTCCATGTGGCGGTGAGCCTCAGCGCCTCGCGCGACTGGCTGCTGAAGCACGGGTTTCGCAAGGAGGCCACGCTGGTACGCCAGGGTGGCGCCGAAATGCCGGTGCATTTCGAGGAGACACTCAATGTCGCCGACAATATCTCGGTCACGCTGCGGGCCGACGACGCCGTGATCGGCTCGATGGACGAGCTGCGCCGCACGTTCCCGGAGCTGCGGCCGACATAGAATCGCCCGTCTCCGTTTGCGCGGAAGAGCCGCAGCGTATAATCGCTGGCCCGGCCGTTCGTTCGGCTGAGCATTTTGGCGGTTGAGGCGACGAGATTTTGGAGACAGTTGAACAGACGGCGCGATCCTGCGGCACCTGCACGCTCTGCTGCCGGCTACCGGAAATCGCGGCGCTGGACAAGCCGCCGGACGCATGGTGCCGGCACTGTTCGGAAGGGAAGGGTTGCGCAATCTATGCCGACCGACCTCAGCTCTGTCGCGATTTCCTCTGTGGGTGGATGAGGGATCCCGACGTCTCCGAGGCGTGGAAGCCGCTGACGTCGAAAATGCTGGTTTATGATCAGGGGCCGCAGCTGACGGTCCTGGTCGATCCCGACCATCCGACGACCTGGCAACAGGAGCCGTATTCTACCGATCTCAAGGATTGGGCCCAGGCCGCCGAGGCGCGCGGTCACTACGTCATCCTGTTCTGCGGCGACGAGGTAGTGAAGATCGAGCCGGGCGTCACCGCGCCGGCATGATTTCCGCGGCCGCCTGGCGGATGGTCTGCATCAGGATCGACAGCGGTGTGGAGGGATTTGCATCGGCGCGGATGGTGAGGCCGACCGGGCCGCGGGTCTCGCTGGTGTCGATCGGCAGCGTCGCCAGAATGCCGTCCTCGATGTCGGCCGCGACCACGCCCGTCGAGATGATCCAGATCGCGTCGCTCGACCGTACGAATGCGCGCCCGAAGGCATCCGAGACGGTTTCCACCTGGGTCGGCAGACTGGCGACGCCGTTGGCGATCAGGAACTGTTCGACCGAAGGACGGATGATCGAGCCACGCGTCGGCATCAGCACCGGGTAGTCGGCAAAACCTTCGAAAATCGATCGCTTGCCGTCGAGCAGGGGGTGGCCGGCGCGGACGGTGAACACGACCTGTTCCGAGTAGAGATGTTCGAAAGACAGGCCGGTCATCTTTTCGGGCAACGCCAGACGTCCCACCACGAGGTCGAGCTCGCCAACCCGAAGCTGCTCCATCAAAACGGCGTTATCTCCCGTCACGATCTTGATGCGGCTGCCGGTCTTTTCGGCGAGGAAGAGCGTCATGGCGCGCGGCATAATGCGGGTGGAAACGGTCGGAAGCGCGCCGATTCGGACCGGCGGTGCGGAATCGAACAATTCCTGCGAGACGGAATCCACGCCCTGCCGGAGCGCCGTCAGCGCCGCGCCGGCATGGCGCAGGAACACCTCGCCATAGCGGGTGATGCGGATGCCGCGGCCGTCGCGCTCGAACATGGCGACACCCAGCGCCTCTTCGAGCTCGCGTATGGTCTTGGTGACGGCCGGCTGGCTGACATGCAGGATTTCGGCTGCCTTGACCACGCTTTTTTGGCGCGCGACCTCGACGAATGTATGCAGATGCCGAAACTTGACTCGGGAATTGATCAAGATCAAATAACCCTGTGGTTAGGGGATCATGCTGAAATATCATTTTACCTAACCGGAAACTAGTGCAATCTATCAAAGTGAGAGGAGGCGCTGATGCAGTTTGTACACATCAACGACATTGTGATCCATTACGACATCCAGCGCGCAGGTGACGACAAGCCCGTCATCGTGTTCATCAACTCGCTCGGAACCGACAGCCGCATCTGGCATCACGAACTGCCGAAGCTTGCCGGGGACTATACGATCCTCACCTATGACAAGCGCGGCCACGGGCTTTCCGGCCTTGGCAATCCGCCCTATTCGATCGCCGACCATGCGGCCGACCTCGCCGGTCTGCTCGACCACCTGCAGCTGAGCCAGGTCATTGTCTGCGGCCTCTCGGTCGGCGGGCTGATCGCGCAAAGCCTTTATGCCACCCGTCCCGACCTTGTGAAGACGCTGATCTTTTCCAACACCGCCCACAAGATCGGCACGGCCGAGTCTTGGGCGGCGCGCATCACCGCGGTGGAGACGAACGGCATCGGCAGCATTCTCGACGCGATCATGGAACGTTGGTTCACCGCGCCCTTTCGCAAACCGGAAAATGCAGCCTACCAGGCCTATTGCAACATGCTCGTGCGTCAGCCGACCTTCGGCTACAGCGGTACCTGCGCTGCGATCCGCGACGCGGATTTCACCGAGGCTGCGAAAAAGATCGCCGTGCCGGCGCTCTGCGTCGTCGGGCGCGAGGATGGCTCGACACCGCCCGAACTCGTCAAGTCATTCGCCGATCTGATCCCCGGCGCGCGCTACGAAATCATCGAGGGTGCCGCGCATATCCCTTGCGTCGAGGCGCCCGCTGCCCATGCCGCGCTGATCCGCGGCTTCATCGAACAACTCGAGGAATAGACATGGCCGAAAATTCCGCGCCATCGGAACGTTACGCCCAAGGCATGAAGACCCGCCGCTCGGTGCTGGGCGATGCCCATGTTGACCGCGCCCAGGCGAACCAGACGCCGTTCGACGGGCCGTTCCAGGAAATGATCACCGAAGGCGCCTGGGGCACGGTCTGGTCGCGCCCGAACTGGTCGAAGCGCGAACGCTCGATGGTGACGATCGCGCTTCTGGCCGCACTCGGGCATCACGACGAGGTCGCCATGCATATCCGCGCCACCGCCAACACGGGTGCGACAAAGGACGATATCCGCGAAGCCTTGATGCATGTTGCGATCTACGCCGGCGTCCCGGCCGCCAACCATGCCTTCAAGATCGCCAAAGCCACTTATGCCGAAATGGACGCGGACAAGGCCGCGGGAGAGCAAAAATGAAGAACACACCCCCAGAAACGACACCCTTCTTCGCCCGTGACCGGGAATGGCATCCGCCGGCATTCACGCCGGGCTACAAGACCTCGGTGCTGCGCTCGCCCCAGCGCGCCCTGATTTCGCTCGAAGGCACCAAGAGCGAGATCACCGGCCCGGTCTTCGGCCATAACATCCTCGGCGAGTTCGACAACGACCTGATCGTCAACTATGCCAAGCCCGGTGAAATGGCGCTCGGCGAACGCATCCTCGTTTACGGCCGGGTCATCGACGAGCGCGGCCGTGGCGTCCCCGGCGCGCTGGTGGAATTCTGGCAGGCCAATGCCGGCGGCCGCTACCGCCACAAGAAGGAAACCTATCTCGCTCCGCTCGATCCGAATTTCGGCGGCTTCGGCCGCACGATCACCGACGAGGACGGCGGCTACGCCTTCAAGACGATCAAGCCCGGCCCTTATCCGTGGCCGAACGGCGTCAACGACTGGCGCCCGGCGCATATTCACTTCTCGGTCTTCGGCCATGGCTTTGCCCAGCGCCTGATCACCCAGATGTATTTCGAGGGCGATCCGATGATCTGGATTTGTCCCATCGTGAAGACCATACCGGACGAGAACGCAATCAAGGGCCTGATCGCCGCGCTCGACATGCAGAACACCATCCCGCACGATATGCGGGCCTATAAATTCGATATCGTCCTGCGCGGCCGCCGCTCGACATTCTTCGAGAACCGTAAAGAGGGCAACTGAGATGGTCCAGCCGCTCACCTATTTCAAGGAATCCGCCTCGCAGACCGCGGGTCCGTATGTCCATATCGGCTGCACGCCGAATTTCTCCGGCATTACCGGTGTCTACGACACCGATCTCGGCTCCGGCTCGATGGTCAATGACCAGACGCGCGGCGAGCGCATCACCATCCGCGGCTTCATCTATGACGGCACGATGACGCCGCTCAAGGACGCGATGATCGAGATCTGGCAGGCGGATGCCGACGGCTTTTACAACAGCCCGTCGGAAACGCGAGGCAAGGCCGACCCGAACTTCTTCGGTTGGGCCCGTCAGCCGGGCGACATGGCGACCGGCGAATTCGCCTTCGAAACGATCAAGCCCGGCAAGGTGCCGTTCCGCGACGGCCGCCTGATGGCACCGCACGTCACCTTCTGGGTCGTCGCCCGCGGCATCAATCTCGGCCTCAACACCCGCATGTACTTTTCCGACGAGGAAGAGGCCAATGCGGCGGATCCGATCCTGTCGCGCATCGAGCACCGGGTTCGCGTTCCCACCCTGATCGGCGAGCGTGACGGTAATACCGTCACCTTCAACATCTATCTTCAGGGCGAAAACGAGACCATATTCTTCGATATCTAGGATCGAAGAATCAGGGTCCGCCCGGGAGTGGATATGAGCATTTCGGCTTTCGAGCATCCATTCCTCTCCGGTCTCGTCGGCGACGACGAGACCGGAGAGCTGTTTTCGGTAAAAGCCGAGATGGAGGCCATGCTTGCCTTCGAAACAGGGCTTGCCAAGGCCGAGGCGTCCTGTGGCATCATCCCTGCCGAGGCTGCGGAGCGCATTGCGGCAGCCTTGCAGACCTTTGAGCCGGACATGGCCGGGCTGCGGAACGGAACCGCGCGTGACGGCGTCGTCGTCGCCGAACTGGTCAAGCAGCTTCGCGATGCCGTCAGTCAGCAGGCGGGCGGCGAGGCTGCCAGGCACGTGCATTTCGGCGCGACCAGCCAGGATGTCATCGATACCGCGCTCATAATCCGCCTGAAGCGGGCCTGCTCCTTGTTCATCGAACGCCTCGCGGCCCTGGAAAAGGCCTTCGAAGACATCGATCGGGCATTCGGGACCCAAACGCTGATGGGCCATACGCGCATGCAGGCGGCGATTCCGATCACGGTTTCGGACCGTATCCGCGCCTGGAAAGAACCGTTGACCCGGCATCGCCAGCGGCTGGATGTTTTTTCCGAGACCGGTTTCGCCGTGCAATTCGGCGGGGCTGCCGGCAGCCTCGAAAAATTCGGCGACAAGGCCGCTGAAGTGCGCAAGGCCCTGGCCTGGGAACTGTTCCTTACCGACGCGCCGCAATGGCAGAGCCAGCGCGACCGGCTGGCCGAATTCGCGAACATCCTGGCAATGATCTCCGGCTCGCTCGGCAAACTCGGCCAGGACGTGGCGCTTCTCGCCCTGATGGGCGGCGCGATGGAACTTTCGGGCGGCGGCGGCTCCTCGGCCATGGCCCACAAGCAGAACCCGGTGGCCGCCGAGGTGCTGGTGTCGCTTGCGCGCTTCAATGCGGTGCAGCTTTCCGGCATGCAGCAATCGATGGTGCATGAACAGGAACGCTCAGGTGCGGCCTGGACACTCGAATGGCTGATCCTGCCTTCCATGGTGATGGCAACGGGTGCCGCGCTGCGGCTTGCAACGGAACTTGCCGGCAACGTCAGGTCGCTGGGAACGGGCTGACGGCATCTGCATTGAAGGACGGACAATTCTAGTATATTTTCGAAGAAAGATACTAGAATTGCTCCGGAGGTCCCGATGACCCTTTCATACATGACCAGCGCCTCCTTCAACCAGAACCCGAGCAAGGCGCGGCGGGCGGCAAACGAAAACCCGTTGGTCATCACCGATCACGGCAAGCCGACTCATGTGCTTGTCAGCTACGAGGAATTCGAGGCCAACTGGAAGAAGCAGAAGAGCCTCTACGACGCTTTGCGCGATACCCAAGGTACGGTCGATCAGGATTTCGACCCTCCGCGCCTGAGTTTCGAGGGGCGCGAGGTTGAGTTCTGAATGGCATTCCTGCTGGATACCAATGTCATTTCGTGCTCGAAGCGGCCGGAAAAGCAAGCGGCTGCCTTTCAGGCTTTCATGCGGAAGTTCCGCATAGACGACGCGTTTCTGTCAGTGATCACCATCATGGAGATTCGTTTCGGCGTCCGACTGGAGCAAAGCCGAAACCCTGTTTTCTCGACCGAACTGGAACGCTGGCTGACCGAGGATGTGCTGGTGAATTTCAGCGGCCGCATCCTTCCCTTCGATACCACGATTGCTCTTCGCACTGGCACCCTCCCCACGCCGAACAAGCGGCCGTCACCAGATGCAATGATCGCCGCGACAGCGCTGCATCACGGGCTGACCGTCGTCACCCGCAACATCTCGGATTTCGAGCTGCTCGGCGTACCCTGCCTCAATCCCTGGACCTTTCAAGGCTGAGCCGGGCAAGCTTAAACCGAATCACTCCGTAATCTCGATCGGGTTGCGGTCGGGGTCCGATATCACCGCCTCGTAGACCCCGCCGCCGCTCATGCGGGCCGGGAAAATGAGGATACCATGACGTCGCCATCTCGTCAGCGGCCTGCCGGATGCCGAGCGAGATCGCCATACGCGCGTAACCGGCGCGTTCGCGTGGCGCTTCAGTTCCGAGCGAAAGGACGTCCTTTGCGCCACCCCTGGTAGCTGCCGTTAAACATATCCTCAGTATTTTCGATAATCCTAAATTATAGCAGGCCAAGCGGATTGGCCATTACCTCGAATTTCAGCAATGGGATCCTTCCGATGACTATTAAATTCAAGCTCGTCGCCAGCGTTGTCGGCCTTGCGCTTGCACTTGCGGCCACCACGACAGTCGCATTCATCGGAATGGACACGCTGTCGGCCCGCACCCGCACGATCGTCGAGGACCGGGTCGAGCCCATGGCGCAGATCAAGACGGTCTCCGATGCCTATGCGGTCACCATCGTCGATACCGCCCATAAGACGCGCAGCGGCGCTTTCAGCTGGGAACTGGGCGAGCAAACCGTTCGCGCTGCGCTCGCCACCGCCAACCGTGAATGGGCGGCCTACTCGGCGACCTACCTGTCCGATCAGGAAAAAAGCCTTGTCCAGCGTTACCTCGGTGCACGTACCGAAACCACCAAAGCGGTCGATGAGCTTCTGGCGATCATGGGCAAACGCGATCAGGCGGCTCTCGATACCTATGTGACGAAGCGGCTCTACCCGGCGATCGAACCGCTTGCCGAACCGCTGAACGCGTTGACCAAGCTGCAGTCCGATGTCGCCCACAAGAGTTTCGAGGATGCCTTGAAGGACAAGGCCAACCTCTCCTTCTGGATGACGGTGATCGGCATCATCTCGCTGATCGTGGTTGGCTTCTCGATCCGAGTCGTGCTGTCGGGCGTCGTCGGGCCGCTGCAACGCCTGCAGGATTGCATGCGACGCCTGGCCGGCGGCGAACTGACGCTGACTATTTTCGGCATGGATCGCAAGGACGAGGTCGGCGGGATGGCAGCCGCCGTGGAGATCTTCCGTAAGGCTGCAATCGACAACAAGCGGCTGGAAGACGAGGCGACCGAAACCCGCAACCGGTCGGAAGCGGAGCGCATCGCCGCGCAGGAACAGGCCGAAGCCGACGCGTCCCAACGGCTTCGCATCGCGACATCCGGCCTTGGCGGCGGCCTGCGCCGTCTCGCTGCAGGCGATCTCTCCTTCCAGCTTGACGAGGCCTTCTCGGCGGATTTCGAAGCTCTGCGCCACGACTTCAACACCTCGATCGCCCAACTCGCCAGCACGTTGACGCAAATCGCCGGCAGCGCCAAGGCAATCGATGGCGGGACCCGGGAAATCAGCCAGTCCGCCAGCGACCTGTCACGACGCTCCGAGCAGCAGGCCTCTTCGCTCGAAGAGACGGCGGCAGCGCTCGATCAGATCACCGCGAATGTCAGTTCCGCCTCCAAGAAGGCCGATGAGACACGCAAGATCGCCGCGGAAGCCAATTCATCCGCCGCCCGTTCCGGCGAAGTTGTGGCCAATGCGGTGGAAGCGATGCGACGCATCGAGGAAAGCTCCAACCAGATCTCCAACATCATCGGGGTCATCGACGAGATTGCCTTCCAGACCAACCTCCTGGCTCTCAATGCCGGCGTCGAGGCGGCGCGGGCCGGCGAGGCAGGCAAGGGCTTTGCGGTCGTCGCGCAGGAAGTGCGGGAACTCGCTCAGCGTTCGGCCAACGCGGCGAAGGAGATCAAGTCGCTGATCCATAACTCGACCGTCGAAGTCGGCCACGGCGTGAAATATGTCCGCGACGCTGGCGAATCGCTGAAGTCGATCGAGGGCTATATCGTCACGATTAACAGCCACGTGGACGATATCGCCCGCTCGGCCCGCGAACAGTCGACCGGGCTTTCGGAGATCAATTCGGCCGTCAACCAGATGGACCAGGTGACCCAGCAGAACGCCGCAATGGTCGAGGAGACGACGGCGGCGAGCTCCGGTCTTGCCGACGAGGCCTCGAAGCTGCGGCAGATGGTCGGCCAGTTCCAGCTCGGCGCCGGCTCCTCCCAGGCCCAGCGTCGCCGCCGGGCCGCCTGATACGACGGTACGTTCAGGCTTTGGCGGCCTGAACCAGGTTCATTCAGATGCCAGGCGACGGTTTCAAGCATTTCTAGCGGCGCGGGGGCCGAACTGATAAACCGTCAGACGGCAATGGAGAGGGCTGGATGGCTGCGGGTGTTGGGCAGGAGCTTTGGGATTTCGCGGTCCGCCTTTATGGTGCACCCGGTGTCGGCGAAGCCTGTCTGGTGCTTCAGGATGAAAGTGGCGTGGATGTACCGGTGCTATTGTTTTCCGGTTGGCTCGCCAGGAATTCCGTGGCGCTTTCGCCAGCCGAGATTGCCCGCATCGACGCCCTCGTCGCCGACTGGCACAATGAGGTGGTCAAACCGCTGCGCTCCGTGCGTCGGCAGTTGAAGAGCGGGCCGTATCCCGCGCCCACGAAAGAGACGGAAATGCTGCGCAACGGCGTGAAGGCTGCCGAGCTCAATTCGGAAAAGATCGAGCTGGCGGTGCTGGAGGCCGAAGGGAAGGCACTACTGGCCACCGACGGATCAACCGGCGATGCAGCTGGCAACCTCAGAAGTGTCGTGACGTTTTTCCGTGGGGCGGAGCCGGATGAGCGGGCTGCCACCGCGCTGGCCGTGATCGAAAACGCGCTCGCTGTCCTTTAGGATCGATATCCGGAGCACCAAATCAGTGCTGGCCGGGTGAGCCAGGGCCATCCTTCCAGCGCTTGACCATTGGCAGGTGGATATCGAAGAGATCAAGCGCCCGGCCGACCGTCTGGGTCACCATCTCGTCCAGTGAATTAGGCTTCGAATAGAAAGCCGGAACAGGCGGCATGACGATTGCCCCGTTGCGGGTCGCCTGGTCCATCAGCGCGATATGGCCGGCATGCAGCGGCGTTTCGCGAAACAGGAGCACGACACGCCGGCGTTCCTTCAGGCAGACGTCGGCCGCGCGCACGATCAGCTCGTCATTGTAGCAGTTGGCGATACCGCTCAGCGTCTTCACCGAACAGGGTGCGACAAGCATGCCGGCGGTGCGGAACGAGCCGGAGGAGAGCGCCGCGCCGATATCCTTGTGATTATAGAGCACGTCGGCCAGGCTCTTGATCTCTTCCGCGCTCATGTCGATTTCGTCGATCGCGGTGCGGAAAGCTGAAGGTGAGATCACCGCATGGGTCTCGACATCCTCGACTTCCCTCAAAAGCTGCAGGGCGCGAACGCCATAGACGACACCGGAAGCTCCGGTGATGGCGATGATGATGCGGCGCATGGGACTTTCCTCACCAAGTATTGTGACGACTTACCGTCGCTTTCGCGCGGACGCAACGCTTGGGTCGCCGAATTTCTCACATATTGAGATCGGTGAGTCGCCGCTCTCCAAACCTTTCCGGATTTTCGGGCCTGCGGTTTTCCGTGGGGCGCTGTTCATAAATGAGGGCATGCCCTCCGGAACGGATGACATGCGGGGGGATGCCGCTATCATAAGCTGACATGCATGGGGCCGACGTCATATAACTCGGCCAGCCTTGAATTATGGATTTGAAGAGGAGGGACCAATGTCCCGTGTCACCATCACCGTGAATGGCACGCCGCAGACGCGCGACGTCGAAGACCGGACGCTGCTCGTGCAGTTCATCCGCGAACATCTCGGCCTCACCGGTACCCATGTGGGCTGCGACACCACCCAGTGCGGCGCCTGTACGATCCATCTCGACGGTGTAGCCGTGAAGAGTTGTACCGTGCTTGCCGTCGCCGCCGACGGTTCGAAGGTGACGACGATCGAGGGGCTGGCCGAAGGCGGCAAGCTGCATGACGTGCAGCAGGCTTTCCGCGAACATCACGGTCTGCAGTGCGGCTATTGCACGCCCGGCATGATCATGGCCTCGGTGGACATGATCCGTCGCCATGACGGCATGCTCGACGAACATACCGTCCGCCATGAACTCGAAGGCAATATCTGCCGCTGCACCGGTTACCACAACATCGTCAAGGCAGTGCTCGACGCTGCCGAAAAGCATCGCGCGGCGCATGCCGTCGCGGCCGAATAAGCGGCGAGGGCCACATCATGTACGCAACGACCTACCACAAGCCGAAGACGCTCACCGAAGCCGTCGAACTCTATGAGAGCTCCGAGGAGCCCTCCTATCTTTCCGGCGGCCATACATTGATCCCGACGCTGAAAAGCCGGCTTGCCGCGCCTGCGCACCTGATCGACGTGCGCAGTATCCGGGAACTGTCCGGCATTGAAGTCACCGCCGACAAGGTGGTCATCGGCGCGGCCACCAAACATGCCGTCGTCGCGGCTTCCAAGGAGATCAAGGCTGCCATCCCCGCGCTTTCGAGCCTCGCCGGCTCGATCGGGGACGTCCAGGTGCGCCACATGGGCACGATCGGGGGCTCGACCGCGAACAACGACCCGGCGGCCGACTATCCCGCCGCCGTTCTGTCGCTCGATGCGATCGTCCATACCGACCGCCGCGAAATCCCCGCCAATGACTATTTCCAGGGCCTTTACACCACGGCCTTGGAGCCAGGTGAAATCCTCGTCCGCGTCGAGTTCAAGATTCCGGAAATCGCCGGTTATGCGAAATTCCGCAATCCAGCCTCGCGTTATTCGATGGCCGCTTCCTTCGTCGCCAAACATCGCGACGGCCACATCCGCGTTGCGATCACGGGCGCCGGCAATGAGGGGGTGTTCCGCTGGACCGAGGCCGAGGAACTGCTGACCGAGAATTTTTTGGCCGAAGCGCTGGAGGGCCTGACCATCGACCCGTCGCGGATGATGGGCGACATGCATGCGCCGGCCGACTACCGCGCCCATCTCGTCGCCGTCATGACACGCCGCGCGATGCAGAACCTCGGCGGCACGCACATCCTCTGACGACAGATGTTCTGCCCCGGAGACTGAAATGGCCGGCGGGGCGACTCGCCGGCCTTTGCTTGAAAAGCTGCTGGCTGGCTCACCAAGGACTATTCGAAATCATTGCGGCAGGTCTCGCAACGGCGATACCGCATCTTCAAGATGCTGGGGCGTGCCGAAGGTCGCGGCGATCCGGCCGAGCACAGCAATCAGCACCGCCTTGTCCTTGCCGGCGATCTCATCAAGATGGCGGTCATAGACGACGGCGATCGCGTGCAAACGCTCCTGCATATTTCGACCGTTTTCGGTGAGCCTGACACTGTAGCTGCGTTGATCGTCGGGGTTCGATCGCCGTTCGATCAGTCCGCGATGGGACAATGCCTTGAGACTGGAGGTAAGCGTCGAACGGTCGCGGCCACAGATTCGGCTGAGCTCCGACGGCGTCATGCTCTCTCGTTCGGCAAGCACGGTCAGTAGCGAATACCATCCGGGCTTCAAGTCAGCCTTGCCGGCCGCCCTGGCAAACGCCTGGAAGGAGGTCTCCTGCGCGACCCTCAGATGATATCCGATCAGGTTCTGGAACATGGCCGGGACAAGCGTCTCGCCCTCCGCAGATGTTGCCTGCGCGTCCTGTCGTATCGATGATTCAACCGTCATTCCTGCATTCCTCCCGCTGTGGAAGCTATTAGGAATGGGGAGATGCGGCAATATAGTTTGATGCCAAATTATATTGCTCCGTCTCATTGTCCGACAAAGCCGGGCGAACTGCAAGCGACGCGATGGACATACCCTGCCGCGCGGACGATCTGCTATGGGGCCGAAGTATCGGAAAAAGAAACCCGCGCCGGGCGGTGGCGCGGGTGAAGAGCAGGACTCTGGTTTACAGGCAGATCTATTCAGCGGCCTGGTACCGGTCGACTGCCGGCGAAGGTTTTGGCCCGAGCGCTGCGATCAGCGTGATCACCACCGCGAGCGTCGCGACAAAGGCAACGGCGGCGGAATATGGTTCCCAGCCGAAGCTGGGAGCGCCACTGAACACGGCAGACGTTGCCGCCAGCACCACGCCGCCGCCGATCTGGAAGGCGGCGAAGAACATGCCGGAGGCAAGCCCCGATTTATCCTCCTCGATATCGGCCAGTGCCGCGACCTGGATGGACGGAAAGGTCATGGCATAACCGAGGCCGAGCGGAATCTGCGAGAGCACGACCAGCAGGATCGGGTCGATATGGCCGACCGACAGGACCCAGAAGATGTAGCTTATCGCCTGCAACGCGACGCCCGCCGTCATGAAACCGGTCGTGCCACGGTTCTGGGCGAGCGTCGCGAAACGCGGAGCCAGGAACATCACGAAGGCACCGGCACCGGCAAAGCAGAAGCCCGTCGCAAAGGCCGACCAGCCGTAGACGGCCTGATAATAGAGCGTCGCGGTGAACTGGAAGCCGATGTAGGCGCCCTGATAGAGGAAACCGACAATATTGGCATGGGTAAGTCTGGCGCGGCGGAACATCGCGAGCGGCACCATCGGGTCCTTATGGCGGGCTTCGATGGCGAGGAAGGCGAGGATCAGCACGACTGCGGCCACCAGCGAGCCCCAGGTGAGGAGGTCGGCCCAGCCGGCCGAGGCCGCATTGGTGATGCCGAACACGAAAAGCAGCAGGCCGGGAGTGATGGTGATTGCGCCCGCCCAGTCGAAGCCGGGACGCGGCCCGGTGCGGCGTGCGTCGAGCGGCAAGGCTATCGGTGCAAGGAGCAGGGTCAGGATCGCGACTGGCGCCCCCATCACCAGCGTTGCCCGCCAGCTGATCAGGGTCGCCGCGCCGCCGAGCACCATGCCGAGCACGAAACCGGCTGCCCCGGTGGAGGCGAAGAGGCCAAGCGCCTTGGCACGTTGCGGCCCTTCGCCGAACACCGCCAGCAGGAGTGCCAGCGCTGCGGGTGCCGTGAAGGCAGCGGCGATTCCCTTGACGAGGCGGGCGGCGATCAGCGTCGGGCCGCTGTCGACGAAACCGCCGGCGATGCTGGCCGCCGCAAAGATCGCCAGCGACCAGAGAAAGACGCGGCGATGACCGAAAATGTCGGCCACCCGGCCGCCGAGCAGCAGAAAACCACCGTAACCGAGCACATAGGCGCTGACCGCCCATTGCAGGGAGGTGGGCCGCATGCCGAGTTCGGCCTGAATGGCGGGAAGTGCGACGCCGATTGTGGAGACATCCATCGCGTCGAGAAAATTGGCGGTGCAGAGCAGCAGCAATGCAAGCCCCGCAGCCCCTCGGAATTGAGGATTGCTCATGGGATTCTGATCCTTGTTCATGCTGCCCCCGGAGCGGGGAGGTCGAACCGGGCCGGCAGAGGATCCAGAAATTGTCCATCTTCTTGACCTATTGCAAATTGATAATTGCCATGGCAGGTATTACTGACGATGATGAATGATGCGACCCTTCGAAAGATTGACCTCAACCTGCTTCTGGCCTTCGCGGTGCTGATGCAGGAACGGAACGTCAGTCGCGCCGCCGAACGCCTGCTGCTCGGACAGCCAGGCTTGTCGGCTGCGCTGAAACGGCTGCGCGAGGCGTTGGACGACGAACTGTTCGTACGTGTCGGTCGTGGCCTGCAGCCGACGCCCCGGGCGCTGGCGATCGCGCCCGTCATCGAGGATGCACTTTCGAACATCGAACGAGCGATCCGGCCGCCGGCCGAATTCGATCCCGGAAGCTGGGAGGGCGAGTTCCGCATCGGCATGTGCGACAATCTCGAATCGGCTTTCTTCGGCCCGCTGGCCGCCCGTCTGCGGCAGTTCTCGCCCGGTTCGCGGTTGATCGGAGTCGCCTCGGACCGGCGTGACGTTTCGCGCATGCTGGATGACGGCGCCTTCGATTTCAGCGTCGCGGTGCATGGCGATCCGGCCTCCTGGCACGTCCGCGCACCGCTCTTCACCCAGTCGTCCGTGTGCGTCTACGATCCCGCGCAGATCAGGCTCAATGCGCCGCTCGGCCTCAACGACTACGCGGATGCGCCGCATGTGGCCGTCTCCTTCGAGGGCAATTCCTCGACCAGCATCGACGTTGCGCTCGCCCGTCACGGGAAAACCCGCAATGTCGTGGCGACTGTGCCGCGTTTTTCGGCGCTGCCGACGGCACTTCGGGCGATGCCGGCCATCGCCACTATTCCGGAATCGATCGCCCGCTGCATGGCCCAACTCCATGATCTAACGATCGACCTGCCGCCGATCGACCTGCCCGCTGAGCCGGTGAGCATGCTCTACCGGCGTGTCGACCATGCGGACAGCCGTGCCTCATGGTTCCGCGCCCTCTTCGTGGAGGTCGCCGGCGCGGCGCTCGAAGCCTCCGGCTGCAAGATGGGAATTTCGCGGATCGCAGCTTAAGCCCGAACAGCGGCCGGCTTTCGGAAATCAGCACATGACGGCTTGATGCCGCCTGCCCGGCATGGTCTGTTGAGGACGAATATTGAGCCGCCACAGGGTCTTGAGCCCATTTTCCAGTGATGAGAGTGACATGAGAGACTTCGAACTACCCGGCCGTTCGCTCGCCGTTGGCCGCACCGCGATGGCCGCAACCTCGCAGCCGCTGGCAACGCTCACCGCCATCGACATCCTGCGCAATGGCGGCAATGCCGTGGATGCGGCGGTCGCCGCCTGCGCCGTGCAATGCGTGGTCGAGGCCGGTTCGACCGGCATCGGCGGCGATTGCTTCGCTCTTTTGTCGCTCGGCGGCACGGACGAGGTGCTGGCCTATAATGGGTCAGGCCGGGCACCGGCTGCCGCAACCGTCGAACATCTCCGTTCGCTCGGCGTCACTAGCCTCACCCGCACCTCGCCACACACGATCACCGTGCCGGGTGCCGTGGATGCCTGGACGCGGCTGGTTGCCGACCACGGCCGCATGAAGATGGCCGATATTCTCGCCCCGGCCGTCAAGCTGGCGCGCGACGGCTATGTTTTGCCCCCGCGTACGGCGCACGATCTTGCCGCCCAGGCGGAGATCCTGAAGGACGATCCGGCGGCGAGCCGTGTCTTCCTCGTCGACGGCAAGGCGCCGCCGGCAGGTTCGGTCCAGTACCAGAAGCAGCTCGCCGATACGCTCGAAGCCATCGGCCGGGAAGGCAGGGACGCTTTTTATCGCGGCCCGATCGCGGAAGGCATGGTGAGCTACCTGAACGGCATCGGTGCGCTGCACACGCTCGAAGATTTCGCCAGCGCCCGCGGCGAATACGTAACGCCGATCAAGACGACATTCCGTGGCCACGAAATCCACGAATGCCCACCGAACGGCCAGGGCATCATCGCGCTGATGATCCTCAACATCCTGTCGCATTTTCCCGGCAAAGGCGATCCGCTGGCGCCTGAACGCCTGCATATCGAGGTCGAGGCGACGCGTCTAGCCTATGCGGCGCGCAATCGTTTGCTCGCCGATCCGGCCAAGGTCGACGTGCCGGTCGATTACCTGCTCTCGGAGGAACTCGCCAGTGAATTGGCCGGCATGATCGATCCTGAAAAAGCGATCGAGAACTTGCCGCCCTTCGACGAAGTACCGCACAAGGACACGATCTATCTCTCGGTCGTCGATAGCGACCGCAATGCAATCAGCTTCATCAACTCGATCTTCTTTGTCTACGGCAGCGGCCATATGGACCCGAAGAGCGGGGTGATGTTCCACAACCGGGGTTTCAGCTTCTCGCTCGATCCGGACCATCCGAACGTGATCGCGCCGGGCAAGCGGCCGATGCATACGATCATCCCCGGCATGGTGACGAAGGACGGCCGTGCCGTCATGCCCTTCGGTGTCATGGGCGGCCAGTATCAGGCCATGGGCCACGCCCATTTCCTCTCAAAAGTCTTCGACTACGGCATGGACCTGCAGAGCGCCATCGACCTGCCGCGCCTCTTCCCGCTGCCCGGAACCAACCAGGTCGAGATGGAAGCCCGGCTGCGCAACACGATCGGCCCGGAGTTCACCAGGCGCGGTTTCGAGGTGAAGGCGCCGGAGTCGGCCATGGGCGGCGCCCAGGCAATCTGGATCGACTGGGAAACAGGCGTGCTGAAAGGCGGATCCGACCCCCGCAAGGACGGCATGGCTCTCGGCATTTGAGCTGCCCGTTCAATTTGGTAGGTGACCATGCTCAGCGAAATGACATTGTCGTCGAGGCAAAGCTCGGCCTTGGGCCCGGCGGGCATATGCGGAGCAATGGCGCAATCAATGGCTCCCGTATCACGGCCTGCCATCCTGTCCTCCGGAAACGACCGCGCTGCGCCGACTGCGGATCGGCCTGTGGGGCCGTTCGAATCCTCGACCTTCAGGATGGTAGCCCTTCATCACACGCGAAGACGAAGAAAGCACCGGGCAGCATGATGGACATTCAACGACTTCGCTATTTCTGCAGCGCTGCGATGATACCACCGCCGTTCGATAGTGTTGGGTCTCCGCCCGAGACGGTATTCCCGCTTAGGACATTGCGTAGGCGGCAAAGCGGCTATCCCGCCGGAAATCGGAGGGCAACATACCCGAAATATGCCGGAAGGATTTGTTGAACGCGCTGAGCGAGCCGAGGCCGCTGTCCATTGCGACCTGCAACACATTGGCTCCGTCCTGCATCAGAAGCGCCTGCGCACGGGAAAGCCGCAAGAGGTTGACGTATTTGCTGAACGTCATTCCGGTCGACCTTCGGAAAATGTTCATCGCATATTTCGGATGAAGATCGGCGGCGCGCGCGATGTCGATCGTGTCGATATCCTGCATGTGTGTTCCGGCGTTGCATTTGACCCCACCATCGACTTCGAAGAGCGCCCCTGCCGGTTCCGCAAATTGAACAAGATTTCAACATGTTGAGCTACCTCTGCTAGGGTCAGCCCTCAGCGCGGCAACCTGGAGATGGCAATGTTGCCGCCTTGGGACTTTGCCAAGCAGGCGCCCGAATTCGATATCCTCGGCGCGGCCTATGTGGTTCGCGACGCCGATCATCTCATCAAGATCGTCGAGAGCGACGTCGGCGAGGAGGTCAGGAAAACGGCCCGCGAGAAACTGAAGGTGGAGATCCTGGCGCCAGCCTATTACGGAGCCCGCCACGTCAATCTCAAGGGAAACAAGAAGGTTTCCAAGCCGGAGGACTTGGCCAGCGTCGAGCTTCGCATGCCGGGCGGCGAAAGCTGGCAGTTCCTCGGTAAACTGGGGAGATTTTTGAAGCGGCGGCATGTCGCTCAAGGCTTCCAGAAAAGCCCGAAGTCAATTAGGCCGGACCATCGATAAGCGCTTGTTATCGATGGCTAGAATCATTTTCCAGATCCGGGCGACGCGAGAAAACGATCGTTTGTGGGAACTTCTGGAGGACATGCCCACCATTGCCTTGATGAGAGACATGGACTATATATCCCAAAGTATCTATATCATTCAGGATATGAAATGACGGTATGGAAGGTCGAGTTTCACGACCGCTTCAAGGGCGAGATCATGGACCTTCCAGCCGATGTTCGGATCGAATTGCTCGCGCATTTGGTGCTGCTTCGCGAGAAGGGCTTTCGACTGGGACGGCCTGAGGTCGACACACTCGAGGGCTCCAGGCATGCGAACATGAAAGAACTGCGCGTCAAGGTGTTGAAGGTGCAATGGCGCTTCGCTTTTGCTTTTGACCCGGAACGAAAGGCCGTCGTTCTCTGCGGTGGTGCGAAGAGCGGTGTGAACCAGAAACTCTTCTACAAACGGCTGATCGATCTGGCTGATAAACGATACGACGAGCATTTGCGCGAGTTGGAGAAGAAACATGGATGATCTCGACAAGCTGATACAGACGCTTCCCGATGACGAACAGCGCGCCGTTGCAACGCGGGCCGACGAGCTTGTCACGGCGCACAATCTGCGTGAATTGCGGGCTCTCGCTGGTCGGACGCAGGAAGACGTCTCTGCCGGGACCGGTTTCAGACAGACAAATGTCTCAAGACTGGAGAAGCGCGCCGACATGAAATTGTCGACGCTTCGCGACTATGTCGAATCCCTCGGCGGTACGTTGAAGATCGTCGCGGATGTCGCGGGCAAGAAAGTCGATCTTTCCAGTATCGCAGAGCGATCCCGCCACGGTTCAAAGTTCTGAGTGAGCCACCGGTGAGGGAGGGGGCTACAGCCCAGCCGCTGGCGACGCTCACCGCCATCGACATCTTGCGTAGTGGCGGCAATGCCGTCGATGCGGCGGTTGCCGCTTGCGCCGTACAGTGCGTCGTCGAAGCCGGCTCGACCGGCATCGGCGGCGATTGCTTCGCTCTTCTCTCGCTCGGCGGCACGGACAAGGTGCTGGCCTATAATGGGTCAGGCAGGGCACCGGCTGCCGCAACCGTCGAACATCTCCGTTCGCTCGGCGTCACCAGCCTTAGCCGCAGCTCGCCGCACACGATCACCGTGCCGGGTGCGGTGGATGCCTGGACGCGGCTGGTTGCCGATCACGGCCGCATGAAGATGGCCGATATTCTCGCCCCGGCCATCAAGCTGGCGCGCGACAGCTATGTTCTGCCCCCGCCCACGGCGCACGACCTTGCCGCGCAGGCGGAGATCCTGAAGGACGATCCGGCTGCGAGCCGTGTCTTCCTCGTCGACGGCAAGGCGCCACCGGCGGGTTCCATCCAGCATCAGAAACAGCTCGCCGATACGCTCGAAGTGATCGGCAGGGAGGGCAGGACGCTTTCTATCGCGGCCCGATCGCGGGAGGAGCCGCGGCCCATGCCGATGCGGCTGGAGGAGGGGAGGGGGAGGGGCAGGAGAGTGACGACGATGCCGGCCCGCTGGCGGAAGAATTCGCAGCAGCCGGATCGTACCACGATGCGGTGGACGTTCAGGAAGCGCGGAGGATACAAAGCGCCTTTCGGAACGAGACGGCGCATCTTCTCGCCGGTTGCATGCTGCTCGCGCTGCCCACCCTGGCAATCGACGCACCACCGTGCGATGCGAGCCCGGGCCGACTTGCGGCCTTTCGTTCGGCCAGCATCCGGTTGCTGTGTCTTGCCGGTCTCGGGGGCTATCCGCAGCTGGCGTTCCCGGTGACCGCCGCCGGTCTGGAACTCTCACTATCCCTTATGGGCGCGCCGAATGCCGATCGCGCGCTCGTGGAGACGGCGAACCGGGTGGCCATTCCGCGACGTGTTCGTGCTATTCGGTGAGCTTTTCGGACGCGGATACGCCACAGGCTTGCTGGACGAAGCCCGCAAGGCTGGCATGGACATCGTCGGTATTACCGTTGGACGGCGCGACGAGAACAACTTTTTGCGTCCGCTTAACGCCGAGGAGTTATCAGCGGCCGAGTCCCGGCTGGGTGGCAGGATCATCAACATTCCTTTGATGGCCGGTTTCGATCTCGACGCGCCCGAAGGCGGTCCGACGCCGACCGACCTGCTCGCTGCGATGACGCTCGAGAACTGGCAGCAGGAAAAGCTTGATTGGGATTACGTCTCGCAATGCCGGACGATTGCCACCAAGCGGTTCACAAAAGCTCTTTCCGAGGTAATGGCCATCCTCGACGGCATGATTGTGGGCGGCCGGAATGTATTCTTTGCCCACACGATGGCTGGAGGCATCCCGAAGGCGAAGGTTCCCTTTCGCCTCCGGGCTGTTCTCATCGGCATGGGCGTCGAAACCATACAGCTAAAAAATGAGCCAAGTTTTAAGTTGCCTGATTTTCTGGCACTGGCCATTTACATTTCGTAATTCGCATAGTAATTCATCTGCAATGTCATTCTGATATAGTGAGGCGACCAGTGGGGGCCCAAGATCTACCGCGTCCGGCTTCTCTGGAAGCTCTTGAGAATCGCCTTCAGGTCGACCTTTTATGGCTGAACCAGCCGCCCAAGGACTGGATGCCTCGGACGGAAGTCGACGGGATCGAGGTTCTGGACGTTGCGGTGATCGGTGCGGGCCTTTGCGGGCTGGTGACGCTCGCAGCTCTGAAGAAAGTCGGCATTCTGGCTGCGCGGGCCTATGACCGCGCTCCGCAGGGGTTCGAAGGCCCTTGGATTACCTATGCACGAATGGAAACGCTGCGCACCCGCAAGGACGCCGCGGGACCGGCGCTCGGCATTCCGTCGTTGACTTTCCGAGCATGGTTCGAGGCGCAATATGGTGCACAGGCCTATCTCGACATGGGCCTCATTCCCCGCCCGATGTGGATGGAGTATCTCGTCTGGTATCGGCGGGTTCTCGATCTCAACGTGGTCAACGACGCCGCCCTGTCGGCGATCGGCTTTCGCGACGATGGGCTGGTCGCTCTGAACTTCGACAGGGCCGGAACAAAGCAGCAGGTTCTCGCCCGTCGCGTGGTTTTGGCGACCGGCCTCGATGGGCTTGGGGCGCCGACGCTTCCGGATGTCGCCGCGCGTGCACCGTCGCGTCTCGTTCGGCACGGCGCCGATTTCATCGACATGGCTTCCTTGAAGGGCAAACGTGTTTCCGTCGTCGGTGCAGGCGCATCGGCCATGGACAATGCCGCGGCCGCGCTGGAGGCGGGCGCCGCGCGGGTGGATATCTTCGTGCGCCGTGCGGATATCCCACGCATCGACAAATTCACCGGGGTCGGCAGCCAAGGCATGACGCACGGTTATCTCGGCCTGCCGGATGCGGACAAGTGGATCTACATGGTTGCCGGCGAGCGGGCTCAGATCCCGCCGCCGCGCCGCAGCGTGCTGCGCGCCTCGCGCTATCCCAATGCCTTCTTTCATCTGGCAAGCCCGATAAGTGATCTCGTCGAGGCTGGCGATGCGGTGGACGTGGTCACCCCGAAGGGGCGTTATCGGACCGATCTGGTGATCTTTGCGACGGGCTTCTCGGTCGATTTCGGCAAGCGGCCGGAGTTTTCAGCGCTCGCCGGCAAAATCCTGCTGTGGCGCGACGTCTATGCGCCGCCAGCCGGCTGGGAGCATGAGGGCATCGCTTCGACGCCCTATCTTGGCCCTTCTTTCGAGTTCCTACCGAAGCCCGGGCTCGATCCGGGTCTGGCCGCCTCGGTCTCGAGGGTTGCCTGCTTCGCCTATCCGGCGGTTCCCTCGCACGGAAAGATCACCAGCGGGATACCTTCGATCAGCGAAGGCGCGGCGCGCCTGGCGACGGGTCTCGCCCGGTCACTCTTCGTGGAAGACCGGACCTACCATCTCGACCGCTTTCTCGCATTCGATACGCCGGAACTTTTGGGCGACGAATGGACTGATGCGGATATTGACGAGGACATGAGCATTGCCAATGGATGAACGACGCCCGGAGCTTCAGATTTTCTACGGAATCTCCTCGCCATGGGCCTATTTCGGCGCCCAGAGAGCGGTTGCGATTGCCCGTGAGAATGGTGCAGGCGTGCGGCTCAGGCCGATCCGCATCATCGAGGCGAATGGTGGCATCCCGCTGCGCAATCGTCCCGATGCGCGCCAGCTCTACCATGAGGTCGAACTGCGCCGCTGGCGGGATTATCTCGGCATGTCGCTCAACCTGAAGCCGAAATTCTACCCCTGCCGCACGATCGAGCCCGCCGCGCAGGCGGTGATCGCGATCCAGAAGGCAGGCCTCGACGCGATTTCCTTCTCGTTCGCCGTGCAGCGGGCGCTTTGGGCCGAGGACCGCGACATCGCCGACTTCTCCACCCTCCGCGATATCGCCCGGGCGACGGCCGGCGAGACAGCGGCAGCGCTGGTCGTCGATCCGCAACCGGACGACATCATTGCGGAGTGGCATGGCAACCTTGCGGAGGCCGAGCGGCTTGGTGTCTTCGGGACGCCGACCTACGTCCTCGGCATGGAACTCTTCTGGGGGCAGGATCGCCTGGAATTCGTCGACCGCGCCCTGAAGGCCTGCAAGAGCACTGAAATGCGCAAGGAAACGGCGTGATGACCGAAGCAAGAAAACTGCATGACGACGCGATCATCGTCGATGGTCTCCAGACCTGCCTGTGGAGCCGGTCGATCTTCGAGGAAATGCACGCCGGCGGCCTGACCGCCGTCAACGTCTCTTCCCTCCTCTGGGAGAATTTCCGCGAGGGGATCGGTTATGTTTCCGAGTGGAAGCGCTTCCTGCGCGAGAACGACGACATCATCCGGCCGGTGCGAACGGTTGCCGACATCCATGCCGCCAAGGCGGAAGGCAAGACCGGCATCATCATCGGCTGGCAGAACACCTCGCCTTTGGAAGACAAGCTCGACTACGTGGAGATTTTCAAGGATCTCGGTGTCGGCATCATGCAACTCACCTACAATACTCAGAACTATTCCGGCGCCGGCTACCTGGAGGAGGTCGACAGCGGGCTTACCGGCTTCGGCAGGGAGGTGTTGGCGGAAATGAACCGCGTCGGCGTGCTCTGCGACCTGAGCCATGTGGGCGACAAGACCAGTGCCGATGTCATCGCCCATTCGAAGAAGCCGGTCTGCATCTCGCATATCCTGCCGCGGGCGCTGCGGGACGTCAAACGCAACAAGCCGGACGAACTGTTCATCGCCTGCGCCAAAAAGGGTGGCCTGATCGGCGTCAGCCTGTTCGCGCCAGGCCTTGCGGCCGGCAACGACGCGACGGTAGAGGATTACCTGGATGCCATGGCCTATGTGATCGATCTCGTCGGCGAGGATCATGTCGGCATCGGCACGGACTTCTCCCTCGATCGGCCGCGTCCCGGTCCCTGGCTGCTTTGGGCCAACAAGGACAAGGGCACTGCGCGCACGCTGACCGAATTCGGCTCGGTCAAGATATCAAAGCCCAAGGGAATCCAGCGGATGACCGAGATGCCGAACCTGACGGCTCGCATGCTGGCACGCGGCTGGGGCGAGGAACTGGTGCTCAAGCTTCTCGGCAGGAACTGGCTGCGCGTGCTCGACGCGGCCTGGACGCCGATGGCCTGATCTTCTCCGGCAAGGACTGCCGGTAGGAAGAAATTGCCTCGGCTTATCGAGCGGGAGACCGCGTTTGCGGGCTCAGGGAACTGCATGGGGATATAAGAACACACACCATACCTAAAACTGGAGAGACGGACATGACGATGCGCATGCAAAACGGAATTTCGCGGATGTTTCTTCGCGCCGGCGTTCTCGCCGCCTGCCTTGCCGCATTTACGGCAGGCGCCCAGGCTCAGGACGCCTCAATTAAGGGAACGGTAAACGTCGTCGGCTTTTCCGGCGTGTTCGCCGATAATTACCAGAAGTTCATCATAGAGCCGTTCAAGGTCAAATATCCCGGCATCGACGTAACCTATCAGCAGAGCAAGAATTCCGCGGAGACCCTGGCGCTGTTGACCCTGCAGCGCGCCGATCCGAAGATCGACATCGCGCTGATCGACGTTGCGGTCGCCATCAAGGCTAGCAAGGATGGCATTTTCGCCAAACTCGACCCGGCAAAAGTCAAGGTGCTCGACGAGATGCCCGCCTGGGGCCGCCTCGACGGCGACAAGGCTGTCGCGTTTTCACAGGATAACCTGGCGATCCTCTATAATACGGATACCGTCAAGCAGCCGCCGACCAGCTGGAACGATCTGGCGGACCCCAAATACAAGGGGAAGATCGCCGCAAAGCTTGGCGATACCCGCGGTGTCATCCTGCTGCCGATTCTCGACAAGCTGGCAGGTGCCGACTACAAGCAAAGCATTGACCCCGCCCTCGACCTCCTGAAGAAGATCGCGCCGAACGTCTCGACCTGGGAGCCTGCTCCGGACTGCTATGCGGTGATCCAGAGCGGCGAGGTCGACCTCTCCATCTGCTGGAACGGCCGTGCGCAATACCTGCACGACACTCAGGGCGGCAAGATCGGTGTTGCGGCCCCGAAGGAAGGTTCGATCGGCCAGACCAACACGATCGGCCTCGTCGAAAAATCCAAGAACGCCGCAGCCGCTCAGCTCTTCATCAACTACGCGCTCGGCAGCGAAGCGCAGGCGGCGTTCGCCGAGAAGAGCTTCTACGGTCCGGTCAACACCAAGGTGAACCTGCCGGACGCCGTGGCTGCCCGCATCTACGGCTCGAAGGAAGCGCAGGCCGCACAGATGTCGCTCGACTGGAATTTCGTCGCCGAGAAATACTCGGCCTGGATCCAGCGCATCAACCGCGAAGTCATCGCGCTCAACTGATCCAACTTGAGGAATCTGGCCGCCATGGCTGATCATCACGTCGTCATCGACAATCTCGTGAAGACCTATCCGGGCGCCCAGAAGCCTTCCGTGGATCACGTCAGCTTCTCGCTGCCGCGCGGCGAGATGCTAGCCCTGCTTGGCCCTTCGGGGTGTGGCAAGACAACAATCCTGCGCATGATCGCAGGCCTGATCGCCCCGACCTCGGGAGCGATCAGGCTCGAGGGCAGGGATGTGTCGTCAATTGCCGTCTACAAGCGCAACATGGGCATGGTCTTCCAAGCCTATGCCCTGTTTCCCCACATGACAATCGCCCAGAACATCTCGTTCGGCCTCGAAATGCGCAAGGTCGGCCGCGCCGAACGGGAGGAGCGTGTTCGCAAGGCGCTCGATCTCGTGAAGCTCACCGGGCTTGGCGACCGCAAGATCAGTCAGTTATCCGGCGGTCAGCAGCAGCGTGCGGCGATTGCCCGCTCGCTGGTGATCGAGCCGGAACTTCTGCTGCTCGACGAACCGCTTTCCAATCTCGATGCCAAGCTTCGTGACGAGATGCGCGATGAGATCCGCGATATCCAGGCGCGGACGGGCGTTACGGCGATCTTCGTTACCCATGACCAAGACGAGGCCTTGTCCATGGCAGACCGCCTGGCGGTCATGTCCGCCGGGCGTCTGGAACAGGTCGGCACGCCGCGCGAGATTTTCGACCGGCCTCAAACCGAGTTCGTCGCGTCCTTCATCGGTGCAGGGACCTTCTTCGAAGGCCGGGTAGCCGAACCCGGCCTTGCCGTGGTCGAAGGGATTAAGGCGCTGCGTTTCGTCGGTGAAGCGCCGGTGGGATCAACGGTCAAACTGATGATCCGGCCGCACAGGCTGGTCCTCGCCGACAATGCCGGCCAGCCGAACAGCTTCACCGGGACCGTGGAGCACATCGTATATCGCGGCCAAATCCTGACGCTGAACATTCGCTGCGGGGGCAGGCTGCTGCAGGCCGATCTTCCCACCCACGCCGGCGTGTTGCCCGAGAAAGGCGGCGAGGTGACGCTCGCCGTCGCCCCGCAAGATGTTACTCTGGTCGGGCAGGTGGCACCATGAGCGCCGCAGGCCTTCCGGCCGCCGGGACATCACCGGCAAACGCGCCGCGCGGGATATTGCTGATGTTGCTGTTGCCGGGGCTCGTCGCTCTAGTGATCACCTTCCTCCTGCCGCTGATATGGCTTTTCCGGGCATCTTTTGCGTCCTCGACAATGGGTGCGCTCAGCGGCGGAGACTGGACGTTGCAATCCTATTCCGCGGTGCTGTTCGATCCATTTTACTGGCGGGTAGCCTGGAATACGCAGGTGCTCGGCTTCAACGTGGCGTTTTTTGCTGTGATCCTGTCCTATCCGATTGCGCTGTTCCTGGCGCGCACGGAAAGCCGGTTTCGCGGTGTCCTGACGGCACTTGCCGTCGCGCCGCTGCTGACGTCGTCGGTCGTCAGAACCTATGGCTGGATGGTCATCCTCGGAGACCGCGGCGTGATAAACAGCACGCTCCAGTCTCTTTCGGTGACGGGTGGGGTCATCCGGCTCACCAACAACAGCTTCGGTGCCACTGTCGCGCTGATCGAAATTCTGATGCCCTATGCCATCCTCGCGATGCTCAGCGGCTTCGGGCGGCTGAACACACAACTCGAGGAGGCCGCCGCCATGCTCGGGGCGAACCGCTTGAGGGTCTTCACGCGCATCATCCTGCCGCTCAGCGCCCCCGGCGTGCTCACTGCAGCGCTTCTGGTCTTCGTGCTGGCGATCTCCTCTTTCGTCACGCCGCGGCTGATGGGCGGCGGACGCGTCTTCGTGCTAGGCACCGAAGTCTTCAACGAGGCGACGGTAACGCTCAACTGGCCGTTGGCGGCAGCTCTGTCGGTCATGCTGCTGATCCTGTTCAGCAGCATCATCCTGCTTTACCAGCGCGCCCTGCGCGCATTGGAGACGTGAGGAGCCATGCAGAGCAACACACTCTTCGGCCGGTTCGCCTGGAATACGCTGATCGCGCTGCTTTACCTGTTCCTGCTGGCGCCGATCATCGTTGTCTTCATCATCTCCTTCGATACACGCCAGTATCTCGCCTTCCCGCCGGAGAGCTTTTCCTTCGGCTCCTATGTGAAGGTCTTCCAGAACGTCAAGTTCATCTCGGCCTTCTGGCGCAGCCTCATCATCGGCGCGATTGTCGGTTTCGTCGCGGTGTCTGCCGGAATGCTGCTGTCCTTGTCGCTGGTGCGGTACCATTTCCGTGGAAAGGCGGCGGTGAACTTCCTCATCCTCGCACCGTTTCTCGTGCCGCATATCGTTCTTGCGGTTGGCATTATGCTGGTGATCGCGCCGCTCGGCCTGCTGGATAGCTATCCGGGTATCGTGCTTGCCCATCTCGGCATCACGATCCCCTACACCGTCAGAACGATCACCATGAGCCTGATGGCAGTGGATACCCGTATCGAGGAAGCGGCCCTCGTCCATGGCGCATCGCCACGCATGGTGTTCTGGCGCATAACCCTGCCGCTGGTGCGGCCCGGCCTCATCGCGGGCGGCGTGATTGCCTTCCTCATCTCCTTCGATGAGGCGACGATCTCGCTCTTCATCGTGTCGGTCAAGGCTTCGACGCTGCCGACGGAAATCTACCATTATCTCGAATATTCCACCGATCCGCAGATCGCCGCCCTCTCCGTCATCCTGATCCTGATCTCGGTCGGGGTCGTGATGGTAGTGGAAAAGCTGATTGGCCTACGCAAGGCACTCTGACATGCTCGTTGAGACAACTGGCGGCACCATCGAGGGTTTTAATGAGAACGGCTACGCCGTCTTTCTCGGGGTTCCCTATGCCGCACCGATCACTCCCGAACGGCGTTTTGCCGCGCCGCAGCCGGTTCCACGCTGGTCGGGAATCCGGCTCGCCAAAGCGCTGAGCGGAGTGTGCCCGCAGATCCCGACCTATGGTCCCGTGGGAAAGGCAGCTGCATCGATGCTCGAATTCGGCACCGACTTCCTGACGGTCAACATCCGCACGCCGTCCATCACGGGCTCGGCACCGGTCCTAGTCTGGATTCACGGAGGCGGTTACGCGGTCGGTTCGGCCAATGAGGCCGTGCTGCAAAGTGGCGCATTCGCCGCCAGCGGCCTCGTCGAGGTGACGGTCAACTATCGGCTTGGGGCGCTCGGCTTTCTGCATTTGAACGACGGCTCGCCGGACAATCGTGGGCTTCTGGATCAGATCGCAGCACTGGAATGGGTCCGCGACAACATCTCCGCCTTCGGAGGGGATCCGAAGCAGATCACGTTTGCAGGTCGTTCGGCGGGGGGCTTCTCGATTGCGGCCGTCATGGCGATGCCTGCGGCGCACGGATTGTTCGCCCGGGCGATGCCGCAGAGCGGCGCAAGTACCGGCGTCTCGACGATGGACGATGCGCAGAAGCTCAACAGGCGGATGCTGGACTATCTAAATGTGACCGAAGCGGAACTCGCAAACGTGCCCTTCGAGAACCTGCTCATTGCGCAGCGCGACCTCTGTAACGAATCCTACGAAAAGCATGATTTCGAGCGGGACGGCTCGGCATCGATGCTGGGGGTCCCCTTCGTCCCGGTCATCGACGGGATCTCGCTTCCGCGGCATCCGGAAGCCGCCGCAGCGGATGGCGAAACCACCGGCGTGCCGATGATGATCGGCTGCACGACCGGCGAATACGTGACCCATGCAACGGCGCAGCCGGACATGGATTTCGATATCGCCGCAAGCCTGCTGCACGAACGCGTGCGGCCGATGGGGCTGACCGGAGAAGGGACCGTCGAGCGCTACCGGCGCGCATTGCCGGATCATTCTCCTCGTGGTATCTGGCGCGCTGTTGGCGGCGATCTCGTGTTTCAGAACCCGGCGACACGCTTTGCCCGGCTGCATGCGGTCCACCAGCCCGTCTACAAATACCTCTATGGGCCGATCGAGCCGGACGAACTGGGAGCGCCGCATGGCGCCGAGGTCGGTGCGGTCTGGTACCGGCGGGGCACGAATGTCAGCCATCTGCCGGCGCGGCAGTCCGTCACGCAACCGGATTTCGCGGCGGCTGTTCACGATGTGTGGGTTTCTTTCATTCGCGACGAGATACCTAAGTCGCCGGCCGGTGACTGGCATCGCTATTCGGCCTCGCAGCCAGAGGTGCTGCATATGGATAGCGGGGATTTTCGTCTCGTCGCCGACCCCTTCGATGGGCGCACCGCGCTTTGGATCAAGGCGAGCGCGTGAAAAGGATCGCGCGACCGTTCACACCGTTAAGCGCCTTTCGAACCGGACTGGTCCACCAAGCATGAGATGGCTATACCAACCTCGTCGATAAATGCTGGAATGTCACTCGTAAGGGCGAAGACGGGATACCCTATGCCTCCGGAATACCTTGATACGCGGCAATTGGAGGCCTTCGTGGCCGTGATGTCGATCGGCAGTATGACGGGTGCCGCCAAGGCGCTTGGAAAATCCCAACCGGTGGTGACGAGGCTCATTCAGGAACTGGAACAGGAACTGGGTTTTCCGGTGCTGCATCGCAACGGGCCGCGGATCGCGCCGACCGAGCAGGGAGTGGCCTTCTTCGCCCAGGCGGAACTTTTCCTCAGCGGATTGCGCACCATCAGCGAGAGGGCTCGGCAGATCGAAACGGTCCAGACGAGTTCGGTGGAGATCGCGTCGATTCCGGCAATCGCCGCGAGCATCATCCCGTTGGCATTGCAGGGTCTGCCGGGGGACCAGTTTCCGGAACATGTCCATGTACAGAGCACTGCTTCGGAGAATGTGGTCCAGGCAGTTTTGGCCCGGACGGCCGATTTGGGTATTGCCAGCCTGCCGCTCGACAATCCGGGCATCGATGTTCATTGGATCGGGGAGGTGCCCTGCGTGGCTGTCATTGCCGTCAGCGACGCGCTGGCGGGAAAGGACGTGTTGCAGCCTGGTGATCTGAATGGCCGCCGTCTGATCGCCTCGGCAAATCCCTATCGGCTGCGGATGCGCATAGACCGCGTATTTGCCGAGCATGGCATTGAGCCCGGCGGTGTCATCGACAGCAACGCCACCTATGTCTCGCTTTCGCTGGCGCGCGCGGGGCTTGGAGTAGCGATCGTCGAGTCGGTCACGTTGAGTGGGCTGCCGATCAAGGACGTATCCGTTGTTCCCCTGAGCTTCCATGTCCCGTTCCATTGGGGCGTGATCACGGCGACGGGCCTTCCGCTCTCGGCGACTGTCCGGCGATTGATCGATGGGATCGAGCGCCAGGCCTCGAAGCTGGCCAAGTTTCGCAAGCACGACAGCCTGCCGATCGTATAGGCGTGATGATGGTTGTCGCCAGCCCGCGACATTTCGGCTTTAAACACAGCCAGCATAGCTGTATTTGCCTCCAAAATCAGTTCCAGCGTGACAGGATTCTCCTATTCCGGTGAAGCGGGATGGTGAGGTGGGAGGTCGGCCCAATCCCGGAGACTGAAGTGAGCCGTGGGATCGTCGCCCGACTCTTCGACCGGCAAACGCTTCGCTAGACCCCTTGACCACTCCCTGAAGCTGAACCAGACGGCAACGATCCGCGCGCGCGACGGCTTGTTCGTCGATCGCGCAAACCGGGAATTTCGGAAAGCTCCAGCAAAAATCATCTCGGTTCTCCCTCGTCCAACACCATTTTGGGTCGACAGGGGCAATCTGGATGAATAAGGCGATTTGTGTCCCAAAACGGGGGCCAAAATCTTCCAATTCGACTTAAGTCGCTCCAGCGGCGGTCAGTCCGGCAGACCGGCCTTGCGGACGCCGCCGATCATGATTTCGTATCGCTCCGCATAGCGCGGACGGTGCCGTTCGAGGTCGTGGACCCGCATCAGTGGCGCTTTGGTCCGGAGCTTTGCGATTGTCGCCTGCGCTTGTTCAACACGACCGAGATGGGCGTAGGCCGCTGCCAGGGTCCAGTACGCCCCAAGCCACTCGTTGTTCACGGCGAGACTGCGCGACGCCCAGTCAACTGCCTGCTCGAATTCGCCCTTGAACAAATGTGCAATGCCAACGCCCACCAGGATTTCGTAATTCTCCAGCGCTCCTGGAGCGATGTGCAGTGTGCGCAGGAACGTGTCTCTGCCGATATCGATGTCTCCTGCCATCACATTGAGAAAGGCAAAGAGGGAGAGCACTGTTGGATTGTTGGGATTGGCGTCTCGAGCATCGCGCAGCATGGCGAGGCCGCGCTGGTGATCGTGGCCGACATTGGTGAACACCAGTGCGCAGATGGCGACCACTTGCGGATCGTCGTAGCCTATTTCAAGGGCCGTCTCCGCAAGCTGGAGGCAGCGCTGCCGTTCGGTGTCGCCTAGGCCGGAGCCGAACGTCTCATGACGCTCATAAGCCCAGGCGGCGTGAGCAAGACCGGTGGCGAAACCGGGGTCGGGGTGAGCGGCTTGCTCCAGCAGCCGTACCGCTTCGGCGCGAACGGTGGCGGTGGTGCCCCGGAAGTGCGGCAGGGCGCGCAGATAGAGGTCATAGGCGTCGAGACTGTCCGGATGCTTCCGTCGGGCTCGCTCGATCTCGGCCTTGCGAATTTCCGGCTCGACAAGGCCGACGACAGCCTCCGTGATGCGGTCCTGAAAGTCGAAAAGACTCGAGATGTCACCATCGAAGCGATCCACCCAAATATGCGTATCGGTATCCGCATCGATCAGTTGGACAGCGACCCTTAGCCGATCGCCATGGCGACGGACGCTGCCCTGGAGAATGTAGCGGACGCCAAGTGCGTTCGCGATGTCTCTGATGGGTGCGTTCCGGTCCCTGTAGACGAAAGACGAGTTTCGGGCGACCACTGCAAAGGTCCTGAAGCGCGACAGGGCGACGATGATGTCTTCGACCATGCCTTCGGCGAAATATTGGTATTCGGCATCGCCGGAGAGGCTCTCGAACGGCAGCACGGCTATGGTCGGGCGCACCGCTCGCGGCGCAGTCTCAGATGAATGTGCATGCGGCAGCCTATAGCCAATTCGGGGGACCGTCGCGATCCATTCCAGGCCGCTCGGCGCCTTGCCAAGCGCCTTGCGCAAGGCTGCGATTTGTACCGTGAGATTTGCTTCTTCGACAGTCTGTCCCGGCCAGGCTCGGGCCAGCAGATCGTCCTTGCTTACGGCCTGCCCGTCTGCGCTCAAGAGGGCGTCGAGAAGAGCAAGGCCACGCTGGCCAAGCCCAATTTCCTCTCCGTCCCGTCGCACCAACCCGGCGGCGCGATCGAGCACAAATGGACCGAATGCATTTCGTTGTTGAGCCATGCTGCGAAAAATATCAGCAACAGTTGGATGCGGCAACGGAGGGCGCAATCTCCGCCTGGCCGAGACATTTGAAGAACCCTGACGATGGCTGAGGGCTCGCCTTGCCTAAATGACCTCGCGCAGGAGCGAGGCACCTGGGCGTTAGGTGCAAGCTGGCTCCGCGGCCTACCGCATCGCGGCGTAGCGTTTTGCGCACGACGACTTTCCCGTGGCCGTCGACACCGTGAATTTCAAAGACATATTTCGCAAGATCGAGACCAATCCGAACGCCTGACATGACACTCCTTCTTGTCCGTTCCCGAGTACGGAGACTGCGCTCGCTGGTGGGCGGGGTCCATACCCATTGCCCCTTGTGGCAAGGGCTTTTTGTCGTGATTGCGTGATCGATTGCTTTCATATGTCCGGCCTGAATGCTCCTTGTGTCGCTTCAGATCAGCGGCTCGCATCATAGCAGCGGCCAGGCGGTGCGGGGGCGTCCACATCATCAAGGCTGCCGGTTATGGAGTGAACCCCTCGGGCTGGACCAGCGAGGCGCTTCAAACTAAGCCGCTGCTGGGCGAGTTGGGCTTCGCAAGCCAATGACCTAAACGATGCGGCAGAAGAGCTTTGGACGCACGTGCGTCAATGCACATTAACGCACGTCGGACGCGCCTGTTCTCTTCGGAGGCCCTCACCCCTCAGGTGAATTGACCACAGTGTCGCTGCAGGTTTGATTTGTCCGTTACCAGTTGCCGGGCATTAAACGCTCGTCGTAATTCCCTTTGGGCATATGGCTCTGGTCAAAACCAGGCCAACGAGATATCCAAACGTATATCTCGCAGGGATTGGGGAGGAAACTATGAACATTGATCGGCATACCTGGATCAGGCTCGCGGTGACGTCGGTGGCAGCCGCCTTCGTATCGCTCGCCTCCTTTGTCGCTCCCGCCGGAGCGCAGGAAAAGGTCACCGTCTTTGCGGCAGCCAGCATGAAGAACGCGCTCGACAACGCCAACAAGGCGTGGGGAGCCTTGGGTGGCGGACAAGTCACCGTTTCCTACGCCGCAAGTTCGGCGCTCGCCAAGCAGATCGAAAGCGGCGCGCCGGCGGATATCTTCATTTCGGCCGATCTCGACTGGATGAAATATGTCTCCGACAAAAAGCTCGTGAGGGAAGACACCAAGTTCAACTGGCTTGGCAACCGCATCGTGCTTGTCGCCGCCAAGGACGCCGCCAAGCCGGTCGATATCAGGCCGGGCTTCGATCTCGCGGGCCTGCTGAAGGGCGGCAGGCTTGCCATGGGTGAGCCGAATGCGGTCCCGGCCGGCAAATACGCCAAGGCCTCGCTTGAAAAACTTGGGCTCTGGTCGTCGGTCGAAAAGAGCGTAGCAAGCGCCGAAAGCGTACGCGCAGCACTCGCGTTCGTCTCGCGCGGCGAAGCGCCCTACGGCATCGTCTATCAGACGGATGCGGCGGCCGATCCCGGTGTCGCCATCGTCGGCACGTTTCCGAGCGACACCCACCCGCCGATCATCTATCCGATCGCCATCCTGTCGGAATCGAAGTCCAAGGATGCGCCCGCCTATCTCGACTATCTGAAGTCGGCCAAGGCGGCGCCGTTCTTCGAAAAGGAAGGTTTTACGGTTCTGAAGTAGCGGCAAGCACTCCGGCAATGCGCGTCGAAACGGCCCCTTTTGGGGCTGTTTTTCGTTTCCGACCGAACCGTTCTCGAGAGCGAACCTCTCCGCCCAGCGCTGTCCGAATCTCGATTTCAACCGGTCTCACGCGATCGTTTGTTCTCGAATCCCGAACATTCCGTTTGGAAATCATGCCCTAGCGACCTCGATCGGGCTCCCCCATCTCCATGACCGGAAGCAAACAACGCTTCCCCAATGCCACTCAGCGGACGCCGGCTCCCAAACGGCTCCGTTTAGCAACTGAGGAATACGATGATGAAGACAGTACTTTCCACGCTTGCAGCAGCCATGATCGCTTCGGCTTCCTTCGCCGGCGTCGCCTTTGCAGAAGGCGACTATTATCAGGGTGCGACCAAGGGACAGGCAGCGGTGCAGACCAACGACAAGGTCGACAATGTCAGGACCGGCAGCATCGATCAGGTTCGCGCCAACGACAATCGCGGCGACCAGCCGATCTTCAAGCATGAAAGCCGCGACAATCGCTAACCGGCGCTAACCGCAGCTCATTCAAGATACCGAACATCGTCCGGCAGGCAGGTCGCAAACTTAAGCCCCGGGCGAACTCTGAAAGGACCAGGACAATGAAGACTTCCATCTCCGCTATCGCCGCCATGATCGCTGCGGCTTCCTTCGGAGGCTCTGCTCTCGCTGAGGGCGACTACTACGAAGGCACCTCCAAGACGCATGCTTCCGCCCGGGTCAGCGGCGGCAATGTGGACGACGTGCGCACCGGCAGCATCCAGATCCGCGACAACGATCGCCAGGAAGGCCAGTCGATCTTCGGCAACACGACCCGCGACAACCGCTAACGTGTCGCGCATGAGAACCGAGGCTCCAGGGGCCTTCGTTCAGCAAATCATCTTGTAAATGCGATGGTGTAGGGAGAGCAGCGGTAACCCGGCGCTCTCCCACCGCCTTTTTCAGAACCCGCCAGGTAACTTTTCCGCCAGGACCTAGCCATCAGACCCGTCTCGATATATCCAATGCGATATATTGCATGGCGGCTACGGATGGGATCAGCGTTTGGACTGGCTGGCATTGAGCAACGAGGAATGGACCGCGATCAGGCTCAGCCTGAAGGTTTCCGCCGTCGCGACGATCGTCAGCCTGCCGTTCGGCATTCTCGTCGCTTACCTGCTCGCCCGCGGAAAGTTCTGGGGCAAGTCGATCCTGAACGGCATCGTCCACCTGCCGCTTATCCTACCGCCGGTGGTCACCGGTTTTCTGCTGCTGATCCTGTTTGGACGACGAGGCGTCATCGGCGCCTTTCTCAACGAATATCTCGGCATCGTTCTCTCCTTTCGCTGGACGGGCGCAGCACTTGCCTGCGGCATCATGGGTTTCCCGCTGATGGTGCGTTCCATCCGGTTGTCGATCGAGGCCGTCGACCGCAAGCTGGAAGAGGCGGCCGGCACGCTCGGCGCGGGACCCGCCTGGGTCTTCATGACCGTGACGCTGCCGCTCATCCTGCCGGGCGTGATCGCCGGCATGATCCTCGCATTCGCAAAGGCGATGGGCGAGTTCGGCGCGACGATTACCTTCGTCTCCAACATTCCCGGTGAAACCCAGACCCTGTCAGCGGCGATCTACACGTTCACGCAGGTGCCGGGCGGCGATGCAGGCGCGATGCGGTTGACGCTGGTCGCGATCGCCATTTCGTTTGCAGCGCTGCTCGCCTCGGAGTTCCTGGCCTATCTGGTCGGCAAGAGGGTCCATATCGAATGACCCTCGTCGTTAACGCACGGCAGACGCTGGGAGAGTTTGTCCTCGATGCGGGCTTCACGTCGGATGGCGGCGTGACCGCGCTGTTCGGGCCTTCGGGCTCCGGCAAGACGTCGCTCGTGCGAGTGATCGCGGGACTGTCGAAGCCGGAACACGGGCGGCTGGTTGTCGACGGCGAAACACTACTCGACACTGAAAGCCGCATTTTCGTGCCGAAGCACAAACGGCGTTTCGGCTACGTCTTCCAGGAGAGCCGGCTTTTCCCTCACCTTTCGGTGAGTCAGAACCTCGCCTATGGCCGCTGGTTCGCGCCGAAGACAACGGCGCCGGATAATTTCGATCGGATTGTCGAACTGCTGGGCATCGGCCTGCTGCTCGACCGGCGGCCGGGGAAGCTTTCAGGTGGCGAAAAACAGCGCGTTGCGATCGGCCGGGCGTTACTCTCCGCTCCGCGTCTCCTGCTGATGGATGAGCCGCTCGCCGCGCTCGACGACCAGCGCAAGGCCGAGATCCTGCCCTATCTCGAACGCCTGCGCGACGAAACCACGACGCCGATCGTCTATGTCAGCCATTCGGTCTCGGAAGTGGCCCGGCTTGCCGACAAGGTGGTGATCATGAAGGACGGCCGGGTCGAAGCCATCGGCATGCCGTCGGAAGTCCTCTCTATGCCATCGACAGACCGCCGCGATGCCGGGGCTGTGCTGACCGGGGTGGTCGAGACGATCGATATTCCGCACCGATTGGCGACGATCCGGCTTTCGCAGGCTCGGATCGTCGTGCCGAATGCGCATGCCGAAGAAGGCCGGAGCGTCCGCGTGCATATCCCCGAACGGGAGGTGATGGTCGCCACCCGGCGGCCGGAGGGTCTCAGCGCGCTCAACATCCTCGAAGGCGCGATTGCCGCGATCGAGCCGGACGGGGAGGGCATGGCCCGCATCCGCATCCGCTGTGGCGGAGATACCGTGCTCGCCCGCATCACCGCGCTTTCCGTCGAACGGCTCGACCTGAAGCTGGAAAAGCGGGTTTTTGCGGTGATCAAGACAGTAGCGCTGGAGCGGTAGGTCGAAATGACCTTACGCGAGATGTGAACTATAGATTACATATGATCGAAGTTCGTAAGACCGCAGTTTTCTCAAAGCGGTTCGCCGAACTTCGCGACCACAATGCCGCGATGCGGATTGTTACACGCATTCGCCGAATGGAAATTGGCAATCTGGGGGATGTGAAGCCGGTCGGCGAAGGTGTCAGCGAGGCGCGCATCCCCTACGGTCCTGGCTATCGGATCTATTTCGTTCAGCAGGGCCAGGAGATCATCATCCTGCTTTGCGGTGGCGACAAGAGCACTCAGAGCAAGGACATCGCTTCGGCAAACAGATGGCGAAGGAGATATGACAGTGCCTATCGAAACGACCAAATGGGATGTTCAAGATTATCTGAAGACGCCCGAAGCGCGTGTAGCCTATCTCGAAGCAGCTTTCGAAGATGGCGATCCGAAACTTGTCTCCATCGCCCTTGGCGATGTCGCCCGTTCCATGGGCATGACCAATGTCGCCAAGGAAGCGGGCATTACCCGTGAGGCCCTCTATAAAGCTCTGAGCGACAAGGGTGATCCGAAACTCTCCACGCTTCTCGGTGTTCTGAAGGCATTAGGGCTGCGCGTCACGGTCGTTTCCGCGAACGAAGCCGCCTGAGGGTTTGCCTCGACCGGCGTTGGAAATCGCTCTTAGATAAATTTTGCACACGCGTACATTTTGTCATCCGGGTGTTATGGAGCGCCTCTAAACCGCTTCCTGTTGATGATCTTCAGCGCTTCCGGAGCCTTGGGCCAATAGGTCTCTCAGGGTTTGGAAGAAGCCATTTCGCTCTTCGGGGAGTAAACCATGACTGTTCTTCCGATACTCAAATCCGCAACGCTCGCGGCCGTTCTCTTCGCCTCGACCGCGGTCTTCGCCTCTGCCAAGGATGTCACCATCTCGGTGTGGTCCGGCGGTTCCGGACCGAACGACAACTACCGCACCGATGCGTTCGACATCGCTGCCGATATTCTCGAGCGCGAAGCTGCCATCCGCGGCGAACAGCTCAATATCATCGTCCAGAAGACGCCCTATTCCGGCTGGGAAGATTTCAAGCAGGCCCTGACGCTCGCTGCCGAAGCCAAAAAGGCTCCGAACATCGTCGCCACCGGCCATGAAGACATCGGCCCCTGGGCCCAGGCCGGTCTCATCGTTCCGGTCGAGAAGTTCATCGACCTCGATAGCTGGCCGATCAGCGACATCTATCCGAACCTGATGGAAATCACCTCCTTCAACGGCACCGTCTACGGCATTCCGCAGGACGCAGAATCCCGCCCGTTCTTCTTCTGGAAGCCTTACATGAAGGCAATCGGCTATTCGGACGCCGATATCGAGGCTCTGCCGGCCAAGGTCGAAAAGGGCGAATATACGCTGAAGAACGTGCTCGAAGACGCCAAGAAGATGCAGGACAAGGGCCTCGTCCAGGCCGGCTACGGCTTTTATCCGCGCACCAATAACGGCCCGGACTACTGGCAGTTCTACACGTCCTTCGGCGGCGTGATGGAAGAGGAAGGCAAGCTCGTCTTCGACAAGGCCGCGATGAAGCGCACCTACCAGTATTTCGCCGATCTCGTGAAGGCCGGCGTCACCAAGAAGAATCATATCGGCATGCCAGGCGACCAGTGGTGGAAGGAAGTCGCCACCGGCAAGGCCGGCATCTGGCACGGCGGCACTTGGCATTATGCCCGCCTCGTCAACCAGGAAGGCCTGAAGGACTTCTTCACCAACGTTCAGTTCACGTTGGTACCGGCCGGTGAAGGCGGCAAGGCCAACACGCTGACCCATCCGCTGGCTTACCTGCTGATGGCCGGCCATACTGAAGAAGAGACCCAGATCGCTGCCGACCTGATCAAGATCGCCTCCGAGCCGCGCATCAATGCGCTGCATGCGATCAAGTCGGCCCATCTCGGCATCTCGCCTTCGGAAACCAAGGTCGACCTCTATGCAGCCGACCGCTGGGCTTCGGAAGCCACCGAACGCCTTCTGCCGCATGCCAACGCCATGCCGAACAATGCCGATTTCGGTAAGTACTGGACGATCATGTGGAAGAATTTCGAGGCCTCCTGGACGGGTGCCAAGACGGCCGATGCCGCGCTCAACGATGCCGAAGCCGAGCTGAAGTCGGCGCTCGGCGCAGCGATTATCATCCGCTGAAGCAAGACGCCCTGTGTCTCCACCGGTTGACACAGGGCGTCGACCGATCCGGGCGAAACTCCTCGCTCCGAACTGCGGGCGGCGCTCGCTCCGCCGCCCGCACCCATCCCGTTTCCCAAGGCTTCACCCATGCGAACGTCACGAACGCTCGGACTGGTGATGATTGCACCCGCTGCGGTCATGATCCTCCTGTTTTTCCTGATGCCGGTCGTGTTGACCGCCATCTTCGCCATGACCAACATGACCACCGCGACCGGCATTTCCGGCGGCGTCTGGCAGGTCACGCAAGGCGCCGTCAACCGCCTGAAGACCGACATGCCGGAACTCGCCGACGGTATTGCCGAGCCGCGCTTCGTGATCGATGAGGACGGCCTCGTCGCCCTCGATGCCCTGAAGCTCAAGGCAGGATTCACCGCCGAGCTGCGCGCCAGCCACATGGGCGAGGTCTTTCCCTCGCGGCGCGAGGCGGAGCGCGTGATCAAGGCGCTGAAGGACCGGCCCTCAACCCGCGAGGTTAAGCAGATTTCCGACCTCTTCAACCGCTCGGTTCTCAATACCCGTTTCGAGAGCCGCGACGAATTGATGACGAGCCTGAAGAAGCTCGGCTTTACCCTGACCCCGGCCGAACAGGAGACGGTCGCCAAGGCTACCTATACCGGCTGGGTGTGGACGGCGGAAAACTTCCGGATTATCGGCAATTCGCCGGACATGGCGCAGATCTTCTTGAACACCGCCTTCTACGTCTCGGTGACGCTGCTCCTATTCAACGTCAGCTACGCGCTCTTCCTCGCCATCACCACCCATTACATGCCGGCTTCGACCGCATCCATTTTCCGCGCCATCTGGCTGCTGCCGCGCATCACGCCGGTCGTCATCTATGTGCTGATGTGGAAATGGCTGACCTGGGACAGCGGTTTCATCTCGATGTTCATGGGCCAGTTCGGTTATCCGCCGAAAAACTACCTGCTCGACAGCGCCTATAACGCCTGGTTCTTCGTGATCCTGATCAACGGCTTTATCGGCGCCTCGATGGGCATGCTGGTCTTCTCGTCAGCGATCAAGGCGATCCCGCAGACGCAGTTCCATGCAAGCGAGGTCGATGGCGCCAGCCGCTGGCAACAGGTCCGCCACGTCATCCTGCCGCAGCTGCGCTGGCCGATCCTCTTCGTTACCTGCTACCAGACGCTGTCGCTCCTGGCGTCCTTCAACGAAATCCTCCTATCGACCCGCGGCGGGCCGGGGAAGGCGACGGAAGTCTGGTCTCTCGCCGCCTTCCACACCGCGCTCAACAACTACACCGGCAATCTGGAATACGGGCTGGGCGCTGCCATGGCACTGGTGCTGGTGGTTGTCGGCATCGTGCTGTCGCTCATCTACCTGCGCATCTTCCGTTACGATACGCTGATCTCCAAGCCGCTGATCGAGGATTGACCATGGCCGAAAAACCGCAAATTTCGTCAGGCATGGCCTCGGCGAATTTCTCGAGCCTCCCCGTGATCCTGCTGCTCGGCCTTTTCAGCTTGCCGCTGCTGGTGATGTATGCCTATCTCTTCATCGACACGATCAGCGACACGGAAGTCGGTTCGCTGATCCCGAGCGAGTTCACGCTCCGCCACTGGAGCTTCCTCTGGGAGACCAAGACTGGCAAACCGAACATCTGGCTCGTCACGCTCAACACCTTCATCTTCGCAAGCTGCATCACCGGCGTCGTCCTCACGGTCTCGTCGATGGCAGGTTACGTGCTGTCGCGCCTTAACGTGCCGGCGCGTGGCTTCTTCCTCGCCGGCGTCATGGTGCTGCACGCTTTTCCGTCGGTGACGCTGATCATCGCGATATTCATCGTGCTGCAGTGGATCGGCCTCTATAATTCGCTGATCGGAGTAATCCTGGTAAAGGCTGCGGTCGAACTTCCCCTGGGCATCTGGCTGATGAAGGGGTTCTACGACACCGTGCCCTGGGAGATCGAGATGGCCGGCACCGTCGACGGCGCCTCGCGCTTCACGGTCTGGCGCCGGCTCGTGCTGCCGCAGATCAGGCCGGCGGTGATGGCGCTCGGGCTCTTTTCCTTCCTCACCGGCTGGAGCGAGTTCATAATGCCGCAGGTGCTGGCGCCGGGCGCGAAGGTGCAGGTCCTGTCGGTCTATCTGGCGAGCCTGATCATCGACGACAACAATTTCGATTTCGGCACCTTCAAGGCCGTCGGCGTCTTCTACGTCGTGCCGGTGCTGATCCTCTACGTCTTCTTTCAGAAGCATCTCATGAACATCTATGGCGGAGGCAGCAAGGGCTGATGCGTATCCTGCTCGACAAGTTTTCCAAGAGTTTCGGCTCTACCAAGATCATCGAGGACATGGATCTCGAAGTGGGTTCCGGCGAAATGCTGGCGCTGCTCGGGCCTTCCGGCTGCGGCAAGTCGACGACCCTGTTTGCCGTCTGCGGCATCCACCGGCCGACCTCCGGCCGCATCCTGTTCGGCACACGGGATGTCACCGACCTGCCGAGCCAGGAACGCAATGTCGGCGTCGTCTTCCAGTCCTACGCGCTTTATCCGCATATGACGGTCGAGGAAAACATTGGTTTCCCGCTGATGGTCAGGCGGACCGCCTCGGCAGACATCAAAAAACAGGTCGCCGATATCGCAGACCTCGTCCATATCGGCGATCTTCTGGGCCGGCGTCCCGCTCAGCTTTCCGGCGGCCAGCAACAGCGCGTGGCGCTTGCTCGCGCCTTGATCCGCCGCCCGGATGTGCTGCTCCTCGACGAACCGCTCGCCAATCTCGACGCCAAACTTCGCCTCGAAATGCGCTCGGAAATCCGAAGGTTGCAAAAGGAGACGGGCATCACCGCTATCCTTGTCACCCATGACCAGGTCGAGGCGATGTCGATGTGCGACCGCATCGCCATCATGAAATCGGGCGAGATCGTCCAGATCGCCACCCCGTCGGAAATGTACAAGGATCCGCGGACATCCTTCGTCGCCAGCTTCCTCGGAAACCCGCCGATCTCCTTCCTCAAGGGCCGGGCTCAGCAGGGGGCTTTCGTGCTCGGCGAAAACGGCTTGCGCCTGCCGATCGCCGCGCTTTCGGGCATTCCGGACGGCACGGCGCTCAGCCTCGGCGTCCGCCCGGAGCATTTCGGGACGGCGGGAGGCATACCGGTCGAAGGCAAGGTCGTGTTTGCGGAAACCCAAGGGCGAGAAAACCTCTACGACGTCGTTCTGCCGGACGGTTCTGTGCTGCGTTCGATCCAGCCGGTACGCGACGACGTGAAGCCGGGTGACAGCGTGCGCTGGAACCTCGACAGCGCCTCGACCTTCGTTTTCGCCGAAGACGGCCGGAGACTGTGATGGACGCTTCGACGTGCGACTTTTCCGCCTTCTTCGGCAAGTTCGGCTGGCCGGAAGGGAAGGGCCGGCTGCCATTCTGCATCGGCCATCGCGGCGCAAGCGGCCATGAGCGGGAAAATACGCTCACCGCATTTCGCCGTGCGGCGGAACTTGGCGCCGAAATGTGGGAACTCGACACCCAGATGACTTCGGACGGCGTGGTCGTCGTCTCCCATGACGATCATCTTCAACGGGTCTTCCAGCAGGATCTATTCATCTCGAATATGACCTTTGCCGAGCTGCGCGAGGCGGTGCCGGAGGTGCCGAGTTTCGCGGAAGTTGCGGCCTTGGGGCGCGAGACCGGCTGCGGCCTCTATGTCGAGCTGAAACGGCCGGGCACCGGCCCGCTCTGCTGGCAGCACTTGAAGGACATGGACCAGCGTTTCGCCTGCCTCGGCTCCTTCGACACCGTGCAGGTACGCGACCTCCGCGACCTCGGCTGCGACTATCCGCTTTCGGTGCTGATCCGCGTCGGCCATGACCCGCATGTGGCAGGGGAGGCGGCAGGCGCCGACATCCTGCATCTGTGCTGGGAAAAGGCGAGCGACACGCCGCAGGAATTCGTCACCGAGGAACTGCTCGACAGGGCTTTCACCAATGGAAAGGAAGTCGTGCTCTGGCACGAGGAACGGCCGGATGTCCTGAAGGACATCATGGCCCTGCCCGTGCTCGGCATCTGTACCGACCTGCCGGACCTGATGCGGCCCAGGGAGATGAGCGGCATGTCCCGCGAACCTCGCCGCGTTACCTCCTTCGACGTCGCCCGTGCGGCGGGCGTTTCCCGCGCCGCCGTGTCGCGCGCCTTCACACCGGATGCCAGCGTCTCGGAAAAAACCCGGCAGAAGGTCTATCAGGCGGCCAAGGAACTCGGCTACCGGGTCAACTATCTCGCCCGCAGCCTCACCAACAAGCGGTCCGATTTCGTCGGCCTGGTGGCCGCCGGCCTCGACAACCCGTTCCGCACCCAGCAGCTCGAAAATCTGGCCCGGGCGCTGATCTCCCGCAACTACCGGCCGATCCTCTTGCCGACCTCCAAGGAAGCGGACAGCGCCACCGTCATCGGTCAGTTGCTGCACTATGCCGTTTCGGGAGTCATCATCACCTCGGACGCGCCGCCCTCGCATATTTTCGAGGAATGCGCGATCGAGGGCGTGCCGATCGTGCTGGTCAACAAGGGCGAGGATTTTCCCTTCGTCGACCGGGTCGTTTCCGACGACCGGATGTCGGGTTACACCGCGGTTGACCATCTGATCGAAACAGGCGCCAGAAAGCTCGCCGTCATCGCCGGCACGACTGTTTCCTATTCCTCGCGCCGCCGAGCCGAGGCTTTCCAGAGCCGCTGCCAGATGCTTGGGCTCGATGCGCCACTGATACCGGTCGCCGTCAACGACTACGCCCACGGCCACGAGGCGGCCCAGGTGCTTATCGACATGGGGATCGACGGGGTGTTCTCGGTCAACGACTACATGGCCTGCGGCGTTCTCGACGGGCTTGCCAAAGCCGGAAAGAGCTATGGTTCGGTCAAGGTGATCGGCCATGACGACATCCCTCAGGCAAGCTGGTCGGCCTATGACCTCACCACCTTCGTACAACCTTGCGACGTGCAGGCGGAACAAGTGATCGATCTCCTGACCAGCCGCATGTCCGAACCGGACGCCGTGGCAAGGGTGGAATTCACACCGGTGACGCTGATCAAAAGAAGAAGTGCATAAATGGCATCCGCATTCGATCTCTCCTCCTTGATGTCCCGCGCCAAGACGGCGATCGGGGTCGCCCGCCGGGTCGGCATGGAGGCTGCAGCCTTCCGCGCCGAGGCCCTTCCCGAAACGCTCGGCGTCGAGAGCAAGGGGCATCAGGATTTCGTCACAATCGCCGACAAGCGGGCTGAACAAGCGATCCGCGCGGCGCTACTCGGCGAATTCCCTGACGACTCCTTTATGGGCGAGGAAGGTGGTGGACATTCCGGAGAGCGCGGCACCTGGGTGGTCGATCCGATCGACGGCACGACCAATTTCATCCGGGGCTTCCGCCACTGGGGCGTCTCGATCGCCTTCGTCTCCGGCGGCAAGATCCTGGTGGGCGTGATCTATGACGCCGCGCAGGATCGGGTTTTCCACGCGATCCGCGGTGAGGGGGCCTTCAAGGAAGGCAAGCCGATCGCAGCGGCAAGAACCAGCGATCCCAACCACGCGATCGCCATTCTCGGCCATTCTCGCCGCACCGATTTCGAGGATTACATCACCATCTCGCGCAGGCTTTACGAGCGCGGGATCGACTACCGCCGCATGGGGGCCGCCGCAATCGGCCTTATCCGCGTCGCCGAAGGCGTGTCCGATCTCTATTACGAACGGCACCTCTCGTCCTGGGACATGCTCGCCGGCGTATTGATCGCCTCGGAGGCGGGCGCGACGGTCGCCGTGCCGCCGCTCGAGGAACTGCTTTCCCGCGGCGGGCCGGTGGTCGCCTGTTCGCCCGGGCTGGCCGGAGAATTCGCCTTCCTGATGGAGATGGAAGGCCTGTCGGCTGCCGCGCAGTAGGGCAGGTCGATGGCAGACGCACCCGACCGCGACATATAAGAAGCCTATGCGGGATCGTGGCACCTCTGCTAAGTGATATCCATGCCATTCGAAGACAAAAAGAAAAGTCGTGTGACGCTTCTCGACGTAGCGCGGCGCGCCAATGTGTCCCGCGCCACAGCCTCGCTGGTCATCCGCAAGAGCCCGCTGGTCGGCACCGAGACGCGGGCGCGGGTCGAGGAGGCGATGCGTGAGCTCGGCTATGTCTACAACATGGGGGCCGCCCGGCTGAGGGCCGAACGCAGCCACACCGTCGGCGTCATCGTGCCCAATCTGACGAACCCTTTCTTCGCCGAGTTGCTATCCGGCATCGAGGCGGTGATCGATTCGGCCGGCATGGTGGTGATCCTTGCCAATAGCGGCGATCTCGTCGAACGGCAGGACATGGTCATGCGGCGGATGCGCGAGCACGGTGTCGATGGTGTCATCGTCTGCCCGGCGGCCGGCACCGAGCCGGCCTTCCTTCACCAGCTCGCAGAATGGGATCTGCCCCTGGTGCAGGTGCTCCGGCAGATCTCCGAGGAAGTCGACTATGCCGGGGCCGATTATGCGGCAGGTATGCGCCAGGCGGTTGATTATCTTGCCTCGCTCGGTCATCGGATGATCGCTTTTGCCGTCCAGGGGCCGATCCATTCGGCCTATCGCGAACGCGTCGAAGGGTTTTGCGATGCCATGCAGTCGCGCGGACTCGATCCGAGCATGATCGTGCGCGTACCGAACCAGATCGGCGAAATCGCCGATGCGGCGCATCTCCTCTTCGGCCAAGTCGAACAGCCGACAGCGGTGATCTGCTTCAATGACGTGATCGCGCTCGGCCTTTCCGCCGGCCTCTACGACCGGGGCCTGAAGGTAGGCCAGAATTTTTCGCTGATCGGTTTTGACGACGTGACCGACGCGGAGGCGATGCGGCCGAGACTCACCTCCGTTTCCACTGCACCGGTGACGATCGGCGCGAATGCCGCCAGGCTTCTCCTCGATCGGCTGGCCGACCCCGTTCGCCCAGCCCGAAGGGTTGTCAATGAAACGATTTTGCATGTCCGCCAATCCTGCGGGCCGATCGCCATTTCGGCCTGACAACAATCCGCCAGCTTCCGGTTGACGTCTGGGCCAAAAGCTTTTAGATCGATCTAAATGGAAAGATTCCGCAGAGGAGCGGCGGTCTTTCAACATCGTTGGGGAGGTCCCAAGTTGTATAACTTCAATTTCGAGCCTGTGTTCGCGGGTTTCGACCAGCTTCTGCTCGGCGCCTGGCTGACGATCCAGCTTTCGGTGGCGGCGATGATCATCGGTCTGATCGTCTCGATCGCCTGCGCTGCGGGCAAGACCTCGGGCATTGCGCCGCTGCGCTGGGTGATCGACGCCTATATCGAGATCATCCGCAATACGCCGTTCCTGGTGCAGATCTTCTTCATTTTCTTCGGCCTGCCGTCGCTCGGGATTTTTCTGACGCCAAACAGCGCGGCGCTCGTGGCGCTGGTGGTCAATTTCGGCGCCTATGGCACGGAAATCATCCGCGCCGGCATCGAGTCGATCCAGAAGGGGCAGATCGAGGCCGGCACCGCGCTCGGCCTCTCGAAGCTGCAGGTCTTCCGCTACATCATCATGAAGCCGGCGCTGCGCACCGTCTATCCGTCGCTGACCAGCCAGTTCATCTACCTGATGCTGACCTCCAGCGTCGTCTCGGCGATCTCGGCTGACGACCTTGCCGCCGCCGGCAACAATCTCCAGTCGCAAACCTTTGCCAGCTTCGAGGTCTATATCGTCATCACGATTATGTATCTCGTTATGTCGGTGGGCTTCTCGACGATCTTCTCGGCGATCGAGAAGGCCGCCTTCAAATATCCACTGAGCCGATAGGAGCTGGCCATGCCATTGATCAGGCCTTTCGGCATCAACGAATTCTGGATCATCGTGCTTGCGGCGCAGTGGACCATCGCGCTGTCGGCGATCGCCTTTGCCGGCGGGGGTATCGGCGGGCTACTGATCGCGCTCATGCGCGTCTCGGATGCGAAATGGCCGCGGCTGATCGCCACCGGCTTCATCCGCGTCTTCCAGGGAACGCCGCTGCTCATGCAGCTCTTCCTGGTGTTCTTCGGCATGAACATCCTCGGTTTTGCGATCAACCCATGGCTTGCTGCAACCGTCGCCCTCACCCTGCATGCCAGCGCCTTCCTCGGCGAAATCTGGCGCGGCTGCATTGAGGCGGTGCCGTCCGGCCAGCGGGAAGCCGCAACCGCGCTCGGCCTGCGCTATTTCAACCGGATGCGCTATATCGTCCTGCCCCAGGCCTCGAAGATCGCGGTGGCGCCGACGGTCGGTTTCCTGGTGCAACTCATCAAGGGCACCTCGCTTGCGGCGATCATCGGTTTTACCGAACTCACCCGCCAGGGCCAGATCATCAACAACGCCACCTTCAGCCCGTTTATGGTGTTCGGCACGGTGGCTGCGATCTATTTCGTGCTGTGCTGGCCGTTGTCGGTTCTGGCGCGGCGCATGGAAGTTAGATTCTCCCGGGCAACGGCGCGTTGACGGGACCCGGGCCGGAGGGAGGAAAACCGGTGCAACAGAAAGGGTAGGAAAATGAACATTTCTAGACGCATGGTTATGGCCGTCATCGGCGCAGGCCTGATGATGGGGGCTGGCGCCTCCACCGCATCGGCACAGACCGTCGAAAGCATCAAGTCCGCAGGCACCGTCAAGATCGGCATGCTGGTCGATTTCCCGCCCTTCGGCATCATGAACACCTCGAACGAGCCGGACGGTTATGACGCCGACGTGGCAAAGCTGCTCGCCAAGGAACTCGGCGTGAAGGTGCAGATCGTCCCGGTCACCGGCCCGAACCGCATTCCTTACCTGCAGAGCAACCAGGTCGACCTGCTTGTCGCCTCGCTCGGCATCACCGAGGAGCGCGCCAAGAGCGTCGACTTCTCGCAGCCCTATGCCGGCATCTCGATCGGCGTTTTCGGCGCCAAGGCGACCGAGGTCTCCAAGCCGGAGGACCTGTCCGGCAAGACGATTGGCGTCGCCCGCGCCTCGACCCAGGATACCGGCGTCACCAAGGTTGCCCCGAAGGATGCCAAGATCCAGCGTTTCGATGACGATGCCAGCGCCGTGCAGGCTCTGCTGTCCGGCCAGGTTCAGCTGATCGGCGTCTCGAACGTCGTCGCAGCCCAGATCGAAAAGGCAGCTCCGGGTCGCTTCACCCAGAAGCTGCAGCTCAGCCAGCAGGTTCAGGGCATCGCTGTCCGCAAAGGCTCGACCGAGCTGTTGACTGCTGTCAACGCCTTCATCGCCAAGGTGAAAGCCAACGGCGAACTCGGTAAGATCCATGAAAAGTGGCTCGGCGCTCCGCTGCCGGACTTCGTCGCCAACGCTAAGTAAGACCAGAACCACGCCCAGAACTGAGCATTGAAAGGGAGTTCCTCGTCATGACTGAGGGTAATGCAAACGCATCGGCATCAGATGTGCGCGGAGCTTCCGATCTCGCCGTGCGCATGGAAGGCGTCAACAAGTGGTATGGTGGTTTCCACGCGCTGAAGGATGTCGAACTGTCGGTCAACCGGGGGGAGCGGATCGTCATCTGCGGCCCTTCCGGCTCCGGCAAGTCCACGCTGATCCGCTGCATCAATCAGCTGGAGACGATCCAGAAGGGCAAAATCGTCGTCGATGGCCATGACCTGACCGCCGGCGGCAAAAATGTCGATATCGTCCGCCAGGAGACCGGCATGGTCTTCCAGCAGTTCAACCTTTTTCCGCATATGACGGTTCTGGAAAACTGCACGCTGGCGCCGATGAAGGTGCGCGGCATTTCCAAGGTCGAGGCGGAAAAGACCGCCCGCAAATACCTGGAACGGGTGCGTATTCCCGAGCAGGCCGAAAAATATCCCGCCCAGCTTTCCGGCGGCCAGCAGCAGCGCGTGGCGATCGCGCGGGCGCTGTGCATGAACCCGAAGATCATGTTGTTCGACGAGCCCACTTCGGCGCTCGACCCGGAAATGGTCAAGGAAGTGCTCGACACCATGATCGACCTTGCGAAAGAGGGGATGACGATGCTCTGCGTCACCCATGAAATGGGTTTCGCCCGCCAGGTTGCCGATCGGGTGATCTTCATGGACCGAGGCGAGATTCTCGAAACGGCCGCGCCGGGCGAATTTTTCGGCAATCCCAAGAACGAACGCCTGAAGATCTTCCTCGGACAGATCTCCTGAAGGCCGCTGCCACTCACCGAAATACGGAGTTCCGGACGTGAAACCAGATATCCTACTTGTGGAACCGATGATGCAATTCATCGAAGACCAGCTCGACGCCGCCTATACCGTGCATCGGCTGTACGACCCGGCGCAGAAGGCAAGCCTGGAAGCGGCGTTGCCGAACATCCGCGCCGTCGCGACCGGCGGCGGCAGCGGGCTCTCCAACGAATGGATCGAGAAACTGCCGGCGCTCGGCGTCATCGCCATCAACGGCGTCGGCACCGACAAGGTCGACCTTAAATTCACCCGCAGCCGCAATATCGACGTCACCACCACGCCGGGCGTGCTGACCGACGACGTGGCAGACATGGGCATCGCGCTGATGCTCGCCGTGCTGCGCCATATCGCCAAGGGTGACGCATTCGTGCGTGCCGGCCAGTGGGGCAGGGAAGGCTTTCCGCTGGGCAACAGCCCCAAGGGCAAGCGCCTCGGCATTCTCGGCCTCGGCCAGATCGGCAAGGCCTTCGGCCGCCGCGCCGAAGCCTTCGGCATGGATATCCGCTTCTGGAACCGCTCGCCGGTCCAGGACACGGCCTGGAAGTCCTGCGCCTCGCCGGTGGCGCTCGCGGAAGACAGCGACGTGCTCTGCGTCATCGTCGCCGCTAATGCCGCGACCCAGAACATCGTCAATGCCGAGGTGTTGAGGGCGCTCGGGCCGAAGGGCATTCTGATCAACATCGCACGCGGCAGCGTCGTCGACGAGGACGCGCTGCTCGCCGCCCTGAACGACGGCACGATCGCCGCCGCCGGCCTCGACGTCTATCTCAACGAACCGCGCATCCGCGAAGATTTCTTCACCACGCCGAACACGGTGCTGATGCCGCATCAGGGCAGCGGCACGGTCGAGACCCGCGTTGCCATGGGCGAGCTGGTGCTTGCCAACATCGCCGCCCATTTCGCCGGCGAAAAGCCACCGACCACGGTCAACTGAGCCGGAGAGACACGATGATCATCCGTCAGGCCTTTTTCGAAGGCACGATCCATGCCGGCCAGGAAGGCGCCTTCAAGACCTATGTGGCTGAGAAGCTGATGCCGATGTGGCTCGCTTTTCCGGGCATCAAGGAAGTGCGCGTGCTCTATAATATCGAACGCGACGAAGGTGCTCCGTCTTACCCGATGGTGCTGTCGACCATGTATGAAAGCCGCGAGGCACTGGCCGCAGCCCTGGAATCGCCGGTGCGCTACGAAAGCCGGGACATGACCAAGGGCCTGCTCGAAATGTTCGATGGACGTATCCATCATCACGTCTTCGATCTTGCTCCGAGCTGAATTCGTCGGCCGCCCGTGAAGCGCCGGCGGTCTTCGTGCCTGATCCAGGGGCACGATAGGCGGGCGTATTCGGCTCGAATAGTTCGATCAGGTTTCCGGACGGATCTTCCAGAACAGAGGGCAAGCGCCATCCACCGTCCTCAGAAAGGCCGGCCGGACGCCCGGGGCGGACGCACGCAAGCCGCGTAAAGGTGCGGGGAAAGCCCGAAACTGCGGGTGAAGATGCGGGTCATATGGCTCTGGTCGGCAAAACCGCTGGCCAGCGCCGCCTCCGCAAGTCCCGCTCCGCCGCCGATCAGTTTGCGCGCCAGCTGGACACGCCGCTGGATCAGGTAGGCATGCGGAGTGAGCCCGATCGCCTTGTCGAAAGCACGCAGGAGCTGGAACTGGCTGATGCCGGCGAGGCCTGCCAGATCGGCAAGGCTGACCGCTTCGGCCGGATCGTCATCAATCCGCTCGCGCGCTGCCCGGACCCCTCGCGGTATCGCTTTCGGCTCCGGCGCCTCCCGCATCACCTCGGCCAGCAACGTCAGCAGCAGTTCCTGGCGGCGGAGTTCGGCGCCCGCTTTCTCGGCGGTCATCTCGGCGAAGAGCTGCCGCATCGTCGCGGCCTGCGGCGGTTGCCGCAGCACCGGATCGGCAAACTCGAACTCGCCGGGCTGGCCCTGGCGGATATCCGCGACCGCGCCGGTTATCACATCCGGATCGAAATAGAGCATCTGCCAGAAACGGCCCCCATCGCCGATTGGCGCGCCGTCATGCACTTCACCGGGGTTGACGGTGATGACGTCGCCCGGCCCGGCTTCCACCGGACCGCGTCCGCTTGCGGATTTCTGGGCTCCGCTCTCGATCACGCCGATGCCGAACTGGTCGTGGGTGTGACGGGAAAAATGGTGGTCGGAGCGGGCCACGACCGCCTGCACGCCGGTCATGCCGCATCGAAACATCCGAAATCCGTTTCGTCCCTTCGCTCGCATCGGCTCCTCGCGTTCGAGCCAGCATAACCCGGCTCAAGAAGATCACCAACCGGCGCTCCCAGCCGCGCGCAGCTTACAGGACGGTGCGCACCCGCCAGAGTTCGGGGAACAGTTCGACTTCCAGCATCTTCTTGAGATAGGACGTTCCCGAGGTGCCGCCGGTGCCGCGCTTGAAGCCGATCACCCGTTCCACCGTGGTGACGTGATTGAATCGCCAACGGCGGAAATAGTCCTCGAAATCGACCAGCTTTTCGGCGAGTTCGTAAAGCTCCCAATAGGTGCCGGGCGCGCCATAGACCTGTTTCCAGGCCTCCAGCACCTGCTCGTTCTCGCTGCGTTTTGTGCGCCAATCGGCTCTCGCCGCGTCCCCGCCGATATCGAACCCGCGCCGGGCAAGCAGCATCAGCGCCTCGTCGTAAAGGCTCGGGCGGGCGAGAATGCCTTCCAGCATCTCGATGATGTCGGGCCGATGCGCATGCGGGCCGAGCATCGCGAGATTGCGGTTGCCGGCAAGGAACTCGATCGCCCGATACTGATAGGACTGGAAACCGGACGACTGGCCAAGCGAGGCGCGGAATTCCGTGTATTCGCTCGGCGTCATGGTGCGCAGCACATCCCAGGCATTGTTCAGCTGTTCGAAGATGCGGGCGACGCGGCTGAGCATCTTGAAGGCCGGCTGCGGATTGTCGTCGCGGATCGCCGAGATTGCCGAAGTGATCTCATGGATCGCAAGCTTCATCCACAGTTCCGACGTCTGGTGCTGGATGATGAACAGCAGTTCGTCATGCGCCGCCGAAATCGGCGCCTGCGCGTCGAGCACCTTTTCGAGATGCAGATAATCGGAATAGGACATCTTCTCGCGGAAGGACATTTCCGCGCCATCGGCGCTGGGATCGTAGGGTTTCGAGCTCATGATGTCCGATATGTCTTCTGCCGCTTAGAATTCCACTTCCAACTCGACGATTTCGTCGGGTTCCGCAAGAGCCCCCTCCGTCCATTCCAGCATCAGCGGCCAGGCAAGGACCATCTCCGCATAAGCCGCCAGCTTCGGTTCAAGCTCGACCGCGTAGGTGCGGAAACGGCTGCAGACCGGCGCATACATGGCATCCGCCACGGTCGGATTTTCGCCGAACAGCCATGGACCGCCGCTTGCCTCCAGGCACTCCGCCCAGATCGTCTTGACCCGCTCGACATCCGGGCGCGCGCCGGAAAAGATCTTGAAGCGCTCGTGCCGGGCCTTGAGGTTCATCGGCAGGGCAGAGCGAAGATTGTGGAAACCGGAATGCATCTCTCCCGAAACCGCGCGGCAGCGGGCGCGGTCGGCGATGTCGGCTGGCCAGAGGTCGGCATCGGGCCTGATCTCGTTCAGGTATTCGGCTATCGCCAACGTATCCCAGACGATGACGTCATCATGGGTCAGCCGCGGCACCAGCACGGAGGGCGACAGGAGCAGCAGTTCCTGGCGCGCATCGTCGTTCATCTCGACAAGCAGTTCCTGGAAATCGAGGCCTGCCATGCGGCAAAGGAGCCAACCGCGAAGCGACCACGAGGAATAGTTTTTCGACGAAATCGTCAGTGTCGCCTGTACCATCGTTCAAAACTCCTGCCGGACAATCATGCATGCCATGACAATCTTCTCGCATCGCGAGACATATTGCACTAGCATTTTTGCACTGCCGCATATCTGCGGCGCGGGGATCCATTCATGCTCTATCAGGCCTATCAATTCCAGGACGACTTTCTCGCCCCGATGCGCGATCTTGCCCGGCGCCTGCAACTGATGTCCTCCACCCTGTTCTTCGGCGCCGGCAGCGATATGGGCCGGCATGCCGCCGCGGCACTCGAGTTGATGTCGCGCTTCAAGATCACCCACGAACGACCCGAATTCGAGATTACCTCGGTCACGATCGGCAATCGCGACGTGCCGATATCAGTCGAGACGGCACTCGATCTGCCCTTCGGCCGCCTCCTGCATTTCGTCGCCGATGTCGATACGCCCCGCCCGCGGGTTCTGGTGGTCGCGCCGCTATCCGGTCATTTCGCGACGTTGTTGCGCGGCACGGTCCAGACGCTGTTGAAGGACCACGACGTCTATATCACCGACTGGGCCAATGCGCGGGACGTTTCCACGGCCGCCGGCCGCTTCGGCATGGATGATTATGTCGATTACATCATCCGTTTCCTGGAGGAGATCGGACCGCGCGGCCATATCCTCGCCGTCTGCCAGCCCTGCGTCCAGGCGCTGGTTGCCGTCGCCGTCATGTCGGAGGCGAAGAACCCGGCGACCCCGCGCACCATGACGCTGATGGCCGGGCCGGTCGATACGCGCGAGAGCCCGACCAAGGTCAACGAACTTGCGGTCTCGAAGCCGCTGTCGTGGTTCAAGAGCGAGTTGATCACCGGCGTTCCGATGGGCTTTCCGGGCAGCGGACGGCGCGTCTACCCGGGCTTCCTGCAACTCGTCGCCTTCATGAGCATGAACATGGAGCGCCATGTCGATGCGCACCGCAAGCTCTACCGGCATCTCGCCAAGGGCGAGACGGTCGAAGCAGACAAGATCAAGCATTTCTACGACGAGTATTTCGCGGTGCTCGACATGACCGAGGAATTCTACATCGAAACCATCGACCGGGTGTTCCAGAGGGCGGAGCTGGCAAGCGGCACCTACACCCACCACGGCCGGAAGGTGGATCCGAACCATATCCACGCCACGGCGCTTCTGACCGTCGAGGGCGGGCGCGACGACATCTGCGGGCTCGGCCAGACGTCGGCCGCCCACGACCTCTGTCGCTCGCTGCGGCCGCATCTGCGCCGCCACCATCTGCAGGCCAATGTCGGGCATTATGGCGTCTTCAGCGGACGCCGATGGGAGAAGGAGATCTATCCGGTGGTGCGCAACCTGATCCTCGCGATGGAATAAGGCTGCAAGTGCCAGATCTCACACCTTGTCTTGCATACGATCCTCTATCTGCTGTATGCAATGAACAGGTAGGAGAAGAGAGATGAGCAGCAGGGATCCGGTTTTTGGCTGGTGGGACGCTCCACCATTCATCGGCGAGTTGATCCAGTCCTTGTCCGGCCGCGGCCGGGCCTTGTTCGGCCTCTCATCGCCGCCGGTGCAGAATCGCGATCTTACCGGCCTTGCAGAGATGATCCTTTCGCGCCGCGGAGAAGTTTCCGGTGCGATCCTTGCCGAAGCCTTCCTTGAAGCCTATCGGCAGGCCAGCGCCTCGGACCGGGACGCCTTGATGCGCGCGCTTCTCGATCGTTTCGGCCCCGACCGAACCGCCTTGGATGCCGCGGCGTCGGCTTATAATCTCGATCCAAGCGCCCAGAATATCGCCAGGCTGCACGAGGCGGCCGAACCGCGCCGGCAGGAACTTTTCCGCCGTATCAATTTCGCCAAGCGTGGCACCGCGACGCTGGTCGAGATGCGCGAACATCTGATGGACATGGTGTCCAAGGACCCGGCACTGCAGCCGGTCGACCTCGACTTTTGCCATCTCTTCTCCTCATGGTTCAACCGGGGCTTCCTGATGTTGCGATCGATCGACTGGACCACACCCGCCAATATTCTGGAGGCGCTGATCCGCTATGAAGCCGTGCACGATATTGACGGCTGGGATGACCTGCGCCGGCGACTGGCACCGGCCGACCGCCGTTGCTTCGGCTTCTTCCACCCGCAACTGGAAGACGAGCCTCTGATCTTCGTCGAGGTGGCGCTGACCGACCATCTGCCCGCCTCGGTCGATGCACTTCTCGCCCGCGACCGCCAGCCGCTGGAAGTGCAGCAGGCGACGACGGCGGTGTTTTATTCGATTTCCAACTGCCAGCGCGGCCTCGCCGGCATTTCGCTCGGCAATTTCCTCATCAAGCAGGTGGTGAACGATCTGAAGCGCGACCTGCCGCGGCTCGAACATTTCGTGACACTATCCCCCATCCCGGGCTTCGGCGCATGGTTGCGCGGCGAAAGCCGCATCACCGACAGCGAGGAGATCAAACAGGAAAAGCAGCGGCTTATCGCCAGGCTTGAAGGTGACTGGGCATCTGCCGGCGAGCACGAACTCGACCAGATCCAGCGTGCCATGCTGCCGCTTGGAGCGCATTACCTGCTGAACGTCCGGCGCGGCAATGGTCGGCCGGTGGATCCCGTTGCCCGTTTCCATCTCGGCAACGGAGCGCAGGCCGAGAGGCTCAATTTCCTCGGCGACCGGTCGCCGAAGGGAATGCGCCAGTCATACGGCCTGATGGTCAACTATCGCTACCGGCTCGGCGAAATCGAGAAGAACCACGAGGCTTATGCCGAAAACGGCCATATCGCGGCGACGCCGGCGCTGCGCAAACTGGCCCAACCGGTTTCCCAGGAGGTGTTTTGATGGCTGGTAATCTCTACGACGCGCTGCTCGGCGGACTCGACCGGGAGGATCGGCTGCTCCTGACGGACGAGACGGTCGGCACCATGAGCTACCGCGCCTTCGCTGATCAATGCGCAAAGCTTGCTGGAGCGCTTCTCGAAGCCGGCCTTCAGCCAGGCGACCGGGTCGCCGTTCAGGCGGAAAAGTCGGTCGCGGCACTGGCGCTGTATCTGGCGACAGTCCGCGCAGGGGGCATCTATCTGCCACTCAACACCGCCTATACGCCGGCAGAAATCGAATATTTCCTGACCGACGCCGAGCCCGCGATCTTCGTCTGCGACCCGTCGAAGCTTGAGGCGCTACAGCCGATCGCCAAGGCCGCCGGCGCGAAAATTCTGACGCTTGATCCCGCGGGGAAGGGGACTTTGACGGACGCGGCTGCCATCGCCACGGAGGTCACAGGAACCTCTTCGCGAGGTGGGGCGGATATCGCCGCGATCCTTTACACCTCCGGCACGACGGGGCGTTCCAAAGGCGCCATGCTGAGCCACGACAATCTCCTGTCGAACGCCACGTCCCTGGTGGAGAGCTGGCGCTTCACCGACAGGGATGTGCTGATCCACGCGCTGCCGATCTTCCACACGCACGGGCTTTTTGTCGCGACCAACGTCGTGCTCGCCTCGCGCGCCTCGATGATTTTTCAGCCGAAATTCGATCCGAACAAAATCATGGAGGCGATGCCGAAGGCAACCGTGCTGATGGGCGTGCCGACCTTCTACACCCGATTGCTGCAACATCCGGGGCTCGACAAGGGTAGCACCGCGCATATGCGCCTCTTCGTCTCCGGCTCGGCGCCGCTTCTGGCGGAAACCCACGAGGAATGGCAGACGCGCACCGGTCACGCCATTCTCGAGCGTTACGGCATGACCGAGACCAACATGAACACCTCAAACCCCTATGACGGTCGGCGTGTCGCCGGCACGGTTGGTTTCCCGTTGCCGGGCGTCCAGGTGCGGGTTGTCGACCCCGAAACAGGCGCCTCGCTCGGAACGGAGGAGATCGGCATGATCGAGGTGCGTGGCCCGAACGTCTTTTCGGGTTACTGGCGCATGCCGGAAAAAACCGCCGCGGAATTCCGCAAGGACGGCTTCTTCATCACCGGCGACCTCGGAAAGATCGACAAGGATGGTTATGTCCACATTGTCGGTCGCGGCAAGGACCTCATCATCACCGGCGGCTACAATGTATACCCGAAAGAGGTGGAGATGGAGATCGACGCCATGCCGGGCGTCACCGAAAGCGCCGTCTTCGGTGTGAAGCATCCGGATTTCGGCGAGGGCATCATTGCCGCGATCGTCCTGAAATCAGGTGCGCATCTGACCGAACAGGAGGTCATCAAGGCGCTCGACGGCCGTCTGGCAGGCTATAAACGCCCGAAAAAGGTGGCGTTGATGGCCGAACTGCCGCGCAACACGATGGGTAAGGTCCAGAAGAATATACTCCGCGATCAGTTTTCCGGAGTTTTCGAGCCCGCGGCAGTCGCAAAATAGGGGATCGTGATTTTAGGACTTGACGGTTCATGTATACGCGTGGACTATGAATTGCATACGAGCACGGATCATTTCGGGAGGAAATGGGATGTTGCAACAGGGAAAGCCCCAGAGCGCTCAGCCGCTCGTCACCGTCCACAACCCGATGGGTTATCCGCCAAAGGTCAGCCGCAAGCAGCCGGCCAACCGGCCCGCCAGCCTCCACGGCAAGGTCGTCTATCTCGTCGACAGCCGTTTTGACGATTCGGTCGAACTCCTGAAGGAGGTCGAGGCCTGGTTTACACGCAACATGCCCTCCGTGGACATAAGGATCCGCCAGATGGCGAATACCTATTCCAAGGACGACCCGCAGCTCTGGGAAGAGATCAAGGCGAACGGCCATGCCGCGATCATCGGCGTTGGCCATTGCAGCACCTGCGCGCCGGCCGTCACCACTCATGCGATCACGCTCGAAACCAAATACGGCGTGCCGACCGCGGCGATCCATACCGAAAAATTCGACAAGGTCGTTCGCTCCGTCGCCAAGATGGGCGGGCTTTCGCAGCAGCCGCTGGTCTTCGTGCCGCAGCCGGTGATGGGCAAGACGCCGGAAGAACTGCGCGCCTATGTGGAAGGCCCCGATCCGATCAGCGGCAAGCCGGTGATGAAGGAAATCATCGAGGCCCTGACCGTCGGCCTCTCGGCAGGTGCCGAGGATACACAATTCGAGCGCAGCACGCCGCGCCTCATTGAACCGGACACGGAGGACAATCTCCACGCAGCCTTCCTGCGTAACAACTGGACCGACAAGCTGCCGATCATCCTGCCGACCGACGCCCGCGTCGGCGACATGCTAGCAGCAACCTCCCGCAAGCCGGACGAGGTGGTCGGTCACATGCAGCCGACCACCAATCGCGGCCTGTGGGAATACACGGTCGAAAAGGTGGCGGTAAACGCCGTCATGGCCGGTGCTTCGCCGGAATATTTCCCCGTGATCCTGGCGCTGGCGGCAGCACAGGTCTCCGCCCGCGGATCGACCTCCAGCTCGGCAGCAGCGATGGCCGTCGTCAACGGACCTGTTCGCCACGAGATCGGCATGAACTGCGGCGTCGGCGCGCTCGGCCCTTATAGCCATGCCAATGCCACGATCGGCCGCGCCTTCGGACTCCTGTCGCAGAACCTGCAGGGCGGCTCGGTTGTGGGCGAAACCTTCATGGGGTCGCTCGGCAACAATTATACCTACAACAACCTCACCTTCGCGGAAAACGAGGAGCGCAGCCCGTGGGAGCCGCTGCATGTGCAGAAGGGTTTCGATGCCAAGGCGAGCACCGTCAGCCTCTTCCACGGCTGCCGTTCCACGACATTCAGCCTCGGCTTGCGCAAGGAATACTGGCGGGAACACGTGCGCGACATGCTGCTCGGCACCGATGCGATCACCGCGCCGACCCTGGTGCTCGACCCGATCTGCGCAAGGCAGTTCATCGATCGCGGCGGTTTCGTCAACAAACAGGATCTGCTCGATTTCATCTATGAGACGGCGCAGATGCCGGCCGGCCGTTATTGGGACCTGCAGCTCGTGCAGAACTACATCTATCCCCGCGCCACGTTCGGCGAGGAGCCGATGGCCGCCAAACTGAAGGCCGGCAAGGACGAGCTCATCCATATCTTCCGTCCGCAGGACGTCAATGTCGTGGTCGTCGGTGGCGAGTCCAACGGCTACTGGCAGATATACGGCGCGCATTACCGCACCACCGTTTCCGTCGACGATTGGCGCTGAGATGGCGAACGATTACGACATCGCAGTCATCGGTGCTGGCGTGGCGGGCCTCAATGCGGCGATCGCGGCTGCCCGGCATGGAGCCCGCACGGTCGTCATCGACATGCTCGGCGCCGGCGGCCAGGTGATCAATGTCGACCGCATCGACAATTTTCCGGGGCCCGCCGAGGGCATGTCCGGTTTCGAACTCGGCCCGATGCTGCAGATGCAGGCGGATGAGGCCGGCGTCGAATTTGCGCTCGACACGATCGAGGCTGTCTCGAACACGGATACCGGCTTCCGCATCGCCGGCACCGATCTCGATCTTAACGTCGGCGCGGTGATCATCGCCGCCGGCTCGGCGAAGCGCACGCTCGGCATTCCGGGCGAAGCGGAATTCGAAGGCCGCGGTGTTTCCCATTGCGCCTCCTGCGACGGACCGCTGATGCGCGGCAAGCAAGTCTGCATCATCGGCGGTGGGGATTCGGCACTGGACGAAGCGCTGGCGCTTGTCCCGCACGCCGCCCGCATCATCGTCATTCATCGCGGCTCGCGCCTCAGGGCAAACACCGCATTGCAGGCGAAAGCCAACGAAGCCTCCAACATCGAAGTCAGACTGAATACCGTCGCCACCGCGATCCGCGGCGAAGGCGGCGTCAGTGCCATAACGGTCCGCGATCTTTCGACAGGCACAGAGAGCGATCTCCCCTGCCATGGCGTTTTCGTTTATGTCGGACTTGAGCCCAATACGTCTTTCCTCAGCGATACGGTAACGCTTGCGGCCGATGGCCGGATCGTTGTCGATCTCGATATGCAGACCTCGGTGCCTGGCATTTTCGCGGCCGGCGATATTCGTGCCCGCTCGGTCGCACATCTGGCGGCCTCGGCCGGAGACGGCGTGACGGCGGCGATTTCCGCGGTGCGTTATCTCGCGAAACAGGGCGGCAATACCCAACAGGCGGAGCTGCATTTTGCGGCGGCCGCATCGGCAGGATAGGCCCATGAACGTGCAGCTCAAAGGCAAGCAGAGCAAACCGAGCGTTCGCGACGCGATCGAGCAGGATATCGTCACCGGATTCTATGCCCCCGGCGACCGGCTCGACGAGGCAGGGCTTGCGACCCGCCATCAGGTGTCGCGTACACCCGTGCGCGAGGCGCTGATCCAGCTCAGCACCATGGGCCTCGTCAAGATGGTGCCCAATCGGGGAGCCTTCGTCACCCAGCTGACGATCACCGAGCTTGTCGAAATGTTCGAGGTGATGGGCGAACTTGAGGCAATGTGCGCCCGGCTTGCCGCCCGCCGCATCCGCCCGGAACAGCTCAAACTGCTCGAAGAAGCGCAAGCTGCCTGCGCCACGGCCCAGCAGGCCGGCAATTCGGACGATTATTATTACGCGAACGCCGAATTTCACCGGGTGATCTACGAGGCGAGCGGCAACGGGTTTCTGGCGGAAAACGCTCATGCGCTGCAGCGCCGGCTTAAGCCCTATCGGCGCCTGCAGTTGCGGGTCCCCGGGCGCGTCAACAGTTCGTTGTCCGAGCACGAGGAGGTGCTCGCGGCGATCCGTGCCCGTGACGACGCCCGCGCCCGGGACGCGATGCGCAACCACGTGGTCATCCAGGGCGAATATTTCAGCGACTTCCTGGCGCTGATGCGCCCGGTGGAACGCCAGTTGATCCCCGGTGAATGAAGAGGAGCATCACCGGTGAGGATCGATTGCGGCGGAAGGAAAACATGAAGTTTTAAGCTCGGGAGGGTCGGGCTTGTCGCCGGCGATGGGCCGGATCAAAGGGAGGAGAGATCATGAAGCATGCCATTACCTATATGGCCGGCCTGGTTCCGGCATTCCTGCTGGCGGCCGGTCTTGCCGGCGCGGCTGAAATGACGGACGGAGAAAAGCAGCTCTACGACGCCGCCAAGAAGGAAGGCTCCGTCACCTGGTACGTCTCGCAGACGACCACCGAGTTCGCCGACGGCATGTGCGGCCTGTTCAAGAAGAAATATGCCGGCGTCGAGTGCAACGTCGTACGCGCCTCCGGCCAAGTCATCTTCCAGCGCCTCGTGCAGGAACTTCAGGCCAAGGCCATCCAGGGCGACCTGATGTCGACCAATGACGACGGCCAGATGGCGCAGCTGAAGGAACAGGGCGCGCTCGCCCAGTTCGCGCCGGAAAACCTCAAGGACATGGTGCCGGAGCTTCGCGCGCTGGCCGACAAGGAAAACTACTGGATCACATCGGGGGTCTCGCCTCTCGTCATCGCCTACAATACCAAGCTGGTGACCGAGGCGGAAGCGCCGAAGAACTGGACGGATCTTGCCGATCCGAAGTGGAAAGGCCAGGTCGCCATCGGCCATCCGAGCTTCTCGGGCAGCGTCGGGCTCTGGACGGTGCTGATGAACGATCTCTACGGCTGGGACTTCTTCAAGAATATCGAGAAGAACAAGCCCCAGATCGGCCGCTCCGTGGCCGATGGACATAACCTTGTCGCCTCGGGTGAACGCAAGGTGGCGCTGGCGCCGCTGCCGCTGATACTGTCGGACTCGATCCTCAAAAAGGTGCCGATCGGCGTCATCTACCCGACCGACGGTGCCCTGCTGCCGCCTTCAGCAACCGCCATCCTGAAGGACGCGCCGCATCCCAACGCCGCGCGGCTGTTCGAGAACTTCCTGCTCGGGCCGGAGATCGCCGAGTACTTCGCCAAGGACTACCGTTACCCGCTTCGGGCCGGCGTGCCGCTGGCAGAAGGCATGCGCCCGCTCAGCAGCTACAAGACGAAGTCGATTGCGACGGCCGACGGCATAAAAAAGCTGCCTGAGGTCCAGGAAAAGTTCCGCGACACGTTCGGGATCTGAACCGTAACCGGGAGGCCGGCACCTGCCGGCCTCCGCCCATCACGCCCGGCGGCGTGACCTGTTTCCGACGCCTCCAGTGACAAAGCGAGCGCCGATCATGACGAGTGTTTCCCATCCCGCGGCCACCACCTGGTCGGAAGACCAGCCGGTGAAGATGCGCGTGCCCTGGCACCAGCGGCTGCAGCCGGCCAACCTGCTCTGGCTCTTCCTGGCCGGCATTCTGGTCGTTTTGATCGTTGCGCCGATGTGGACGCTCGTCGTCTCCAGTTTCACCGATGCCAAGACCGGCGGCTGGACGCTCAACAACTATGTCGAGGCCTATGGCAAGGAACGCCACATCACGGCGCTCACCAATACGCTGAAGATGGGCGCCGTGGTCGTGGTTCTGAAACTGGCCTTCGGCGTGCCGCTTGCCTGGGCCTGCACTCGCACCGACATGCCGGGCCGCAATTTCGTGCGCTACAGCGTGTTCGGTGCCTTCATCATGCCGCCCTATCTTGCAGGCGTCGGCTGGATCCTGCTCGCCGGCCCGAATACCGGCTGGATCAACCGCGTCTGGCACAGCCTTTCCGGCTCCACCGAACCGCTGGTCAACATCTTCTCCTTCGGCGGGCTGGTGCTGGTCACGGCGATCGGCGGCTTCTTCCTCGTCTTCGTGCTGGTGAGCTCGGCCTTCGAGATGATCAATTCGGAGATGGAGGACGCGGCCAATATCCTTGGCGCCGGTCCGTTCAAGACGGCGATGAAGGTGACCTTTCCTCTGGTCATGCCGGCGATCATCGGTGCCGCACTCCTCTCCTTCCTCGGCGCGATCGCGCTCTACGGCGTGCCGGCGCTGATCTCCATCCCGGCGCGATATCCGGTCGTAGTGATCCAGCTCACCGAATTTTTCTCGTTCCCGCTTAGAATCCAGGTGGCGGCCGCCTATTCGATCCCGCTACTACTGATCACTGCCGCGATGCTCGGGCTGCAAAAGCTGATCCTGCGCCGCAAGGGCTATGTCTCGGTCAGCGGCAAGGGGGGCGAGCGTCGCATCGTCAAGCTCGGCAGATGGCGCTGGGTATTGTTCGGCTATTGCTTCTTCGTCGTGGCGCTCTCGGTGCTGATGCCGATGTTCGTGCTGCTTCTGGCCGCCTTTTCCGACTCCTGGACGACGGGCTTCTCGTTCAGCAACCTGACGCTTTCCAATTTCCACTACGTGCTCTTTGAACATTCGAGTTCACAAAAGGCGCTGGTCGGAAGTATCGGGCTTGGCATCGTGGCGGCGACGGTGGCGATCACGCTGGCGCTGTTCATCGCCTATATCGTGCAGCGCAGGCTGATCCCGTTCTCGAGCCTGCTCGCCTTCCTGGCGGTCTCTCCCTATGTCGTGCCCGGCATCGTGCTCGCTATCGGCTTTTATGCGGCTTACGCCCTGCCGCCGATCGCGCTCTATGGCACCTATACGATCATGGCGCTCGCCTTCATCACCCGTTTCCTGCCGATCGCCTTCACCACCAGCTCGGCCGGCGTGCGCAGCATCCATCCGGAAATGGAGGAGGCGGTGCGCATTCTCGGCGGCGGGCGGGTGACGGCGCTCAGGCATGTGGTCGGGCCGCTGTTGAAGCGGACGCTTGCCGGCGGCTGGCTGCTGATCTTCGTGCCGGCGGCGCAGGAACTCTCGACCGCCATCTTCCTGGTCGGTCCCACCACGCGCGTCGTTTCCGTCGTGCTGCTCGATCTCAGCGAGGAAGGCGAGCTCGAGAAGCTCGCGGCGCTGGGCTCTCTGCTGTTGATCATCATTGTCGCAGTCGTCGCCCTCGGGATGAAATATCTCGGCCGCGACTTCATGTTGAGGAGAAGCTAATGGACGGACTTGTCCTCAGGAAACTCGGTCGCCGCTTCGGTGCCGTCGATGCGGTTCTGGATTTCGACCTGCATATCAGGCCCGGCGAATTCGTCTCGCTGCTCGGTCCTTCCGGCTGCGGCAAGACGACGACGCTCAGGATGATCGCGGGGTTCATCGACCCGACCGCCGGTTCGATCGAGCTCGACGGCAAGATCCTCTCAGCGCCTTCCGGCTCCGTGCCGCCGGAAAAGCGCGGCATGTCGATGATCTTCCAGTCTTATGCGATCTGGCCGAACATGACGGTCTCGCAGAACGTCGCCTTCGGCCTCAACCTGCGCAAATTGCCTTCCGACGAGATCAAGAAACGCGTCGGCGCGGTGCTGGAAACCGTGCGGATGAGTCATCTCGCCGACCGTTATCCGGCCGAACTTTCCGGCGGTCAGCAGCAGCGCGTGGCACTCGCCCGTGCCGTCGTCATCCGCCCGGCGGTGCTGCTGCTCGACGAGCCGCTCTCGAACCTCGACGCCAACCTGCGCGAAGAAATGCGCTTCGAAATCAAGCGCATGCATGACGAGTTCAAGATCACCTCGGTCTATGTTACTCACGATCAGGGCGAGGCAATGGTGACCTCCGACCGTATCGCGGTGATGAACAACGGCCGCCTCGAACAGATCGACAGCCCTTATGCGCTCTACAGCCGGCCGAAGACGCGGTTCGTGGCAAGCTTCATCGGCCGCACCAATTTTCTCTCCGGCAATTGCGGTAACCACATGATCGACTTTGCCGGTTTCAGCGTGCCGCTTGCCCTGATCGGCGAAGAAGTGACCGGCTCCGGACCGGTCACCGTCTCGATCCGGCCGCAGGCGATGAAGCTTTCGGCGACGGAGGCTCCCAAGGACAAGGCCATCAACCTCGAGGGCTTGGTTCGGCAGTCCGCGTTCCTCGGCGAGACCTGGGACTACGTCTTCCAACCGAAGGACAGCGGGCTGCAATTCCGTGTCGCAGCACCGCCGGCCGATGTCTTCCAGGTCGGTGCGCCGGCCTGGCTGCAGATCGACCCCGCGCAGATCGTGCCGATCGCGGATTGAGGCTCTATCAGGCCGGCATGCGGGGAATACTGGCCAAGAGTTTCTGCATATAGGCATGGCGGGGTACAGCGAGGATGCCGCTCTCGCCGCTCTCGACGATCCGGCCGCGTTCGACAATGATGGTTTCCTCGCAGGGCGAGGCGACAAGGCTGATATCGTGAGAGACGAGCGCCAAGATCGCGGTCTCCGACAGTAGCCGGGGCAGCTCGACGATGCGCTGATGCTGGCCGCCAGGATTTTTGTTCCAGCCGCTGGCGATCTTACCGAAGCCCGGCTAAGGCCTTGAGAAAGGACGGATTTGGAGAGTGCGATGGGTAATATCGACCGCAGCCATGCGCAGCGCCTGATGGAGCAAGCGGGCCTCGACGCATTGGCAATCTTCCAGCCCGAAGCCTTTCGTTACGCGATCGGTGCGCCGGCCGGCGTCGCGACCATGTGGGGCAGGGCAGGGGCGGCGATCGCGCTGGTGCCCGCCGATGCCTCCATGGGGCTCGCGGCGGTCGCCAGCGACCACGCCGCCGGATCAATCCGCAAGTCTGCGGCAGAGGTGGACCTGCGCACCCATCGCATCTGGATCGATATGCTCGATCTGACGGGCGCTGAGAGCGTCGAGCAGATCAACGAGGCCTATCGCCGGCTCGGTTCTGTCGGACCGCGGCCGGAGACGTTCGATCGGTCCGCCTGTTTTGGCCTGCTCGGTGAGCTCTTAAATGAGCGCGGCCTTGATCGCGGCCGGATCGGCGCCGACCTGGAATTTTTGCCGGCTGCTGATTTCGAGGCCCTGAGACGGGCTTTGCCGACGGTTACCTGGACCGATGGCTCGGACGTGCTGCGCCGCCTGCGGTCCGTCAAGACGCCGCGCGAGATCGAGCGGCTGCGTCGTGCCGCGAAAGCGGCGGAAGCCGGCCTCGCGCGCATGGCAGCTGCGGTGAAACCTGGCACGTCGCTCACCGAACTCTCTTCCGCCTGGAAGTCAGGCGCCCAGGCCGCCGCGGCAGAAGGCGGCTTCGGGTTGAGCGGCCACTGGGATTTCATCTCGGTCGGGGCCGATCTTTCGGACATGTCGGCGGTCGTAACGCCGGGCGCGCTGATCAAGGCAGATGTCGGAACGCTGGTCGATGGCTATTCCTCGGACGGCGCACGCACTTTCACCCATGGCCGTGCATCGCCACTCTCGCACGAAATCTTCAAGGCGCTGGAAACCGCTTTTGCTGCCGGGTTCGATCAGCTTCGTCCGGGCAATACGTTCGGCGCCGTACATGCCGCCATGCTCGGCTCGATGCGTAAGGACGGTTTTGCAGAATATGATCGCGGCCATTTCGGCCACTCGGTCGGCGGCAGCGTCGGTATAGAGGAATGGCCGTTCTTCTCCTCCGCCAATCCGGAAATCATCCAGCCGAACATGGTGGTGGCGCTGGAGGCGCCGTTCTACGGCCAGGGTATCGGCGCGCTGATGATCGAGGATCAGTTCCTGATCACCGAAACAGGGGCAGACTGCATGAATACGCTGCCGCGGACATTGCGCGATCTTTCGGCAGAATAGGACAGGACAAGGAAAGCGGCGTTGAACCTTTGGCGCCGGTCCTGTATCGGTGTCATACCTCCGGCGGTCTCGCCGGGAAGGATACCAATCAGGCGGAATTTCGATCCTCGATGCTTACGAAAAAGGGAAAATACGGGCTCAAGGCGCTTGTCCATCTTGCACAGCTTGAACCCGGCAAGACCGCTTTCGTCAGCGACATCGCCCAACAGAACAATATTTCCAAGAAATTCCTCGATGCAATCCTGCTCGAACTGCGCAAGGGCGGCATGCTGCGATCGAAGAAGGGCCCCGGCGGCGGTTATGCGCTGTCCAAGCCTGCTTCGCAGATCTATGTCGGCCAAGCCGTGCGGATCCTCGACGGCCCGCTGGCACCCATCCGCTGCGCGAGCAAAACGGCGTTCGAGCCCTGTGACGATTGCGATCATCCGGAAGATTGTCAGATCCGCCATTCGATGACGGAGGTGCGCGACGCCATCGCCGCCGTGCTCGACACCATGACGCTGGAGCAGATGGTCGCCAAACGCTCCAGTGGTGTCCTCGACGAGCCCGAGGCCAGCAGCAAACAGGGTTAAAACTGCCCGTTCGGCCGCGGCACATTGCCGTTCAGGTGAAAATCGCCGATCGCGTGATGTTTCCAGCGCACCGGATCGTGAACCGTATGGGTTCGAGCATTGCGCCAGTGCCGGTCGAGGTTCAGGTCTTCCTTGGTCGCGGACGTTCCGGCAAGCTCGAACAGGCCGTTGGTCGCGTCGAGTGCCGCCTCCGTCGTCAGGATCTTTGCGGCAGCGACGGAAAGCGAGGCGTCGATCGCAGTCTCCGAGGACGGGTTGATCTGCGCGATATCGACCTTGCGGCCGGCTCGTTCCAGGACCGCGCTCGCCGCTTCCAGTTTGACGGCGATCGAGCCGGTCCGCGCGATGGTCAGCGGGTCGGCACTTGCCGTCTCGACGCCGACGTTGCGGATGCCGCGGGATTTGCTGCGCACGAAGCCGACCATGTCGGCAAAGGCGGCGCGCGCGATCCCCAGGTCGACGGCGGCATGCAGCAGTTGGCCAAGCGAGCCGAGCGGCGCATGCCGTTCGAAACTCCGGTAGTAGCTGATGACCGAGTCCGGCGAGACGTAGACATTGTCGATCACTACGGTGCCGCTGGCCGTGGTGCGCTGGCCGAACCCGTCCCAATCGTCGACGATCGTCAGCCCTTCCGCATCGCGCGGCACGATCGCCATGACCGCTTTAGCTTCCAGGTCGAGACCAAAGATGGCCACCCAGTCGGCAAACAGCGCGCCGGTCGAATAATATTTGCGGCCGGTGATGCGAAAGCCGAGCCCATCGGCCACCAGCCGGGTTTCGATGTCGCCCGCTGCCTTCGTTCCTGACTCGGCAAGGGCGTTGCCGAAATGCTCCCCGGCGAGCGCCCGGGCGAAGAAATATTTCTTCTGCTCCTCGCTGCCGGCAAGGCGCAGGGCTTCGAGAATGGAAAAATGGTTCTGCGGGATCTGCCCGACCGATGCGTCGGCCCCCGACAGAATGGCGATCACCTCCGCCAGGAAGGCGTTGGAAATGTCGGCGCCGCCATATTCGGCGGGTACGGTGATCCCCAGCAATCCCGACCGGGCGACCAGTTCCATCTCGTCATGCGGCAGAAGCCGCTCCCGGTCGCGCAGACTGGAACCTTCGGCGATGCGGGCCGAAAGGCCCGCCGCAACCTCGATCGCCTGGTCCTCGGTCGCCAGATATGGAGCCACTGCTCTGATCTTTCCTGCCAAATGGAAAACCCTGCTCATGTGCGCCTCCCGGATCAAGCCTGTCATTCAGCCACGTCACGCAGGCCGGGAGAAGGAATAAAGCTTCAATTGCACGTGACGAACGACGTGAATTTTCTCTTTTTGGCGGCCGCACAGAGACAATCGCGGATTGTCACGCCAAGTTGAGCGGAAGAAGAGAGAATTTCTCCGGCACGATGCAATCGGCGCAACAACTTTCCTTAGCGCATCCAACCGGAATGCCTAGTTTATGGGACCGAGCCCGTTTCTCCTCTCAACAGAGCAACCCCATGGCAAGATCGCTACACCTTACCGCCTTCATGCGTCCCGTCAGCCTGCATACCGGCGCCTGGCGTTATCCCGGCGCCTATCCGGACGCCAATTTCAATTTTGGGCATATCAAGTCGTTCATCCAGAAACTGGAAGCCGCCAAGTTCGACGCCTTTTTCATGGCCGATCACCTGGCTGTGTTGAACATGCCGGTCGAAGCACTGAAGCGCAGTCATACGGTGACGTCGTTCGAGCCGTTCACGCTGCTGTCGGCGCTTGCCGCGGTCACCGAGAAGATCGGTCTTGCGGCGACCGCCTCAACCACGTTCGACGAGCCCTATCACGTCGCCCGCCGGTTTGCCTCCCTCGACCATATCAGCAACGGCCGCGCCGCCTGGAACATCGTCACGACCTCCAATCCGGATTCCGCACGCAATTTCGGTCTCGACGAGCATGTCGAGCACGGCGAGCGCTACAAGCGGGCACGTGAGTTCTATGACGTCGTGACCGGGCTGTGGGACAGTTTCGCCGACGATGCCTTTATCCGAGACCAGCAAAGCGGCATTTTCTTCGATCCGGAAAAGATGCATGTGCTCGATCATAGGGGCGAAGAACTCAGCGTACGCGGGCCGCTCAACATTGCCCGTCCGGTACAGGGCTGGCCGGTGATCGTGCAGGCGGGGCAGTCGGAGCAGGGACGCCAGCTTGCCGCCGAGACCGCCGAACTGGTCTTCTGCTCGCCACGCGATCTCGCAGCTTCCAAGGCGCTCTATGCGGATATCAAGGGCCGCATGGTCGCCGCCGGGCGAAATCCCGACCATTTGAAGATCCTGCCGGCTGCCTTCATTGTCGTCGGCGATACGATCGAGGACGCGAAGGCCAAGCGGGCGCTACTCGACGGCCTGGTGCACTACGACAGCGCCATCGCCTCGCTGTCGATTGCGCTCGGCCACGACGCCTCGGGTTTTAATCCGGACGGTCCGCTGCCGGACATTCCGGAAACCAATGCCAGCAAGTCCGGCCGCGCCCAGGTCCTCAAGCTCGCCGAGCAGGAAAAACTGACGGTACGCCAGCTTGCCCAGCGTTATGGCGGCTATTCGGGCCTCGCCTTCGTCGGCACGCCGGCAACCATCGCCGACGAAATGCAGGCCTGGCTTTTAGAAGAGGCAAGCGACGGCTTTACCGTCGTCTTCCCCTATCTGCCGCAAGGTCTGGACGACGTGACGCAGCGGGTCATTCCGGAACTCCGACGCCGCGGCATCTTCCGCCACGACTATGAGGGAACGACGCTTCGGGAGCATCTCGGCCTGCCGCGGCCTGCCAACCGCTTCTTTGCCTGAGGGAATGCAACCGCAAGCTGGCGGAGATCTCTATTTCGCCGATTGCCACATTTTGGACATAACAATTTCAAATGCGTCAACGAATTAGTATAGCGTTTTGATAGACTACATTGACCGAAAGGGGATTTGGCCTGAAAGTTGGGAGGTACCACGCTCAACCAACTGGAGGCTGACGATGATTGCTGGTGGCTTATCCCTGTTTGGATTTGATCTGTTTGGGGTGACCCGGCGCGTGCCGGATAAAACAGGCGTAGACAGCGCCGAACGCAAGCCCCTTGAAAAAGGGCACGAGGATCGTGATGAAAACCGCGATCCTGACCGCGAACATTCGGAAAGCTTCTTCTGGGGCATGTATCCCGTCTATTGAGACGAAGTGCTGTAAGGCGATATCCAGAAATACAAAAAGGCCGGCGAAGCGAAACGCTCCACCGGCCTTTTCCGTTTGATCCAACCGACATCAGGCCGTGGGCTGCTTGGTCTTGCGCAGATAGGGCAGGACCGTGTCGAACGAACCGAAGCGGGTGATCGCGTCTTCGTTGGAAACGGCGGCGGTAATGATCACGTCCTCACCCTGCTTCCAGTTGGCCGGCGTCGCCACCTGGTGCTTGGCGGTGAGTTGGATCGAGTCGATCGCCCGCAGGATCTCGTTGAAATTGCGGCCGGTGGTCATCGGATAAGTGAGGATCAGCTTGATCTTCTTGTCCGGGCCGATGACGTAGACCGAGCGGACCGTCGCATTGTCGGCGGGCGTGCGGCCCTCCGAGCTTTCGCCGGCTGCGGCCGGCAGCATGTCGTAAAGTTTGGCGATCTTGAGGTCCCGGTCGCCGATCAGCGGGTATTCAACCTCGAAGCCGGTCGCGGTCTTGATGTCGTCCTTCCACTTGCCATGGCTTTCGACCGGATCAACGGAGATGCCGATGATCTTGACGCCGCGCTTTTTGAATTCGCCCTCAAGGCCGGCCATGGCGCCGAGCTCGGTCGTGCAGACCGGTGTAAAGTTCTTCGGGTGAGAAAACAGCACGGCCCAGCCGCTGCCGATCCAGTCGTGGAAATGGATCGTGCCCTGGGTGGTTTCGGCGGTGAAATCCGGTGCTATGTCGTTGATACGAAGGCTCATGTTTCAGCTCCCTTGAATTGTTGTATCTGCAGCGATCGGGACTTCAAAGCCGGCCCGATCGATCGGCCGCTTGGGTCGCCTGTCAATTATAGAGTATTTCGCGGATGCCTGCCTGCCCTTCCGGCCGACGATTGATTCCTTCGTGGAGCTGGCGGTCAATGCCGAAGCCTTCAAGCTCGGCTCGCGCTTGCAAATGCCCGGCGGCGGAGATCGGGATTGCCCATCTTCGGGGCGGAAATGCTATTTTCCCGCTGCCCCAGGTGGGCCAAAAGCGAGGGGCGGCCATTGGAAGCTCCGGATTCGTGTCATCACGAGAAGTGATATAACCGCTTCAAGATTGCGGGCCGACACAATTTGTTCCAAAATGCCGGCGGGAAAGAGTGTAGCTTTCCAAATCACGCTGTACCTGCATCGGTTCCATCATCTGCATCAAGAATGAGCGTCAGCGGCGATAACCGAGCGCCCGGCTGATATCGTCGGCCGCACTGCGGACCATCAGCAGAAAGCCCTCGCGCTGCTCGTTATAGCGCACGGTCGGAACGCCGAGATTGAGGGCCGCGACCACCGCGCCGTTGCCGTCGAAGATCGGTGCCGCGATGCCGGTCGAGCCGGTGACGAACTCCTGATCGTTCAGCGCGTAACCGTCCCGGCGGACCCTGGTGAGGACGTCGCGGATGCGCTCGATATCGGTCACGGTATAGCGGGTATAGGAGAGCAGCTGGACACGGGAGAGATAATGTTCCAGCGCCTCCTTCGCGGTGAAGGCGAGCAGGACCCGGCCGGTTGCGGTGCAATAGGCGGCAATCGCCGCGTCGAGGTTGACGTCGTAGCGAACGCGATGCCGGCTGACGCATTTCGCCAGCCGACGGATGTCGCAATGGGCGTTCATTGTCGCGAGCAGGATGGTCTCGCCGGATTCGTCCCGCAGCTTCTCCATGAACGGTTTTGCCACGACGACCAGCGGCTCCTCGTGGCGCCGGAACGGAAAGCCGTGCCGGGTCGCCTCGACCAGCATGTAGCGGCCGGCGTCGTCTTGGACCACATGGCCGCGGGCCGCCAGCGTCTGGACAAGGCCGTGTGCGCTGCTTTTGGGGAAAGAAAGATCACGCACGATCTGGGCCAGCGGCACTGCTTCCCGCCGGGACGCCATATATTCCAGGAGATCGAGAATCCGGCCGGCGCTTTTGATTTCGGAGTTCATGTATGTGAACGAAACCCCCATTGATGGTCATCCGATCGGCTCATAACAATTCTGCCCAGAAAGCAGCCACTCATATTTTCGAGTGTCGCGCTGATAAGGACGAACGATCTCATGAATACGCCGAATAAGCAAAACGATGCCTCCGAACCCTGGACCTGGCCGGATAGTGTCTGGCAGCAGAAGGTTCAGAAGGTGCGCGCGGGGCGTTCCTTAAGGCCTGCGAAGTGGAAAAACGGCGCACGCATGGCAGTCGCATTGTCTTTCGATTCCGATCACGAGACGATGGAACTGAAGAACGGGGGCATGTCCTTCGGCACGATGAGCCGCGGCCAGTACGGCGCCCGCGCCGGCATGCCGCGCATTCTGGGCCTGCTCGAAAAATATTCGGTGCCTGCCTCCTTCTTCATGCCGGCCGTCTCGGCGATGATCAATGCGGAAGAAGTGAAGACGGTGGTTTCCTCGGGCCACGAACTCGGAATCCATAGCTGGATCCACGAGTTCAATTCCCGCCTCGACGAGATGACGGAACGGGATCTTGCGCGGCGCGCCGCCGACACTCTCGAACGCCTGTCCGGCATCCGCCCGGTCGGCATGCGCACCGCATCCTGGGATTTCAGCCCCTATACGCTGAAGATCGCCCGGGAGATGGGATTGCTCTACGACAGCTCGCTGATGGCTGACGAGGAGCCCTACGAGCTTCTGGAGGACGGCGAGCCGACCGGCGTGGTCGAAATCCCGGTCGAGTGGATCCGCGACGACGCGCCCTATGTGGCGATGGACCGGATGACCGGCGCGCGACCCTATGGGGGGCCGGCCATGGTGCTGGACATCTTTGCCCGCGAACTCGAAGTCACATGGGAAGAGGGCGGGCTGTTCCAGCTCACGATGCACCCGCACCATGTCGGGCACCGGTCGCGGATCTTCATTCTGGAAGAGATCATCCGGCTCGCCAAGTCGAAGGGCGACGTCTGGTTCTGCACCCATGCGGAACTGGCGCGGTACTGTGCCGACGAGGCCGGACTCAAGACCGCGGAGAAGGCGGCGTAAGCAGTTCTTGAATACAGCAGCAACAACAATGAGGGTAAGGAACATGTCTGCCAAATTCGCATCCGTAGCCGCAATGCTACTGGCGCTCATCGCGTCGACTGCGCTTGCGCAAACCAAGGACACGCTGACCATCGATCTGCCGAACGATGCGGCGACGCTCGATCCGCATCTGCAGTGGAATACCGACAGCTACTCGATCTACCGCAATATTTTCGACAACCTGCTGACCCGCGATGTGAAGGGCGAGATCGTTCCGCAGATCGCCAAGTCGTGGAAATATCTCGACGACAAGACGATCGAGTTCCAGATCCGCGACGACGTCACCTTCCAGGACGGCACGAAGCTGACCGCCGAAGACGTCGCCTTCTCGATCAATCGCATTATCGATCCGAAGCTGAAGAGCCCGCAGCTTTCGCAGTTCGACCAGATCGCCAAGGCCGAGGCGGTGAGCCCGACCGTCGTCAAGATGACCACCAAGTCGCCCTATCCGGCGCTTCTCGCCCAGCTCGTCAAGCTGTCGATCGTGCCCAAGGCCTATGTCGAAAAGGTCGGCGACCAGGAATTCAACTTGAAGCCGCTCGGTTCCGGCCCTTACAAGATGGCCAACTGGCAGAAGGGGGTTCAGACCGAACTTGAGGCTTACAGCAGCTACTGGCGCGCCAAGCCGCCGTTTCAGAAGGTGGTGTTCCGTACCGTGCCGGACGTATCGACCCGCATCGCCGATCTGAAGACCGGCAAGGCCGACCTCGTGCGCGATGTGCCGCCGGATCAGGCCGAGAGCATCAAAAACGACGCGAATTCGCAGGTCCTGTCGGTTCCCACGGAACGCATCGGTTACCTATTCATCAATGCCCAGGGCGGTGTCACCAAGGATGTCCGCGTCCGCCAGGCGATCGCCTATGCGATCGACCGTCAGGCGCTCGTCGAAGCGCTGCTCGAAGGTTACGGCAAGCCGGTGGAAGTTCTCGGCGCCGAACCCGTCTTCGGCTACACCGACAAGGTCAAGGGCTACGAATACAATCTCGACAAGGCCAAGGAGCTGGTGAAGGCCGCCGGCGCGGAAGGTGCGACCGTCGAATTCCTGACCTCTCCGGCCTATAGCCGCGCCACCGTCGAAGCCATCCAGCAGATGGTCAACGAAGCCGGGCTCAAGGTGGAGATCTCGTCCAGCGACCAGGCGACCTTCCTGAAGCGCCGCCAGGGCGATCCGGCCAATGCCGGCGGTCTCGCCTTCGGCGCATGGTCCTGCGCCTGCCAGGACGTCGACGGCGTGATCTTCCCGCTGTTCCGCACCGGCAGCATCTGGGCCAAATATTCGAACCCGAAGTTCGATGAAGCGGTCGATAAGGCACGTGTCATCCTCGACAAGAACGAGCGGCTGAAGCTTTATGAGCAGGCCTACCAGGTTATCAAGGACGACGTTCCGGGCCTCGGCCTCTACCAGGCCTATGCGCTCTATGGCGCGAACAAGAAGCTGAAGTGGCAGCCGACCGCCAACGAAGCCATGTTCGTCATGGACATGAGCTGGCAGCAGTAACAGACGGATAATACGATCATGTTGAGATACGCCGTCGAACGTTTGATACAGGCGATCATTGCGATCTTCGGCGTTCTCACCATCGTCTTCGTCGTCATGCATCTCTCGGGCGACCCGACCCTGCTGCTCGTGCCGCAGGACGCATCGGCCGAGATGATCGCCCAGTTGCGCAGCCAGCTCGGTTTCGACCGGCCGATCTGGGTGCAATATCTCGAATATCTGGGCGGCCTTGCACATTTCGACTTCGGTATTTCCGTCGTCCAGCGGGTGCCGGCATTCGATATCGTCGTTTCGCGCCTCCCCTATACGACGATGCTTGCCGCCGGCGCGCTGGTGGTTGCGATCGGCATGGGCATTCCGGCCGGCATCGTCATGGCGACCAGGCGCGGGGGCTGGTTGGAACGGCTTCTGACCGCGATCGTCGTTACCGGCCAGAGCGTGCCGACCTTCCTGTCGGGCATCGTGCTGATCTTCGTCTTCGGCGTGACGCTGCGTTGGCTGCCGACCTCAGGCTCCGGCGATTTCGCCTCGCTGATCATGCCCTCGATCGCACTTGGCGCCATCTCGATGTCGACTTTTGCCCGCATGACCCGGATTTCGATCATCGACGAACTCGGCAAGGACTATGTGCGGGCAGGGCGCGCCCGTGGCTTGTCGCTCGGCTCCGTGGTGTTCCGCCATGTGCTGCGCAATGCCGCGATCCCGGTGATCACCATCGCCGCGCTCGAAATCGGCAACCTGCTCGCCGGCGCCGTCATCGTCGAGACCGTATTCGCCTGGCCGGGCATCGGCCAGCTCGCCATCCAATCCATCCAGTCGCGCGACTTCCTGGTCGTCCAGGTAATCGTGCTGCTGATTTCGTTTGTCTATGTGCTGACCAGCGTGATTGCGGATTTCGTCTACGCGCTCGTCGATCCGCGCATCCGTCTGGTTCGATAAGGAGAAGGCTTTGAGCACCGCCGTCCTCGCCCTTCGCCAACGCCTTCGCCGGGTCCCCCTCTCGGTCATCGTCGTGTCGATCATCTTCCTGGTGATCGTGCTTCTGGCGATCTTCGCGCCCTGGGTGGCGCCCGCCGATCCCAACCGGCAGAACCTGCTCGGCCGCCTGAAGCCGCCGGGCTTCGAGATGCGCGGCATTACCTACTGGCTCGGCACCGACGATCTCGGCCGCGATCTGCTGTCGCGCACGCTTTACGGGGCAGGTGTCTCGCTCTCCGTCGCGGTGCTCTCCGTGGTCGTCTCGTCGCTCGTCGGCGTGACGCTCGGCATGATCGCCGGCTGGTTCCGAGGCAAGATCGAGATTCTTATCATGCGCCTCGTCGATATCATGATGTCGATCCCGGCCATTCTGCTGGCGGTGCTCACCGTCGCGGTGCTCGGCCCCGGCTTCCTGAAGCTGGTCCTGGTGCTCGGGCTTACCCGCTGGCCGCGCTATACCCGCGTTGCCTATGCCCAGACGCTACAGGTCGCGAACCTGCCGTTCATCAAGGCCTCGGAACTTGCAGGGGCAGGGGCGGCGCGCATCCTTTTCCACCACATCCTGCCGAATATCGCCGGCCCCGTGCTGATCGTCGCCACCGCTGAATTCGGCCTGATGATCCTGATGGAAGCAGGCCTTTCCTTCCTCGGCCTCGGCATCCAGCCGCCGGCTTCGAGCTGGGGTTCGATCATGAGCGTCGGCCGTCAATATATCGAACGGGCCTGGTGGATCGTCGCCTTTCCCGGCGTCTGTCTCTTCCTGCTCGTTTTTTCCGTCAACGTACTCGGCGACTGGTTGCGAGACCAACTCGACCCGCGTTCCCGTTCGCGTTGAACCATCTGGCGCATTGAGGTTTCAAGTCATGGAATTCGAAAACAAGACCATCGTCATCACGGGCGCCGCCGGCATCTTCGGTCGCTGGATCGCCGCCTATTTCGCCCGGGAGGGCGCAAGGCTTTGCCTCAGCGACGTCCGCATGGATGGGCTGGAAAAGGCAGTTTCCGAGCTCGGCCTCGAGCGCTCCAAGGTTCTGCTGCATGCGACTGAACTGACCAGCGACGCCTCGATGCTCGAACTCGTCGATCTCGTGAAGCGTGAATGGAAAGCGCCGGACATCCTCGTCAACAATGCCGGCATCTATACCCGCTTCAGCCTGCTCGACATGGATTTCTCCGACTGGGACCGCGTCTTCGGCGTCAACCTGCGGGCGCCCTTCGTGCTCTCGCGCGAGTTCGCCAAGCTGATGATCGCCGAAGGCAAGGCCGGCTCGATCGTCAACATCTCCTCGGGTGCTGCCCGCAAGATGAACCAGAATTCCGTCCCATATTGTACATCGAAGACCGCGATCGAGCGGCTCTCCAAGGGGTTCGCCATGGAGCTCGCCGAGTACGGTATTCGCGTCAACGTCGTCGAGCCGGGCTTTGCGCCGGGCAGCGAGGTGAGCGAGCTTTCCGACGAATACGTCACCAACATGCTGAAGAACATTCCGCTCGGTCGCGCCAGCGGTCCGCAGGATGCGCCGGGCGCCATCGCCTATCTCTGCTCGGAAAAGGCGGCATTCATCACCGGCGCCGTGATCAGCGTCGATGGCGGCAATTCGATCGGCAATTACAAGCGCCCCGAACGGGCCAAGACGGTTGGCTGAGGAGGCATGATGGACGCCGCTGCCAATCCACTGCTGACCATCGACCGGCTGACCATCGATATCGGTGGCGCCAACGTCGTCGATGATATCTCCTTCACGGTCGCGCCCGGCAAGGTCATGGCGCTGGTGGGGGAGTCGGGCTGCGGCAAGTCGCTGACCTCCTATGCCATGCTCGGCCTGCTGCCGCCGGCCGCCCGGCGCACCGCCGGCCGGATCATGCTCGAAAACACCGATCTCGCGGCGCTGTCCGAGCGGCAGTTCCGCAAGGCGCGCGGCAAGGACATCTCGATCATCTTCCAGGAGCCGAGCGCCTCGCTCGACCCGCTGACGACGGTCGGTTCGCAGATTGCCGAGGCCTATCGTGTCCATCACGGCGTCTCGAAGGCCGAGGCCTACGAGAAGGCGCGGCAGATGCTGGTCGATGTCGGCATTCCCGACCCGACAAGGCGGCTGGACCAATACCCGTTCGAACTCTCCGGCGGCATGTGCCAGCGCATCATGATCTCGATTGCGCTGATCTGCGGCCCGCGCGTGCTCGTCGCCGACGAACCGACCACGGCGCTCGACGTGACCATCCAGGCGCAAATCCTCGATCTCATGAAGAAGCTGGTCGCCGATCGCGGCACGGCGATCGTTCTGATCACCCATGATATGGGCGTGGTCGCCGACATCGCCGACGACGTAGCGGTCATGTATGCCGGCCGCATCGCCGAAATCGCGCCGGTGCACGATCTCTTCCGGCAGCCGAAGCACCCTTACACGGCTCTCTTGCTGGCAAGCGTTCCCAAGCTCGATGATGCGCCGAAGGCGGACCTCGCGACCATCGAGGGGACGGTGCCGACGCCGAACGAATTCGGCGTCGGCTGCCGTTTTGTCGACCGCTGTCCTCTCGCGACCGACAAGTGTCGCACCGAACAGCCGCCGCTTTTCGATTGCGGCGGAGGCCATCGCTCGGCCTGCTGGCATATCGACCGCATGGCGGAAATCCGCGGGGTGGCGGCATGAGCGAGCATCGGAACGTTCTCGAAATCCGCGACGTCGCGGTGCATTTCGGCGGCCGCGGCGGCCTGCTCGGCAAGGCCGGCCCGGTGGTCAAGGCCGTCAACGGGGTCGATCTCGATATCGCCCGCGGCGAGACGGTGGCGCTGGTCGGTGAATCCGGCTGCGGCAAGTCGACCCTTTCCAATACCATTGTCGGCCTGCAGGCTCCCATTTCCGGAAGCGTGCGCATAAGCGGCGATGAAGTGGTTAGCGCCAATCGCCGGCAGCTCAACGATATCCGCCGCAAGGTGCAGATGATCTTCCAGGATCCGGCCTTGTCTCTCGATCCGCGGTCCACGGTGGGCGCCACGATCGGCGAACCGCTGATCGTGCGCGGCGTCGCCAAGGGCAAGGCGCTGAAGGAACGTGTCGCAACGCTGCTGCAACAGGTCGGCCTGCGTCCCGAACATGCGGATCGATATCCGCACCAGTTCTCCGGCGGCCAGCGCCAGCGCGTAGTGATCGCCCGTGCACTTGCCCTGGAGCCGGATCTATTGATCTGCGACGAGCCGGTCTCGGCACTCGACGTCTCGGTGCGCGCCCAGATCCTCAACCTGCTGGTCGCGCTGCAGAAGCGCACCGGCGTCTCCTATCTGTTCGTCAGCCATGATCTCGGTGTGGTCCGGCATATCTGCGACCGGGTGGTGGTCATGTATCTCGGCCGGTTCGTCGAGATGGCCGACCGCGATACCTTCTTCGCCAATCCGAAACATCCCTATACCAAGGCGCTGATGTCGGCCGTGCCGGAGGCCGACCCGGAGGTGCAGCGCGCCAAGCAACGCTTTATCCTCAGCGGTGAGCTGCCAAGCCCTTCAAACATTCCGTCGGGCTGCGCCTTCCACACGCGCTGTCCGCTTGCGACCGAAATCTGCTCGAAAGAACGGCCGGAACTGACGCCGCGTGCCGACGGCGCGCGCGTTGCCTGCCATCACGCCTAAGAGAATGCCATGAGCAACGTCACAACGAACGAAACACTCCGGCTGACCGGCCTCGATGCTCAAGCAGAAATCCGCATCGACCGCTGGGGCATCCCGCATATCAGGGCGGCAAGCGATAAGGACCTGTTCTTCGTCCAGGGGTTCAACGCCGCCCGCGACCGGCTGTGGCAGCTCGACCTGTGGCGCAAGCGCGGCCTCGGGCTTCTCGCCGCCGATTTCGGCCCCGGCTATCTGGCGCAGGATCATGCCGCCCGGCATTTCCTCTATCGCGGCGACATGGCCCCGGAATGGATTTCCTATGCACCGGATACGCAGGCGATCTGCACCGCCTTTGCTGCCGGCATCAACGCCTATGTCACGCTCTGCGAGGCGGAGCCGGCCCGCCTGCCGCCCGAATTCGCGGTCTTCGGCACCAAGCCGTCGCGCTGGGAGCCGGCTGACGTGGTGCGAATCCGCAGCCATGCGCTGACCCGCAACGGCATTTCGGAAATCCTGCGCGCCAACATCATGGCGCTTGCGGACGCGGAAACGGACCTGCTGCGCTTCGAACTCGATCCGCCCGTGTCGCCGAAACCGGCCGACGGGATCTCACTCGCCGATATTCCGCTCGCCGCGACCCGTCTCTTCAAGCTTGCCACCGCGGCCGTCACCTTCGACAAGGCCCGGCTGGCGGCAACGCTCGACGACGTCTGGAAATGGACGGACGTGACCGATCTCGGCGATATCGTGCAAGCGATCGCGGAGGAGGGGTCAAACAACTGGGCCATCCACGGCTCGCGCACCGAGACCGGTCGTCCGATCCTCGCAAGCGATCCGCACCGGGCGCATGCCGTGCCGTCGCTGCGCTATCTCGTCCACCTAGAAGCTCCCGGCCTCAACGTCATCGGTACGGGTGAACCGACCGCGCCCGGCATCTCGCTCGGCCATAACGACCGTACCGCCTTCGGCCTCACCATCTTCGGCACCGATCAGGAAGACGTCTATGTTTACGAGACGAAGGACGGCGATGCGGAACACTATCGTTATGGCGACGGCTGGGAGAAGATCACTCGCGTGGAGGAGAATTTCGCGGTCAAGGGTCATGCCGAGCAGACGCTGACGCTCTCCTTCACCCGCCACGGCCCGATCCTCCACGAGAACCCGAAGATCCGCCAGGTCATTGCCATGCGCTCCGTCTGGCTGTCGCCCGGTTCGGCCGCCTATCTGGGCAGCCTGTCCTATATGCGCAGCGGTTCGGTGCAGGCGTTTTCGCAGACACTCGGGTCCTGGGGCACTCCGTCCGTCAACCATGTCATTGCCGATGTGGATGGCAATATCGGCTGGTTCACCGCCGGTTTCACGCCGGTGCGCCGCAACTGGGAAGGGCTGCTGCCCGTGCCGGGCCACGGCTCTCATGAATGGGATGGGTTCCTGTCGGCCGGCGATCCGCCCCACGCCTATAACCCAGCGGATGGCTTCGTCGCCTCCGCCAACGAGATGAACCTGCCGGCCGACCGCGACCCGGCAGCCCCTTCTATCGGCCACGAATGGGCGGAGGTCAGCCGCGCCCAACGCATCAAGTCGGTCCTGCGCGCCGATCCCAAACACACGCTGCAGGCCTCGATGGCTTTGCAGACCGATGTCTATTCCCGCCCGGCCGCGACCATCTGCGCCGTGCTTCAAAAAGTTGCCAGCGGTCAACCGCTGGATGACCGGCAGGAGTGCGCCACAAAGCTTTTCGACGGCTGGGATTACCGTCTCGAAGCGGGGAGTGCACCCGCCACGCTCTTCGAAGTCTGGTGGATGAAGCACCTGCGGCCGGCGCTGTTGGCGAGGTTCGCACCGAACCAGACCGTCCGCCAACTGCTGCTGCCCGGCGATGTCGACCGTATGCTGGTGCTGCTCAGCGAGCCCGGCACATTCTGGGACGCCACCGATCGCAACGCCATGCTGCTATCGACGCTTTCCGAAGGTTTTGCCGATTGCGAAACCCGGCTCGGCCCTGATCCAGCCGCCTGGCGCTGGGGCGACCTGCACCGCGCGCTCTTCGAACACGCGACTAGCCGTATCAAGACCGAAGACGCCACGGTGTGGAACGTCGGCCCGCTACCGCTGGGAGGCAGCCGCTCCACACCCATGCATGCCGGTTACCGGATGGGCGATTTCGGCGTCAACGCCGGCGCCTCCGTCCGTCTCGTCATGGATGTCGGCGACTGGGACAACAGCGTCTGCATCAACACCCCCGGCCAGTCCGGTGATCCCCGTTCGCCTCATTATGGGGATTTGGCCCGCATTTGGTCGAAAGGCGAATACGTGCCGCTCCTTTACAGCGACGGCCGCATCGCCGAGGAAACGATCCATCGCATTATGCTTCTGCCGGCTTGAGCGGGCGAGACCTTTACCACCACCCGATCTGCATCTGAGTGGGCGCACCTTGTTGAGATTTTGGGGCGGCTAACATGCCAGCCGCCGAAAAATTCGCTCTTACTAAACCAAAAATCCTGATACAGATGAAGGACAACAGTATGACTGAAGTATGAAGCCTAATTTTCTGACAGTATCCGCGGGTACCGGCAGCTTGGTTCTAAAGGGCCTGGCTTCACCCATTCGAGTCAACATTCTTCAGCTTCTCCATGATCGGGGGAAACTGAACGTCAATGAAATCAGCGCGGCCTTGTCGCTGCCCCAATCGACTGTTGCCGTGAACATTCTGACCCTTGAAGAGGCCGGTCTTATCGAGACCTCTTCCGTCAAGGCGACCAAAGGCAATCAGAAGGTTTGCAGCGCCAAATACGACGAGATCATCGTCCGGTTCGACACGGCTGAAAAAGCAACCAGAAACAACCAGATCGAGGTCGCGATGCCTCTCGGGCTCTATACGAGCTGCGAAGTTTCCGCACCCTGCGGGCTTTGCTCGCCCGACGGCGTCATAGGCTTGCTGGATGTCCCCGATTTCTTTCTGGATCCCGGCCGGGTGCAAGCCGCGTTGATCTGGTTCGGGCGCGGCAATGTCGAATACAAATTTCCAAACAACGCCAAGCTTGTGAAGTCAGCGGTCGAGGCAATCGAATTTTCGATGGAGCTTTCGTCGGAAGTGCCGGGGACGAACGTCAACTGGCCGTCCGACATAACGCTGTGGATCAACGAACATCGCATCGGGACCTGGACGTCACCCGGTGACTACGGCGACAAACGCGGGGTCTATACGCCACAATGGTGGAAGCTTGAAGGCTCTCAATACGGAAAGCTGAAGACCTGGCGCGTCACCAAGCAGGGATCGTTTATCGACGGCGTATCGATCTCCAACGTCACAATCGACGACATCGGCTTGGCCGAGCATCATTCGATCAGGATGAAAATCGGCATAGAGGAGAATGCCCCCCACCCAGGGGGCATCAACATCTTCGGTCGCGGCTTCGGCAACTACGACCAGGACATCATCATGCGGCTCTATCTCGCCTGACGGCGACTTGGGCGAGCACGATCCTTCCTCAACCTCGGTTTCACAGGGAAGCGCCAAACTGAACGACGTTCCACGACGCCGGGGGAACAGTGACGGCGACAGTGCCACTCGCCACCTCTATGTCCCTCAGATTGTGAGGGGCCACCTTGTCCGGCTCATTCTTGGTGTTGCTCGCCTTGAGGTCATGGTGATGCAGCGAATGTGCTCGCTGCAGCTTTAGCCCGCCAAAGCCGGTTGCCGCGATATCAATCTGCATATCGTCGGAAAGGTGCCGGTTCAAGATAAAGAGGGTGACTGTCTTGTTCTCTTGCGAATGCACTGCCGAGAACTTGAGGTAGGGAACCGCGTCGATCTTGTCGTACAGGTCTTCCGTGTGCGTGGGGTCGTAATAGCGTGTGGCATAGGTCGGCGTATCCACGCGAGTTCTGAGAACACTGCCCCTGCCAAGATTGCTGAAGTCCGAGAAAGGCCAAAAGATCGTTTGCCGCCAGGCCGGACCACCGGTTTCCGTCATGATGGGGGCGATGGCGTTTACAAGCTGGGCGAGGCATCCGGCCTTGACGCGATCGGCGTGATTGAGGAGTGAGATGCATGCGCCGCCGAAGGCAAGCGCATCCTGCATGTCGTATTCCTCCTCCAGGATGGGTGGGGCAACGGGCCATCCTTCCTTGACGCGGTTATGTTCGCCGCGCCGGGTGCGATACCAGACATTCCACTCATCGAAACTCAGCATGATGCGCTTGCGGGAGCGACGGCGCGCCGCGACGGCATCGGCGATCGAAACCACTTCTTCGATGAAGCTGTCCATCAGGTCAGGGCTTGCGAGGAACGACGGGGTATCGTCGGCATAATTATTGAGATAGGTGTGCAGCGATATGAACTCGACATGATCGAACGTGTGTTCGAGGACGATCCTCTCCCATTCGCCATATGTCGCCATTTTTCGCCCGGAGGATCCGCAGGCCGCCAGTTCAATGGTCGGATCGGTCATCCGCATCATCTTTGCGGTCTCGGCGGCGATGCGGCCGTATTCCTCGGCAGTTTTCGCCCCCATCTGCCAGCCGCCGTCCATCTCGTTGCCCAGGCACCAGAATTTGATGTCGTGCGGTTTTTCCCAACCGTGCTGTTGGCGAAGGTCGGAAAGGTGGGTGCCCGACGGATGATTGCAGTATTCAAGCAGATGGCGGGCTTCGTCTGGTCCGCGCGTGCCGAGGTTGACAGCCAACATCGGTTCGATGCCGGCAACCCGGCACCAATCCATGAACTCGTTGGTTCCGAAATGATTGGTATCGACGGATTTCCATGCGAGATCGAGGCGGCGTGGGCGCTGCTCGACCGGGCCCACGCCATCCTCCCAATTGTAACCGGAGACGAAGTTGCCGCCCGGGTAGCGCATGATGGTGGGATTGAGCTCGCGCACGAGCTCCAGAACATCCCGCCTGAACCCTTTTTCGTCAGCCGTTGGATGGCCAGGTTCGAAAATGCCGCCGTAGACGCAGCGGCCAAGATGCTCGATGAATGCGCCGAACAGACGGTTGTCGGTTTCACCAATGATAAAGTCCCGGTCGAACCGGGCTTGGGCCTTGATCATCTCTCAAATCTCACTTTGTTTCAGGAAACGGGTAATTCGCCGCTAATGCGGCTGCAGCTCTGTCTCTTCGGTCGATGGCTGGGGTGATGCACGCGCTTGCTGGGTCGCGGCGCTGTCGCCGGTCAGCACGCCGCGACCGTTCGGATCGGGAGACAGGATGGCGGACTTCAGGAGTTGCGAGTACGGATGCTGGGGGTTGTCAAGGACCGGGCGCGCCTCACCGCTTTCGACGATCTCCCCCTTGCGCATGATGATGATCCTGTCGCTGACGTAATAGGCCGTCGCAAGATCGTGCGTGATGTAGATGATCGAAACCCTGAGATCATCGCGCAGTGCACGAAACAGATTGACGATGGACATTCTCAGCGAGGCATCGACCATCGAAACCGGCTCGTCCGCGACGAGCATAGACGGGCCTGGGATAAGTGCCCGGGCAATCGCCACCCGCTGGAGCTGACCTCCGGAGAGCTCATGAGGGAACCGGCCGCGGACTTCGGCAATCGACAGGCCGACGTTGTTCAGCGCCCTGTCGGCAACGGCTTCCATCTGCGCGGGTGAACGGGCGTCAGTGAAGTTCCTTGCCGTCATGAACAGATAGCGATCGACGCGTTTCAAGGGATTGAACGCCTCAAAAGGGTTCTGGAAGATCGGCTGGACCTCTTTCATGAACCTTCGCCGCGCTCCAGGTCCGCGGATCGAAGCCAGGTCGCGGCCCTTGAATAAGATCGTCCCCGCGCTTGGCCGGACCATGTTGAGGATCATCCTCGCAAGTGTCGTCTTGCCGCTTCCGGATTCGCCGATGATCGTAAAGACTTGAGGTTCATCCCCCTCCAGGCGGAACGATACGTTGTCGACGGCACGGAATTCCTGACGGCCAAGCAAGCCCCCTCGTTTGTAGAGCCTGGAGACGCCGTCGAGTTGTAGAAGGGGAGCCGTCATCGCTCGATCTCCAATCCCTCGGGCTGGGTCGGTCTCCCATCAGGTGTCGGCAGGACGTCCGGACTCGCCGCAAAACAGGCCACCCTATGATCTTCTGCAAGGGTGGTAAGGGCAGGATTTTCGTGTCGGCAAATCTCCATCGCCAGTGGGCATCGCGGATGGAAACGACACCCTTTTGGAGGATCGGCCAGGTTCGGCGGGGTTCCGTGAAGCCCGTCACGTCTATGCCTGTCGCCGATCGTCGGCAGGCTGGCGATCAGATGGGCCGTGTACGGATGCAGGGGATTGGCGAAGACGTCAGCCGTTCGCCCCTCTTCGACGAGCCGGCCGGCATACATGATGCCCAGCCTGTCCGCGATATTTGCATGAACCGTCAGGTCATGGGTCACGAAGATCATTGAAGATCCGAATTCATGTTGTGTTTCCCGGATCATCGCCAGGACGTCTTTCTGTACGACGACATCGAGCGCGGTCGTCGGTTCGTCGGCGATGATGAATTCCGGCTTACAAAGCGTAGCAAGTGCAATACAGACACGCTGCCGCATCCCGCCCGACAACTCGTGCGGATAGGAACGGAGTATCTCAGCAGGAAGGCGCAGCCGCTCCAGATGGCGCCGCACCTCCTGGTCGAACTCGGCGCGTCCCAGATGCATGTGCCGGAACGCGAAGTCCTCGAACGTTTTGTGAATGCGACGAACGGGATTGAGCACGTTCATCGAGCCTTGCAGGATGTAGGAGAGGTGTTGCCAGCGGATCGCTGTGCGTCGTGCCGGGGGCAGAGCGTAGAGATCATCGTCGATGAAGCTATAGTTCACCTGCCCGCCAACAATTTCCAGCGGGGGTCTGATCGCAGCCGCGATCGCTTTGATGAAAGTGGTTTTGCCGCAACTGGACTCGCCTGCAATGCCATAGATCTCGTGCTTGCGCACATGCATCGAGATCCCGTCGACAGCTCTTACTTCGCGGTCGATCCCGAAATATTTCATCCGGTAGTAGGCGCGGAGATCGCTCGTCTCCAGAACGTGGGCGTCCTCGCGGCCGGCTGGGGCTGAGATTCGCATCATCAGGAATTCCCCATCCGATCGAGCCGGCTGCGCGGATCGATGTATTCATTCATCGAGATGGCTAGAAGGAAGAGCCCGATGAACGTCAACGTCACGAAAAGGGTTGGGAAAAAGTACCACCACCAGACGCCGGACACCATTGCACTGTGCTGGTTGGCCCAGAAGATCATGCCGCCGATGGTCGGCGTGTCGACATCGGTAAAGCCCAGGACTGCAAGCGTGACTTCGAGCCCGATGGACCAGTTCATGTTGTTCATGAAAGTCGAGAAGACGATCGGGAGCACATAGGGCAGATGTTCCTGTGTGACGATCCTCGGCATGGACATGCCGGAGAAAATGCTGGTGTTGGTGAATTCACGGGTTCTGAGGCTTATCATGACTGATCGAATAAGCCGCGCATCGTAGGCCCATCCGAGGCCCGCCATGACCAGTGCAAGCACGAACCAGGTCATGTCGTCACGCAACACGAAATAGAGCAGGACCAGAAGCGGGAAGAGTGGGATGACGATAAAGGTATCGTTGATCGACATCAGGATCCGGTCGACGATCCCGCCGACATAACCGGAGATCAGCCCGATCACCAGGGAGAGAATGCGGCTGATAAGCGCTACGATGAAGCCGAAGGCGAGGGTATTGCGGATCGCAAAGGTCAATTGCCAGAAAATGTCCTGACCGCGCGAATTGGTTCCGAATACATATTCCAGCGAGGGTGGCGCATCCAAGGCCACAAGGTAGGAGTCGATCGGCTCGTAGGGGGAGAAGAAAGAGGCCGCGGCGATGCCGAGGATGATCGCCATGATCACGCATCCGATCGCGAACTCGCCGTTATAACGGAACAGGTCTCTCAGGACGGCAATCATTGGGTCACCTGTACGCGCGGGTCGATCAGGGGATAGATGATGTCGATGATGAAGACGGCTGCAGAGACAGCGATGATGGCAATCGACGTGATCCCCAGAACGAGCGAATAATCCGCCGCATGGACTGCCTCGACCAGGAGGCGGCCGATGCCCGGGTAGCCGAAAACCTGCTCGGTGATTACCGCGCCGTTGAAGATTGCGCCGATCGACATCGCAAGGCCGGTGATCTGCGGCAAGAATGCGTTACGCATCACGTAGGACGTCACCAGCCGCCTCTCGGGAACACCGGCGAGTGCAGCGTATGTGACATAGTCGTCGGTAACGATATTCGAGACCAGCGCCCGCATTCCCATGAACCAGCTTCCGACGCCGACGAGAATGAGAGAGAGCGAAGGCAGAATGGAGTGCAACAGAACGCTGCCCACGAATTGCGGCGTCCAGCCGGTCGCAAGGTTCATCTCGTAGCCGCCGCTGCTCGGCAGGATCGGCAGGAGGAATGTGAAGACGATCAACAGAACGAAGGCGACAATGTAGTAGGGCACGGGATGGAGCCCCATCATGATCATTCCGAGGATCCGAAGGATCCGATTGCGGCTGTAGTAGCCCGCCAGTCCGCCGAGGATATTGCCGATAAACCAGCTCAACACGGTGGACACAGTCAGGAGGCCAATCGTCCAGGGGATGGCTCTTCCGATCAGTTCACTCACGGGCGTGGGGAATGCCGACAGTGAGGGGCCGAAGTCGAGCATGGCAAGTCGTCGCCAGAAAATCAGATATTCCTCCCACAGATTGTCGCCGACGCCGTAGAGTTCCTTGAGGGACTGCCGAAGAAGCTCGATGGATTCGGGGCTGGAAAAGCCAAATGTGCTCACTTGAGCGACGGCATGCTCGACCGGATCTATCGGCGTAAGATGCGTGATCAGAAACGTGATGCTGATGCCGACAAAAACGACCAGCGCGAACTGCAGGACGCGCTTGGCCACGTAGATGGCGTAGGAACGCATTGATGCCTCGCATATCGGGATGAGGTCTCCGCCCGGCACCTTGGAGGCGCCGGGCGGCAGTTTCTCACTTGGCCGGCTTGGTCGGCTTCAAATTAACCATCATGTATTTGGTGTTACCCCAGTTGGCGACCGGGTTCGTGTAAGGCTTGGTTGCGAGGCTCGGGAAGCCGGTCCAGTATGTCGTGTCCATGGTCGCGAAGACGTTGTAGGCCATGAGCGGAATGATCGGCATCTCCTCCGTGGCCAACTTCAGATAATCGAGACCAAGCTCGACCCCACGCGGATCGTCGAAATCGATCGTGCGGATCTCCTCGATGATCTTGTCCAGCCTCGGTTCTTTCCAACGTTGCCAGTTTCTCGGCGGTTGCACCTTGCCGACATCGACAACAAACTGGGAATGCCAGCTGTCGAGGAAGAACGACAGGTCAGGGTGACCACCCCAGGTTTCCACGCTCCAGCCTATGAAGGTGTCGAAGTCGCCGACGCCTCGCCGGTCAAGCATCGTTCCCTGGGCGACGTCGATATTCGCATCGATGCCAAACCGCCGCCATTGTTGCGCGATGATCGATCCGGCGCGTGTCATGACCGGCCTGAGATCGCCTTCCACCATGACCTTCACGGAGAATGGCTGCCCGTTCGGCTGAAACCAGCGCTCGCCCTGTTTGGTGAAGCCGGCTTTCTGGAGAAGTTCGGTTGCCGCCTCCGGGTCAGGTTTCCACCATCCGCGGCCAAACGCTGTCGCAATATCTGCCGCGTCCGTTGGTATCTGCTCCTTGAGGGACGGGCGCAGCATTTCTGCGATCTGCTTGCCTGTCGTCGGGTCGTAGGGCTTGATCTTGCGCTTGCCCGTGTCGAGCTCGAAACCCGTCAGCCACTGCTCCATGGGTTCGAAATAATATTTCGGATAAAGTCCGGTCGGCGGCACTCCGATTGCGGAAATGGTGGCCGCGCCCCGATAGGAGGCCATGCTGACGGCCTTGATGTCGATCAGCAGGGCCAGCGCCCAGCGTACGTCCTTGTTCTGGAATTTCTCCAGCCGATGGTTGAAGATGACCGAAGGCAATGTCGGATCAGGGTGTGCGTACGGGAAACCCTTGAACCAACTGACCGACGACGGCGAGTCCTTGGCGAGCGTGAACATGCCTTCGGGGGACAGGTCGTGGATGACGTCGAGACGATGATTGAGCTGCTCGATAACCCGTTTTTCCGGCGGTCCCGGGTCAATATAGGCGAGGTAACCTGGGCCAGGCTCGCCGAACCGGGCAACCGTGGTACGCTTCCAATCCTCGCGTTTCTTCCAGATGAACCACTTGCCGCCGCGGTCGAAATTGTGGAGCGTATAGGCACCCAGCCCAACCGGCGGGTTAAAGTCGAACTTGAGAACGTCACCGACCTTCTCAAAGACGTGCTTCGGCATCATCCACATGGCGTTCCAGCGAACCGTAAACAGTGCATGGAACCGTGAATTGGGCTTTTTGAGCTTGAAGAGCACTTCAGTCGGGCTCTTCTTCTCGATCGCCGCGACGTTGATCTGGACTGGGGCGCTCCAGCGCAGGCCGCTGGTCTTCATGTGGGTTTCGATCGTGAACACGACGTCGTCGGCGGTGAATTCGATGCCATCGCTCCAGAAGATGCCGGAGCGGAGCTTGACGGTCATCTCCGTGAAATTCTTGTTATAAATCGGTTTTTCCGTCGCAAGGGAATTGTCCCAGACACCGTCGATGCCGTGATCGGGGTCGATGTACCAGAAGGTGTCCATCACGTTCTGATGGAGGCCCGTCGTCTGACCGCCGGCATTGATAGCCCAAATGTTGAACCATCCGGCGTTTTTGATTGTCCCTTCCGGGTTTTCGAGAATCAGTAGCTGTTCTCGGGGCAAATCGTTGCTCGGCACTTGCCCAAGCGCCGGCCTGGTCGCGAGAAATGTTCCCGCGAGCCACATAAATGTTCTTCTCGAAAGCATGCCGTTATCCTCCCAGTTCCAGCGTGCTAATCGGCTATCCGAATGGCTCAGATACTGCCTGAGCGCCTGAGAATGTCAACCGAATTTATGATTTATATCATATTATTTGATATACAACGTTGAGTTTTTTGGCCGAGCTAGCGGCCTTCGGCCGACTGCGCCTAATGTGGGATGAGGTCCTTGATCGTCGTCTTGCGACGTTTACAGCCGGGCGGGCGAAGATGAACGCTGTGAGGGGTTCCTGTCGTGCTGCCGCGGCAGCCGGCAGTGGCAGAACCTCACAGTCGAAGATGACATGCGGATCCATGGACGCGAGACAAGCGAAATTCACAGGACGTCGTCGCGGTCCTGATCCAGCCGGCGAAACGCTCGGTACCGAGGTCATTGCGACCGGTGCAACGCAGGCTGAACTCGCCGAGGGCGCGACTTCTTAAATCCCTGACCCGTCGAACTGCTGGGCGTCGCTGCCTTCCCAGGGTGAGGGCAGCGAGAGGCGATTGAGGTTGGCTGAGGGCATCGGCATCCAACACTTCAATTCCGGCTCAGCATATTCGATGACGTGCCCGGGCGAGGAATCGGAGGCGCGCCAGCCTTCTCCACCGAACTGATCGCCATTCGACCAATACGCGAGGTCAACTTCTGCTGGCCCCTGTTCGGAAGGGCGGATCGTGACTAAGATCCGACTACCGTCTCTCGGTGCGCTTGCCATGTGGCGCCAGCGGTCTTTCTCGTCCATGGTTTTCCTCCTGCCTTGCCGCAGGTTGCAACTGTCGCCCCGCCATCGAAGACGGTCAACTCAAACTTTGCAGAACTTCCATGATTCACTATCGATCGACAGTCGATCAACATATCAGCAATCTCGTGGTTCCATCGGACCGCAACGTCGTGTGCTGTGGCACAATTTTCTGAGCAAGCGGACGCAATCCAGCCTCAAACCGCGCAACATCAGAGGACTCGGCCTTTCAGCCGCCGCTCGTCGTAAAACAGAACGGACAGGCAATGGGGCATGCTCAATTCCTCTCCGAGTTGATCGACTATGGACTGGGCATTCAGGGCGCCATTGATCTCCCGCGCCTCTTTCCGCCGCCGGGACCGGCGACAGTCGAGATGGAAGGCAGTCTTCGGCAGTCTGCTGGTGACTATTCACGCCAACGGGCTTCAAAGTGCAGCCGCCGAACTGGGCCATTGGCGGCGCCCAGGCGATATGGATCGATTGGGAGCACAGGACGCTTCACGGCGCGTCGGATCATCGCAAGGACGGTTGGTGCGTTGGGATATTAAATCGCGACAGAACGCCAGCCATGATCGATTGGCCGAACGCCGATCTCGGTTCTTCCTTCAGGAAGAAGACTGAATGAGCCTCGTTAAGATATCGCCGGCGTCGGTCCCTGGAATGCCGAGATCTCGAACGCTGTCCATGTGATTTCGGCCCGGTATGATTTTGGAGGATACCGGAAGCCCTTGTTGTCTCAATGATGCGGAAAAGGCGTCTAGCTGCGCATGAAAGGGCGGAGTCTCGTTGCCGCCGACGGCCAGAATTGCGCGGCAGCGTTGATCGTGCTGATGGTTTAGGGGGGTGAAATCGACGACTTCTTCGCCCGTAAGCGCGATTTCCTTCTGCAGAAAAGACTCCTGCAGCGGTGAAAGATCGTAGAGACCGCCAAGAAGAAACGCACCATTTACCGACGACTTCGCTTGCTCGCGGTGAAACAAGAAGCTGGCGAGATGCGCCCCGGCGGAATGGCCACTGATCGTGAGGAGCGACGGGTCGCCGCCATATTCGGTGATCCGCTCGAGAACCCACTGTTTCGCCCGCCGTGCCTGGTCGACGAGTACGGCCATCCGCGCACGAGGCATCAATGCGTAATCGACGATGACCGCAATTGCGCCGGCCTTTGTGATCGTGTCGGCAACGTAGGAGTAGTCCCGTTTGGAAAACATCCGCCAGTAGCCGCCATGGATGAACATGTGCACGGGAAGGTTCTCGCGCGATCCTTCAGGAAAAAAGAGGTCGAGCGTTTCGCTTTCTCCTTTCCCGTAGGGCACATCCGCGATCATCGGGAGTTTGTCGCGCGTCGCGGCACTTCGTTTGACAATCTCCTCTACGATCGCATCGAAATCCGCGACATGACCGCGGATGCGGAAGGGGTCGGTCTCCAAATCTCCACTCCTGTCAGAAACTGGTAGCGATGTATTTTGCTTCCATGAACTCGGCTATGCCATGATGTTGGCCACCCTCGCGCCCGAGACCGCTTTGCTTGACTCCGCCGAAGGGTGCCGCGGGATCGGAAACAAGGCCTCGGTTCAGCGCGATCATGCCGGCTTCTATTTTGGATGAGACACGGAGCCCTCGCGCAAGATCACGAGTGTAGACGTAGGCCGCAAGGCCGTACTCGGTGTTGTTCGCCAGTTCTATGGCCTCCTCCTCGCTCTGAAAACTGGAAATTGGTGCGACCGGACCGAAGATTTCTTCGTGCGCCATATCGGCGTCGGCCGGGACGTCGGAAAGCACGGTCGGCGGATAGAAGAAGCCTGGATCCTTCGAACGCTCGCCGCCGCATAGAACCTTCGCACCGCGCGTCTTCGCATCGTCGACCAGGCGACCGATTTTCTCTACGGCTTTTTTGGTGATCATCGGCCCGCATTCGGTGAGGGCATCGGTTCCCGCGCCGACGTTCAACGCTGCCATTCGTTTCGTCAGCCCCTCCGCGAAGGCGTCGTGGATCCCCGACTGGACATATAGGCGGTTCGCAGCCGTGCAGGCCTCTCCGGCATTCCGCATCTTGGCAATCATCGCGCCATCGAGCGCGGCCTCCAGGTCAGCGTCATCGAAGACGATAAAGGGCGCGTTGCCGCCAAGCTCCATGGAGCAGGAAATGACATGTTTGGCCGCTTCCGCAAGCAGGGTGCGCCCGACGCCCGTCGAACCGGTGAAGGAGAGTTTCCTTACGCGCGGGTCGGCGAGGATCGCTGCTGTCACGGGGCCTGGATTGCTGGTCGTCAAAACGTTGACGACGCCGGGAGGTACGCCGGCTTCTTCATAGATCGACGCGAGCGCGTATGCCGTGAGAGGCGTTTCGCTGGCCGGCTTCAGGATCACGGTGCATCCAGCCGCCAGGGCGGGAGCGATCTTGCGCGTTGCCATGGCGGCCGGAAAATTCCACGGCGTGATCAACAGGCAGATGCCGATCGGCTGGTAATCGACGATGATCCTGTTCGATCCCGAAGGAGCAATACCGAACTCCCCGGTGATCCGGACGGCTTCCTCGGCATTCCAGCGGAAGAATTCGGCCGCATAGGCGACCTCGCCTCTCGCGTCTCTCAGGGCCTTGCCGTTTTCCATCGAAATCAATGTCGCCAGCATCTCCGCGCGTTCGATCATCAGTTCAAAGCAGCGCCTCAGGATTTCCGAGCGTTTGCGGGGTGCGGTTTCACGCCAAGAAACGGCAGCACGAGCTGCGGATTCGACCGCGGCGGCGGCGTCTTCGATCGTCGCATCGGGCACGGCGGCCAGAACGGCCTCGGTCGAGGGATCGATGACCTCGATCGTCTTTCCCGACTGCGACGACACCCATCCGCCGTCGATATAGAGCCCGCGCGACGCGGCCCGGATGTCAGGGAATTGACGATCATGGTGAAGGTTCGATTGGGCAACGGCCATGAGAATACTCCTGGAACTAGATTGCGCTTGCGGCAAGGTCGCCGTCATAGGCTGCCCGGACGAGACGTTTCATGGCCTCGATATCGAAAGGGCGGGGGTTGTTCTTGATCAAACGGTCGATGCTGAAGGCCTGTTCCGCGGTCCAGTCGATCTTGTCCGCCGGCAGACCGAGTGCATCGAGGGTCGGAGTAATGCCGATCGCCGCGAATAGCCGTCTGACTTCCTCGATCGCTGCCTCTGCCATTTCCTGTAGCCCAAGGCCCGTCTGATCGAGGCCCAGCGCCGCGCCGACCTCTGCCAGTTCCGGCGCCGAGGCGGAACTGTTGTAGCTCATGACATAGGGCATCAGAGTGGCAACGCCGAGACCATGTGCCGTATGGGTGAGCGCCCCAGCCGGATATTGGATCGCGTGGGCCGCCGCGGTGCCAGCGGTCCCGAACGCGCAGCCGGCGGCGAGTGCGCCCATCATCACATCGGATCGTGCGTCCTCGTCGGCGCCGTCGTTGCAGGCTTTCTCCAGGCTGCGGCCAAGTAGCTTTATGGCAAGCAGGGCGAAGTGATCGGTCAGCGCGCTTTTGCCGATGAACACGTGGTCCTGGGCAAGGGAGGAATCTGTACCCCGGCGGGCCGCGGTGAATGCTTCGATCGCGTGGGTGAGGGCGTCGGCTCCTGCCACCGCAGTCAGGCCGGGCGGGCACGACATCGTCAGTTCCGGATCACAAATGGCCGTGCTGGCTATCAAATAGGGACTGGAAATGCCAACCTTGAGCGTCCGATCGGGATCGGACACCACTGCGACCGGCGTAACTTCCGACCCGGTACCTGCGGTGGTGGGAACCGCGATCACGGGAAGCGTCGGGGCTGGAACTTTGAACTCTCCATAATAGTCCTGCAGGTTTCCACCATGGCTCAGGAGTAGTGCTGCGCACTTCGCCATGTCGAGGCAGCTACCGCCGCCAATCCCAATCACCATGTCAGGATTGAAGTCTCGCGCATCGTTCACGCACACTGCAACCGTATCGCGCGGAACGTCCGGCAGAACCCCGTCGTGGATCAGGACGTCGATGGACGCCGCTTGCAATGCCGTTACGATCTCAGCGAAGACGGCGGTTCGAGCGAAGCGCTGGTCGGTGCAGACGAGGGCCCGCGTCCCAAGTCTTGAAGCAACCCTTGGAAGCGCGTGTCGCTGTCCTTTCCCGAACAGAATTTCGTGCGGTAGCCGAATGGCGGCAAAATGGGTCATTGACGATGTCCTTTGACAATCGGTGTGTCGTGATCCGAGAGGGCGTCGAGCTCCTCCCAGAGCTGAAGCTGGATATCGAACCCATCTTCGCGGGCCTTGTTGCACCATGAGAGCAGACCCCGAGAGTCTCTCAATTTTGCCTCCAGGATTAAATCCTATAGGATATGGGATTGAATTGGTCGCAGCATCGTGTTAGCGGTTGGCCATGTCAAGAGGCAAAAATATGCAGAATACTCCTATAGTTCCCTCCGACGAGGCCGTCGGCAGTTCTTACATCCAGCGCAGCAACAGCCTTGCGGGAAGCGTCTACGAGGTCATTTTCGCACAGCTGATGTCGCTAAAAATTGCGCCCGGCGCACGCATCACGGTCGACAACCTGGTGCGAGAGCTGAACGTCTCGCAGACGCCGATCAGGGAAGCATTGGGCCGGCTTGAGGGCGAGGGACTGGTGGTCAAGACCCATCTGATCGGCTACAGCGCCGCGCCGCAGATTACCCGCCGCAGGTTCGACGAACTGTACGAACTTCGTCTTCTGCTCGAACCGGACAGCGCAGCCAGAGCCGCGGTCGCTATGGACGACGCCAAACTCGCGGCTCTTCAAGAGGCAGCCGGGGTCATGGGACGCAGGGAAGGAACCGACGAACGTATCCGCTATTCCACCTTCGCCCGACAGGATGCCGTCTTTCACGACCGGATCCTGGAGTTCGCCGGAAACGAACTCATCCGTGAGACGCTCAATCATCAGCACACGCACTTTCACATTTTCCGTCTGATGTTCCACTCGCGCGTGACCGAGGAGGCTCTGGACGAGCATGAGGCTCTGTTGACGGCCTTTGCCGCGGGAGATCCCGCGGCCGCCGAAAAGGCGATGCGGGTGCATATCGAACATTCTCGCGACCGGCTCCTGCCGGCTTTCGATTGAGGACCGATCGATGTCAACGGTCGTGAGCCTTGATCGGGAAAGGAGGAGCGGCGTGCCTCGAAGCGATGAAGCCGAGCGTCAGCCCGTCCTGCGCGCGGAAGGCATAGCGAAGCAATATGGGCCTGTGACAGTCCTGTCCGAGGTCACTCTCGACATCCTGCCCGGCGAAATCCACGCAATCATCGGAGAAAACGGCGCCGGAAAGTCGACGTTCATGCGCGTCCTTTCGGGATATGCCGAACCCACTTCCGGGACGCTGTTCATGGCCGGTCATGAGGTTCGCTTCTCCAGGCCCGAACAGGCGCAGAATGCCGGCATCGTCCTCGTGCATCAGGAGATATTGCTCGCCGATGGCCTCACCGTCGCCGAAAATCTGTTCCTAGGACGGGAATTGATGCGAGGCGGGCTCGTCGACGACCGGACGATGCGGCGTATCGCCAGGGAGAAGCTCGCGGAACTCGGCTGCACCGCCTCGCCAAATGCACTGGTGCGTGAGATCTCCCTGGCAGACCGCCAACTGGTGCAGATCGCCCGCGCTCTTCTCGACGACTACAGGCTCGTCATCTTCGACGAGCCGACTGCGGTTCTCACCGGCGAGGAGGTCGAGCGGCTTCTCGGCATCATCCTTCAGTTGAAAGAGCAAGGTGCAGCGGTCCTATACATCAGCCACCGCCTCGACGAGGTGCAACGGCTCGCCGACAGGGTGACGGTTCTGCGGGATGGCAAGATGGTCGGGACGTTCCCCGGCCACAGTCTTACCCAGATGGATATGGCGCGGTTGATGGTAGGTCGGGATCTCGCGGCACTTTATCCCGAAAGGAGTGCCGAGCCCCGTGGACAGGTAATGCTTGAGGTTCGCGACCTCGCCGTTCCAGGCTTCGCCAACAATATCTCGTTCTCGGTGCACAAGGGGGAAATCCTGGGGTTTGCCGGCATGATCGGTGCTGGCCGGACGGAGGTGTTCGAAGGCATCATGGGCCTTCGTCCCGCGACCGGATCCGTCGAACTCGACGGCAAGCCGATCGACATTCGCTCCGCGCGTTCCGCGCTGGACGCTGGCGTCGGTTATCTGACCGAGGACCGGAAAGGAAAAGGGCTGCTGCTTCAGGAGCGTCTCGCGCCCAATCTGACCCTTTCGGCGCTCGGTCGCTTCCATCCTGGACTTCTCATGCACAGGGGGCGTGAGCAGACTGCTTTGACCGAAGCAGTGGAACAATACGACATTCGGTTGAAAAGCCTTGGCGTGAAGGCGGGGCAGCTTTCGGGGGGCAATCAACAAAAGCTTCTGCTTGCCAAGGTTTTGCTCACCAATCCGTCCGTCGTCGTCATCGACGAGCCGACGCGTGGCATCGATATCGCCAACAAGGCACAGATCTACGCCTTCATCCACCGGCTGGTTGCCGAAGGCAAGGCATGCATCGTCATCTCTTCGGAAATGCAGGAACTCATCGGCATCTGTGATCGGATCCTCGTCATGCGAGAGGGGCGCATCACGGGAGAGGTTACCGGCGACAAGATGACGGAACACGATATTGCGCTGCTTGCCACAAGCGATGCGGCGGCAGCAACGGAGCAGGGAGGAAGACAATGACCGTCATCACGGGTTCGACGCCGCTTCGCCCGGAGCGCGAATGGAACATCGGCTGGACAGATATCGGTCCATTCCTAGCGCTTCTAGCGCTTCTCCTGGTTGGCTTCTTGATCAATCCGGATTTCCTGTCGGCCACCAATCTTGGAAACGTGATCACGCGCAGCGCGTTCATCGCGATCATAGCGGTGGGTGCGACATTCGTGATCTCGTCTGGAGGGCTCGACCTTTCGGTCGGTTCGATGGCCGCCTTCATCACCGGCGTCACCATTATGTTCATGAATGCCATGGCTCCCGACTGGGGTGTCCTGGCGATCCCCGCGGGCATGGCCATAGCCGTCGCCATCGGTCTCGCCTGCGGGCTGCTGAACGGCGTCATCGTCACCGTCGGAAAGATCGAACCATTTATCGCCACGCTTGGGACGATGGGTATCTTCCGAGCGCTGATCACCTACATGTCTGACGGAGGAACGATCCCGATCGACCGCAGCCTGCGGGACGCCTATCGGCCCGTCTATTTCGGAACAGTCGGCGGCATTCCGTATCCTATCCTCATCTCGATCGCAGTCGCCGCCGTGGCGTCCTTCGTTCTCTACAAGATGAAATACGGGCGGAGATGCGCCGCAGTCGGGGCCAACGAAGATGTCGCCCGCTACTCCGGCATCTCGATCGTCAAGACCCGCACGATCGCTTACGCCATCCAGGGAGCCTGTGTCGCTGTCGCCGCCATTTGCTATGTGCCGCGCCTCGGTGCCGCGACACCGACAACGGGCGTCCTTTGGGAGTTGCAGGTTATCACCGCGGTCGTCATCGGCGGCACGGCGCTCCGTGGAGGGAAGGGCCATGTCTGGGGCACGGTCGCAGGCGCCGTCATTCTTGAACTGATCGCCAACCTGATGGTGCTGTCCGACCTCGTCTCGGAATATCTCGTCGCAGGTGTCCAGGGCGTCATCATCATCATCGCCATGCTTATCCAAAGGTTTTCGAAATAACCCGTGTCCGGACCACACGGGTTCATGTTTGTGGGTCCAATTCTGGGAGGAATGAATGTTTAGGATTAAACGGATTGCCGCCGTGGCCGTCGGTACCTTGCTGATCGCCGGGCAGGCACTGGCTGCCGACAAGAAGGTTGTCGCGGTCTCCATCCCGGCGGCCGACCATGGTTGGACAGCCGGCATCGTCTACCATGCGCAGGCCGCCGCCAAGGAAATCAACGCTGCGTTTCCAAATGTCGAAGTCATCGTCAAGACATCGCCCTCGGCCACGGCGCAGGTGAGTGCGTTGGAAGATCTTTCCGCACGACGTAAACTCGATGCTCTGGTGATCCTGCCGCACACGTCCGAGGAACTCACGACGCCGGTCAAGGCAGTCAAGGATGCCGGTACATTCATCACCGTCGTGGATCGCGGCCTGAACGACCCTTCGATTCAAGACCTCTATGTTGCTGGTGACAATATCGCCGTCGGACGCAATACCGCAAAGTTCATGATCGACAAGCTCGGCGGCAAGGGCAATCTTGTCGTCCTGCGTGGCATCCCAACGGTGATCGACGACGAACGGATCAAGGGGTTTCAAGATACGATCAAGGGTACCAGCCTGAAAATACTGGACATTCAGTATGCGAACTGGAACAGCGACGAAGCCTTCAAGCTGATGCAGGACTATCTGGCCAAGTATCCGCAGATCGACGCCGTGTGGGCTAATGACGACGATATGCTGCTCGGCGTTCTCGAGGCGTTGAAACAATCCGGGCGCAAGGACATCAAGCTGGCGCTTGGCGGGAATGGGATGAAGGACATTGTCAAGAAGGTCATCGACGGTGATGCGATGACGCCTGTCGAGACACCTTATCCGCCGGCAATGATCAAGACCGCAATCTACATGACGGTGGCAAACCTGATTGGGCAGGCGCCCGTGCGTGGAACCGTGAAGCTCGACGCGCCGCTGATCACCCGTGAGAACGCCAAGGAATATTACTTCCCGGATTCACCTTTCTGAAAATCACATAATCGGGGCGGCTGTCGCCGCCCCACCGCATAAGGTCAAGAGGAGTAGGCCATGCCAGGCAAGAAGATACTGATGCTGACCGGTGAGTTCACCGAGGAATATGAAATTTTCGTCTTCCAGCAGGCGATGGAGGCGGTAGGACATACCGTCCACGTCATCTGCCCGGACAAGAAGGCGGGTGATCTGATCAAGACCTCGCTGCACGATTTCGAGGGAGATCAGACCTATACGGAAAAGCTCGGCCATTTCTTCACGATCAACAAGACGTTCTCGGAAGCTGAATCGCAACTCGAGCAGTACCATGCGGTCTACGCCGCAGGCGGCCGCGGGCCGGAATATATTCGGACTGACAAACGGGTGCAGGCGATCGTGCGGCACTTCCACGAGAAGCAGAAGCCGATCTTCACGATCTGCCACGGCGTCCAGATCCTGATCGCCGTTGATGGCGTCGTCCGTGGCAAGAAGGTCGGGGCGCTTGGAGCTTGCGAGCCGGAAGTCACCCTCGCGGGTGGTACTTATGTCGACCTGTCCCCGACGGAGGCATATGTCGACGGGACGATGGTCTCGGCCAAGGGCTGGACGGCTCTCGCAGCGTTCATTCGCGAATGCTTGAAAGTGTTGGGAACTGAAATCCACCACAATTGAAAATGTGGGGCTGGCGCTCGGCGTCGGCCCCTTGTTTCACCGATCAATTGTCGATGTCGACGTGAGCGTCAGGCGAAGTATGGCAAACGAGGGTTTATCGGCGCAGCACCAAGTTCCGATCGGCCGAGGCGCTTCGGACGGGACCAATCCTTGCGGGCCGTTTCGCTGAGAACAAGTCCATGGCCTGGACGGTTTGGTGCAAATGCAAAACCGTCCTTTGATCTCGATAGGCTGCTCCTTTGCCGCAAAAGTCCCGAATTTTGCTCGACATGTTAGCCTGACTTTTTGCAGCGCTGCAAAATCAGGATTTCCGCGACGGCGCTTGTTGGAGGCGCTGCATTTCGGCATCTAGCCAGCGACAGAACTTCCGCACCACCTTCGATTCCGAGCGGCGCAGGTAGCAATATGTTCCGATTTCAACCGGCTCGTATCCTGGCAGGGCCGTAAGCGCGCCGGAACGTGTTTCCCTACTCGTGAGAAGCGGCGGCGCGAGCACTACACCGAGGCCCGCGACACAGGCATGAAGGGCGGCGTCATCCGTGTCGAATGCGTGGCTGAAGGAGAGGTCTCTCAGCGAAATGCCGGACTTCTCGCACCAGAGTTTCCAATCCCAATTGTTCGTAGCGCATTGCAAAGCCGGCATCTGCAAAATGGAAGCCTTTCGCTGACGGTCAGCACTCGCCAATAATCCCGTAGACACAATGGGGCCGCTCAAGTCGCGGCAAAGGAGTTCCCATCCTTCCGCCGCTTCGCCGGCCCGGAAATAACGGATGCTCACATCGGATACCGGCATGGCGGCGAAGCCTTCCGGCGTAGAGCTTGTTTCCACGCGAACCCGGACTTCTGGGCAGAGGGCGCGAAAACGATCCAGAGACGGGATAAGCCAACGCACCGCAAGGGACATTGACGCCTGCACGCTGATTTCGTTCTCGTCGCGATACATGGCTTCGGCCGATCGCTCGATCAGCGCGATCGCCGGCGCAGCCTCCTCATAGAAGCGCTTCCCAGCGTCGGTGAGGGAAACGGAGTTGTTTCCTGTACCATCGTCGGCGAAGAAACCACGTGCGCTATCTCGATAGTAGGACCATTTGGAGCCCAGCCGACGATCGCTCCAATAATTACGCGACGTGCACTGGAGACCGATCATACGGTTCCGAAGGCACCAAAATCCGTCCTTCGAACAGGCGTCGCGCCGTCCTCAAGATGCCTGCTACCGCGATCCCGTTGCGGAAGCTAAATCGTACATTAATCTTCCCGCTAGGATGCTCAATACTCACGGTCGCTGGAGGGTTTTTGACCCCCCGGAGATCCGACACGACAGTCCCCTCATGTAACGACGCCGTCGCAATTCCGACCGCGCCCGTACTCGCCAGGGCAGGGTGGCAGGTGTGCGGCATTAGATACCTCACGGAAAGATCTCCGCCTGATCGTGGTTGTGCGAGAAGTACCGGTTTTGGGATGACCCGATCGGCAACATCGCCCAGCCCCATTCGTTCACCAGCCGCCAGACGTATAGCCTCGATCCTTGCAAGCAGATCGATGTTCTGGTTGATCTCTGCAGCTGTCTCGTAACCGGTGGCACCGACGTCGGCAGCGCGCAGCAAAACCATGGGCATTGCCGCGTTGATGCAGGTTACGGATACGCCACCGATTTCGTCAAGCTTTGCTCCAGTGGGGAAGAGATTGCCTGTGTCCGGATTGCTGGCGTCAAGAAACGTGAGGGAAACGGGGGCCGCATTTCCAGGAACGCCATCGATTGATGCGTCTCCCTGATACGTTACCCGTCCGTTGGGCGTCTGCACTTCAGCTTCGATCAGCGTGTTGGTGTTTACGTTGTAAATTCTCACGACAGTAAGAGGTGATGAGGCTCGCATAAGGCCTGCTTCAATGGCAAAAGGGCCAACTGCCGCGAGCATGTTCCCGCAATTGGGCGATGTATCCACGCGGCGCTCAAGTACGCTGACCTGGGCAAAAAGATACTCGACATCTGCATCTGGTCGATCTGAAGGACTAACTATGGCCACCTTACTGGTCACGGGGTTGGAGCCGCCCACTCCGTCGATCTGTAGAGGATGTCCAGATCCCATCGCAGCAAGCAAGACCTCGTCGCGCGCAGCGATGTCGCCGGGTAGATCGTTGCTGAGAAAAAACGGCCCTTTAGAGGTGCCTCCCCTCATCAGAACACACGGGATGGCCATCAGGTCATTCATGTCGCGGGTAGTTCCTTTATTCAAAAAATCGCATTAATCGTTTCCGTTGTTGCAAAATGCGCTGGACTTTTTAATAAGTGAAATGCCAATTTCGAGGGAACTGATGCGGTATGGCTATCAATTGCGAAATCTTGGATCTCCGCGCCTTCATGTATGTGTTGGACCTCGGAAGCTTTCACCGAGCGGCAGAGGCGCTTAACATTTCACAGCCTGCACTCAGCAGAAGGATACAGAAGCTGGAAGGCGTCGTCGGTGCAGCGCTGCTGGAGCGGACTACCAGGTCAGTAGCCGCCACGGCTCTAGGGATGGAGCTGACCCCGCTTGTACGTCGAATGTTGGAAGAGTTCGATCAGTCGCTGTTCACCGCCCGGGACTCGGGGCTGCAGCGAAGTAGCGTGGTGAACATGGCGTGTATTCCGACTGCGGCCTTCTACTTCCTTCCGACGGTTATACGAAAGTTTGCCGCTGAATTTCCGCATGTCCGCTTCAGCATCATGGACTTGACCGCGACAGGCGGCATCCAAGCGGTGGCCCGCGGAGAGGTTGAGTTCGGCATCAACATCATGGGAAATCTGGACCCTGATCTCGATTTCATCAGGTTGATCGAAGACCCTTTTGTTCTCGCTGTACGGAAAGATCATCCGCTGGCGGAGTTTGAAAGCGTCACCTGGGCCCACCTCGAGAAACACCCCATGATCTCCGTCCACAGATCAAGTGCAAATCGCACGCTGCTTGATGCGGCCCTCGCGCGAGCCAACGTTCAGCTGAAGTGGTCGTACGAGGTCACTCATCTATCGACGTCTCTTGGCCTCGTTGAAGCGGGGCTCGGGATATCTGTCTTGCCGGGCCTCGCTACACCGCAAGGCGACCATCCTATTCTGAAAGCTATCCCCATTGGGGGGCCGGAGGTATCAAGGACGATCGGTGTTGTTAAACGACGCAATGTCACCCTCTCGCCGGCCGCCGAGCGTTTTCTTGGGATGCTGGTGGGAACCTGGGCTAAACCCTGAGCTTGAGCAGAGTCTCCGATTGATGCGGGAAGAGGATCAATAATCCGAATCTTTGCATTTCCGACAAAAAGGGTTTCGCTTTACAGCATTTGCATCGGCTCATGTGTAGCCGGTGGCCGCTAAGCGGTCGCGAGGAGAATCCATTGCTTGTTCGCTGGGAGGCGGCAAGTCATACAGGGAGGTGACAATGTTCAATCGCCGTACATTCTGTGCGTTCATAACTCTGGCTGGCGTGGCAATCGCAGCGCCTGTTTTTGCTCAAACCGACGACTACCCGACACGTCCTATCAAGCTCATCGTGCCTTACGCTGCAGGCGGCGGTACTGACGCTATCGCTCGACTGGTGGCGAACGGTGTGGGTGCGAAGATCGGTCAGTCCGTGGTTGTCGAAAATAATGGCACGGCAGGAGGTAACGTGGCTTCGCAGACCGCTGCGAACTCGGCCGCCGATGGTTACACCGTCCTGATGGCGAACCAGGGGCCAATGGTAGTAAACCCGCACCTTTTCAAGAACATGAAGCTCGACCCGCTGACCGCTTTCGATCCAGTGATCCTCGTCGCGCAGACGCCGTTGGTCGTTGTTGTATCGAAAAACTCGGCGTACAAGAGCTTCAAGGATGTCATCGAGTACGGAAAGCAGAACGCAGGGAAGCTCACCTACGGTTCCGCCGGCAACGGATCCGCCAGCCATCTCGCTACCGAGATGCTGCTGACGCAAGCTGGTATTACAGCTGTACACGTTCCTTATAAAGGCGCTGGTCCGGCCCTCAACGACATGCTCGGTGGCCGCGGTGACTTCATGATCACGACGCTTCCATCGGTGCTTGGATTGATCGACAGTGGAGACATGATCCCTGTCGCAGTTACGACCTCAGAACGCGTACCGAAGTACAAGGACGTTCCGACCATCGCTGAAAGCGGGTTTCCCGAATACAGCTCAGCTGCATGGTACGGCTTTGTGGTCCCGAAAGGCACGCCTGCCCCGATCATCGAGAAGCTCAGAGCAGCGACCACCGAGGCTCTCGCCACGTCTACCATCAAGGAACGCTTGGAAGCGGAAGGCACGACCATTGTCGGTAACAAGCCTGCTGAGTTTGCGTCCATGATGGCTGCAGAGTCCAAGCGTTGGGCAGAATTTCTGGCCAAGACCGGAATCAGCATCAAGTAGCCATCTCCTGCTGAAATTGCATCGTCCAGGCGTCACTAAAAAGCCTGACGCCGGACCCGACCTGGAATGGAGACCTTCATCATGACGACACGGGATCTACCGGTACGTCCGACAAAAAAAGGCGGGCTTGCGATCCGCTCACCGGAGAATGTCCTGGGTGGTCTAGTGCTCATCGCACTCGCCTTGTTCGCCCTGTGGCTTACTCTCGATCTGCCACGGGGAACCTTGACAACCGTGGGGCCTGCAATGTTGCCCCAGGCGATCGCGGTTCTGATCGGGGTCTGCGGTGTTGTCCTTCTCATTGCAGGATTTAAACGGCGCTCAGAACATGGCGCGCCGGTTTGGTCACTGCGCGGACCGCTTCTGGTCAGTATCTCAATTGGGCTTTTTGCCGTTACCATCAAGGAACATCACTTTGGGAACTGGCAAACTATCGAGTTCGGCTTGATGTTCGCGGGTCCGATGGCGATCATCATTGGCGGTTATGCGTCAACTGAAGCCAGATTTCGTGACCTCCTCCTGCTTGCTCTTACTTTGACCCCGTTCTGCATGCTGCTTTTCGGCGACATGCTAAATCTCCCAATCCCCATCCTGCCCCGCTTTTTGTCCGAAGCGCTATTTAGCGGCATGAGCTACAAGTCCAGTCTTCGCGTAACAGCCGCGGTTCTCTTCACTGCCGCGATACTTGTGTTCCGGTTCACGAAGAGCCGAAGCGGCTCGCGGATCGAAGTTGCCAAACATGAAGTGAGGAACTGAGACGTGTTTGATCTGCTCTCAAATCTTTTTCTCGGCTTTGGTGTCGCGCTCACATTCAATAACCTCTTCCTGTGTCTCATCGGTTGCCTGGTTGGAACCCTGGTGGGCATTCTCCCCGGAGTTGGCCCCATCGCAACCATCTCGATGTTGCTACCGATAACGTTCGGGTTGGATCCGGTCGGCGCGCTTATCATGCTCGCCGGCATTTACTACGGCGCGCAGTACGGAGGTTCTACGACGGCGATCCTGGTAAACATTCCTGGTGAAGCCACTGCTGTGGTGACAACCCTCGATGGCCACCAGATGGCACGTCGAGGTCAAGCCGGAATCGCGCTTGGTATTGCTGCAATTGGCTCCTTCCTCGCTGGAACGGTTGCCACCATCGTGATCGCTGCCCTGGCAAAACCTCTTACCGGCCTTGCTCTGGTTTTCGGACCCGCGGAATATTTCTCCTTGATGGTGATGGGCTTGGTTTTCGCGGTTGTGCTTGCCCACGGTTCAATCATCAAAGCAATAGCCATGATTCTTGTCGGCATCCTTCTGTCGACGGTGGGCGTCGATCTTGAAACTGGCGAAGACCGCATGACCCTCGGGCTCAGCTTCCTGTTCGACGGAATCGACTTCGCGGTTTTGGCGATGGGCGTTTTTGGCATCGCCGAAATACTTCGTAACCTTGATAACGTTGAGACCCGCGATGTGGTGCGTCAAACGATCGGTCGCCTTCTGCCTGGGTGGAAAGAGTTCAAACAGGCCGCTGCACCGATCACACGAGGCACTCTTATCGGTTCTGTTCTCGGAATCCTCCCAGGTAATGGAGCGGTTCTGGCACCGTTCGCCTCGTACTCTTTAGAAAAGAAGATTTCTAACCACCCAGAGCGGTTCGGCAAGGGAGCTATCGAAGGGGTTGCTGGGCCGGAAAGCGCGAATAATGCCGGAGCGCAAACGTCGTTTATTCCTCTCCTCACATTAGGAATCCCGCCAAATGCTGTTATGGCCCTTATGGTGGGAGCCATGACAATCCACGGCATCGTGCCTGGACCTCTGGTCATGACGAGCAATCCCACTCTATTTTGGGGTATGATAGCCTCGATGTGGCTAGGCAACCTTATGCTGCTCATTATCAACTTGCCGATGATTGGCCTTTGGGTACGGCTCCTCAAAGTGCCATACCAGCTGCTGTTTCCCGCCATTCTCATGTTCTGTTGTATCGGGATTTTCTCGATTAACTCCGAACCGGTGCAGGTTCTGATGATCGCGTTCTTCGGCATCGTCGGCTATGCCATCAGCAAACTGGGCTTCGAGCCAGCTCCGCTTCTCCTCGGCTTTGTTCTTGGGAGACTAATGGAAGAGAACTTCCGGCGCGCGCTGTTGATGTCGCGCGGGGACATGATGACGTTCATCGAGAACCCGATATCAGCAGTGCTGTTGGCGATTTCAGTGCTTCTGTTAGCAGTCGCATTGCTTCCGAGCCTAAGGAAAAACAGGGACGAGGTGTTCACGGAATAGGGCTCTGTCAATTCTGTACGAGCGGCTCAACCGCTCCCTCCCGGAAAGGACCGAGGGCGACGCCCACGGTCCTCTCTTGCTGCGCAAACGCTTGTTAAATGTGCGGTTCAGCTTATCTATCCGAATAGGGCGTTCTCAACACTTTTAGAACCTCGGCTTCCCAAATGTGTTGGTCACCGGTTCAGTTCCTATCAAGGCGAGGAGCATATGCTCGCTGCGTTTCACTCTATGATGCACACGGCCGGGACATCGCGGCCCGGACCGGTACGGTTCTGGGCCTGCGCAAAATTCCGACCATCCCTGGTGCAGCCTTTTGAGCCGTGTTACCGCATGCGGCTGGCGCAAGGTGAGAGACATGCGCTGACGATGTGACTAAGGCAGGGCCGACATCATGGAAGGTGCAGCGGCACCACTGCTTTCTTGCGCGATGCCAGCACCCGCGGCGTTCATCTCTTCGACCATTGCGGCGTTCTCTTGCGCCACCTGACAAAGACGCTATCCGGCCTCGACATGCCCACTCTTCGCCCGGATTCTGGCTGGAAGATGTAGCCGCGAAAAACTGAAACGTTGCGGAGTGCTCCAAGTTCATCCTCGACGCCCTAATCGATGACGCCGAACAGGACCCGGGGGAGCCTTCGTCGCGCCGGCTTCCGCAAGTCGGCGATATTAGAAGCATGTTCGAGTTTCATTGCGTCGTCCCGCGTGACGATGATGATATGCCAGAGGGCAGGACCCGGTCAGGAGACTACAAGAGGCAGAGGAGCATTGACCGATGCGCAACGCCGGCAAATAATTAACATGTTAATAAGAAGTGAGCCCGTCAAGAGCCTTGGCTTCCGCCGACGGGAGGCGATTGAAGGTTCCAGTGACGCGTGTCCCTGTAGGAGTCGTGATGAAGACTGAAATGGCGTTGCCTAAAATTGGCCTCGGGACCTGGTCTCTTCGCGATCAAGTCTGCGTAGACGCTGTGGCCAGCGCGATCGAGCTGGGCTACCGCTTCATCGACACGGCTGCCTTTTATGGCAACGAGGTAGAGGTGGGCAGAGCGGTCCGAGAAAGCCGCATTTCAAGAGTTGACCTGATCATCTCCACCAAGATCTGGCATACGGAGCTCGAGGCCGACGCCATGAGCAGATCCCTTGAAACGAGTCTGGAAAAGCTTCAGGTCGATCGTATCGATTTGCTTCTGATGCACTGGCCGCCGAGAGACTTGGAGATCGAGGGGCCTCTGTTGAAACTGGCGAGCTTCGTTGATGCCGGCTTGGTATCGAGAATAGGGGTCTCTAATTTTCCTCTCCATCTTCTGGAGCGGGCGGTGAAGGTGTCACCGGTACCATTGGCCTGCAACCAGATCGAAATGCACCTAGGCTTGCGGCAACCGAGTTTGCTCCGGATGATGGAGCCGGCAGGTATCGCAGTTGTTGCGCATTGCCCGCTCGCGAGAGGCATTCATGGCGAGCATCCTGCGCTGCAAAAAGTGGCTGCAAAGTACGGGACAAGCTGGCAGCAAGTGGCGCTCGCTTGGCTGATCCAGCAACCTAATGTGCACGCGATTCCCGGGGCACATGAGCGCTTACACCAGCGCGAGAATTTGAAAGCTCTCGATCTGGTGCTGGACGAGGACGACTACAAGACACTCGACGCTGTTCGGGACGGCCGGCGCGTATCCACGTCGCCTTATCCTATCTCAGGCATCGAGAGCTAAATTCCCGTTTAATGAGTTCGGCCTATGACACGCCCATCCCAAGCTTATAGGCAGCTGTCATGATCGGTCCGAGGGATCCGCCGTGGCCTGGATAACCTTTGCCGAAAATGCTCGCAGCAACGTTCCCACAAGCAAAGAGCCCATCAATCGCTGATCCGTCAGGACGCAGAACGTGTCCACCGGTCGTGGTTCTCAAGCCGCCCTTCGTGCCATTGTTCCCGGGGAGAACCTCGACTGCGTAGAAAGGTCCTTCAGCGATCGGTCCGAGGCATGAGTTCGGATGATGATCCGGGTCACCGTAGTACGCACCATGAATGTCAGACCCGCGAGCGAAATCTAGATCATGACCTTCTAGGGCGAAGCTGTTGAACCTTCCGACCGTCGCGCGCAAGCCCTCCTCCGAAATTCCAAGCTGGATGGCCAACTCAGGAAGCGACTGTGCGTGGGTCATCCAATGCGGAGCAGGCTCCGTTGGAGTCACCGAAGCTACAGGGTAGCGAGACTTGAAGGTGTGGTCGAAGATCAGCCAGGCCGGACGGTTAGGATATGAGAACGATCCAGGATCAAAAACGTTGAAGGCCATGCCGAGGTCGTTATAGGAACTCGCCTCGTTAACGAAGCGCTTCCCCTCACGATTGACCATGATCGAACCCGGTAGCGCTAGTTCACGGACCATGTTACGGGTGAGAGGCTTCCCGTCCAATTCGTCACCCGGTATGCGATAGGCCGCCGTCCACCAGGCCTCCGTCATGTTAGCGACCCCTGCGCCAGCCTTTAGCCCTAGGCGCAGTCCGTCGCCCTCATTGGCTGGCGGGGACGTTGGTGCGCTGACGAACCCGGGCAGATATGCCGATACGAGGTCGGAATTCCACTCAAACCCGCCTGTTGCCAAGACCACACCAGATCGAGCTAACGTGGAGCCAGAGTTGGTTTCAACACCAACGCATCGACCATCCTCGAACAGAAGCTTTTCAACGGCGTCATTCAGATAAAATTTGGCGCCGAACCGCGAGCATGCCTGCGCCAGCCCCGCAATTAATCCCGCTCCCTGTGTACGGATCTGACGCTGCTTCCGGTCCGCGATGATCGAAGGGTCTATTCCTTTCTTCCCTTCCACCGAGGTCACTGGCTGGCGCAGGTGGTTATATCGGAGCGCTTGAAAAAGGTTTGACTCCATGTGCGCCTCGAAGGGCAGAGGCTCAACTGACCGGCCGGAGCGAGCGCCCTTCCATCCAGGATGATAATCCGGGCGGTCGACACTGAAAAACTTCAGGTCGGAATGTTGCTCCAGGAACAGCAGCATATCGGGGGCTGTGCGGACAAAGTCATTGAGGATCTCGGGGTCTATCTCACCAAGCGTCAAGCGTTGAAGGTAGGTCGTTGCGTCGTCCTCCTCGTCTTTGAAGCCCGAACCCTTCATGACATGGTTGTTCGGCACCCATATTCCACCGCCCGATATCGCGGTGGTTCCCCCCAACCGTGAGGACTTTTCGTAAACGACAACCGAAAGTCCTCTGGAAGCCGCAGCGAGCGCCGACACAAGTCCAGCCCCGCCGCTTCCAAGAACGACGAGGTCACATTCTGAATGTTGCATTGTGTCACCCCACAGATCTGCTCACTCGCCGGTCGTGGTTGCTGACAAGACTGCGATGGGTCTCGGCAGTGAGCGAAATAATATTATTGCGCACATGCGCCTCGATTTCGGCCGCGGGCTTTTTTTCGATGTACGCCTCAATGATCCATTCGTGGCCTCGCAACGTCGACCGTCCGCTGTCCTTGCCGAGTGTGTGAAGGATCGTTGCCTCTGCACGAGGTTGAATAAAACGATCGATCATCCCGATCCGCGACCTCAGTTGCGCGATCTGTTCTACAATCGTCTCGTTGGGGCAGCGCTTGTTAATCACGGCATGGAAGTCCAGGTTGCCACTTGTCCAACCCCCGAGGTCGAAGGCAGCGAGTGCCTCTTCCATCCGCTTATTGATCTGCTGAAGCTGTTTGATGTCGCTGGCTGTGATCCTGGGCGCTGCGGCGCCAGTGACATATCCCTCCAGCAATGCGAGCAGTTCCATCTGTTCAGCCCACAAATCCGGATCGGCTCCCGCGACAATCGCGCCGGAGTTTTTGCTGAAAATCACAAGGCTTTCAGCCTCCAGCCTTCGGATGGCTTCGCGCACCGGGACGGGGCTTATAGAAAGCTCTTTTGCGAGTGTATCGATCACGAGACGCTGCCGGGGCGCATAAAGGCCGCGATCTATTCCGGCCTTTATGTAATCGTAAGCGAGTTGCTGTTTGCTCCTAGCTTCCGTGGCGGGTGCCACCACCTTTGCCATGCCTTACTCTCCGACGATTATCAAATTGAAAATCAGATTTGATTTCCCTCTCGGGGTTAATGGTTCGAGCAGGCTTCCGCAAGAGCTAGTGCGTCCAGCTAAGCCTTCGCTCAAGGCTATTGCTCAGTCGTGACAGAACGAAAACGATCAAGATGAAGATCACGCCGACCGCAGTAAGATATTCAAACTGCTTGTAGGTAATCGAAGCCTGAGCATTTGCTACGTATAGAATATCCTTGACACCAATCACGCCTACAATTGCCGAATCCTTGAGGATGACAATAAACTGGTTCAGGAGAAGAGGGATTGCTGTGCGAAGTGCCTGCGGCCATATGACAATCGAATTCGTTTTCCAGCCCGACAGTCCCATCGCGGCTGCCGCTTCCCATTGCCCGCCGTCGATCGTGAGCAAAACCGAACGGTAGATTTCAGCAACATACGCGGTGTTCAGCAACGTCAAAGAAATGATGGCCGCGGTAACGGGGTCCATTTTCCACCCTGTTGCCCCAGCCAGAGCGAAATAGACTAGAAGCACGTAGACGTAGGGTGATAGCGAGCGAAATATCTGGATGTAGAGAAAGCCTGCGGCGCGGATCGCAGCAGATCTGCTCCTAAGCAGCGAGACGACCACCCCGCCAAAAATCATTGAAAGCACGAGCGAAATGATAGCGATCAAGAACGTATAGCGAAGACCACAAAGCATATCGGGTAGGTGGTTTAGGACCGCGAGCCAATTATTCATGATCTCAAGCCCCCCAGCTTGCGTTGAGTCGATTTTCGACGACTTTTACCAGCAGTGATAGAACGAGCATCGTCGCGATGAGCAAGACGGCGACGGTGATATATGCTTCGAACGGCCGATATTGGTTGAGGCTGATGTCTTGAGCGGTAAATACCAATTCAGGCACGGCGACCACAGCCGCGTAAGTTGAAGCCTTGAAACAGATTACAAACACGTTCAACAGCGGCGGGATTACAACCCGGATAACTTGAGGAAAGAGAATTGTCCGGTTTATCCGATAATCAGAAAGCCCCAGCGCCTTACCCGCTTCGATCTGGCCACTATCGATTGAATTGTATCCGGTCCTAAATATCTCGGACGCGAAGGCTGAGCTCATGATGCCAATCGCAATGATGATTGACTGCGGACCGGTCAGTGCCAGCCCGAATTTTGTGGCCAGACCAAAATAGATCCACAGAAGCAAAAGATACATCGGCAATCCACGCACGATCTGCACATACGTGTAGGACACAGCCCTGGCGAACTTCACGTTCGAAGCAGAGCACAAATATGAAATGAACCCGATGACGCACCCGATCGCAAAGCCGGCGAGGGCGAAGTACAAATCATAGCCCAGCCCCCAAAGAAACCGAGGCCACTGGGCCAAAATGATCGAGAAATCGAGGTTCATTGCGTTCCCTTTTTTTGAGCTCGGCTTCTTTTATGTCGCATGACACCGATACGCGCCCGTATGAGTTTCGTCAACATCATATATGATTTCATATTGCAAGACAGATAGATTCGGGTCATAGATGCATGAAGGCGACTGCTGAGACGGTCGACAAAAAAGAAAAAACAGGCGGATCAAAATGCGGTTCTCTACGAAATCAGTCGTTGTAACGGGTGTGGCGAGCGGGCTCGGTCGCGCGATCGTGGGCCTTTTGGCAAGCGAGGGTGCAAGGCTTGTTCTGGTCGATCGCGCGAAAGACCAGCTAGAAGAACTTGTCGGGATCTTGCGCAACAGCGGCACTGAAGTCTTGGAACTGGTCGGAGACGTATCGGAAGAAGAGACGTCACGAAAGGCGATCGCGCTTGCCAAGTCACGATACGGCTCGATTGACATTCTGATCAACAACGCCGGGATCAATCCCACTGGTGCGATTGCAGAAACTGACCCATCGACTTGGCAGCAGGCTTTGGACGTTAATCTCAAGTCGGCATACCTTTTTTGCCGCGAGGCAATTCCGCACATGGTGGAGGCCGGCCAGGGCGTTATCGTCAATACCGCCTCTATTGCCGGTCAACGCGCGTCGACCGCAGAGTCGGTTTACGGGGTATCGAAGGCCGGCCTGATCATGCTTACGCGCACCATTGCTCGGGACTATGGATCAAAAGGTATTCGCGCGAACGCGATCTGCCCCGGGGTGCTTGAAAGCGTCATGGCAGACCGCTTGACACGCATGTCGCCAGACCAGGTTGCCGCGCGAGATCAAAGGTTCGCACCGACGGTGCCCCTCGGGCGTTTAGGCACCTACGAAGAAATCGCCAAGGCCACGCTTTTTCTAGCTAGCGAGGATGCCAGCTACGTCAACGGAGCGCAGCTGACAGTCGATGGCGGTCTGACCGCTTAACAAGAACTGCACCCCACATCACGTGGGTTGCAGGCCGTGAATTTCACTCTGGAAACAACAAGGGGAATGCTCATGAATACGAAGCAAGAAGTTGGAATGCAGGCAGATCGTCGGTCGCTCCTTACAGCCGGCCTTTTCGCTGGCGGTGCAGCGGCTGTAGCGCTTGGTGCTGCGGCGCCCGCGGCCGCGCAGGATGCCGCAAAAGAATCCGTTCTCGACAAAGCGATCCGAACCAAGAAAATCGTTGTGGCCGCGAGCCTCAAGTACCCGCCGAACCTTTACGTCAATGACAAGGGTGAGCCGGATGGCTATGAGATCAACCTCATCCGCCGGTTGATCAAAGACATCTCGCCCGATATTCAGGTCGAATTCGCTGACATGGACTTCGGCCAGATGTTTGCGGCCGTCGAATCGGGCCGCGCCGACATCATGACCACCGGCACTATCCTGCCTTCGAGATCCTTGCGCGGGTGGTTCGCAGGTTGTGCGGTGACCTTCCAGCCGGTCTACGTTGTCGGTCGCCAGGCGGCAGATCTGACCTTTGAACAGATGAACGTGTCGAGCTTCAAGTTTGCAGCGCTGCAGGGAAGTTCTCAGGAAGCCAAGATCAAGGCGTTGTATCCGAAGGCGACAGTCTCGGTATTCCCTGATCAAACAGGCGCAATCGGCGAAGTCATGTCAGGCCGTGCCAACGCCACGCTGCAGTCGCTCTTTACAATCGTCAACACAAAGAAGCAGGGTGTTGACCTCGCGATCATCGGCAAGGAACCAGCCTATGTCGATCACAACACATTCTTCATGCCGACCGGCGACATGAAGATGTACATGTTCGTCACGAACTGGCTCTTGTTCAACGCCGCCGGCGGCATCTTGAATTCCGTCTTCCGCGAATATGTCGGCAAGGACGCTATCGCGGCGGGCCTGCCCTATCTGGCAGTTGGCGCAGGCGGCAGCCCGCTCAAGGTGAATGCTTGACGCACGTCGGGGCGGCCGTTTCGGCCGCCCCGCTTCTAGAAGGGAGCGGTTCATGGAAAACCTCGGAAATAAGAAGACAGTTATCTCGTTACGCAACGCCAGCAAATGGTTTCCCAGCCGTGACCTTCCGAACGTCAGAGGCCTGAAATCAGTTTCGCTCGATGTGCTCGAAGGAGACGTTGTGGTGCTGCTGGGACCAAGCGGCTCTGGGAAGAGCACGCTCTTGAGATGTCTCAATCTGCTTACCGTACCGGATGAAGGCCAATTGAGGGTCGGATCTGTTGAGTGGGACGCGGATAAATATCATGCCACTCGCTCAAAAGAGCGTCGGTTCAAAAACGACCTTCAGCGGTTGCGCCGGGAGACCGGTATGGTCTTCCAGCACTTCAATCTCTTCCCACACATGACCGTGCTCCAAAACGTCATGTGCGGTCTGATCCACGCGAAGGGGAAGTCCAAAGAGGAAGCTCGCGAGATTGCTCGCAACGAGATTGCCAAGGTCGGCCTGGCTGAACGTGAAGACCATTATCCCGGCCAGCTTTCGGGTGGACAAAAGCAGCGTGTCGCGATCGCACGAGCAATCGCAACCAAGCCGCTCGCGATGCTCTTCGATGAGCCAACCTCTGCTTTGGACCCCGAGCTTCGCGGAAGCGTACTTGCCGTCATGCAAGACCTTGCGAAGGAAGGTATGACGATGGTTGTCGTCACGCACGAAATGGGTTTTGCTCGCGCAGTCGGCAATCACATCGTCTTTCTCGAAAGCGGCGAAATCATCGAAGAGGGATTGTCGGGAGACTTCCTCGATAACCCCAAGACCGAGCGGGCTCAGCGCTTTTTATCCGAAATCGCCTGAGAACCTGAGTTCGTCATCACGAGGGCGGCGCAGCTGGTGACGGTTGAGACGGGACGACAATGATTGTCGTCCCGTCTTGATTATTGAGAGCTTATTACTGATACACAACCTGGATTGTCGTATACTCGACGAGGCCTTCCTCCGCGAATTCAACGCCCAAGCCCGAGCTTTTTACACCACCGAACGGGACGTTAGGCTGGATAGCGCCGTGCTTGTTGATCCAGACGGATCCGCATTCTAGCTGGCTCGCCACCTTCTTGGCTTTTTCGATATCACGGCTCCATACCGATCCTCCGAGGCCATTAGGGTTGTCGTTGGCTCTTCTAATGACCTCATCAAGGTCCGAGAACTTGATGATGGGAAGCGCCGGGCCGAACTGCTCTTCGTCCACCAACCGATCTCCGTTGTCCAAATCGGCGACGAGCGTCACCGGATAGAAGTTCCCAGGCGCCTTGTCATCTGCCTCCCCGCCGATAAGGACTCGACCACCGCGCCCCTTCGCGTCGTTCACCAGATCCCTGACCTTCTCATATTGCATCCGATTTTGGACCGGACCCAGGACGCTGTCCTCGGAACGGCCGTCACCCACCTTAATTGACGACGCGTAGTTCGTCAGTTCACGGCAGACATCTTCGTAGATATCTTCGTGCACATACAGCCTCTTAAGCGCCGCGCAGGTCTGTCCACCATTGATAAAGGCGCCCCAGAACAGCCCTTCGGCGATTTGCCGAGGATCGCAGTCCGGTAGAACAATACCGGCGTCGTTACCCCCAAGCTCAAGCGTCAGGCGCTTGAGGGTTGCGGCTGCGCTGCCCATGATTTTCTTTCCCGTTTCTGTGGAGCCTGTGAAGACGATCTTTGCGATGCCGGGATGAGAAGACATTGAAGCGCCTATCTCATTTTCGCCGGTCACACAGTTCAAGACGCCCGCCGGCAGGACCTGGTTGAGCAGTTCGACCATCCGAATGGTCGATAGCGGAGTGAACGGCGACGGCTTTATGACGACGGTGTTCCCGGTACGGATGGCCGGAACGATGTGCCAGATCGCAATCATCAGTGGCCAGTTCCAAGGCGTGATCGATCCGACCACGCCGATAGGCTTGCGGTGAAGCTCAACGCGTCCCTGATTGTCGTCCTGGAGGACCTTTACAGGTAACTCCAGCCCGGCCGTATGCCGGGCCCAAGCCTCGGCGCCCCCAAGTTCAAACCGGGACCCCATACCGTTCAGAGGTTTGCCTTGCTCTAATGTAAGCAACTGGGCAAGTTCCTCCGCATTGTCGCGAAGTGCGTCAGCGATCGCGATACACGCGCGCTGACGGGTGCCGTCGTCAGTTTTGCTCCACGTTTCAAAAGCCGTCTGGGCCGCGGAAACAGCCTCATCCAGCTGTGCCAAACTCGCTTTAGGGGCTGCACCTGTGGCTGCGCCGGTTGACGGATTCACGACCTCGAACGTCTGATTGGTAGCGACCGCCTGTCCGTTGATGATCAGCTTGTACTGTTGGTCCACCATGAGAAACTCCTCTTATTCCCTCTGGCCACGATATTAAACATGTTAAGTAAATGGCCGTGGGAAATCAAGGGCGGAGGATCCGTCTTATCTGCTGGTGGCTTTGTCGGTCACTTCATTCAGCAACGCGACCAGCGCCTCGATCTTGTCGCGCCCGATGCGCTGCTCAAGATCTTCGTAGATCTTGATGCTCTCTGGGCGGACTTCCTCAAGAAGTTTGACACCCGGATCATCGATCGCGACGAGCACACGGCGACCATCACTTGTGTCTCTGGTCGTTCTGATCAGATTGCGATCTTCAAGCGCCTTGATCATCCGCGTGAGGCTCGGAGCGAGGAGCGCCGCGCCTTGGGCCAGCTCCGTTGCATCGATTTGCCCTCGTTCGCTAAGGAAGCGCAAAACGCGCCACTGCTGTTCCGTAACATTGTGTTGAGCCAGCATCGGTCTGAAATGGCCCATTACAGCTTCCCGCGCTTTCAGGAGCGCGATCGGAAGAGCTTGGCGAGTGCTGCGCAGCAGTCGTGGGTGGTGTTTATCTTGATCCATAACATGTGTGTAGAAGCCATCGCGGTAACGCGTCAACATGCGTTTTGAACAGTGAGAGGTCGGGGACAATTGACAAGCGTGCAAAAAATGTTTAACGTGTTAAGTATCAGAGGACGAGGCCATGCCCCATTTCACTATCGAAGGATCCGCGAACCTGAAAGGGCGCGTCGACTTCAAGGAACTCAGCGAGGTCGTTCATAAGACGATCTTGGATAGCGGCTTGTTCGAGGTCGGCGCGGTTCGCGTGCGCGTGTTCCTGAGTGAAGCCTACGCTATCGCTGATCTCGACGACCGCAATTCATTCATAGACATGAGCTTCAGGATCGGTGTGGGACGCACTGCCGATGAAAAGAAGAGGGTCGGCGAGGCCATCATGGCAGCAGTCAAGAACCGGCTGTCGGCCCTCTTCAGCGAGCCGTATTTCGCGCTCTCGCTAGAAGTGCGGGAAATCGATCCGGTGCTGAGTTGGAAAGACAACGCAATGCACGCCCGCCTTCGAAGCAAGGCCTAGTACGGCTTTATCGTGACGCCAGCTAACGAATGCGGCTGCATTCGAATGGAGATCTTATGACGACTTTTGAAGAAAATAAGCGGAAGGCCGAAGCATATCTTGCCCGCTTTCGCACGGAAGGGGTTCTCAATCATATTGCTGGCGAGGCCGTGAAGGCCGTTGACGGTGCAACTTTCGACACCATTTCGCCGATTGACCTGCAGCCAATTGCGCAGGTAGCGCACGGCAAGGCCGCCGATATTGACCTTGCGGCCAAGGCCGCATCGGATGCGTTCCCGGCTTGGGCAGCGATGGCTGGAGACGCTCGAAAGGTGCTCCTGCACAAGATCGCTGACGCCATCGTGGCTCGTGCCGAAGAGATCGCTTTCGTCGAATGCATGGACACTGGACAGTCGCTGAAATTCATGGCGAAGGCGGCATTGCGCGGCGCCGAAAATTTCCGCTTTTTCGCCGACCGGGCGCCGGAGGCGCGCGACGGCAAAACGATCCGCGCTCCCGGCCAAGTCAACATTACGACGCGGTCTCCGATCGGCCCGGTTGGCGTGATCACGCCGTGGAATACTCCTTTTATGTTGTCGACTTGGAAGATTGCGCCGGCCCTGGCTGCCGGCTGCACGATCGTCCACAAGCCAGCAGAATTTTCGCCCCTGACCGCTCGTCTCCTGGTCGAGATCGCCGAGAGCGCTGGTCTGCCGAAGGGTGTTTGGAACCTCGTCAACGGATTGGGCGAAGACGCCGGCAAAGCCTTGACGGAGCATCCGCTCATCAAGGCCATCGGTTTCGTTGGCGAAAGCCGGACCGGCTCGATGATCATGAAGCAGGGAGCTGACACACTCAAGCGGGTCCATTTCGAACTCGGCGGCAAAAACCCGGTGATCGTTTTTGCAGACGCCGACTTGGAGCGCGCCGCCGATGCGGCGGTGTTCATGATCTATTCGCTGAACGGCGAACGCTGCACATCTTCGTCCAGGCTTCTTGTTGAAGAGAGTGTCTACGACAAGTTCACCGCGATGGTGGCCGAAAAGGCCAAGCGGATCAAAGTTGGCCATCCGCTCGACCCGCAGACCGTGGTCGGCCCCCTTGTGCATCCTGTTCACGAGCGGAAGGTCCTTGAATATGTCGAGATCGGCAAGTCCGAGGGCGCCACGGTCGCGGCCGGGGGACAGAAGGTCGAAGGTCCCGGTGGCGGCTGCTATGTCGCGCCAACCCTTTTCACCGGCGCGAATAATCGGATGCGGATCGCTCAGGAAGAGATCTTCGGCCCTGTTTTGACGGCCATTCCGTTCACTGACGAGGCGGATGCTCTGAAAATCGCCAACGATGTCCAGTACGGCCTGACTGGCTATCTGTGGACCTCTGATGTCACGCGCGCCTTTAGATTTTCGGACCAGTTGGAGGCGGGAATGATCTGGGTAAACTCGGAGAACGTCCGCCACCTGCCAACGCCGTTCGGTGGTGTCAAGAATTCCGGTATCGGCCGCGATGGCGGCGACTGGTCTTTCGATTTCTACATGGAAACGAAGAACATCGCTTTCGCAACGACGGCTCATAATATCCAGAAACTGGGTGGCTAAAACCATCGCATCCACGGGCCGCGAAAATACCTTACGCGGCCCTTAGACCAATATCGCCGATGATTAGGAGTCTCGGCTTCGAGGAGGAACCCCATGCCGCTTCCACAGTTCAACCTTTATCCCGCCTTCAATACGATTCGCCTGAGCCACGTTGAGCTTCTCGTCAAAGACCTCGCGGCGAGCCGGGCGTTTTACGCCGACATGCTTGGTCTCCAGGTTACCGATGAGGACGCAGATACGATCTACCTGCGTGCAATGGAAGAACGCGGCCACCATTGCATGGTGCTGAAGGAGAGTGATACGCCGGCCGTTGGCTATCTGTCATTGAAGGTGTATTCCGAGGAAGATCTGGACAAGGCGAAAGCCTATTTCGAGGCAAAAGGCCACAAATCAGAATGGGTTGAGCGCCCATTCCAGGGCCGTACGCTCCGAACCCATGACAATTTCGGGATCCCGCTCGAATTTTATTACAAGATGGATCGCCTAGCGCCAATCCACCAGAAGTACGCATTGTATCACGGCGTCAAGCCACTTCGCATCGACCACTTCAACTGCTTTACCCCGGATGTTGACGCCTCGGTTGCGTTTTACAACGACATCGGCTTCCGTGTGACCGAATATACCGAGGATGACGAGAGCAAGAAGCTTTGGGCAGCCTGGATGCATCGCAAGGGCGGCGTCCACGACATGGCGTTCACAAACGGCGTTGGCCCTCGTCTTCATCACACGGCATTCTGGGTGCCGACGCCCCTCAACATTATCGATCTGCTCGACCTGATGTCGACGACCGGGTACCTCGCGAACATCGAGCGCGGGCCAGGGCGCCACGGCATCTCAAATGCGTTCTTCCTCTACATCCTTGATCCGGATGGGCACCGCACCGAGATCTACTGCTCCGATTATCAGACAGTCGATCCCGATCTGGAGCCGATCAAATGGGACCTGAAAGACCCGCAGCGGCAAACGCTGTGGGGAGCGCCAGCCCCTCGTTCGTGGTTCGAACACGGCACCCCATTCGTCAATACCCAAACCCGCGAACCCTTCCTGAAGGCTTCGCCTATCATCGCTCCATAAATCAGCCGTTTCAGCGGGGGTATCTTGGTGATGCCCCCGCTCAAGAATTTTTAGGAGCGATCGCGCGATGATGCTGAATGACCCGACATTATTCCGTTCTGCCGCCTACATTGGTGGCGACTGGATCGAAGCGGATATGACCGATGCTATCGCGGTCACCAACCCTGCCACCGGTGAAACAATTGGCTCGGTACCGAAATTAGGTGCAAGCGAGTGCCGAGCAGCCATCGCTCATGCCGAGGAAGCGCAGAAGGAATGGGCTGGGCGAACTGCGAAGGAACGCAGTGTGATCCTCCGCAAATGGTTCGACCTTATGATGGCGAACCAGGATGACCTAGCGCGCATCTTGACACTTGAACAGGGCAAGCCTTTGGCGGAAGCCAAAGGCGAGATCGCCTACGGCGCGAGCTTCGTAGAATGGTTTGCAGAGGAAGCTCGCCGTATCAATGGCGACATCATCCCAGGACATCAGAGAGATAAGCGCATTCTGGTGATGAAGCAGCCGATCGGCGTGGTTGCGGCCATCACGCCATGGAATTTTCCAAATGCGATGATCACTAGAAAGGTAGGCCCAGCGCTTGCGGCCGGTTGCGCGATGGTCTTGAAGCCTGCTGCCCAAACGCCATTTTCTGCAATTGCCTTGGCTGTTCTGGCGGAGCGAGCCGGGTTGCCGGCGGGGCTCTTCAGCGTGATCACGGGTTCTGCCCGCGAGATTGGCGCCGAGCTGACGTCGAACCCTGTCGTGCGGAAACTGACCTTCACGGGTTCGACGGAAGTTGGTGCGGAGCTGTACCGTCAATCAGCCCCGACCATCAAAAAGCTTGGGCTCGAGCTCGGCGGTAATGCGCCGTTTATCGTCTTCGACGACGCCGACCTGGATGCGGCCGTTGAAGGCGCATTGATCGCGAAGTTCCGAAATAATGGTCAAACCTGCGTCTGCGCCAATCGGCTGTATGTCCAGAACGGCGTTTACGATGCATTTGCCGAGAAGCTGGCCAAGGCAGTCGGCGGCCTCAAGACAGGTAACGGCTTTGACGAAGGTATCGCTTTGGGACCACTGATTGACCAGTCAGCCCTGAAGAAAGTCGATGAGCACGTGCAGGACGCCGTATCGAAGGGGGCAGTGATCCTGCAAGGCGGCAAACCGCACGCGCTTGGCGGCACCTATTACGAAGCGACGGTACTGGCAGGTGTTACGCAGAACATGGCCATCGCTTGGGAAGAGACATTCGGCCCTGTCGCGCCGCTCTTCCGTTTCGAGGACGAAGCAGATGTCGTTGAGAAGGCAAACGACACCGAGTTTGGCCTAGCCTCCTACTTTTACGCCCAGGACCTTTCGAGAGTGTTCCGTGTGGCCGAAGCGCTCGAATACGGAATGGTGGGTGTCAACACCGGACTGATTTCGACTGCAGAAGCGCCGTTTGGCGGCGTCAAGTCGTCGGGCCTTGGTCGCGAAGGCTCGAAATACGGCATCGATGACTATCTTGAACTTAAATATGTTTGCCTCGGCGGCATCACGGGCAAAGAATAATCAAGGACACTCAAATGCTTCCGCGTTTTGCATCATTTTCTAATTCAGGTCGTCAGGGCTATGGACTCATCCGCAACGACGGTGTTGTCGATCTCTCCGTTCGTTTTCGCCCGAGGTTTCCGACCCTTCGCGAGGTCATCGCTGCGGGCGCGCTGGACATGCTCGCAGAAAAAGGTGAGTCGGGACCGGTCGATTATCCCCTGTCTGGCGTGACGCTCGAGATCCCGATCCAGTCCCCGGAGAAAATCATCTGCGTCGGCGTCAACTTTCCCGATCGCAATGAAGAGTACAAGGATGGACAGGCCGCCCCAAGCAATCCGTCGCTCTTCATCCGGTTTCCAAGATCCTTCACGGGCCACGACCAGCCGTTGATCCGGCCACCGGAGAGCCACCAGCTCGACTATGAAGGGGAAGTGGTCATCGTGATCGGCAAGGAAGGCCGTCGAATTCCTGAGAGCGAAGCTCTGTCACACGTTGCAGCCCTTTCCCTTTGCAACGAGGGGACCCTCAGGGACTGGGTTCGACATGCAAAATTCAACGTCACACAAGGCAAGAATTTCGACGCGTCCGGCTCGATCGGGCCGTGGATCGTGCCTTACAAGGACGAAAGCCAGCTCGCCGATATCAAGCTTGAGACACGTGTGAACGGCGAGGTGCGCCAAAGCGATCGCACAAGCCGAATGATCTTCTCATTCCGAAAGATCATCAATTACGTCTCCACCTTCACGACGCTCGTCCCCGGCGACGTGATCGTTTGTGGAACGCCGACAGGCGCCGGATCACGCTTTGATCCCCCGATCTGGCTCAAGCCGGGTGATGTCGTGGAGGTGGAAGCCGACGGGATCGGGACGCTCCGCAACACAATTGCTGACGAGAGGGTGTGAGATGCTTTCTGACATCCAGATTGAAGCAGCCGCAGCGGCACTCGACGAAGCCGAAAGGACGCGGGTCCAAACCGGTTTGTTGTCGCTGCAGCATCCCGATATGCAGATGGACGACGCGTACCGTATTCAATCCGCATGGGTGAAGCGGAAAGTCGCCGCTGGCCGCAAGGTCGTCGGCTGGAAAATCGGCCTGACGTCGAAGGCGATGCAGTACGCACTCAACATCAATATCCCGGATTCCGGCGTCTTGCTGGACGATATGGTGTTTGAGGACAGCTCCACCATTCCGAAAGATCGTTTCATCCAGCCGCGCATTGAAGCGGAGATCGCCTTCGTGATGAAGGCGCCGCTGAAGGGGCCAAACGTCACGGTGTTCGACGTCCTGAATGCCACCGACTATGTTACGCCCGCACTGGAGATCCTCGATACACGAATTGTTCGCGTGGACCCGCAGACGAAAAAAGCCAGAAATGTCTTCGATACCATCTCCGATAATGCCGCCAACGCAGGCATAGTCACAGGCGGTCGCGCCGTGCGACCCGATCAGCTTGATATGCGGTGGATGGGCGCGATCGTCTCTCGCAATGCTGAAGTCGAGGAAACCGGTTTGGGGGCAGGGGTTCTCAATCAGCCGGCCCGAGGCGTGGCCTGGCTCGCGAACCGACTCGCACAGTATGGCGATGGCATCGAAGCTGGACAGGTCGTCCTTGCCGGCTCGTTCATTCGGCCGATCGAAGCCCGGCATGGTGACACGATCGTCGGCGATTTCGGGCCCTATGGATCGGTCAGCCTCTATTTCGGATAGGAGAAGAGATGCCAGCCCCTACCAACAGTTTCAAAAACGCGCTCCGAGAGAGACAGACCCAGATCGGTTTCTGGCAAGCGCTGGCGAACTCCTACACAGTCGAAATATCTGCGGACGCGGGCTTCGATTGGCTGCTTCTCGATGCCGAACATGCGCCGAACGACATCCCGCTTCTGGTCTCGCAATTGCAGGCGATGCGAGGGTCTGGCAGCCATGCTGTGATCAGGTCACCCATCGGCGAGACGTACATCATCAAGCAACTGCTCGATATCGGCGCTCAGTCGATCTTGGTCCCGATGGTCGACAGTCACGAACAGGCAGAAGAGCTCGTCAGGGCGGTATCTTACCCACCGCGCGGCGTCCGAGGCGTCGGTGCGGCGCTCGCGCGTGCCTCACGCTTCAACAGGATTACCGACTACCTTCAGACGGCCAACGACGAGATATGTCTCCTGGTCCAGATCGAGAGCAGGAAAGGTCTGGCGGCTCTCGATGAGATCGCCACGGTTGAAGGAGTGGACGGCATATTCATCGGCCCAGCTGACCTAGCGGCTGATATGGGCTATCTCGGCAAGCCGGGTTCGCCCGAAGTTCAGGCCGAGGTTGAGCAGGCGCTGCGCCGTATTCAATCGCATGGAAAGGCCGCAGGGATCCTGACCGCAGATTTGGCTTTGGCAAGACGCTACGTGGATCTTGGCGCGACCTTCGTTGCGATCGGCAACGACGTGACCCTTTTTGCCAACGCAACGACGCGGCTGCTCGAGGACTTTAATCGCCTCCGCTCTGATGAGAAATCTTCCACTTCTGGGGATGTTTACTGATGGGCAGGGAGCTCAACGGTTCAACTACGCGCTCCCAATGGGATCAAAGCAGTTGGTTCTGTTGCACCGTAAGTCTCGTCGTATCGGCAATCGTCACCGTTTGTTTCCTCGTCGGCAGGTACCGACCCGACGCGATGTCGTTCACCATACTCCCCATCATCGTGTGTGCGATGCTCATGGGCGTCGTGATCAAGAATGCAACGGAGGAGTTGGTACGTAACCGCAGCTTCCTCTGCTTGAGCCTTGTGGCCTCTACGATGATCTTAAGCTCATGGGGAGTGGTATCTCTCGCTGATCGGCCTATCATATCGCGAGGAATAGACGCCGTTCTCCTGACCTATAGCAAAGTTAAGTAATTGGCTCGTCAGACTGCAGGGGGCTCGTTCATTGCAAGATTTGCAGGGGAAGTTCCGTGCTTTTTTTCAACGTCTTCAGAACGATGCTAGATGTTACAGACGCCAGCCCACCCGTCACTTTGATCATCCGCTCTAGGAACACACTAAGATGATCGAGGTCTCGGGCCACGATTTTCATAAGGAAGTCGGCGTCTCCTGTTTGAGAGTAACACTCTAGAATCTCTGGCGCGGTCTCGATAAAGCGATGGAGCTGGGCGTTCCCCTCGTCAGTGTGGGAGCGCAAGCTCACCAAAGTGTGGGCCACCACCGAAAAACCCAGCTTTTCCGGGTTCAGTATCGCAACGACATTCTGGACCAGCCCATCTCCGCGCAGTCTGTCAAGGCGTCTCGAACATTGTGCGGGCGACAGGTTCACCATCTGAGACAACTCGATTTGCGTGAGCTCGGCATTCTTCTGAATGGCTGCCAGAAGCTTGACATCAAATTGATCAAGCGACGAAAGTGTGGGCCTCATGTCGAATCTCATGCACTGAATGGCGATAAATCAAAACTTCCTTGCATCATGTTGGGGGAAACCTCGAAAAGTTGCAAGTTCTATTCCTTCGATCGGCGATACCCTTCACTTCATGTCCCACGGAGGAAAGATCATGTTCGAGAAACTTAATGCACAGCCTGCCGACAGCCTCTTGGCTCTCATAAAGGCATTTCAGGCTGATCCACGCAGCTACAAGGTTGACCTGGGCGTTGGCGTGTATCGCGACGAAAACGGCAACACCCCGGTCATGCGTGCTGTGAAGCTTGCCGAGAAGCATTTGCTTGAGACGCAGGACAGCAAACGTTACCTCGGTCCTGAGGGCGACCTCACGTTCGTCGATCTTCTCAAGCCGATCATATTCGGCACAGAGTTCGACAAGACGCGGGTCGTCGGAATTCAGACCCCAGGGGGCAGCGGTGCGCTGCGCCTCGGCGCCGAACTGATCGGCTCCGCTAGCGCTGATGCTAAAGTGTGGCTGGGAACGCCAAGCTGGCCGAACCACGCACCGATCTTCGAGTCTGCTCGCCTTGGTGTAAACGGTTATCGCTTTGTCGATCTCGCCAAGCAGCAGATCGAGTTCGATCTCGTTCTTGAAGCTCTGCGTGCTGCCAGCGCCGGCGACATCATTCTTCTCCACGGATGCTGCCATAACCCAACCGGACTTGATTTCGACCGGGCGCAGTGGGAGCAAATCGCGGCCCTGCTGGCCGAGCGGAAGCTGATCCCCTTCATCGATCTGGCGTATCAAGGTTTGGGTGATGGACTTGAGCAGGACGCCGAAGCAACACGTCTCATTCTTGATTCCGTAGATGAAGCCCTGGTTGCCTACTCGTGCGACAAGAACTTCGGCCTCTATCGCGAGCGGGTGGGCGCTCTCTATCTTGTCAGTCGGAATCCTGAGCAACTGAAGGTCGCCGACGGCAACATGGCCGCGCTAGCACGTGTCAACTGGTCAATGCCGCCGGATCATGGGGCAGCAATTGTCCGGGTTATTCTTCAGAGCGCCGAGCTCACCGACATCTGGAGGCAGGAACTCGTGCCGATGTGCACGCGTATCAACGGTAACCGGACCGCTCTTGCGTCGGCTCACCCTGAACTGGAATTCATCGCTAAGCAGCGTGGCCTCTTCTCCAACCTTTCCATGTCCAAGGACACCGCGGTCGCACTGCGCAACAAGCACGGGATCTATATGGCCGATTCTGGCCGGATGAACCTGGCGGGAATGCAGCCGACCGATGCGAAGGCAATCATGAAGGCTCTCGCCGCCGAGGGAACTATCGGCAACCGCGCCGCAGCCTGAACGGACCTGGATAGAAAAGACTGGATCACAAGATGACAAACAAAGAAACGACGGGCCAAGCCATCGCTCGCTCTCTCGTCGAGAATGGAGTGGATACTGTTTTCGGTATCCCTGGCGCCCACATGTACGACTTCAACGACGCTCTATATGAGAAGCGCAATCAGATCCGCTTCATTCATACCCGTCATGAGCAAGGCGCCGGCTACATGGCATACGGCTATGCGAAGTCCACAGGCCGCATTGGAGCCTATACCGTCGTTCCCGGCCCGGGCGTCCTTAATTCTGGTGCCGCGCTCTGCACCGCCTACGGCGCAAACTCCCCGGTCCTTTGCCTGACTGGCAACATCATGTCGCATCTGATCGGGCAGGGCCGTGGCCAGTTGCACGAGTTGCCCGATCAACTGGCGACAATGCGCGGTATCACCAAGGTCGCCGAACGGATCGACCACCAGTCTCAGACCGGCGCAGTGATGGCGGATGTCATCGGCAAGATGCTCTCGGGGCGCCAGGGACCGGGAGCGGTGGAGGCTCCGTGGGATGTTTTCGGGATGTCCGGACCGGAAGTTGATCTTCCTGAAACTCGGCCTGCGGCAAATCCGAAGGTTAACCCGGATGCGATCAAGGCCGCAGCGGAAATCTTCGCGAACGCCAAGAACCCGCTGATCATGGTGGGCGGCGGCGCGGTAAACGCTGGCCAGGAGATCGCGGCGCTGGCTGAGGCGCTCAATGCCCCCGTCACTTCACATCGATCCGGGAAGGGCGTCGTAAGCGACGACCATCCGAATTACCTCAACTTCGTTGCGGCATTCGATTACTGGAAGAACACGGACGTCCTGATCGGCATTGGTAGCCGCCTTGAACTTGAGTTCATGCGCTGGAGATGGCTCCCCAAGGGGCTGAAGGTTATCCGGATCGACATCGATCCGACGGAAATGGTGCGGTTGAAGCCCGATGTCGCGATCGTCGCTGACGCGACGGCGGGAACTGCCGCGCTGACACAGGCCGTTGCCCAGAAGGCAACGCCGAGCCGCGTCGAAGAATTTGCTGGTCTAAACCGGGAGGCCCGGGAACGGTTCTCTGCCGTACAGCCGCAGGTGGACTATCTCAATGCTATTCGTGAAGCACTTCCCCGCGATGGTTTCTTCGTCGAGGAAGTCAGCCAGATGGGGTTCACCGCCCGCTTCGCTTTCCCGGTATACGGCCCGCGCCAGTACGTGACGTGCGGTTATCAAGACAATCTCGGCTTCGGCTATAACACGGCTCTCGGCGTGAAAGTCGGCAACCCAGACAAAGCGGTCGTGTCCGTGTCAGGGGACGGCGGTTTCATGTTTGGCGTTCAGGAGCTTGCAACGGCCGTCCAACACAACATTGCCGTGGTTGCTATCGTCTTCAACAACAATGCCTACGGAAACGTTCTTCGCGACCAGAAGCAGACCTATTCCGGTCGATACATCGGCTCCGACCTCACCAACCCTGATTTCGTCAAATTGGGCGATAGCTTCGGCGTGAAGACCTATCGGGCGACGTCTCCAGCAGAATTGAAGGCCATGGTGACAGAGGCACTGGAACTGAACGCACCGGTGTTGATCGAAGTGCCGATCGAAAAGGGCTCGGAGGCTAGCCCGTGGCCGTTCATCCACCCAGCGCCGCCCGCTGCATAAGTCCCGCTATCGCAAGCGAGTTGTTGATATGACAGACATCTATGCCGGTCCCGTCTTCGAGATGGCGCTGACACAGTTTCACCGCATTGCCGACCGTCTGGAACTTCCCGACGGTCAGCGTAGCCGCCTTCTTTATCCGAAGAAGGCTATGACGATATCGTGCCCGATTCACCTCGATAGCGGTGAAGTCGCTGTTTTTCAGGGGTACCGGGTCCAGCATCACCTGACGCTCGGACCGACGAAGGGTGGCACGCGCTTCGCTCCGAATGTCGATATCGGCGAGGTCGCAGCTCTTGCTGTTTGGATGAGTTGGAAATGTGCGTTGGCTGGTCTGCCCTATGGTGGAGCCAAGGGGGGGATCACTGTCGATCCTCGACAGCTTTCTTTGCGCGAGCTGGAAGCGCTGTCGAGACGGTACATGCAGGAGATGATCCCATTCGTCGGACCCCACATTGATGTGATGGCGCCGGACATGGGGACAAATGAGCAGGTCATGGCCTGGTTCATGGATACCTACTCCATGCACCAGGGCAGGACAGTCAGCGAAATCGTGACGGGCAAGCCTGTTAGCGCAGGCGGTATTACTGGACGACGCGAAGCCACCGGCCTCGGTACTGCCCATCTCATTGAGCGGGCGATGCAGAGCATCAATCTCGATCCGGGCAAATGCACCGCCGTGATCCAAGGTTTTGGTAATGTCGGGTCCGTGACGGCTCTTGAGCTTGTAAGGCGCGGCGTTAAGGTCATCGGCGTTTCCGACCATACCGCCTGCTACGTTGACAAACGTGGTCTCGATATCGAGGCTCTCGATCGATACGCGACAGTAAATGGGCACCTTTCCGACTTCAGCAGCGAGCTTCTTTCAGATCCGAAAGAACTTCTGACGATGGAATGCGATGTGCTCGTTCCGGCAGCAATGGAACGGGTCATTGACGCTCATACGGCCCGTCGCCTGAAGTGCCGGATCATCGCCGAAGCCGCCAACGGGCCGACGACGCCGGACGCCGACGATGTTCTAGATGCCGAACGCCCGGAAATCCTCGTCATCCCGGACATCCTGTGCAATTCGGGTGGCGTGATCGTCAGCTATTTCGAATGGGTTCAGGGCCTTCAGCAAGTTTTCTGGAATCGCGACACCGTTGTGGCGAAGCTTTGCGAACTGCTGGACGACGCTTTCTCGAAGGTCATCTCGAAGGCTTCATCGGAGAAGATATCTTACAGGTTCGCGGCCATCACGATCGGGGTGCAACGCATCATGGACGCGAAGCAATCCCGCGGGCTATTCCCTTAAACGCGGGGTAGCGCCTTTCATCGTCGTTGAACAGGTGAGGTTCCAAATGTCTCGGCAGCATGTTGTGATCGTCGGTGCCGGTTTCGGAGGGCTTCAGGTTGCCAAGAGCCTTCGTGGCCTCGATATTGAGGTCATAATTATCGACCGGCGGAACCATCACCTGTTCCAGCCCCTGCTATATCAGGTTGCTACATCAGTCCTGGCGACGTCAGAGATTGCTTGGCCGATACGGCAGATGTTCCGAGGAAGTCAAAACGTCCGGACCGTACTTGGCGAGGTTGTGGCGGTTGATCGACAGCTACAGCAGGTCAAACTGGCCGACAAAACAGCCTTTTTCTACGACATTCTCGTGATGGCAACCGGTGCCCGGCACATGTACTTCGGACACGACGAGTGGGAGACGTCGGCACCAGGCTTGAAGACCCTGGAGGATGCAACGACAATTCGACGTCGCATCCTTATGGCATTCGAGAAGGCGGAGACGGAAGCGGACCCAGAAAAGCGCAGTGCTCTCCTTACCTTTGGGATTGTTGGGGCTGGTCCAACAGGCGTGGAACTAGCGGGCATGATTTCTGAACTAGCTCGCCGAACCCTCGTCGGAGAGTTTCGTCATATCGACACGCAGGCCGCCAGGATCCTCTTGATAGAGGCTGGAGCCCGGCTGCTTCCAACATTCACGGAAAATCTGTCGACGTACGCGGAGAGGTCGCTCGAAAAGCTTGGTGTTGAGATTCGCAAAGGAAGTCCTGTTACCGCCTGTTCACCGACCGGGGTAACAATCGGCTCCGAATTCGTAGTGTGCAACACGATCATTTGGGCGGCGGGCGTGAAAGCGTCAAACGCCGCGGCATGGTTAGGAACCGCTGCTGATCGCGCGGGGCGGGCCATCGTTCAAGCAGACTTAACGATCCAGGACGTGCCAAATATCTATGTCATCGGTGACACTGCGTCGGTCCAGTGGAAGAATGGCACGACGGTGCCAGCCATAGCCCCGGCAGCCAAACAGCAGGGATCGTTCGTGGCTCAGCGAATACGGCATCGGCTAGCCGGGCGACCGGCGCCACAATCGTTTCGCTACCGACACTTGGGTAATCTGGCAACGATCGGGCGTAACTCAGCAGTGATTGATTTCGGCCGCCTGAAAATCCGAGGCTGGCTGGCTTGGTGGATTTGGGGTGTCGTTCACATTTATTTCCTCATCGGAGCGAGGAGTCGTCTCGCCGTGGCAATGAGTTGGCTATGGATATCGTTCTCACGTCAGCATAGCGCGCGTTTGATCACCCAGAGAGATTCCGAGCCTGCATTGCACAACCGAGAAAACGAACTGTCGTCTGAATCGTAGTCATGCTTCAGTTATTCGGGCAAACGCGAGGCGGTTCTAATAGGGACTTATGCTGCTAAGACCATCTAGCGTTTCCCGAAGCTTGATTATTTTCAGTTGTTAAAATCGGGCGAGGTAGGTGTCGATGGTTCGGATCCCTTCAAGGCGTGATGGTCGCATCCAGTGCCCGTCTTTCATGGATGAGGCGCATGTACCGCACCCGGCTTCAGGCGCAAGAGCGATTCAAAACTCGGAACATTTAAGAATAGCGACCGATTGACAATTTTTGAAAATTTGCCCTTCTTGTCGTGTCTCGATCTTAACTGGAAAGAGACAGCAATGCGCAAATCCTTCTATGCTTCCCACAGCGTCTACTCCGAACCTGGGCCGTATCGCGAAACATTGATGCGTCGTGGAGTCGAGCCTAAGTCAATTGCCAGGTGGATTAGCTCTTTCATGCAGCATCCTCGCGGTTCTGAGTCCGAGGAACGAGGCTTTAAACCTGAACAGGCGGCGGATCTGGAGCTGCGTTCTGTGGCAGAGATCTTGTCTGTCGCCGTAAAACGCAATTTGCTTGAAGGCGAATCCGCACAGCACAAAGTCGGGGGCGTGTGCCGGGATTTCGCCATAGTGGCGGTAAGTGGATTTCGTGAGCGCGGTATCCCGGCTCGTCTCCGTGTCGGCTTTGCTGACTATCTGGTACCTGGCCACTGGGAAGATCATTGGCTTTGCGAATGGCATGACTGCGGGCGTTGGAAACGGCTCGACGTTGAGTTTGCGGCTATTGACGGTATTCCTTTCGATACTATGGACGTGCCGCGCGGGCGATTCCTAACAGCAGGCGAGGCATGGCTTCGGATCCAAGACGAGCAGGAGATCGCCTCGCGATTTGGCGTGTCGAGCCTCGCTCTTGGGGGGGAGTGGTTCGTGGCGGGAAGCGTGCTTCGAGAAGTCGCAGCCCTGCGTAAGCTGGAACTGAAACCGTGGGATTACTGGGGTCTGTCAAAAGACCTTTCCCCCGCCTCCCCAGAGTTGTCGCAGCAGATGAGGACAACGCTAGACCATCTCGCTTCACAGCTCAGGACCGTCACTGTCGACGGGGAGGACGAGCCGGAAGCTATCGCGGATTGGTCTTTGCCAGAGCAGGTTATCAGCTTCCCACACGGCGAGCCTGTGGCTGTCAGGTTGCGTAACTGAAAAATCACTGCAATCTCCATTGCTGCGAGTGCGGCGGGAGACCGGCAAGGGTGCAAGTCCTTTTCGGTGAGGGATTACGAGCTCACCGGCCCGGGGCCGTGCGCCGACATCCGTGAGGACGTCGGCGCATCATCGACACGGGAATGCAAAGGCCAGCCGCTTAGCAGTGAAACAGTCATGGTTTCGGGTGCCGGTGTTGTTCGAAGGACAGAAGGCTGCGTCAGATTCCAGTTTGAGAACGATGCCTGCCGCCTCCGGAAAGAGAGCGGGAGCGATTGCGAGATTTTGCGCTGTCGTTGCATCCGGAAAAGACCCACCTGATCGAGCTTGGCCGCTTCGCAGCGACTCAGCTCGACGCACTTTGGTCAGGCTCTACGAGCAGACGGCGACTACCTCAGCGGCCTCGCTCATGCCCACCTTAATAATACGGCGACAAGCACTGTTCACGCGGGCCATTATACGGCTGGAAGCTATTGTCGTATGCACGGTATTGTGCGTAGCACCAATCAATATGCGCGGCCGTCAAACGTGCCGCGCGCGGTAGGGGATGGGCCAGTGTCCGATCGACAATGACACCGGTAGCAAAGGCTGCAGGGGGAAACCAGAACCCCCGATAAAAGCGGTAACCAGGTCTCGCAACGACGACACCCCGGATACGTGGAAACTTTCGTGAACAAAGGATTCGCAACGAGTCCCCATGAATGAGCCAAGGGAATTGCGGAGCCCCTCGCAACCTTGCTTAGCCGCTACCGTCGTCCGCGTAAGCTTTAGGGTCAGGTTATCAGTGCATGTGGAAACGAGGGGAGCCGGAATGTGGGAGAAAACAGGTGATGATTGATCTGCTGACTAAGGAGATGGCCGCAAGCCTTGCCGCTGTGCCCGCAGTTGAGGCGGTTGTACTTGGTGGTTCCCGCGCCCGAGGCGACGCCGGCCCGGGATCTGATTATGATCTCGGTCTCTATTTCCAATCTTGCTCGCCATTCACTATTCAGGACCTACAACGAGCGGTGTTGCCGTTTGTTGATGCAGGTTCGGGGTCATCGTTGACGCGAGTAGGCGAATGGGGACCCTGGATTGTTGGTGGCGGCTGGCTGACCGTTAAAGGCCAGCCAGTGGATATTCTCTATCGCAGTTTGGATGATGTGCAGGTTACCATCGACCAGGCGTTGAATGGTATTATTCGGGTGGACTATCAGCCCGGACATCCGCACGGATTCGTTTCAGCTATCTGGCTGGCCGAAATTCATTACTGCAAGCCTATTATCGATAAGAACGGCGCGATCGCAAGACTGAAGCAGAGCCTTCAACCCTATCCGAGGGCACTCGGATTGGCTATCCTCGATCGATTTCAGTGGGAGATCGCCTTTGCCGCCGGTAACGCGGCCAAGGCAATTAAGCGAGGCGACCGGACCTATATTGCCGGGTGCATCTTCAGGGCACTGGCATGCGTGGGGCAAGTGATCTGCGCCTTGAACGGCACCTATGTGATGAACGAAAAGGGCGCCCTCCGCCTTGCTGCCTCCCAACCTCTTGCTCCAACTGCACTCGCGTCTCGCGTCGACCTTATTTGGGAGAATTTTGCCAGCGGTGATTTTGAAGAAGCGTTGAGAATATTAGGCCGAATTGGCGAAGAGGTGGATCGACTGGCGGACTCGTGGCGCGCCACTGCGGAGTGACACCTGATCTGCGTTCCGGCGGGAACAGGGGAAACGCATCGTCGTTCAATGAAGCTCAGTGCTCGGGATTATATGAAGTGATCGTGCAAGCATGCATCAATGGTAGCAGGAAACGGGACTATCATCCCCGCCTTCCGCTCACCGTCGAAGAAATGGTGGAAGATGCCATCGCTGTGATAGAGGCGGGAGCGGCGGAGTTGCGTGTTCATCCTCGCGACAAGTATGGGCGCGAAAGCCTCCACGCGGTGGACGAGACAGTCGAAGCTATCCGTACGGCTTGCCCCGGCACTCCCATCGGCGTCTCGACCGCCGCTTGGATAGCTGTTGCCCGGCCCCTCATTCTGCACGGATATGACGAAACCGCCTGGCCTTTCGTTCGGCGGGCATGAGCGCAGCGCCTGTCGACGTGTGTCGGCATGGAGGACGGAAAGCACCTTCCTGATGGATCGATAGCGCGCGACAACGCCGAGATCGTGTCCGCAGCCGTTAAGCTCTTCCGTCAATAAGCAAGTGCAGAGCCGTTGAACATGAAGACACTGTTGGTCTTTTCTGTGCTGGGCTTGAACATCGAAAAGTCCGGCCCAGCATACGTCGCAAGGAAAGTGAACCGCGCTTTCGGCAGGAAGGCTCGGCCGGGATCGCCGACAAGGACCGTGATGCCTGAGCGGGAGCATCGATCAAAACAGTCCGTGATCTTAGCGGCCAGCTCTTCCTCGTAAAAGAGATCTCCGGCCAGGACGACATCGACTTCGGGCAGGGCTGCGCTCGTGAGATCGCCCAGCATGGGTGACACTTCCACTTGGTTCGCTTCACCGTTGAGTTCGATGGCCGACATCGCATAGGAATCGATATCCGCAGCGACGACCATCGATGCCCCAGCCTTTGCCGCGGCGACACCGACGATGCCCGACCCCGCGCCAAGGTCGAGGACGCGACGGCCAAGAATGCTTGTGGGATGGTCCAGGATATACCGGGCGAGCGCCAACCCTCCGCCCCACAGGTGTGCCCAATAGGGAGCTCCGAAGTTATCGTCATGTTCGGCAAGGCGCCAGAGACCGCTTCTCGGGCCGGCCGTATACAGCGAAATCTCGGGGACGGTAGCAACGGGTCCGAGCGAGAAATTCTCACGAATGAACCGATGCAAATCGATGGATCCATTAAACGTGATGACAGCTCTCCCAATACTCGTTCGGAGCCCTAAGGGTCACCATTGCCCGACAGGATTTGAGCCGCGCCCCGCATGGCAGCCCGAAAGGCTTCGTCAAAGTTGACCCCGCGAACCGTCCAGGCGTGTTCCGATTTTCCGGTCGCCAGGCGCCAGGTCGCGATCCAACCGAGCTCCTTGTCGCTCCAGACAAGCCGGCCGACCAATGCCAAATCGGAACCGCTAGCCTGCACAGCGCGGTTTACATCAGGCGAAGCCGGCCCCAGCGCCCATGTATTGAGATGGGCGCTGGGCGGGAAAACCACCCGCATTGAAACCGGCTCGGCGCCCAGCACGAAGGACTCACGCATGGCGGCGTCGCGCGGATCGTCAGGAGAGACGTGGAACAGCGGCCCATCTCGCTGAACGTCAAGGAATACCGCGAGGGAGGGACGTTTTTCGAGCCAAGGACGGCTGCGCAGAGTGGCCAGCAGATCATCGATCACCGCCGGGTCGTAGCGGCAGGTCAGGTCGTGCGGCCGGTCGTAAGTACCCTGCTCGTCATGGATTGGCTTGCCACCCAGGCGATCACGGTAGGAGAAAGACTGAACCAGACTGCCGGCGCGCGAGCGCAAGGACTTCATCTCTGGCCGGCGAGCCAGGCGCTGATCGCCCGACACCCTGACAAGCACGCGATCAAGGCACTCTCGGAAACCCAATTGCCGGTTCTTCTCGCCCTGCCCGGTGACGATGGCCTTGGCGGTGTAGAGATCTTCGAGTTTGCCTGCCGATCCCACAACTGGGAAGGCCACCTGCAGGATTATGAGAACAATTCTTACCGCGAGCCTGTGCATCTATTTCGGCGCTTTATCCTATGTAACCGTTTATGAGGTTACGTGCACTATTGTCACAAATCAACCAGTGGCCGCCTCTTTGCTGAGACTGCCTGAGACGCTTCTTGTCTTTGAATTTTGTCTACGTCGTAGGATCCATGCCATCCTTGTCCATGTCGCCACTGCCGGTGCGGGGCGGCCCTTTAAAGTCCGCCCCGCCATCCGCCTCTGCTACGTCATGTTGCTGCGTCGACGCAGAACAAACCAGGAGCCCAATACAGCGGCAGCCATTCCTGACGAATAGGCCACGAGGGGCCATACGGTGTCAGCGCGAAGTGTAATCACCGCGCACGTCCCGAAGAAGCCGACGATCAGACTTTGGGCGCAGAAATACAGCGCAACAGCAGATCCTGCCCTGTCCTCAAATCCACTAAGTGCACCCTCTGCAGTGACTGACACCGCAAGAACGATTCCGATAGCCATGATCCACATTGGGACTATGAAGGTCAGAAGCGACGGCTGGTCCGCGACTTCGCCGAGGCTCAGGAGTACGGCCCCGAACATCAGCGCCGCCATGCCCGTGGTGAGGCAGCGGGCGGTGCCCAACTGACCAATGAGCCGCCGTGAGCATCGTGTGGTAATGATCATTGCTACCGCGACCGTCGAGAAGGAGATGCTGAACTCCAATTCCGAGTAACCAGCTCTTTCAATGAGCAGGCGTGGCGCCGTGGAGAAGAACACGAAGAACGTACCCATGGCCGCGCTGAACCCGAGCGTGTATGTCCAGAACGCGAGACTGTACAATATTGGCCAGAAACTCCCGCGCGCGGGAACAGCGTTAATCGGGCGCGTTTCGTGCCATCGAAAGATCGCATTCACCGTCGCGAGCAGACCGGCGGCGCCAAGAGCGATGAAAATGGCCCGCCACCCGAAGGCTCCTGCGATTAAGGCTCCTGCGATCGGCCCAAGGGCGGGTACGAAGGCAAGGATTGAACTGAACAGGCCATAAATTGTCACGCCTTCCGGCCGTTGCGCATAGACGTCGCGAACGGTTGCGAATGTCGCAACAAGGGCGGCAGATGCACCGAGGGCCTGAAGAAGCCGAAGGAGAAGGAACACACCTGCGCTCGAAGAAACGGCAAGGCCGAAGGAGGCGGCCGAGAAAAGGACCGCTCCGCCAACGAGAACTGGCCGTCGTCCCACCTGGTCTGAAGCCGGCCCAAAAACCAGTTGGCCCACTCCCAATATCACCAGATAGAGGCTGAGCGTCAGCTGGATCACGGCTGGACTGGCGCCAAGCTCGGATGGCATGTGAGGTACCACAGGTAGATAAATGTCCATCGCCAGAGACGCGAGGACATCAAAGGGCGCCATCAGCAAAATCGATGCGGGCAGGGAATAGCGCCACGAAACATGGAATTGAGACATAACAAGATCCGCTCAAATGAAAACATTTGGCGGCGCCGGTTGCATATTGGAGTTCTCAGACAAAGCGCCGCAACAACACAAAGGACGTTGTTGCGGCTTACTTATCTGCTGACTTGGTGGCTCCCATGCCAATCGCTCCAAGGTGTATTGGTCTGTCAAAAGTATCTACCAAACCAGCGTCTGCCGAGCAACAGCCGGCCGAGAGCTTGCACGGCAGTCATGTCGGGCTTCGGCCAACTGTGCGGCGCGCCCACGCTTTCATGGCGGTGGTGAGATAGTCGGCGAAGCCGGGCTCGATTGCCTCATATCGGGCGCGAAAGTCGGAGTGTTGATAGACATCGGCAAGGCCAGCATAGGTTTGCGGTTCACACTCGCCGCCATTGCTTGCTCCCACCCAGCGGCGATGCCGCTCCAAAGCCGGGTCGAGTGCGGTCGATTGCGGGGGCACACCTCGGCGAAGGCCTTCTGCCAGCATGTTCTCGATCTCACGCAGCTCGTCCATCCAGGCCACGCGTTCTTCCTCTGACAGCTTGGCCATCCTTGCGCGGCTGCGCTCGATGTCGCGGTTGACATCCGCCCCATAGCGCTCAACGAGCCAAGCCTCGTAGCCGGCTTGCGTTTCCGGTGCGATGATCCCGGAGTAGAGGTCCTTGTCTTTCATGGTGATGTCTCCTTCCAGTCGCGCAATTGTGCTGTCTATAGTCTGCAACATGGCCGTCTGGCGCTCGATGTTCCCTGCAAGCCGATCCCTTTGCCGTTTCAGTGTCGCCAGTCTGTCGAAGTCCGGGGCGTCAAGGACTGCCGCGATGTCCCCGAGCGGAAGGCCAAGTGATCGGTGGATTAGGATTTGCTGCAGGCGCAGCATCTCGGCCTCTCCATAATAACGGTAGTGGTTGCGTCCTGTGAAAGCGGGCCGCAGCAGGCCGATATCGTCGTAGTGATGCAATGTTCGGACAGTGACGCCTGCGAGACGGGCAAGCTGCTTGACGGTGTAAGTCTTCAAGGTTGATCTTCCTCCACAGACAAGCCTGGACCCTCACGTGGCGTGAGGGTCAACAGCCATAACGCCCCTTCATCGCGATGGCTCTTGCCAGAGATTGCGTAACTGCATAAATGGTTACATGTCTCGATTAGATCCTTCAACGCTGGCGCCCCGTGCCTACTTTTCTTCGTTGGGCCGGATGAGAATGCTCGCGGGCGACCCGGCGCTGGACTTTGCCAATACGCTGCACTGGCGAGAAGGCCGGCTGGTGGATTTCATCCCTGACTATATATCACTGATTGAATGGTGCTATCCGGCTGGGCTTCTGGCCGAAGCTGAGTTGCGCTTGCTGTTGGATCGTGCCGGTGCTTGGTACGACACTGCGGAGGCCGCGCATATTTCCGCCATCGATTTAAGACATGTCTGGCGCGAATACCTGGCCCAGCAAGCCGGGTCTGAGGCTAAAATCGACGGGGGCCAGGGGCTATGCGCCCGGCTTGCCGAAACACTTGGCGATGGGGGACTGCAAGCCGCACGCATGTCCGCCCACTCCGGTGAAGCCACAGCGCTGCTCATGCTACCGGTCAGACGCATCACGCTTGCCATCACCAGTCTGGAATTGATCCCCGTGGAACGTCGGATCGGTCGCTGCGAGGGCGAGCCCTGTGGCGGATACTTCCTCGATTCCAGCCGGTCCAGGCCTCGGCGCTGGTGTTCCATGGATACTTGCGGCAATCGCGCCAAGGTGCGAGGCTTTCGCGGGCGCATGCGAGCGGACGAAGTCACTTCCTCCGGCAACTGACCCGTCAGCCCGGATGGTGTCCTTCCGTCAGGAACTGCCTCAGCTTTCCCAGGCAACCTTGCCAGCCGAGTGCATGTTCGTCGCGCACCGCCTCATCCGCGAAGCGCTCGTGGTGAATGCGCACTTCGGTACCCTCGGGGTGTTCGAGGAAGGTGACATGCAGCAGTGATGGCTCGGCGGTGTGCGTGCTGAGCGTCCAGGTGTAGCTGATACAAGCCGGAACTTCGACATGGGTGAAGATGCCGCTGATCCAGATGACCTCGCCATCGAGACCGAGATTGGCCAGCCGATAGGCGCCGCCGACCCTCAAGTCGATTTCGGCATGCGGGCAGGTAAAAGGCGGAGGCCCCCACCATTGCCGGACAAATTCGGGGGACGTCCAGGCGGCAAACACCTTGCTGCGCTCCGCCTTCACCACTTGCGAGGCAAAAAGTTCGGTTGGCTTCATCAGCGGTCTTCCCGGCTTTCGACGAATTGCGCGAGCCCCTGTAATTGGCTCGTCCAATATTGCCGATAATGAGATATCCATGCATCGGCGTCTGCAAGCGCGCCTGGCGCGAGTAGACAAGTCTGGCTGTTGCCCTCCTGACGCCGCTCGATCAGCCCGGCCTTTTCCAGCACGAAGAGATGCTTGGAAATGGCATTGACCGACATGTCGTAGGGGCGCGCTAACTCGTTGACGCGCGCGGGCCGCCCGCTGAGATCGGCGAGCAACTGCCGGCGGGTTCGGTTCGAGAGCGCGTGGAAGATGGCGTCAAGCCTCTCGTCTTCAGATATCATCACTTCCGTCAACCAAATGGTTGACACTCCCTCAGGTTCGGCCTAGAAGACATTCGTCAACCGATTGGTTGACGAATAGCAGTTACTCCCATCGCAATCAACTGGCACGACGCTGAAAGGCGGCGGTGGCAGGGGATTGCCCTAACACACGGAAAAGGAAGGCTCCATGCTTCTTGAGGGAAAGAATATCGTCATTTTTGGCGGCAGCGGCGCCATCGGCACGGCCATGGCCAAGGCCTTCGTCGCGGACGGTGCCCGCGTCTGGCTGGGCGCGCGAAACGATGAGCGCCTGGCCGCCGCGGCCGACCAGGTGCGCGCCGAAGGCGGCATGGTCGAGACGTTTACGGTCGATTGCCTGGATGAGGCTCACACTCAGGAGGCCATTTCGGCGCTCGCCGCACGGATTGGCGGCATCGACGTTGCGATCAACGCCACCAGCTTCCTGCACGACCAGGGCTCCCATATCGACGATCTGGACCTCGCGACCTTCATGAGCCCGGTGGAGAACTTCCTGACCTCGCTGTTCAACAGCAGCAAGGCGGTTGTGCCGCATATGGGAAAACGAGGGCAGGGCGTCATCCTCACGCTTTCGACGCCTGCTGGGCGCACGGCACCTCCCGGCCATCTCGGCTACAGCGTCACCTGCGCGGGTGTGGAAGCCTTTTCCAGGGTGCTGGCCGCCGAGCTGGGGCCGCGCAATATCCGGGTCGTCTGCCTCGGCCCGCATGCGATTTCGGATGCCCCGCAGGCGGGATCCTATACCGGCGAGCTCTTTGCGCCCAAGGCCAGCGCCCTGGGAATGACGGTCGAGCAATGGCTGGGCGGCGGCGCCCAGACCACGATGCTGGGTCGGCTGCCAACGCTCGCCGACGTGGCCCAGACGGCAGCCTTTCTGGTATCCGACAAAGCCCGTTCCATGACCGCTGCCTATGTCAACCTGACGGCGGGAATGATCCCAGAGTAGGAGTGGAGCCGCAGCTTCATATAATGATTATCTTGGAGAACCTAATCCAAGTGCATCATGCCGGATTGTAGGGTAGGGGATCAGCCGCTTTCGCGCAAATGGGGGATGAACACTTCGGCCGGGGTTTTATAGCCGAGGCATTTACGCGGCTGCGCATTCAGGTGGTGGGCGAGGTCGACGAGCTGTTGCTGTGTGATGTTGGATAGGTCGGGGTCACCGGGCAGGAAGCGGCGGATGCGCTTGTTGGCGTTTTCCACAGCACCTTTCTGCCAAGGTGGGTTTGGGTCGCAGAACCAACTCTTGGCGCCGATCCCGTCTTCCAAAGCTCTGAAGCCGGCGAATTCGGTACCGCGATCGAAGGTAAAGCTGCGGCGAGCAAAAGACGGGAGTGGTGAGAAGGCCGTGATGATCTTGTCCATGATTGGCCGCGAGTGGCGACTGCGGTTCTTGATCAACACCGTGTAGCGGCTCTTGCGCTCGACAAGCGAGTGATGTTGGCCTCGCCAAGTTCGCGTTTGAAGATCAGCAGATCGCCTTCTCAGTGGCCGAACTCGGACCGATCATCAACAAAATCAGGCCGTTGCGAGATCCGGCACTCAAACGGAATGACGCCGCCACGCGGCTTACGGAATCCACGCGGCAAGCGTCGGCGACGTCGCTTAGGCAGGTGCTCGTAAAGGCCAAGCGGATAATCCTCCTTATATGGTCGAATGATAACGGCCGAGTTGGCGGACTATCTCACCAATCGGTCGCGTTGAGTTGGTTGCAGATCTCGATCAGATCTGCGTCTGTGACCGACAGTGGATCGACCTCTCTCGAAAGCCATTTCCGTACCCGACCGTTAGTGTTCTCGACCGTGCCTTTCTGCCAGGGTGATTGTGGATCGCAGAACCACGTTTGCGCTCCGATGTTTGCTTGTAGATACGGCCAGTCGGTGAACTCTGTGCCGCGGTCGAAGGTGATCGAACGGCGGGCAAGATGGGGCAGGGCCCGCAGGGCTTGTATGAGGCCATCCATGACAGGCCGGGACTGCCGATCATTGTTGCGCAGAAAGATCGCAAAGCGGCTAACCCGCTCGACAAGCGATGTGACATTGGCCTTTCCGAACTTCTTGCGGAATTGGATCAGGTCGCATTCCCAGTGGCCGAACTGCTTGCGATCGGCAACGACGTCTGGGCGGCGCAGAATGTTCAAGTCAGGGCTAAAGCGTTGGCCATGCTTGCGTCTGGCATGTCGCGGTCTGCGCCTAGCGCGATGCTCCGGCAAATGCCGCCACAGCTTGATAGCATGGCCGTCGGCCGAATAGGCGAACTTGTAGATCGTTTCGTGGCTGACCGAGATCGGGTGACGTTCCAGCCGCATCCGGCCGGCGATCTGCTGCGGTGACCAGCCGTGCACGATTCGGTCGATCACCGACTGCCGCACATGTGAGAAGCGCACAAGCTTCCGCAGCTTCACACGACGTTCGCAAGCCATCTCATGCGCCGTCACGCAATAATAACCGCTGAGATCAGCTATCTGCTTATCGACGAACATATTGCGTATGACTTCACGAAAGATCGTCGAACGACGTCGTCCGAGCTTCTCCGCGATGACCGCGACACTGAGGCCAGCCGCTCTCCAGCGAGCAATCTTACGGCGTTCATCCAATCCAATATGGGAGTAGGTGCGTTCCATGGCATCTTCCTTGCGAGTGACATCCCATTGGTATCTTTCGCAAGTCGCACTTCATCCTTGAACCCACCCGGCTACATCCAATGCATCGCGTAATATATATTATGGAACTGACCTATATGCTCCAGGCCATCACAGTGAAAAAGGAACGGAAGAATTTCCCAACCTGCATGTCGCCTAAAATCGCCACGAGCGAGTGCTGCGGACTCACCCCCCTGGATATCACTCCTGAAGCTAAAGCCTCGACTCGACAGACCGGGGCTCGAACAAACGTTCTGGTTCGGCGGCCACTTAAGAGCCCGGACGCAAATCCGAACTGCACTCGCTAACGTTTTGGTCCGAGTATATGCTCCCCGATCAAGCGGCATACACGCGTCGCAAAACAGCAATCGCTGGTCCTATCTGTTAACGCTGCCTTCAACCACCTGTAAGCGAACTCCAACACCATACCGACCTTCCAGTGTGGCTCCGCCAAATATTACTCTGTCACGCGTATACGCATCACAAAACTGAAGCCGCCTAAAGTAGTCAACTAGCTTGAGCGTTCCAACACCCGTCACGTTCAGCATCAGTTCGTTTCTTTGCTCAGAAGTTAATCGCTCTCTCGCTTCCACAAACGTTTCAACGAGGCGGTGTAGGTCACGTGTTCGAACGTCGTCTTGTCGATCGACATCGGGACGTTGTGCGCCTGGAACGCCATTGGCTCTAATGCGCCCCTCAACGCCATTTCCCTCGCCGGGGGCAATGACCCTATCGTCCGCAAGACGAGGATCGAAACCCGTGACGAGGTCAGTAAGCTTTCTCCGAAGCCGCCGCTGCACGGTCTGTTCATCTGTTTCGTGGGGACGCCTCACGTCCGCTTGGTCGGCATGCTCCAACAAGACCCACTCGCAACCCTGCAGGTGCGTGTGGGCGGGGTTCTCGCGAAAGTGAGCGGCCACCTGCTTGGTGCCTTCTTCCGAATTGAACATGTAGTTGACAGCGGTGACCTTCACCTCGGCCGCCCTGCAATCTGGACTTGAACATAGAAATCGAAACCGTGGAGGGCGTGGATCACAAGACAGGTATGCCCTCCGAGCTGCGTCGATCGTGACAACGTCATCAAGTTCTACGCAGTATGCGCGCGTGATCCGCATCAGTGGCAAATCTTTCGATGACCGATGTCTTGGAAACCGGAATTGAATGGCTTGCATCTACAGCGACTTTGCGAAGGACACCTTAACGCTCAGAGCGTGACCCGCCCATCATCAAAGCAACGGTACTTGGCACGTCCTTGTTCGCGATCGCACCATCGTCACCCTGAGCGTCTTGTGGCATCTGCCACATAATTTCGAGATTATAAGCACGTCCTAAATCGGCCGATCTCCACCGTTTTGAAAGGTGATGCCTACGCTCCGGTGTGCCCTTCCTGCCCGGAACCATCTCACGGACGCTCCTTGGCGACGGGTTCCGGTTCGGTATTCGTCAACGGCAAGCCAGCCGGGCGGGTCGGCGATGCCATCGACTGCGGCGGACAGGCCGCGGACGGATCGGGGAACGTCGAATCGGCGACTGAGCTGCTCACTATTCGTATCTAACCATGGTCCCACTGAGCATCGCGGGAAGGTCTACGCCAGGGAAAGCCGAATGAGATACCTGAAAGTTGACTGGAAACATACATTTCCGCAGCAGCCACTGTAGCTGTTCATGGAGCTTGACGACGCTGGCGTGGAAACCAGAAAGGGCCACATCTATCCCGACGGTCACAGGGAACGCGCCGATGCCATCCTTCCGGACAAGGATACTCAACTCTGCTACGAACCAACTCCTCCGCTAGAAGAGATCAACTCCGACCCTCAGTTTGAAGGCTGTTGGATTACGCAGGAGGAGTTTGAAGAAGAGTGGAAGAAGACACCTCAACAGGCAGGACAATGATAGCACGGCGACTTCAAAATAGTCGAGGACGCCGGGAATAGCTGAGTTTTTGATGCGGAAACGAGAGCTGATGATCGGCATTGCCGCAGCCGCGGTCGCAACCATGAACGGAGTGCAGGTGATGGCGGCATTGAACGAGAATGTGGACGTCGCAGCGCTCGCTGGCTTGAGGCCCGGAATGCCGATCTCTAAGGTTGAGGAAGCAATGGGTTCCGCCTGGAAGCCGCCTGCCCCACATAAGGGCGGAAAGATTGACCTGCTCGAGAACAGTCGCGGGTTCGTCGTATGGATCGATCGGCATGCTCAACTACAATCATCGTTTCCTGCACCCGGTCGGCGGGATTGCGATGGGGATGAAGATCGACCAGGTGCGCGCCGCCATGCCGTCCCTTGAGATCGGCGACGATCTTGCGATGATGCGAGGCGTGCGCATGGGCGTGCGACTGTTTCCGGAAGGCTACACTTTGCGTGTCCGGCTCACCCTCGAGACCGTCAACGAAATCAGCTTCTCCAACCCCGCAGCGGAATATCCGGAACCGACGGAACCACCCTACCCAGCGGCAGCCGGCAAGGCCGGAGCGCCGTTTGCTGATCCAAATCTCAAGCTCGTCGTCCTGTCTTCGCTTCTCGACGCAAAGCAGATTGACCTTGGCTCACCCGAACAGGTCGCCACGCACGTCCTCGGCCGAGCCGTCGATCTCGAGGACGAGGGATACGAAATCATTCCTGAGGCGCTGGACTATCTGGTGCGGTATCCGCTCACCGACGAGCTTCTCGCCTCAGTAGAGGAGATCGAGTTCGACGGCGGAGGAACCGTCTATGAATACGCCTGGTATTTCTGGGACGGCGAAGACAACGTCTTCGATGTGAAGGACCTGTCGGGACTCGAGCTTTGCACGAACCTCAAGAGCTTTTCTGCGATCTCGATGATCGGAAAGATCGACGTGCGCGTCCTAGCGCAATTCCAGAAACTGGAAAAACTAAGGCTCAGCACCGGGATCGATCACATCGAAGCCCTGCTCGAACTGCCTGCGCTGGAGGAAGTCAGGGTCCTCGATGACGATGTTTACAACGAGGTGACCACGGCCGGCACCTCAACGCGGCGCATCTTGGAGGCTCTGAAGCATCGCGGGGTTCGTGTATGGGTACACTGGGTGTCTGCCACGGAACCCACCCCGCCAGCTTTCGAATGACCGGGCGTGGAGATGAAAGCGCGGGAGAATGTTTCCATCGCATGACGCAGTCGGAGATTTTTTGGCGTCTCAGACCGAAGAAACGCTCGGTCGACCCATCGTTCGCTTAGCCCTGACCGGCACAGAGCGCATCGATTGCGGCCATCGATCCCGATCCCAGGCGGCCGTCGATCGCGCCTTTATAGTTGTGGTCCTCCGCCAGACGGGATTGAAATGCCCGCAGGAACTCAGGCGTCCAGTTGCTCCACGATTCCTTGAATCGGGCGCATACTTCCGCGCTCTGCTTCATCGCCATCTCTTGAAGGTCAACCGCCAGCGCGACGTCCTTCTTCACTCCCCATCCCCTTGAGAAGAAGATGGCCAGGTTCGAGTTCCCCCACCCCTGCCCCGCAGCTCCGGCTTTCTCGTACCACCGCCCGGCCTCGACGTAGTTTTGCTTAACGCTCCATCCAGCGGCATAGAATCTGCCGACCTGGTTCATCGCATCTTCGTCACCCAATTCGGCGGCTTTTTTGAACCAGACGAGCGCTTCCTTATAATTTTGCTGCACGCCTGTGCCGTCTCTGTATTGAATTGCCAGATAGAACATTGAAAGCAATTCTCCAGCCTCAGCACCTTTCTTGTGCCACTCGAAAGCTGAGCGATCGTCTCGGGGAGACATCTGTTCGTAGGCATCAGCGATCCGCCAATAGACACCCACTCCCTTTTCGATCGCGTTGCGGTAGTATTCAATAGCGCGCGGGACATCCCGCTGCACGCCTTCACCATTTTGATACATTCTGCCGATCTCGATCAGCGCACTATTGTCACCGAGTTCAAGGGCCTTCTGATACCAGGCCATAACCTTCGCGAAGTCCTTGTCTGCAGTTTTCGAGAATCGGTAGACCCTGGCCAGCGCGTCTGCCGACGGGGCATCACCTCGCGCTGCACCACGCTCCAACCATTGCAACATCTGCTCGGTGTCCCCCGCAAGTTGATAATACCTAGCGATTTTGGTAGTTACCTGGGGAAGGGCTTCCCAAGCCAGCTTATCCCACGTCCAGGCCTCTTCGGCGTCCTGTGGCACACCACGGCCCAAAGAATATGCTTCTCCGAGAAGCCGATAGGCGTGCGGCATTTTGAGTTCTGCTGCCTTCCTGTACCATTTGAGGGCGATCGCGTCGTTTTGAACCTCGGTGAGGTATAGATTTCCTAAGGCCATGAATGCCTCACCCGTTTCGACGCTCGTCAGCCAGTTAACGGCCAAATCGACGTTCTTCTTAGGGCCTTTTGAATAATATTTACCGATCTCTACGACGGCTTCGGGGTCGCCTCGACTTGCGGCCCGAGTGTAGAGTTCAACTGCCTTATCAAAATCCTTGGCGACGCCCGAACCAGTGCTGTAGGCATCCGCGACGGCGACAGCAGCCCGCAAACTTCCGAGGCTGCTCGCGCGGTCAAAATAGTAGAATGCCTTCGCGAAGTCCTTAGACTGCCGATATGCGCGGCCGGCTTGATAATTCAGTCGCGCATTTTGCGGATCGGCAGCCACGGCTGCGGCACAAGGCTCGACGGCCTCGGCTGATGGCTGTTCAACTCCAGCGACATCGGCGGGCTTGTCCTTGTCTTTCGGATCAGCCGCCAGACGGTCGCATTGGTTCCGTGTGTCCGTACTGATCGCACCACCCGATGAAGACTGCTCCCTGACGAATTCGCCTGGCCCGGATTCTGCCGAACCAGACATCGGAACCTCATTGCCTTGAGCAGCAGCCACAGCTCCCGCAACCAAAGACACATAGGCGAATGCAATGATCGTCGCGATATTCACTGTACGCCTCATCACAACGTCAATCCGGCAGAACGCAAAGCAGGTTCTTCTTCTCCCGCATGTCGCACACGACGATCCTCGCGAACCAGGGAAGCTTCTTCGAGGTTGCGACACTGTCCTGTTTTTCCCCGGGGTCGAGAAGGTCGGATTGCCCCCAGCCTCTTGCGCCCCTCTTTGTGACGCAGTCAGCACCCCGACCTTGATCATAGTAGCAGGTCAAAACCTTGATGGGATAAGAGCATTTGTTGCGGATAGTTACCGAGTCCCAGTCTATTGCCCCCCTGTTTGGAGCTGGCTTGATCTCAGCACAGTCCGCAGACCCGTAGGGAGCAACTCGATTTGGGTTTTCGTTGACTGCTACGACTTCCCCCTTCTTGCCCTTGAGAATTCGTTCCCGCGTGGCACCGGCCCAATCCGGATCGGGATCAACATTCACTTTTTCTTCGGGAGGTTCCGCAACCCTTGGAGTCATCGATCGAGTTGTCGATGGAGATGCTTGCTCCCGTTTGGGGGTCGGAGTAGTAGACGTGGGCGGCCTGGAAAGACGGAAATATTGATAATAGTCCAGAGAACAGATGTTCAAAGCCTGCTTATATTCGTTCCATAGGCTTTCCATTCTAGCAGCCCGCCGGTCCGGCCACCCAGGCATGGGGATATCATCGCTGTAAGCAACATGAGCACGCAGGCAATAGGCAACATAATTACATCCACTATGCTCGTAATGGTGAGTTGAGCCAGATTTGCATGGCTGCGCTGCAAATGAAACCATCGCAGGGGAAAGCAACGTTAATAGTGTCATAATAAAAGAATAACGCCTCATCCGTGCCCTAAACACAAGTAAATCCCCTCTTTTTACTGAACACCTTCCGTAATGACTGCAACAGATCAATATCGTGTCCCTTTTGCGCAATCTGTTTCATGTCTTAAGCAAATTGCCGCCTGCGACAGGACATATCCAAGCCTCCAAGACAGACGACTTCGGGGCAATGATGCCGGCGGACCGATGGCTCGTCGTTCGCATTTTTAAGGGAGGACCTGCGGTCGCGGATCACCTACGGTTACCTCCCGATTCCCCGAACAGTGGTTATGGGATCGGCGTGTTTGGAGTCAGTCAACCTTTGCTTTGCAGTCCTTCGCAATTTCAAAGAGGTTGGATAACATAGCTACTCTCGCGGCGTCGCCAAGCTGACGATGCACTGCGATTGCCTTCGGGAAAAAGGCGATCAATCCATCCAGTGAGTCGTTTGTATTGTTATAGTCATCAAGCCTGCGGGCTGCCTCCGATTCACGGGTGCAGCCGCCCAGACGGCGACTGCTCTCCCGCGTGGTTGTCCGTGAATTATTTGCAGTGGCGTCTTCGTACGCGGTGCATTTGACCCCCCCAATACTCTTGCTGGATATGGGCTTGGTACCAAAGAGGCTCTCCCGCTCGGTATTGGCGTTGCGCAAGAGCGTCGTATGAGGAGTGGCATCAAGATAGTATTCGACCTTGGAACAACTTTTGGCCGAACTCGAAATTCGTACCTCTGCGGTATAGCTTGGCGAAGCACCGCCCGCAGTAATTATTTCCAGCCTACCCGCACATGCGCCAACGGGCCTTTGGAAATTGCACTCGGCTCCCAACGACGACGTGGGGCTGACAAAGAGGAGACTGGCGGACACGAGAAGATACTTCATCTAAAGCTCCCTAACTGGCAAACGGGAAACGACAGAAGACAACAGCAATAAGTTGACGGGTATCGAAGCTCACCCTCGGTTTTGTGACTTGCCTGGAGTGATGGCGGCTTGGCCGCCTCGATTGTCTAGGAAACCACCTAGACAATCGAGGCGGCGGCCGATCGGCAAGTCCCATCGGTCCTACATATCCCTGGGGTGCTTGGGTTTGCATGAGCCATTTACGGAAAGTTCATAGTTGCAATAGCTCACATTCCACCCAGCGTTTGCTCGCTTGGACGTCGCTTCGCGGCCGCCGGGCCGGATCGGGCCAAAGCCGCCCCAGCTGCCGTCATCTCCCTTGTAATTGCCCATCACCCGATAACCGCAGTAATTTACGACAAAGCTTCCTTCCATTTGAACGCACGCATAGGCAGGAAGGCCAGCGAGCAGCGCTCCGCAAAATGCGCCAGCGGACAACATTTTTCTCATCTCATAATCCCCCATAAGAACTTGGGAATGATTTATGATTTCAGGCCCATACGCATCCTCCAATTGGGTTATTTCTGATTGCTCTGAGGTCTAAGATTTGAGGAAAGACGCGTCCGCGAACCCAAGCTTTCGTTCACTGTTTGCTTGACGACTCTCCTGGGACCGCAGGTGTTCTCTGGATGCTTTAAGGGGGCGCATGGCACGCAACCGCCCTCGTACGCCCATCGCGAAGGCAGCCAACCGCGCCCACTCAACCAAACTCTTCGTCACCAGGACCACCCAAGATCGCATGCGGTTGCGCACGGCACATGACGAGGGTCTCGGCGCTACCGTATTTCGCCCATCGATGTCATCAAAGCGCGGATGCGGGAAGATCAGCGAGGTTCAAGCGTGTCAGGAGAGCGGCAAGTTCCGCCTGCCGTCCCGTATTTGTCTTGCTAAATATAGAGCGTAGATGGGACCGTGCCGTTTCGTAGGATATCGATCTCTTCTTTGCGACTGTTTGTAAGGTCATACCTTGAGAAACCATCGTTGCGATAATCGCTTCGGTGGCAGTGAGCTCGAAGAGCTGGCGGAGCTGCTGCTGGTTCTGGCGCTGTTTTCCCCCGACATCCTCGATGAGGCAAACGCCAACCGAGTGGGCGAAGAAATCTGGAAGATTGCCGCCGAGACGTTGTATGCGCAGCACCATAGGTCGCGTACCATCCCGCGGTATCGTGATCGAGCCTACAGGTTCGTTTGGATTTAGCCATTTCTCGGCAATTATCGAGCGCATCCGTTTCTGGATTGCGGTGGTAACCTCGGGGACGCGGGAACAGAGGGTCCGATCTCTGATGAACACCTCTTCACCGAAGAGGCGCTCGGCGTCGGGAGTGGCCTCAGTCACGCGGCAAAACCTGTCGAAGAATATCGCCGCGACGCCTGTCGCCCTGAATGCGTCGACCATCCCACCGATCCGGCTCGCCGACATTCCACGCATGATCATCGCGGAAGCCATGAGGCGCTCGCGGGCTTTCTGGAATACCGCGGCCTCCTCATCGCTGAAGACGTCGGAGTCAAGCGATCGGTGGAGGGTGAGGCAGATGAGGTCCTCCGGTGACGAGAAGCCGACGATGCAGGTCCGGCCGATGCCGTGTTTCGCCTGAAAGCGATAATAATCAAGGTGCTCGAACTGGTCGCGGGTGGTGTATTGCTGGTCCCGCATCGTTCCGTCCCTCATCATGAGGGGAATGCCGCGGACACGCCACTCGTTGATGTGCCAGCCATTGGCGAAGTAGTCTTCGAGGCAGGGCCGAACGCTCTCGGTCGCGATGATCAGGTCAGGTGACCGTGCATTCGCCGGGATGATATTCGCGCCAAATGAACCAGTTGCAGCGGTTATCCTATTAAGAATTTTAGGCCAAAGCGAGGGATCGACCGCTGCTTCCAACGACTGATCGAGTGCTTGATCCAGCCCGCACAGATCAATAGGCATGGGGTCTACCAGACTTGATCCTGCCGACGGAACCCGCAACCACGTTGTTGGCGAATATGATGCTGATGCCGAAAGTCCTCGTCGCATCGGTGACGCTATGCGCCAGATGGCAGTTTTTAGTGGCCTGGCGCGGGCCGCGATCCGACTTGTGCAAGTGACCGAGCATCAGCAACTGTTAAAAGCAAAAACGAGACGTCAGAGCAGGCTATACAAGAAATCCCGGAAGTAAAGAGGGGCGCTATTACCCTTTCGGATGGTGATCAGTGGCTGTCTACCTGATAAACTCCACCTGGATCAACTGTGGAGACCCTCGCCCAGCCATCCCGGCCATCCCGTTCATGAACCCTAAATAGGAGGCGGAGCCAGGGTCACGACAAACGTCATGGATGAAGCATCGTTTGGCTCCGCCCTCACGAGATCGAATTCAAGCCGCTCGGCCGCCGTCTGAAGTTCACGACTGGGGTCGATCTGCCTCGACTCCAGCCGCTCCCCCGTAGCATGCGATGCAGGTGAGCAGAGGGACCGATTGAACGTCGGACCAAAGCAAACCCGACGGATCGAGGAAACACAGGTTGCGGATCAGACCTTTCCCGGTGTCGGGCGTTATATCTTTGAGGCCAAACAACAAGCGTAGTCCTGCAGAACCTCCACCAAGGGAGACACCGCAAAATACATGCCTGTTTTAAAATGAAAGTTCTCGCGATTCAGGCATGTTTCGATAGGTGATCGCAGATGGAAACCCGCGCTTCGGAGCGACTGTGTATCAGGACTTGGACAGGGCAAAATCGGGATTCGCCCAGTGCCAGGTAGATATTAAGTTGCCGTCACCATCTCGCTCGCGGCCCTAATCCGCGCGGCATGAAGGCGAGCACACAGCCCTACGGCCGTTAGTAGCTCCTCAGGAATTCGGGCATTGCTTCCTCAGATTTCAGAGGACACGTCGTGAATCATCCATTTTTTTGCGACAGGCACCCTCCAATTGGAGGAGCAACTCGACTCCGCACGGTGGTAAAAATTCTTTGGGCTTCGCGCTGATCTGATCGGCCACCATGGAGGGAAATGTGAATGTTTAGGGCTGCCGTACAAACGCTACTGATCGCCATACTTGTCTCGATATGCTCGCCTGCGTGGTCTGACCCGTTGGGCGTTAGCGACTCGGCCCTGTCCCCGGAGACCAAATTCAGCAGCGGCATCGTCCATATTCAGATCGGCGGTAGCTTCTGCTCGGGTGCGGTGGTCACGAAAAGAAAAGTTCTTTCCGCGGAACACTGCTTCAGGAGAGGCAATGGTAACGGCCTTCCGGTAACCTTCTTCTCGAAGGCGGGCAGGAGGGTGATTCTTTCCCAGCACGTGGTGACCTTCCCAAGACCCGACGATGACAAGTGCTGCGATCTGGCGGTGCTGACATTGTCGGAGGACGTGCCTGCTGGAACGACAATCTTCGGGTTCAGCGACGAACTCTTCAGGCGCTATCAGGAATATGTCGCGCCAGCCAAAGTCATGGGAGACAATTTCAAAGCTGCGTCCCGGTTCACAGACATCTTGGATCACGCCCCGTGGCCCGATCCGATTATGAAAACCGAGGCTATTCTGTTTGAAACATATGGTCGTGGAAGCTACGGCGTTTTTGTCGGCCCAAATGTCAATGGTGGCCTGAAGTCGTGTTCCCTGAAGAATCCGGACAAAAGCCTTGTCATCAAAAAGAACAACACCGGGGTCTGGTCCCTGAAGACGAATTCAGCCTGCGCCGGCAACAGCGGCGGCCCATCGTTCTTCCTCCGCAAAGGCAAACCGTACGAAGAAAAGGGGAAGATCATCATTGCTGGGGTGAATTCCGTCGGACTAGGTCCTGCATCGGTATATTCAGAATCCGGTTATCGATGGTTGAAGAGCGAAGGCATCTGAACAAACGACAATTCGGATTTTCACGCGGGAACCACTGTCGACCCGATGACGATCCCGAGGAGGATCAGCGCGAGAAGATGGGGCTGCCCCGACCCCATCCGCCAGCGAGGTTGCGCGTCGATCACCGAAAGTCATTTTTCAACGATGTCTCCGTTAGCCGCGTCGGCCCATTTCGACTTCCCATCAAATCTTTGGCTGATGGGAATGCCGACGGTCCCGGATTGGCGATTGCTTCGGAATCGTAGCTTTCGGCCCAGCCCCTTTCCGCTTTCCCGGAAGTTCAATCTGGCGTTGATTGCGTCGTGGAGGGTGCAAAGCTCCGTACCGCCACCTAACACCGTATCCGAGCCGCGGGGGTCCTGGTAGATCATCGCGGGAACCCGAGTTGTAGCGAACGCAAGTCCATGCGCTCTATCGACCGCAATTGCATCTTCTGCTGGCTGGACCGACGTTCAAGCAAGCCTTGAAATCCGCGAGATATGCTTTCCTGGATTCGAGGTCAGGCGTATGTTGGGCAAGGAACTGATCCATTTCTCGAATGTATGCTTGGTCCGGGTCGCCATCGCTCATCTCGTTGCGGCGGTACTGCCTCGCCAAGTTCAAACTCTTTTGAAGGTCTGCGATATTCTTCTCAAAGGTAGCCACCAACCCCGCATGGCTTGTCCTTAACGCCTTGCAATCTTTATCCGCTGATGCCAAGGAGTGCGGCCGGTCCTCGTATGCCGTGCACCCTTTGATTGTAATGCTTCTGCGCGAAATCGGACTGGTGCCAAAGAGGCTCTCTCCCTCGGAGTTCGAACTGCGCAGCACAGTTGTATAAGGGGTTGAATCTACGAAGTACTCGGCTTTCGAGCATGTCGGCGCAGAACTCATGACAGTGATCTCGGCCGAATAGCTGGGCTTCGAGCCACCCGCACGATCGATCGATATCTGCGCAGTGCACTTCCCGATCGGCTTGTCGAAATCGCAGTCGGCTGCGTGAGCGTATTCGGCCGAAAGTGACATAAGCGCTGCAACGCATAGGACCTTGAACATGGCATCCCTCTGATTGCCTGTAACAGAAGCGACGGCGGATTGACGTCCCGTCGCCTTCCTCTCCCGAAGACTTATCGAAGACAAGGTTTTGGCACATCCTCCAATTGGAGGATGTGCCAATCGCCAGTCGCCACCGCTCTTGTGCGCAGGTCCCGCCCTCGTATTCAGAACAGAACGTGCAGGAAAATGATGAAGACGGACGGGCGCTGGCCAAGAGGGGAATACTGTCACCATCAAACTGAGCCAAGGGACCAGCGTTAACAGCGTAAAAAAGATTGACGAACTATGTACTACGTCCGTCTCGGGTTCGATAACCGCGAGCCTGCATTACTGGCGGGAAAGCTTCCCGGTGACGTGGAACAGGGGACCACCTTGAGCCGACGACGCGTCGTAGGAAAGACTGTTCCCGCTCACCTTCGTCAGTACAACTGTCACGGTCTCACCTTCGTTGATGTGCTGGTAGGTCATCCGATTGCCCGAAATCGTCCCGTCAATCCGTTGGGGGCCTCCCACGCTAGAGTTTGATGTTCCGCTCCCGTGGTTTCCATTGATCGAGATTTCCAAGGTGACAGGTCCGCGCGCCAGACCCCAGCCGATCGATCCGGTCCAGGTACCTTGGAAATAACGCGCCCCGCCGCCGTCAGCGGCCTCATCGCCGCCCGTCCTACCTCCCTTGGATTCTCTCGACGCGTACTGAGTACATCTTTTGATCTGCACCGATTTTTTAGTGATTGGCTTGGTCCCGAACAAGCTCTCGTCTTCGCTGTTGCCGTTCTTGATAACGGTAGTCTGCGGAGTGTTGTCGAGGAAGTATTCCACTTTCGAGCATGAGGAAGCAGAGCTTTTCACAGTCGCCTCGGCCGAATAACTTCCTTTCGACCCCGAGGTGCTGTCGATCGATATCGTCGCACGGCATGATCCGACGGGCTTGTCGAAATCGCATTCTGATAAGGCGACGGTCGGCGACAGCGTCACTGCAATGGCCAAAATCAGTTGCCGCATTATGCACTCCTTGAAACCTGTATAGACGATCTATACCACGCGAATCTTCCACTTTAGTACTCCAATTGAGGTAGGTTCGCGCGTCCGCTAGACGTTCGGCGGCGTGCCAAGAATTGCGGTTGGAGAGCTTCTCATGGTGGCAAGGCGGCTCGTTGAAGAGCCTTATTAGGTGGATAGACGGGCCGCCTATCGTATGACCGGAATTGGCGTGTTTTCGCCCTCAATTTCTTCAGCGGTAGCTTTTTTAACGGCTTCCGGCTTGGTCAAATGTGCGAGGAAAACACCCCTTACGAATGGATCGGCAGGACCATCGTTCAAAGGGAGACGTGGAACTGTCCATTCGGCAAGGGCTTGGAGGCGGCTCATCCAACAATCGCTGGGGGGAGCTTTTTGGTTTCATAGGCAGAATGTGTTACGTGCAGGAAAGCCTTATCAACCGAAAAGAATGCACGATTCGACCCGAAGGGTAACTCATGGGAGCAGACATCTGGAGACAGTATGTTCGGGATCGTGGCGGGATGCACGTTCACTGGCGCGATCCTGCTCGCGTTCCAGTTTCAGCCAGGCATCTATATTGATCTCCGATTTGCGCCGCTTGCTATAGCGGCAATGCTGGGCGGCCCCCCTGTCACCATTTTTCGTGTCTATCTCGGGGAACGTCCGCACTCGACGGCGTCGTGGCGATCCTGGTCATCAGCAGCATCGGAGCGAGCTGCGGCCCGGCGATCCCGGCAATTTCCGGATCGACCTTGTCGGTCGAAACCGTGAAGTCCGGACCTTCCGGCAGGAGGTAACCGATGTCGCGCAGGAAGGCTTCATAGAGGGCCAGGTCGCTCGGCGCACCGTTCCTGCGATACCAGTCGCCGAGCTTTGCCTGGAAGGCGTCGCGCTTGGCGAGCAGGTCGCGGTTCTTCGGCGCGAGGTCGTGGACGATCTTCGAAAACTCGGAGAAGAACCGCTCGACATCGACACCTGTCGCCGGCAGCGCTTCCGTCACCAGGAAATCGTAGAGTCTAACATCGAACGACAGATTACTCTTTTCTTTGCGCATAAAGGCTTCCAAACGGTCGGGGTTACGTCAATCAGCGCACCAGCCTTTGCTCATCCAGACAGCAGCCGAGACGAGTGCCGCGAGGTTGACATCAGCTTGGCCGGGTTCAAATCACCGGTCTTTCACCAAGCATTCCGAAAGTCTTAGGAAGAGGTCGACGCCAGCCTGAGCACACTCGGCGTCTTGCGCTGGTGTCCCGGAACTCAAACCAATGCCACCAACAACTTCGCCATCGATGACTACAGGGAGACCGCCCGCTACCACCATAAGACGGCCGCCGATGGCGGAATTTATGCCGTAGGCGGGACTGCCAGGCTGGCTCGCGACACCATAGCTTTCGGTGCTTCTCTTGGCGCCGGCCGCAGTGAATGCTTTATCCTGAGCGATGTAAGAACTGGTGACCTTGCCGCCATCCATCCTCTCAAACGCCACCAATTGTCCCGACTCGTCTGTGACGGCAATACACATCGGCACGCCGATCTCTTCCGCCTTAGCTCTCGCCCCTGAGATCAAGACCCGGGCATCATCGAGGCTTACCCGATTAATCCTCAGCATACTGTTCCTTTCAACTGTCCCTAAACAACAAAACGTTTTGCCTCGAAGGGCCGGCCTGTCCCGATAACCGTTCTTGCGCCCGACACGGTTTGCTCGCGACGACGTCGACATTTGCGCGCGGGTTGAAACCCAATATGTCAGCCGTTCAGTACGATGCAGCAGGCTTCCCTCATTTTTCCACGATGCGGCAAAGTCCGGCTGTCCTCACAGGAACAGCCGGCTTTCATTCGGGAAACCGGTCCTGTTCGCTTGGGAGCAGAGACCTGCTTCGATCCATACCTCGATGAGCGATAGATCGGGGAACGGGAGTCTGCGTGGGCAGAAGGTTCCGGCGTCAAGCCAGACGGTGCACTACCGTTTCGAATCCCTCCGTCAGACGGTCGTGCCCCGACATTCTTGGCAATCGGCCGTTTACCCGTGAGACCGCACATCGGTTAGACGGGTTGCGCGCCGCCTGATACCCCGCCTGTGTCAAAGGTCTATCTCAGCGACCCGTCCTTTGACGCCACGCTTTGTAGTCAACCAAACTCTGTTCATCTGTGGCTGGATACAGTCCGAGAATCGATCGCCCGTTGATGACTTCCTCGGTCACGAAATCCTCGTACGTAGTCATTTCAACGGCTTCCTCGGCGATGTCGTCAGCAAGATGCGCTGGAATGACGGCTACACCTTCATCGTCACCGACAATAACGTCGCCCGGGAAGACGGGCGTGTCGCCGCATCCGATTGGGACGTTGATATCGATCGCTTGATGAAGTGTGAGGTTGGTAGGAGCCGAAGGCCGATTGTGGTACGCCGGGATCCCCAGCTTCTCAATTTCCGGGGTGTCGCGAAAGCCTCCATCCGTTACGATTCCAGCCGCGCCCCGCACCATCAGTCTGGATATAAGGATCGATCCTGCGGATGCCGCGCGCGGATCTTTGCGGCTGTCAATTACAAGGACTGCGCCTGACGGGCAGATCTCTACCGCCTTCCTCTGAGGATGCTCGCGGTCCCGAAAGACCTCAAGCTGATTAAGATCTTCCCGTGCTGGCATATAGCGAAGCGTAAACGCTTCACCGACCATCGTTCCTGAATGCTTATTGATCCGATGGACGTCTTGAATCCACTGGTTCCTCAAGCCCCGCTTGTAGAGGGCGGTCATGAGGGTGGCCGTCGAAACAAGTTTCAACTTCTCGCGCGTCTCGACTTTCAGGTTCGTCAATTTTTTGCTCCTCGCTAGCGCATCGCCGCGGGAGGAGACCCGACGTACTACTTGCGCGTCATTGAAATGGATCGACCCTGAGGAACCAGGGACAGGTCATCGCCAGCTAAGAGGCTAGCGATGACAATGATGTTGCTTGATTCACTCTTCGTTGCACACACAAAACATACGAATTTGCACAAATATGTCAATAGTTGTATTTCAACTTGTCCGACTGGTCGGGTCGGATTTTCACGCCATTGTGTAAGCTGTTTTTACCACGGTGAAGAATTCGGCAGCGAACTTGCCCTGCTCGCGCGGGCCGAAGGACGAGGCCTTGCGACCGCCGAAAGGCACATGGAAATCGACGCCGGCTGTCGGGAGGTTGACCATCACCATGCCGGCCTCGGCATGGCGCGTGAAGTGCGTCGCATGCTTGAGGCTCGTCGTGGCGATACCGGCGGAGAGGCCGAATGGCGTGTCGTTCGCGACCGCCAAGGCTTCCTCGTAACTTCTGACTCGAATAACCGATGCGACCGGTCCGAAGATTTCTTCGCGGGAGATGCGCATCTGGTTGGTCGCTTCGGTGAACAGCGTCGGCTGGAGGTAGAAGCCGGGGGTGTCGCGCTTGACGAGTTCGCCGCCGAAGGCGAGCTTGGCGCCTTCGTTTTTGCCGATCTCGATATAGTCGGTATCCTGCTTCAGCTGCTTGTCGTCGACGACCGGGCCGATATGGCTGCCGGCCTTCATGGCGTTATCGACATTGAGCGTCTTCAGCTTCTCGGTGAGTGCTGCGACGAATTTGTCGTGGATGCCTTCGGTGACGATCAGACGGGACGAGGCGGTGCAACGCTGGCCGGTCGAGAAGAAACCGGAATTGGCAGCGGCTTCGACGGCGACGTTAAGGTCCGCGTCGTCGAGGACGACCATCGGGTTCTTGCCACCCATTTCCAGCTGGAACTTGCGGTTATGCTCGATCGAGGCCAGTGCGACGCGTTTTCCCGTGCCGGTGGAGCCGGTAAACGTGATGCCGGCGAGATCCGGGCTGTCGAGCATGGCCTGGCCGACGACCGAACCGCGGCCCATGACGAGGTTCAGCACGCCCTTGGGCAGGCCGGCGCGGTGGAGGATGTCGACGATCGCCCAGCCGCAGCCAGGTACGAGATCGGCAGGCTTGAAGACGACGGTATTGCCGTAGCAGAGGGCCGGCGCGATCTTCCAGGCCGGAATGGCGATCGGGAAATTCCAGGGCGTGATGATGCCTATGACGCCGAGCGGTTCGCGGGTGATCTCGACGCCGATGTTCGGACGGGCCGACGGCACCAGTTCGCCGGTCAGGCGCAGCGCTTCGCCGGCGAAGAAATCGAAGATCTGGGCGGCGCGGGTGACTTCGCCGATCGCTTCGGGAAGGATCTTGCCTTCCTCGCGGGCGAGGAGCGCGCCGAGTTCTTCTTTGCGGGCGAGGATTTCGTCGGAAGTCTTTCTCAGGATCGCGTG
>NZ_JBDIUU010000003.1:442500-445394 GCF_039631515.1 Neorhizobium tunisiense | reverse complement strand
TTGGTTGCGGGGGCAGGATTTGAACCTGCGGCCTTCAGGTTATGAGCCTGACGAGCTACCGGGCTGCTCCACCCCGCGTTAAGCGCAAACCTCTTTGAGGTTTGTCGCGGCTCCGCCGTCGCGACGCGATGGCGGACTGTGCCGGAGCAAATTGCCGAAGGCGATTTGTCTCCTGTGAGGGACGCAGGGGAAAGTTTCCAGTGCGGCTTGCCTCGTATTTCGGTATTGAACGGCAAAAGGGCCGCTTTTGGGCGGCCCTTGGTTTCGGCCAGGGGCCGTTTGTTTTCGTGAATGAGAAGATATGTTGCGTTTAGCAGACCTGGCAGCGACCTACTCTCCCGCGTCTTGAGACGGAGTACCATTGGCGCAGGGGCGTTTCACGGCCGTGTTCGGAATGGGAACGGGTGCGGCCGCCCCGCAATAACCACCAGGTCAGCGAAGCGCAACATTGTGAGAAGCTGGTGAAGTTTTCACTTCGTTTTTAGTCTTTGAACACGTCTTTAAACCTTTCCAGACCCGATGAGCGCTTTGGGCACCCATGCAGGCCAGAGGCCGTCGCGCCATGTGGCGCGGGCCGTCCGCAGGCAGCAAACCAAAGGTTTGCGTACGCCGTCAGGACAAAGGTCTTAGGCACATCGAACTTCGTTCGATGAGCATAATCAATGAGAACGATCAAGCCAATCGGGCTATTAGTACCGGTAAGCTTCATGCATTGCTGCACGTCCACACCCGGCCTATCAACGTGGTCGTCTTCCACGGCCCTGATAGGGAACACTCGTTTTCAGGTTGGTTTCCCGCTTAGATGCCTTCAGCGGTTATCCATTCCATATATAGCTACCCTGCTATGCCCTTGGCAGGACAACAGGTCCACCAGAGATATGTCCATCCCGGTCCTCTCGTACTAGGGACAGATCCTGTCAATATTCCTACACCCACGGCAGATAGGGACCGAACTGTCTCACGACGTTCTGAACCCAGCTCACGTACCGCTTTAATTGGCGAACAGCCAAACCCTTGGGACCTGCTCCAGCCCCAGGATGCGATGAGCCGACATCGAGGTGCCAAACAACCCCGTCGATATGGACTCTTGGGGGTCATCAGCCTGTTATCCCCGGCGTACCTTTTATCCGTTGAGCGATGGCCCTTCCACGCGGGACCACCGGATCACTATGACCGACTTTCGTCTCTGCTCGACTTGTCAGTCTCGCAGTCAGGCGGGCTTATGCCATTGCACTCGACGACCGATTTCCGACCGGTCTGAGCCCACCATCGCGCGCCTCCGTTACTCTTTCGGAGGCGACCGCCCCAGTCAAACTACCCACCATACACTGTCCCGGATCCGGATGACGGACCGCGGTTAGACATCCATGACGATAAGGGTGGTATTTCAAGGATGGCTCCACGAAGACTGGCGTCCCCGCTTCAAAGCCTACCACCTATCCTACACATGCCGACACGAATGCCAGTGTAAAGCTATAGTAAAGGTGCACGGGGTCTTTCCGTCTAACCGCAGGAACCCCGCATCTTCACGGGGAATTCAATTTCACTGAGTCTATGTTGGAGACAGCGGGGAAGTCGTTACGCCATTCGTGCAGGTCGGAACTTACCCGACAAGGAATTTCGCTACCTTAGGACCGTTATAGTTACGGCCGCCGTTTACTGGGGCTTCGATTCAAAGCTTGCACCTCTCCTCTTAACCTTCCAGCACCGGGCAGGCGTCAGACCCTATACGTCGTCTTTAGACTTCGCAGAGCCCTGTGTTTTTGATAAACAGTCGCTACCCCCTGGTCTGTGCCACCCCATTATGGTTGCCCAAAATGGGGTCACGCTTCTTCCGAAGTTACGCGTGCAATTTGCCGAGTTCCTTCAACATAGTTCTCTCAAGCGCCTTGGTATACTCTACCTGACCACCTGTGTCGGTTTCGGGTACGGTCTATAATGGTGGAGCTATTTCCTGGAACCGCCCCACTGCCCAACCAATCCAATAAGGTTGAACAATTTTTGCGATCCGTCACTACCACCAGGCCCACGAATATTAACGTGGTTCCCATCACCTACGCATTTCTGCCTCGGCTTAGGGGCCGGCTAACCCTGCTCAGATTAACTTTAAGCAGGAACCCTTGGTCTTTCGGCGAGAGGGTCTCTCACCCTCTTTATCGTTACTCATGTCAACATTCGCACTTCCGATACCTCCAGAGGCCCTCACGGGTCCTCCTTCACAGGCTTACGGAACGCTCCGCTACCACACGTGACAAGTCACGTATCCTCAGCTTCGGTGCATGGCTTTAGCCCCGTTACATTTTCGGCGCAAAGACCCTTAATTAGACCAGTGAGCTGTTACGCTTTCTTTAAATGATGGCTGCTTCTAAGCCAACATCCTGGTTGTTTTGGGATCCTCACATCCTTTCCCACTTAGCCATGACTTGGGGACCTTAGCTGGAGGTCAGGGTTGTTTCCCTTTTCACGACGGACGTTAGCACCCGCCGTGTGTCTGCCGATTAGTACTCCCGGGTATTCGGAGTTTGGTTAGGATCAGTAAGACGGTGAGTCCCCATAGCCCATCCAGTGCTCTACCCCCCGGGGTATTCGATCGACGCACTACCTAAATAGTTTTCGCGGAGAACCAGCTATTTCCGAGTTTGATTGGCCTTTCACCCCTAGCCACAAGTCATCCCAATCTATTGCAACAGATGCGGGTTCGGTCCTCCAGTTGGTGTTACCCAACCTTCAACCTGCTCATGGCTAGATCACTCGGTTTCGGGTCTAATGCAACTAACTGAACGCCCTGTTCAGACTCGCTTTCGCTGCGCCTACACCTACCGGCTTAAGCTTGCTAGTTACACTAAGTCGTTGACCCATTATACAAAAGGTACGCCGTCAGGGTTGCCCCCTCC
>NZ_JBDIUU010000003.1:0-440000 GCF_039631515.1 Neorhizobium tunisiense | reverse complement strand
TCGCAATTCCACTTACCTCTTCCATACTCAAGATACCCAGTATCAAAGGCAGTTCCAGAGTTGAGCTCTGGGATTTCACCCCTGACTTAAATATCCGCCTACGTGCGCTTTACGCCCAGTAATTCCGAACAACGCTAGCCCCCTTCGTATTACCGCGGCTGCTGGCACGAAGTTAGCCGGGGCTTCTTCTCCGGATACCGTCATTATCTTCTCCGGTGAAAGAGCTTTACAATCCTAAGACCTTCATCACTCACGCGGCATGGCTGGATCAGGCTTGCGCCCATTGTCCAATATTCCCCACTGCTGCCTCCCGTAGGAGTTTGGGCCGTGTCTCAGTCCCAATGTGGCTGATCATCCTCTCAGACCAGCTATGGATCGTCGCCTTGGTAGGCCTTTACCCCACCAACTAGCTAATCCAACGCGGGCTCATCCATCCCCGATAAATCTTTCCCCCGAAGGGCGTATACGGTATTAGCTCCAGTTTCCCGGAGTTGTTCCGTAGGGATGGGTAGATTCCCACGCGTTACTCACCCGTCTGCCGCTCCCCTTGCGGGGCGCTCGACTTGCATGTGTTAAGCCTGCCGCCAGCGTTCGTTCTGAGCCAGGATCAAACTCTCAAGTTGAGAATCCAATCCGACTAATCACTCTTGTTCTGAATCGACGAGAACTCACTATGATCTTAAACCGCATCACTGCGCCAAAAAACCAGGTGTTCTCTTGTTCAAAACGTGACCGTCATTTGTCTTCCTATGAGCAAAGCCCGAAAGCTTCACCCGCGAAAACCGCCGACCACGTTTCTCTTTCTTCTCATCTTCAATTGTCAAATAACCGACGCTTCAAAACCAAAAGGCCAAACCGTCAAAACTTCCCGAACAGCACTGCTTTCAGAGACCAAACCGTAACCCGGTCCCAACCAGCATGCGCCAATCAATCAGTGATTTCTTTAGAACGAAAGTCGTCGTCGCCAGCAGCGCCGCCGCCCTCGTTCAGTGAGCGGGTTATAGTGCCCACCACCATTTGAAGTCAACAGCATTGATTCAGAAAAATCGAGAAAAACGACAAGGCACTGATATGTAACGGTAATTTCCGAAAAACTATCCGCAACGTGCTTTTCCGAGGACTTTCGAACCCTTGCGACGAGCAGAAACGCCTCCCTTTTGGTCCCTGCCCCAAAACCGCCCCGACAAATTCACAATCTCATGGTTACCAAGGTCCCGGCAGGGAATCGAAAAGACGTCTCGGGCGGTGTACGCGTTTGCAACGTGACTAATTTGACTCTCCATGCTGAAAGGGGCACATGTTTGGCCCAAGGTCCCGCAGGCAGTATAAAAACTGCCTACGGCAATAACGAGTATCAGGGACTGGCTTAAATTGGCATGATGACGGCCCGCAGCATGATCCGCTCGCTCGGCAACGAACCGCCGATCCTCGCCGACGGCCGTCGCGCTCCGGATCGACGTGAGATTTCGTTGCGTTGGCTGTCAGGCACCTTCCTGACCGGCATTACCTCTTCCATTCTGATGGGCGTTGCTTTGTTTGCCGCCCTCGACGGCCGGCAACAGCTTGCCATCCCGGCCGAAGCCTCCGCCTCCATCCCGACGAACGATGCAGATGCAGCCTCACGCGGCAAGCGGCTGCTCGGCGGCAATATCGTCGCCATGCCGACCGACCGGAAGGTAATGGAAGTCTCGACCGTCGTGCACGAAGGCAATAAGGAAGTCGTCCGCCGCAAGCCCTTCGCGCATGTGAAGATGAATCTTGCCGCAAACCACGTGGCGCAGGAAGATTACCCGAACTTCGATCCGATGACGATCTTCTCGTCGAGCGAAACGCCGCCGCCTGCCGCGCGTGCCAGCGTCATCTACGGTTCGAACGTCGAATCCGAGGTCAGTCTCCAAACGGTGGCCTTCCCCATCAAGGGCAGCATGTATGCCTTCGCGCAGGCGATGACGCTGGAGGAGGTCGAAGAGAACGTCCGCTCCAACGGCTCGGTACTCACCGATGGCAACAGCCAGCTTTCGGCGCTCTATTATGTCGATCCGCAGCGCTTCTCGTCGAAGGACGACGGCGGCGGTCTCGATATCACCGCCGGTCTTTCGGCCCGTGTCGTCGAGGAGAACATATCGGTATCGACGCCTGAGGCGATCAACTCGCGTACCCGCGAATATGCCGACGACATCATTCCAGTGCGCAAGGTCGAAACGGTCAGCCAGGCGATGACCGAGGTCGGTTATCCGGAAGGCAAGGCCCGCGAGATTTCCGGCTACCTGCAATCCCGCCTCGGCGAAGCCGACCTTTCCGTCGGCGACGTGCTGCGCATCGGCGTCATCCAGGAAGGCGACATGGTTCTGGTGGTCCGCGCCAGTCTCTATCGGCGCGGCGACCACCGGGTAACCGTCGCTCTCGACGATCATGGCCGCTTCGTCGACGGCCAGGAGCCGCCGATGCTGGATGCGGTCGCCTCGGCCTTCAGCGAGCAGCCGGCCCAGATCCTCGCCGGCCGCGAACTGCCGCGCGTCTACGACGGCATCTACCGGGCCGCCCTCTCCTACGGCATGAGCAGGGAGATGACCGGCACGCTGGTAAAACTGCTCGCCAGCAATGTCGATCTGCAGGCCCAGTTGAAACCGACGGACAAGATCGAGGCCTTCTTCTCGGTCGCCGACGACAAGGGCCAGGCGAACAAGGATTCCCAGCTGCTCTACGTGAACGCCCGTTTCGGCGACACGACGAGCCGCTTCTACCGCTTCCAGAACCCCGACGACAATTCAGTCGACTATTTCGACGAGGACGGCAAGAGCATCCGCCAGTTCCTGCTGCGCAACCCGCTTCCGAACGGCCGCATGACCTCCGGCTTCGGCATGCGCGGCCATCCGATCCTGGGTAAGGCCCTCATGCATACCGGCACCGACTGGGCCGCCCCGCGCGGCACGCCGATCATCGCCACGGGCAACGGTGTCGTCGAAAAGGCCGGCTGGGATTCCGGCGGCTACGGCAACCAGACGCTCATCCGCCACGCCAATGGCTATGTCTCCTCCTACAATCACCAGAGCGCGATCGCGCCGGGGGTTCGCGAAGGCGCCAAGGTCACCCAGGGCCAGGTGATCGGCTATGTCGGCTCGACCGGCCAGTCGACCGGCACCCACCTTCATTACGAACTGATCGTCAACGGCACCAAGGTCGATGCGATGAAGATCCGCCTGCCGGGTGGCAATTCGCTGAACGGCAAGGCGCTCGCCCGTTTCGAAGAGGAACGCAAGCGCATCGATACGCTGCTCAACACCCAGTCGGCCGACGAGGTCGCCAGCCGCTAAGGCTGTTACCAGACCGGCCCCGGGCGCAGACGAAAACGGCGGCCGGAGCCGCCGTTCTGCCTTGAATGTTCGACCTGACCTACGCAGCCTCGCTCACAACCCGCTTGACCCGGAACAGCAGCCGGTCCGAACCGGCCGAGACCGCAACGGCCGAGCCGTCCGGGATCTGGCCACCGAGAATCTGCTCGGCGAGCGGGTCCTGCATGTATTTCTGGATCACCCGCTTCAGCGGACGAGCGCCATAGACGGGATCATAACCCTTGTCGGCCAGCCACTCGCGGGCGTCCGGACCGAGATCGATGCTGATCTTCCGTTCCGCCAGAAGCGACAGCAGCCGCTTCATCTGGATATCGACAATCGCACCCATCTCGTTGCGCTTCAGGCGATGGAACAGGATGATCTCATCGACGCGGTTGAGGAATTCAGGCCGGAACGAGGCTTTCACCACGCTCATTACCTGCTCGCGCACGCTTTCGGAATCCTCGTCCTCCCGAAGAGCGGTCAGATATTCCGCCCCGAGATTGGAGGTCATGATGATCATCGTGTTCTTGAAGTCGACCGTGCGGCCCTGCCCGTCCGTCAGGCGACCGTCGTCGAGCACCTGCAGGAGAACGTTGAACACATCAGGATGCGCCTTCTCGATCTCGTCGAACAGCACGACCTGATAGGGCTTGCGGCGGACGGCTTCGGTCAGCGCGCCGCCTTCGTCATAACCGACATAACCCGGAGGCGCACCGATCAGCCGGGCCACGGAGTGCTTCTCCATGTATTCCGACATGTCCATGCGCACCATCGCCGTTTCGTCGTCGAACAGGAAGCGGGCGAGAGATTTTGTCAGCTCTGTCTTACCGACACCGGTCGGGCCGAGGAAAATGAACGAGCCGATCGGCCGGTTCGGATCCTGCAGCCCGGCGCGCGAACGCCGAACCGCGCGCGAGACGGCCTGGACCGCATCGCCCTGGCCGACGACCGACTTCGCCAGTTCGTCCTCCATGCGCAGCAGCTTGTCGCGCTCGCCTTCCAGCATCTTGTCGACCGGAATGCCGGTCCAGCGCGACACCACATGGGCGATCGCATCCGGGTTCACGACTTCCTGCACCATCGCATTGGTCGAACTGTCCTGGGCTTCGGCTTCCACGAGGCGCTTTTCCAGCTCGGGGATCACGCCATAGGTAAGCTCCCCGGCACGCTGGAACTCACCCTTGCGCTGGGCAGTCGCCAACTCGTTGCGAGCCTCGTCGAGCTGCTTCTTGAGATCGGCGGCAAGGCCGAGCTTCTGCTTTTCCGCCTGCCAGCGGGCCGTCAGCGCATCCGCCTGCTCCTCGAGCGAGGTGACTTCGCTTTCCAGCCTCTGCAGCCGGTCGGCCGAGGCGCTGTCGGTTTCCTTCTTCAGGGCTTCGCGTTCGATCTTCAGCTGCATGATGCGGCGGTCGAGTTCGTCGAGTTCCTCCGGCTTGGAATCCACCTGCATGCGCAGCCGCGAAGCAGCCTCATCCATCAGGTCGATCGCCTTGTCGGGCAGGAAACGGTCGGTGATGTAGCGGTTGGACAGCGTCGCAGCCGCAACCAGGGCCGAATCCGAAATCCGGACCTTATGGTGCTGCTCGTATTTTTCCTTCAGCCCGCGCAGGATCGAGATCGTGTCCTCGACCGTCGGTTCCTCGACCATGACCGGCTGGAAGCGACGGGCAAGTGCGGGATCCTTTTCCACATGCTTGCGGTACTCGTCGAGCGTGGTGGCGCCGACGCAGTGAAGCTCGCCGCGGGCAAGCGCCGGCTTCAGGAGGTTGGACGCATCCATCGCGCCGTCGGACTTGCCGGCACCGACCAGCGTGTGCATCTCGTCGATGAACAGGATGATCTCGCCGTTTTCCGACTGCACCTCGTTGAGCACGCTCTTCAGGCGCTCCTCGAACTCGCCGCGATATTTCGCGCCGGCGATCAAGGCACCCATGTCGAGCGCCATCAGCTTCTTCTCTTTAAGGCTTTCCGGCACGTCGCCATTGATGATGCGCAGCGCCAGGCCCTCGGCGATCGCCGTCTTGCCGACGCCGGGTTCACCGATCAGCACCGGGTTGTTCTTGGTGCGGCGGGAGAGAACCTGGATCGTGCGGCGGATTTCGTCGTCGCGGCCGATCACCGGATCGAGCTTGCCGTCACGGGCTTCCGCCGTGAGATCGCGCGCATATTTCTTCAGTGCGTCGAAACCGGCCTCGGCATTGGCGCCGTCAGCGGTGCGGCCCTTGCGGATCTCGTTGATGACCTGGTTGAGCCCCTGCGCGGTCACTCCGGCCTTTTTCAGGGTCGCAGATGTGGAAGCCGAGCTTTCGATGACAAGCGCCAGAAGCAGGCGTTCGACGGTGACGAAACTGTCGCCGGCCTTCTTGGCGGCCTCTTCCGCGGTCGAAAAAACCTTGGCGAGCGGCTGGGAGAGATAAATCTCGCCACTGCCGCCGGAGACCTTGGGAAGCTTGGCGAGTGCAGCATCATTGGCAATGCGCGCTTCCTTGGCGTTGCCGCCGGCGCGATCGATGAGCGAGGACGCCATGCCCTGGTCGTCGTCGAGCAGCACCTTCAGCACATGTTCAGGAGTGAACTGCTGATGACCCGAAGCCAAAGCCTGGGTCTGAGCCGACTGCAGGAAACCGCGGACGCGCTCGGAGTATTTTTCGATGTTCATTGTGATACCTCCAGTGATCGACCCGCCCTTGATAAGGCACGGACCGATGATTGAGATTGAGCTCCCTCAAAGGCAAGCCCTGCCGAAGTTTCGGCGTTGCTGGAGATATGGTAAGCGGATTCTCATGTTTAAAGAGTTCAGAAGCTCAAAATCCGTCAGCAAAAAACGGTAAGCGGAGCAAATTCCCGGACACCCACGGACTCGTTCAAGGCGCGACCTTTCAATAAGCGGTTGTCGTTCGCGCGTTCAGGGCGCGGATAACATCAGCACCCAGCGTCTGCGTATTCTTAACGCCACCTTTGGAATTCAGCACGTCCACCCCAATTTCGGCAGCGATTGGCCGTAAAACCTCCATGACGACTTTAGGTAGGACACCGCCGTCACCCAAAATACGAATAGCGGCGCTCTCGTACCTGACAATCTCAAAGTCCGAATACCTTGCACGGTCGGTGATCCGTAATTGCTCGACCGGGCGCTGCTCGCGAGCTTGACCGACCGAGTAATAAAGCTTCGATCCATCGTCGCGCAGCTTTGCCCGGGCAACGTCGGCAGCCTCATCAAATAGCTCTTCGACAGAGACGCCTCTTTCCTCATCTACATTGATGCGAAAGATCATGACCCGATCTACGAGTTCAAATGTCCTGGAATTGAAAGACACCTGAGTTGAGCTGGTGATCGTCTTGACGGATATGCGTTCATTCAGTGCTGAAACGACATCATAGCCTCGCTGCTTGGTCTCAAGCGCCATTTGCCCGCGCGTAATCATTGCGGCGTAGAGTTCGCCTATTCGGCCAGTCAAATGGTTGAGTCCGGCAGGCGCCACACCCCAGCTCAGTTCTTTTTCAAACCAATTCAACGCCTCCGCGAGAGATTGAATAATCTGCACCTGCGTCAATGTTGGGCTGGTTTCTTCCATTTTCTAAGCGTCCTCGTAGAACCGTTCGCCTGAACTAGGCCGAGACGAATCGGTACCATCACGTAAATGTGCTTACCTCAGGATAGTTGCTCTTAGCTAGGAAAGTTCTCAGGGCTTAGTGCGCGGCGACTTTCCGCGAGCCGGAAGGACGGTCGTGGGCGCGGGGTACCAAGCGTTGGATTGTATCCACTGGTTTGTCGCTTGCCCGGAAATTTGCTCCGGTTACGCAAGAACGTCACAAATTTCCGCGTGACAGTCCACGATCCAGCGAATAGAGAAGCCCCATGTCGATCAAGTCCGCCTACGCATCGCGATTTTATAGCTACCGCTTTCCCAGCGGATGCGGGTCCGTGCGTAGCTGATTTCGACGCAACGACATTCCCTCAAGCCGCTAGTCTACCTGGCGGCTTTTTCAATTCCGCACGGTATGACCAAACAGGAGCCATGCCCGTGCCAAATGCCAATACCGTCGATGATCGCCGTATCGTCGAACTCACCCCTCTAACCATGCCCGCCGGCATCATCGCCGAAATCCCGCGCAATGATGCGGTCACCGAGACCGTCACCCGCACGCGCGACACCGTGCACCGCATCCTGCATGGCGAGGACGACCGGCTGATCGTGATCATCGGTCCCTGTTCGATCCACGATCCCGTTGCCGCAAGGGACTATGCGGCCCGGCTCGAAGAACAGCGACGACGTTTCAGTGGCGATCTCGAAATCGTCATGCGCGTCTATTTCGAAAAGCCGCGCACCACCGTTGGCTGGAAGGGCCTGATGAACGACCCGCATCTCGATGGCAGCTACCGCATCGAAGAGGGTTTGAGGATCGCCCGGCAGCTTCTTCTGGACATCAATGCGACGGGCCTTCCGGCCGGCTGCGAATTCCTCGATACGATCACGCCGCAATATATCGCCGACCTCGTCAGCTGGGGCGCGATCGGTGCGCGGACGACCGAAAGCCAGGTGCACCGCCAGCTGGCATCCGGCCTCTCCTGCCCGATCGGCTTCAAGAACGGCACCGATGGCGGCGTCGCGGTTGCGCTCGATGCCATACTGGCCGCCTCGCAGACACACCATTTTCCGGCGGTGACCAAGGACGGCCGGGCCGCGATCGCCACGACGACAGGCAACGAGGATTGCCACGTCATCCTTCGCGGCGGCAAGCAGCCGAACTACGAGGCGGCCGATGTCGAGGCCGTTTCCAGGGACGCCGCAAAACGCGGTTTGGAGCCGCGCATCCTCATCGACGCCAGCCACGCCAACAGCGGCAAGGATCCGATGAACCAGCCGCTGGTCGTCAAAAACGTCGCGGCGCAGATCGCTGCAGGCAACATGGCCATCAAGGGCATGATGATCGAGAGCAATATCGTCGGCGGCCGCCAGGATCTGGTGCCCGGCAAGCCGCTCACCTACGGCCAGAGCATCACCGACGGCTGCATCGACTGGGAAACATCGGTCTTGGCGCTCGAAGAGCTTGCCCGCTCGGTCCGCGATCGGCGCCAAACTCGGGCCTGAAGCAGAAGGGCGATTCTTGCTCGAAGAAAAAGGCCGCCCGGTTTCCCGAGCGGCCTTCTTGATCTGGTTATTCCCGCCCGTGGGCTTATTCGGAAGCAGCATCCGCCAGGGCCGGCTGCGAGCCGTCGCCCGAGGCTTCGCCTTCGGAACCACCCTCTTCACCGGCGCCTTCGCCACGACGCGGGCGACGCGGGCGGCTGCCGGCGGCACGACGACGGCGCGGCGTGGCTTCTGCCTGTGCCTCTTCCTCGACCGCCACTTCAGCAGGCGTGCCTTCGATCACCGGCTGCGGGCCGGAACCATCCATGACCGGGGCAACCGGCTGAGGTGGCGCGACCGCGGCCGGGACCGGAGTTGCGGCTGCGGCCTGTTCCTGACGGTTTTCACGGCGGGGCCGGTCGCGCTGCTGGTCACGCTGTTCGCGGGGTTCCCGCTGGTCGCGAGGTTCGCGTTGTTCACGCGGCTCGCGTTGTTCCCGGCGAGGCTGCTGGTGCTGAGCCTGCGGCTGCGGCGCTTCGTCCATGGACGGCTGTTGCGAGTAACCGCTGTCCTCGCCCTCACTATTGTCCATGTCGTCCTGATCCTGAACGTTGCCGTCCCGATCCTGATAGTCGCCACGATTGTCGTGCTGGAACCTGTCCTGCATCTGCGCCTGCGCGGCGGCAATGATGCGGTTGTAGTGTTCGGCGTGCTGGAGATAGTTCTCCGCCATCACGCGGTCGCCGGAGCTTTGGGCATCACGGGCGAGTTGACTATACTTTTCGGCGATATGCTGGGCGGTCCCGCGGATCTTCACGTCCGGGCCGGAGCTGTCGTAGGTGCGGCTGAGAGGATTGCCGCCCTTGCGGTTGAAGTTGTTATTTCCACCGCCGCCGCCGCCGCTATTGCTATTATTGTTACTGCCGCGACCTCGACCGCGTTTGTTCTGCTGTCCTGGCCTCATCTATCGTTCACCAATTCTCTGTCTTCGCTGATAAGGGGCCACGCGGCCTGTCGGACAGAGCCGAACAAGACTTCGCGTGCCGCGCACAGGCCGATCAAAGCGTCCTGCCGCTTGTGAAAGTCAAATTAACTGATTCACGCACCGGGAATTGTTCAACCTTCGCAACTCTTCGAAAAGAGAAGGATCAAAGGGTTGCCCTGTAACCCGAACGAATCGCTGTTCATTCCCAGCCGTCCCAGTGCGTATCTGCAAGCTATCCCGCTTCCTCCGGGAATCCAAGCCTTTTCTTTTGCCTGCAAAATCAAGGATGATTCACGGTAAATATGAGAACCCGATCATTATCGCCGTAGTCGCGTACCGCTTCCGCCAGCGTAAAGCCGGCAACACGGAAAATCGCGCTCACGGTTTCCTTCTGATCGAACCCGATCTCGACGCCGATAACGCCGTCCTTTTCGAGGAAATCTCCTGCACCCGCTGCAATCGCGCGATAGGCTTCAAGCCCATCCGGACCTCCATCTAGCGCTGCCAGCGGATCAAAATCCCGGACTTCCGGTTCCAGTGCGGGGATAACATCGCTTCGTATATAGGGCGGATTTGACACGATTATGTCGAAACACCCCGAAATTGCGTCGAACCAATGGCTGCGGATCGCCTGAAATCTTTCGGACATCCCCGACCGGGCAGCATTTTCTGTCGCCGTTAGCAGCGCATCCTCCGAGATATCGCTGCCGATGCCTTGAGCCTCCGGGCTTTCCTTGAGAAGCGCGAGAGCGATCGCGCCGGTGCCGGTCCCAAGATCGAGGATACGCGCAAAACCCTTGTCTGCGACAATCTGCCTCAGATAGGCAAGTATCGAATCCACCAGGATTTCGGTGTCCGGGCGCGGCTCCAGCGTTTCCTTCGAAATCAGGAGCTCCATGCCATGGAATTCACGTGATCCTAATATGCGGTGCACCGGCTCCCGTTTCAAGCGCCGCTCGACCGCTTTTGCAATTCGGGAGGTTTCCTCCTCGGTCAGCAGCCGCTCGCCGCCGGTGAAGACTTCGGTGCTCGAAAGCCCGAGCAGCCCGCCGATCAGCAGCCGCGCCTCGATTGCCGCATCCGGCAGGCCCGCCGCCGAAAACCGCGATCTGGCGTCCGTGACGGCTGCCGAAAGTGTCGTCATCCCTGTTGCTCGCCGAGCTGCGCGAGCTGGCCGGCCTGATAGTCGGAAATCAGCGCATCGACCACTTCGTCGATATCGCCTTCCATCATCCGGTCGAGCTTGTAGAGCGTCAGGTTGATGCGGTGGTCGGTCACCCGCCCCTGCGGGAAATTGTAGGTGCGGATGCGCTCGGAGCGGTCGCCGGAACCGACCTGGCTCTTGCGGTCGGCGGATCGTTCGCTGTCCGCCTTCTGGCGCTCCATATCGTAGAGACGGGTGCGCAGCACCTGCATCGCCTTGGCGCGGTTCTGGTGCTGCGACTTTTCCGAACTGGTCACCACTATGCCGCTCGGCATGTGGGTGATGCGCACGGCGGAGTCGGTCGTATTGACGTGCTGGCCGCCGGCGCCCGACGAGCGCATCGTATCGATGCGGATGTCTTCCGGCCTGATTTCGATGTCGATCTCTTCGGCCTCCGGCATCACCGCCACGGTCGCGGCCGAGGTGTGGATGCGGCCGCTCGCTTCCGTGTCGGGCACGCGCTGCACGCGGTGCACGCCAGATTCGAACTTCAGCTTGGAGAAGACGCCGCGCCCGGTGACCGTCGCGATGATTTCCTTGTAGCCGCCCGCCTCGCCTTCGCTGGCGGACAGCACCTCCACCTTCCAGCCCTTGGTCGATGCATACCGCTCATACATGCGGAACAGGTCGCCGGCGAAAAGTGCGGCCTCGTTACCCCCGGTACCGGCGCGAATTTCAAGGATGGCGCTTCTCTCGTCGGCCGCGTCCTTGGGCAGCAGCAGAAGCTGCATGTCTTTTTCGAGCGCCTCGAGCCGTTCCTCGGCCTCCGGCAGCTCCATTTCCGCAAGCTCGTGCATCTCGCGGTCGGTCGCCTTGTCGGAGAGCATGGCTCTGAGATCGGCGACTTCATCGACGGTCTTCTGATATTCGCGGATCTTGTGCACCACCGGCTGCAGTTCGGAATATTCGGACGCCAGCTTCACATAGACGTCGGCGGCAGGGCCTTCCGCCATGCGCGCCTCGATCTCGCCGAACCGGCGTTCCAGCTCGCGCATCTTTTCGACAGGAAGCTTCGCCACCCACTAACTCCGTTTATTCTTTTTATCCGCTAGACGGGAATATTGTTGGCCTCGGCGAACCGCACAAGCAGCGCGCGGATCGGCTCCGACGACCTTATATCGTCGAGCGCCGCGTTCAATTCTGCCGACAACTGGTCGATGTCAAGTCCGAGCAGCATCGCCTTCACCGGCCCGATCGAGGTCGGTGACATGGAAACCGAGCGGAAACCGACCCCGAGCAGAGCCATGGCCGAGAGCGGCTTGCCCGCCATCTCGCCACACAGCGTCACCACTGTCTTGTTACGTTCGCCGGCCCGCGCGATATCGCGCAGAATGCGCAGGAACGGCTTGCCGAGATTGTCGAAACGGTCGGAAACCCGGGCGTTGCCGCGGTCGGCCGCCATCGTGAACTGAAACAGATCGTTGGAACCGACCGAGACGAAATCCACTTCCGCCATCAGCTCGTCGAGCTGCCACATCAGCGCCGGCACTTCCAGCATCGCCCCGAACTGCAGCTTGCGCGGCAGGCTATGGCCGAATTTCGAAAGATGCTGCACTTCCTTCTGCAGCAGTTCCCGCACCGCGTGGATTTCCGAAACCTCGGTCACCATCGGCAGCATCATCTTGAGTTCGGCGCCGGCGGAAGCCCGGAGCAGCGCCCGAAGCTGGGTGCGCAGCAGGCCAGGACGATCAAGCGACAGGCGGATCGCGCGCCAGCCGAGCGCCGGGTTCTCTTCTTCCTGGGCCCGGAAATAGGAGACGACCTTGTCGCCGCCGATATCGAGGGTACGGAACGTCACCGGGCGGCCGGCCGCCTGCTTGATGACGTTGCGATAGAAGCTCTCCTGCTCCTCGAGCTTCGGCATGGTCGAGGCGATCATGAACTGCAACTCGGTGCGGAACAGGCCGATGCCGTCGGCCCCGGACTCGGCAAGCTGCGGCAGATCCACCAGCAGGCCGGCATTCATCTGCAGGCTGATGCGCTTGCCGTCCTTAGTCAGCGGCTCGACATCTCTCAGTGCCTTGAACTGTTCCTGGCGGCGGGCCCGCAGGCGTACCTTTTCCTCGTAGGCCTTCTGCAGGTCGAGGACCGGCCGCAGGTGAAGCTGGCCGTCGTCGCCGTCGATGATGATCGCATCACCGTTTTCGGCAAGCGCCACCACGCCCGCCGCCTGTCCCACGACCGGAATGCCCATGGCACGGGCGACGATCACCACATGGCTCGTCACCGCGCCGTCTTCGAGCACCAGGCCTCGCAGGCTGGCGCGCGGATAATCGAGCAGCTCGGCCGCACCCATGGCGCGGGCGAGAATGATGGCGTCCGTCGGGAAACCTTCATCGAAGGCGCGGCCGGAAAAGCCCGTCAGCTGGCGCAGAAGCCGGTTGGCGAGATCGTCGAAATCATGCATCCGCTCGCGCAGATAAGGATCGGTCAGGCGCATCATCCGCGCCTTGGTGTCGCTCTGGACCTTCTCGACCGCGGCTTCCGCCGTCAGCCCGTTGTGGATCGCCTCTTCCATGCGGCGGACCCAGCCCTGGTCGTAGGCGAACATCCGGTAGGTTTCGAGCACCTCGCGATGCTCGCCTTCCTGGGATACTTCGCGGCGCGACAGCATGTCGTCGATCGAGATGCGCAAGGAGCCGAGCGCTTCCGCCAGCCGCGTGACTTCCTTCTCCGCATCCTCGTTGAGGAGATTGGTGACGACGATGCGCGGCTCGTGCAGCACCACATGGCCAAGGCCGATGCCTTCGTTATAGGCGTCGGCGTCGATCGTAATGGCGCGGGTGAGGTCGAGTTCGAGGCCGGGCCTCGTGATCTTCTTGAGCTCGCCGGTGGCGATCATCTCGGCGATCACCATCGCGGTGGTTTCGAGCGCCTCGACCTCGTCCTCGCGATAGTTGCGGCTCGCCTTGTTCTGGACGACGAGAACGCCAAGCGTGCGGCCGGCCCGGAGAATCGGCACGCCGAGGAAGGAATGGTAGATTTCCTCGCCGGTTTCCGGGAGGTAACGGAAAGCCGGATGCGCCTGCGCATCGGAAAGGTTGAGCGGCTGCGCGGAGGCGGCGATCGTGCCGACAAGGCCCTGGCCCATCTTCAACTGCGAAGTGTGGACGGCTTCCTTGTTGAGGCCTTCGGTCGCGTAGAGTTCGAGAACACCGTCGGAGCGGAGCACATAGACCGAGCAGACCTCGGCGACCATGTTGCTGGCGATCTGGCGGACGATCCGGTCAAGGCGCTCCTGTGGCTCGAGCGGCTCCGCCATCAACTCGCGTAGCCGCTTCAACAGAACGCGCGGACCTGCCGACAGGTCTCTCATCGCCTATGTTCTCCCGAAACGAGGTCACCCCAACCGCAAGACGGCGCCCGCAACTGCCGGCGCGTCCAAACGGTTCATTCTCAACTCTTATCGAGACCGTAGGCGGAATGCAAAGTCCGAACAGCGAGTTCCGAATAGGCACCGTCGATCAGGATCGAAATCTTGATTTCCGAGGTGGTGATCGCCTTGATGTTGATGCCTTTTTCGGCAAGTGCCTTGAAAGCGTGCGCCGCAACGCCCGCATGGCTACGCATGCCGATACCGATGACCGACACTTTCGCCAGGCCTGATTCGGTCTGGACTACGTCGAAGCCGATTTTTTCCTTGTTGTCGTCGAGCACCTTCATGGCCTTCTGCACGTCGCCGGAAGGCACCGTGAAGGTCATGTCCGTGCGCGAGCCGTCTTCCGACGTGTTCTGCACGATCATGTCGACATTGATATGCGCTTCGGCAAGCGGGCCGAAGATCGCCGCCGACACGCCCGGCCGGTCGGCCAGGCGCCGGAGCGAAATCTGCGCTTCATCCTTGGCATAGGCGATGCCGGTGACGACTTCCTGTTCCACGATTTCTTCCTCGTCGCAAATCAAAGTACCGGGCGGGTTCAGAAGGTCACCCATGCCCGGTGCATCGGGATCCTCAAAACTGGAGCGCACGAAGGTGCGGACCTTGTGGACCATGGCGAGCTCGACCGAGCGCACCTGCAGAACCTTCGAACCGAGCGATGCCATTTCGAGCATTTCCTCGAAGGAAACCTTCTTCATGCGCCGCGCCTGGGGCACGATGCGCGGATCGGTCGTGTAGACGCCGTCGACATCCGTATAGATATCGCAGCGGTCGGCCTTGACCGCGGCCGCGATCGCCACCGCCGAGGTGTCGGACCCGCCGCGGCCGAGCGTCGCAATCCGGTTGTCGGGGCCGAGCCCCTGGAAACCGGCGACGACGGCCACCTGGCCCTCGCCCATCCGCTTGATGATCTCGGACCCGTCGATCTCCATGATCCGCGCGGCGCCATGGGCGCTGTCGGTGCGGATCGGGATCTGCCAGCCCTGCCAGGACCGGGCATTGATCCCCATCGACTGCAGCGCGATGGCAAGGATGCCGGACGTCACCTGCTCGCCGGATGCGACGACGGCGTCATATTCACGCGCGTCATAAAAAGGCGAGTTGGCGCCGGAAACCTTCGGCATGTCCTGGACCCAGCCGACCAGCTCGTTGGTCTTGCCGGACATGGCGGAGACGACGACCGCGACCTCGTGCCCGGCCTCAACCTCCCGTTTCACATGGCGCGCGACGTTGTGAATGCGTTCGAGATTGGCGACCGAAGTGCCGCCGAACTTCATGACGATGCGAGCCATACCGACAAAAACCACTGTTTCGCCAAGAGGCTCGGGAGCCTTGGGCGCCTGCTTTCAAACCGCCCCGAAATCCCGTCGTTTGTGACAGGATCATCGAGTTGCGGCGTCTCTTATCGAAAAGGCTGAAAAGGCGCAATGGTCAGAACATGGCCGAACGGTACGCTTCGGCGTGAGCTTGCTCATGCCGAGCGCAAAAAAAGGCCACCCGTAAGGCAGCCTCCTTAAATTTTTGGGCGGGATCAGCAGTTCGGGTTGCGGGTCACCGTCACGGCCGAACCGCAGAAGGATCGGGCCGCAGTCAACCTCGATCTCTGTAGAAACGGTCGCGATCTCCCTGCCAGACTGGCGGAAGCGGCGGCTGCTGGTCGCCCGGCCGCCAACTGCGGTCCCGATCCCAGCGTGGAGTTCCGTCACGATCCCAGCGCGGCGGCAGGGGCGGAGGCGGCGGAAGCCGTGCATCGCGTCTCCAGTCGTAGCGGTCCCAGCGATCACGATCGCGGTAGAAGTCGCGGTTGCGATAGTAGCGGCCCCAATAGTTGCCGACGTCGAATGTGACCATCGGAATGCCGAGGCCCTCGTAATAGTCGGGGGCGACATAGACACGATTGGAGCGATAGGTCGCCTGCACGTAGTTGCCCGACACCCAGCCGCGGCCGCCGACGAAGGCGACGTCGCACCAGTTGACGCTGCTCATGCAGCCGTAGATCGTTACCGCCGCGCCGACCGGGACGACGTCGACGGCCGGATAGCCGGTGCTTGGCCCGGACCGCATGTTGACATTGGCCGTGGCAACCCCGCGCACGGCCGCATCCGCCATCGACGGCGCCGCGAACAGGGCGCAAAGTGCCGCAGCGGACATCAGAATTTTCTTCACGGGCTTCCTCCTGAGAAACCGAATAACGCGCGAACCGGACTGACCATCTGTCGAACGGATTTCGCCGGATATCAATGTTCGAGACATTCCCATTGTTCCAGCACGGCTCTGAATGGAGCATGAATAACCGATCTGGCCGGGGTCAACCTCTGGCCGGCCCGGTCGATTGGCGCTCGGCGATGTGACAGGCAAGCTCCACCCGCCGCGCCGGATTTGCAAATCCGGTCATCCCGTCCCGCAAAAGATCGAGCGCCACGGCGCCGAGCTCGCGCATCGGAACATGCACGGTCGTCAGCGGTGGATTGAGGAAGGCGGCCTGCGGCAGGTCGTCCATGCCCATCACCGAAACGTCGCCCGGCACGGTATATCCCATCTGCTGCACGCCCATCATCGCACCGACTGCGAGACTGTCGCCCGCCGTCAGCACGGCCGTGAAATCGAGCCCGTTCCTGCGCAACCGCTCGCTGATCGCCTGGGCGGCAAGCTCCGGCAGCCAGTCCTCGACTGGCACGACGAGATCCGGGGGACAGGGCAGACCGTGATGCTGGAAGGCATCCTGCCAGCCTTCGCGGCGTCGGTCGATCGTCCGCCGGCCGGGGCGCATCAGGAAGAGGATGCGTTTGTGGCCTAGCCGGATGAGATAGTCGGTGGCCAGATGCGCGGCCGAGCGATTGCAGGGGGTCACGCTCGACAGCCGCATCATCGGATCGTCACCGTTGATCAACACGACCGGCTTGCCGAAACCGCGGGTGGCCTCGAGCATTCCTTCGTCGTCGACGGTCAAGAACAGCAATCCCGCGACGTCCGGATCGACCAGCGCCTCCTCCAGAACCACCTTCTCCTCCGACTGATCGGCGACCGCGCGGGTGACGATCTCGAGCCCGAGAGCCTGGGCGCGATCGCGCAACCCTTCCAGCACATAGAGCGTGAACTGGTTGCGCACATAGTCGATCATCGCCGCGCTCGAAGCTGCCAGGATCACCTTCTTGCCGGCGACCGGCGTCGGCATTGCGTAATTGGCGTCTTTCGCTGCCTCCATGATCCGCTGGCGGATGTCGGCGCGCACGCCCTTCTCGCCGGCCAGCGCCCGCGATACGGTGCTCAGCGACACGCCCACCTTTCCTGCAATATCCTCCAGCCGCACCCGCCGGCTTTTCTTGCCGCGCTTGCCCGGCACGATCGTCGCTGCCATGGCATCCTCCGTTCATGGATGCGCACACTGCAAAAAATTTTCAGATTGCGCAATCAATTTTCAGATGTTTTCATAGAACTGCCGCTCGGGAGACGCGGATCGAAATGCTGCGCAGCAAATGCTGCTGCAAAGGGAGGAATTGAGACATGGGCCTTTCAGCCCGGGACATCCGTGAAAAACTTGACCGCCTCGTGACCGGCATGACCGGGCTTCGTGACGACGGTCGTTTCCACGAACCCAATCTCGACGGAACCGCCGGCGACTATATCTCTTTCGAAAGCTGGGAATGGCCGCAGGGCGTCGGCCTCTACGGCCTGATCCGGCTGTGGCTGTTCACCGGCCGCGACGATCTGAAGGCGCTGATCGAGAACTGGTATGCGGCCCGCATCGAAGCCGGCCTTCCCTCGCTCAACGTCAACACCACGGCGCCGATGCTCGGCCTGTCCGTTCTCTGGCGCGAAACCCGCGATCCGCGCTGGCAGCCGGTGCTCGACGCCTGGGCCGACCGGGTCATGAGCCAGATGGGCCGCACCGAGGAAGGCGCCTTCGAGCATCACGTCTCCGACAAGGTGAACGACGACGAACTCTGGGACGATACGCTTTATATGGTCGCCCTCTTCCTCGCCTCCTACGGCGAAGCGAGCGGCCGCCGCGAACTGGTCGATGAAGCGGCCCGCCAGTTCCTCGTCCATTCCCGTTATCTCGCCGACACCAAAACCGGCCTCTGGTTCCATGGCTGGACGTTTCAGGGCCGGCACAATTTTGCGCAAGCCCGCTGGGCGCGCGGCAACGCCTGGATTACCGCCGGCATGCTCGATCTTTTCGACCTCGCCGAGGTTTCGAAGCCGGTAAAGGACTTCCTGCTCGGCGTGCTGACGGCGCAGGTCAACGCGTTGCTGCCGCTGCAGGCTGCTTCCGGCGCCTGGCGCACCCTGCTCGACGATCCGTCGTCCTACGAGGAAATCTCGGCCACGGCCGGCTTCGGTTACGGCCTGCTCAAGGGCTATCGCCTCGGGCTTGGCACCCATGAATGGCGCATCGCCGGCCTCAAGGCCGTTGAAGCGGTGCTCGCCAATATCGACGAAACCGGCACCGTGCTCAACGTCTCCTACGGGACGCGCATGGGCCATGATCTGCAATTCTATCGGGATATCCCCATCCAGCCGACCGGCTATGGACAGGCGCTTTCGATCCTCTGCCTCTCCGAAGCCATCCGGCATGTGGAACCGGGAAGCGAGACGGCATGACGATGAAAGTTCTCTACGGGGCCGGCCCTAACGACATCAAGGCTTACGACACCGCGCGCCTGCGCGCCGAATTCCTGATGGAAGACCTGTTCCAGGCCGACAAGGTCTCCTTCACCTATACCCATGTCGACCGCCTCATCGTCGGCGGCGCGGTTCCGGTATCGTCCACGCTGAGCTTCGGCTCGGGCGAGGACATCGGCACGCCCTTCCTGCTGTCGGCCCGCGAAATGGGCATCGCCAATCTCGGCGGCACCGGCGTCGTCTCGGTCGACGGCAAGAGTTACACTCTGGAAAATCGCGACGTGCTTTATGTCGGCCGCGGCGCCCAGGACATCTCCGTCGCCAGCGCCTCTGCCGACAAGCCGGCCCGGTTCTACATGAACTCCGTTCCCGCCGGCGCCGATATCCCCCACCGCCTCATCAAGCGGTCGGAATCCAAGATGCTGACCTTCGGCGATGCCAAGCGCGCCAATCTGCGGAACCTCCGCATGTACATCCATCCGGAAGTCACCCCGTCCTGCCTGCTTCTGCTCGGCATCACCGATCTGGCCGACGGCAGCATCTGGAACACCATGCCACCGCACCTGCACGAGCGCCGCATGGAAGCCTATTGCTATTTCGACCTGCCCGAAGACGAACGGGTCATCCACCTGATGGGCCGCCCGGAAGAAACGCGCCACCTCGTGGTCAAGAACCTCGACGCGGTTCTGTCGCCCGCCTGGTCGATCCATATGGGCGCCGGCACGGCGCAATATGCATTCGTCTGGGGCATGACCGGCGAGAACCAGGAATATAACGACGTGGCCCCCGTGGCCCTCAGCGAACTGAAGTGAAGACGACCATGAATCCCGAAGCAAACTGGATGCGAAAGACGTTGAAGCCGGGCGAAGCCGTCCGCTACTGGCAGCTCGGCAGCATCGCGCAAGAGCGTTTCGACGTGCCGGACGCCCCGATGAAGGGCGAGATGGACCCGTTCTTCTTCCTGACCAAGGTTAAGAATTTCATCCCGCACGAATATCCCTGCCGCACCATCTTCGCGGAAACCTACCGCGGCAAGCGCCCGGATGTCCGCGGCTCCTTCGATGCGACCCGCTGGTGGCTGCCTTTCGGCTCGCCGCGGCTCGATCTCTCCGGCTTCTGGTTCCGTCCGACCCGGCTCGCCACCTGGACCCGCACCTATATCGAGGCGGAAACCGCCGGCTCCGCGAAGATCCGCCTCGGCACCTGCGGCGGCGCGGTCATCTGGGTCAACGGCACGGAAGCCGGCTGGATGGCGCCCTATAGCCGCAATCTCGAAGCCAAGCAGGAATTCGAACTGCCGCTCGTCGCCGGCCTCAACGAGATCACCCTGTTCTTCGACGACCTCGCTGAACGCGACGCCCGTTATTTCTACCAGTTCGACTATCTCTCCGGCCCGGCTGCCAGCGTCGCCTTGCCGGTCCCGGTCACGAGCGCCGTTGCCGCAAGCCTCGAAAAGGCGCTCGACACCATGTATTTCGACCGCCAGCATTATTTCGGCGGCGATATCACCTTGGCTCTCTCCGCGCCCCTGCCGGTCGAGGTGAAGGTCAATGTCGCGGTCGAGGGCGACTTCATGTCGCGCGAGCGCTTCGATTACGACTTCACCCTGGCCGCCGGCGCCACTAGCCTCAATATCGGTCCGTCGGAAAAGGCGCCCGCCGATTTCCGCCACTTCCGCATCACCCTCAATGCCGGCGGCTTCGTGGTTTCCCGTTCGCTCGGCGTCGAGATCTGCCATGCCGAAAGCCAGGGCCAGGCTCCCGCGTCGCTGGCCGATCGTATCACCGAGACTCTCGCCCAAATCTCGGAAAATTCAGAGCGCGACACCGTCCGCGCCTTCGCCCGGCTGGCGAGCGGCCGTTCAGGCCCCGATACGGATGCGATGATCGAGGAAATCCTGCCCTCGATCGAAGACTGCCACGACTGCGCCGATTTCTCGCTGGTGCCGCTCATCTGGTCGCGCACCGTCTGGGGCAAGGACATCAACGAGAAGACCCGCAACCGCATCGACGGCGCCATCCTCAACTATCGCTACTGGATGGACGAGCCGGGCAATGACGTGCAGTGGTATTTCTCCGAAAACCACGCCCTGCTCTTCCACACCTCCGCCTATCTCGCCGGCAGCCTCCTCCCAGACGCCACCTTCGTCCGTTCCGGCCGCAAAGGCTCGGAGCAGGCGAAGGTTGGTGCCGCCCGCGTCCGCGCCTGGCTCGACCATTTCGAACATTGGGAAATGGCCGAGTTCAACTCCGCCCCCTATTTCCCGATCGACCTCAAGGGCCTGACGGCGCTTGCCGCCCTGTCCCCGGACAAGGATATCGCCGATCGCGCCAAGGCCGGCATTGTCCGCCTCTGCGAAATCATCGCCCGCTCCGCCCATCACGGCATGGTGACGGCAGCGCAGGGCCGCTCCTACGAGCACACGCTCTGCGCCGGCCGCTCGCTGGAACTGTCCGGCGTCGCCCGTTTGCTCTGGGGCACGGGCTGGTACGGCCGCCGCGTCCATTGCCTGCCGCAGATGGCCGTCTGCCTCCGCGATCATGGTCTTGAAATCCCTGCCGAGTTCGCCGCGATTGCCGATCACCGCGGCAGCCAGCACCAGGAATGGCGTTTCGCTCAGGGCGAAAATTCCTTCGCGGCGCTCTATCATTACAAGGGCGAGCACTTCGCCATGGGCTCGGCGGTCCATTACCGCTGGGACGAATGGGGTTACCAGGAAACCATCCTGCACCTGCGTCTCGGTGACAAGCCGGAAGCTGCCATCTGGATCAATCATCCGGGCGAGACCATCCAGTTCGGCTACGGCCGCCCGTCCTATTGGGGCGGCTGCGGCACCATCCCGCGTGCCCAGCAGTATCGCGGCCTCGCCGTCCTCGAATTCACCACCTACGAGGAACAGCCGGATTTCACCCATGCCTGGTTCCCGAAGGCCGAGTTTGATGAAACCAGCGTTTCCGGCGGCGTGGCGCTTGCCCGCTCCGGCAAGGGCGCCGTCATGCTGCTCAGCCCCTCGAAGCTGGAGGCCGTGACCGAGGGACCGTCCGCAGGGGCTGAACTGCGCCAATACGGCCAGAAGACCCGGTGGATCGTCCGCGTCTGCGAATCGGACAATCTCACTGCCGTCGAATACCGCTTCAGCGGGCTCGCCCCGAGACAGGAATCCGACGGCACCGTCGTTGTCGAGGACCCGGAATATGGTACCGTCCGCTTCAGGAAGGACGGCTCCGTGGAAGCCGAAGGCCGCGTGATCGCGCGGGCGGATTATACAGTAAAAGGCCAAGCAACAATGCTGAGCGCTTCGTGATCTAAAAACCGGACGGGTGGAGGCCCGTCCATTCAGAGGAGGAAATGAGCATGAAAACCAAAACGCTTCTGGCGGGCGCTGCGCTCGCCCTTCTCATGTCGACGGCGGCACATGCCGGCGACGTGCGGATCATGTGGTATTCGGACGGCGTCGAAGGCGACGTCATGAAGGACCTCGTCGGCCGTTTCATGAAGGAAAACCCCGGCATCAACGTCATTCTCGACAACGTTGCCTATAGCGTCATCAAGGATCAGCTGCCCGTCCAGCTCGAAGCCGGCAACGGCCCCGATATCGCCCGCGTCACGGCGATCAAGGACCTTTCCAGGCATTGGCTCGACTTGCGCCCGCTGGTCAAGGACGCCAAATACTGGGACGATAATTTCGGCGCCCAGGCCGACTGGATGCGCCCGGACGGCTCCAAGCAGATCTCCGGCTTCATGACCCAGATCACGCTGACCGGCGGTTATGCAAACAAGACCCTGTTCGACCAGGCCGGCGTACCGCTGCCAGGCCCCAAGGCCACCTGGGAAGAATGGGCAGCAGCCTCCAAGAAGGTCAAGGATAGCCAGAAGCTGCCGTTCGCCATGGCGATCGACCGTTCCGGCCACCGCCTGACCGCTCCGCTCCTGTCCTACGGCGCCAACTATATCGGCAAGGACGGCAAGCCCGCTCCGCTCGACAAGGGCGCCAAGGACTTCCTGACCAAGTTCGTCGGTTGGGTCGGTGAAGGCTCCTTCGCCAAGGATGTCTGGGTCTCGGCAGCCGGCTCGACCTACCGCGCCGCGGCCGAAGACTTCATCAACGGCCAGCTCGCCTTTTATTATTCCGGCTCCTGGCAGGTGGCGAACCTCACCACCAAGATCGGCAACAGCTTTGACTGGGTGGCGACCGGCAGCCCCTGCGGTCCGGCCGCCTGCACCGGCATGCCCGGCGGCGCGGCACTGGTTGCGGTGAAATACACCAAGAACCCGAAGGACGTCGCAGCCGTCATGGACTGGTTCGCCCAGGAGAAGATCGTCAAGGAATTCTCCGAGCGCACCCTCTTCCTGCCCGGCCACAAGGGCGTCGTCGACAAGGGCGGCCTCGACTTCAAGACCGACAACGCCTTCGCCAAGGCAGCCCTGACCAAATATGTCGAGGCATCCAAGACGACAGCCGACACCGCCCTGAAGCTGCCCGGCTGGCGCTGGTCCGACACGGTCTACGCCGCGATCGTCACCCGCGTCGGTCAGACCCTTGCCGGCGAACTGAAGCTCGAAGACGCGTTCACGCGCATCGACGCCGATATCGCCCAGAAGGTCAAGGACAGCGGCCTCTGATAACAGCGGGGGTGAGAAACCCCTCACCCGCCTCCGCTCCGCTCGGCACACCCTCTCCACGCAAGCGGGGCGGGGGGAACGGCCACGGTGCGGCATATCCCTTCTCCCCGCCTGCGGGGAGAAGGTGCCGGCAGGCGGATGAGGGGCGAGCCTCGCCATCCGGACAAGAAGACAAGGAGGGATGGAATACGAACATGAGCACGACGTCTCTCACAGACCGCCTCGGCAGCCTTCTCATGGCGCCCGTGCATCTCCTGATGCGCATCATTGACATACCGCTCCGCGCCGTCCAGAAAGCGGCCGGCATCGGCGGCATGGCGACCGTGTTCCTTGCCCCGAACATGCTGATCTTCGGCATTTTCGTGCTGCTGCCTCTCGTCATCAACTTCGTCTACTCGATGACCGGCGGCACCGCCTTTTTCCTCTCCGAGCGCCAGTTCGTCGGCGCTGACCAATATGCCCGCCTGTTCCAGTGCGCGAACTACCTCGACCCGATGTCCTGCCAGGAGGATGCCTTCTGGACCGCCGTCGGCAACACGTTCTGGTTCGTGATCCTGCAGGTGGCGCTGATGATCGGCGTTTCGCTGATTACGGCACTGATCCTCAATCGCGATCTCGCCGCCCGCTCCTTCTGGCGCGCCGTGTTCTTTTTCCCGGTCCTCCTGTCGCCGGTCGTCGTCGGCCTGATCTGGAAATGGATCCTGCAGCGCCAGGGCCTCCTGAATTTCGGCCTCTACCAGTTCGGCATCGAGCCCTATACCTGGCTCACCGACCGCAACTGGACCTTCATCGCCACGATCGGCGTATCGATCTGGGCGCATATGGGCCTCTACACGCTGATCCTGCTCGCCGGCCTGCAGGCGATCCCGAAGGATCTCTATGAAGCCGCCGAAATGGACGGCACCAAGCCGGCGCGCGTCTTCCGGCGCATCACGCTGCCGCTTCTCATGCCCAATCTCCTGGTCGTCGTTGTCCTCGCACTGATCAAAGCCGTGCAGATCTTCGACGAGGTCTTCGTGCTCACCGGCGGCGGTCCGGGTACCAGCACGCTTTATCTCACCCAGTATATCTACGAGACCGGCTTTGCTTCGGCGCTCCGCAATCCGGGCCTTGCCGCTGCCGCCTCGATCCTGATGGGCCTCGTGCTCGTGGTGCTTACTCTGGTCCAGCTCGGCATCGGCCAGCGTGGCGAAAAGAAGGGGAAACGCTGATGGGTGTAGCCTCTCGCTTCATTCTGCGCCGCCGCGGCGGCAAAAGCTGGCACTGGACGGACATCGTCACCTGGGTCTGGCTCATCGGCGGCCTGATCATCATGTTCGGCCCGGCCGTCTGGCTTGCCTTCTCGTCCTTCAAGACGCCGGCCGCCCTTGCCGAATTCCCGCCGTCGATCCTGCCCTATGTCACCAGCCAGGCGACCGTGCAGGGCTACGACAAGCCTCTGCAGCTCTTCGACGCCAAGATGCCGGATGGTTCGACCAAGGTGCTGGCCGAGGTGCGCCGCATCGGCCTCGTCGCCCAGATGGTCGATCCGAAGGCGCCCGCAGAAATCGTCCGCGTCAACATCAACGACCGCACCCCGGTCCGCTCGGTTTCGTTCGCGACGGAAAACTACACGACACCCTTCACCCAGTTCGATTTCCTGCGCTACCTGTGGAACTCGGTCTTCGTGACGGTGACGGCGACGCTGATCACCCTGATCGTCAATTCCATGGCCGCCTTCGCGCTGTCCAAATACGAGTTCAAGGGCCGCAACCTCGCGATGCTGATCATCCTTGCGACGCTGATGGTGCCGCTTTCGGTCATCATGGTGCCACTCTATTCGATCATCTCGTCGCTCGGGCTGTTCAACAGCCTCTGGGGTGTCATCCTGCCAACGGTGGCCACCCCGACCGGCGTCTTCATCCTGCGTCAATATATGCTGACCATTCCCGACGAGCTGATCGATGCGGCGCGCATGGACAAGGCGTCCGAATGGCAGATCTACTGGCGCATCGTCCTGCCGCTGACGGCACCGGCGCTCGCCGTACTGGCGATCTTCTCGGTCGTCTGGCGCTGGAACGACTTCCTGTGGCCGCTGATCGTGTTGTCGCGCCGCGAGCTCTACACCCTGCAGGTTGGCCTCAGCATCTATTCCGGCGAGCTCAACGTCCAGTGGCACTTCATCCTGGCGATGACCGTCGTGACGATGATCCCGGTCGTGCTTGTCTTCATCTTCCTGCAGCGTTTCATCACCACCGGCATTGCCGGCACCGGCCTGAAGTAAGGATCCCCGATGGGCGAGATCACACTCACCAAAATCAAGAAATCCTTCGGCGCAGTCGACGTCCTGAAGGACATCGACCTCGATATCAAGGATGGCGAGTTCATCGTTTTCGTCGGCCCGTCCGGCTGCGGAAAGTCGACCTTGCTGCGCACCATCGCCGGCCTTGAAAAGGTCACCGGCGGCCAGATCGAGATCGACGGCAAGCGGGTCAACGAAGTCTCCGCCGCCGACCGCGGCCTTGCCATGGTTTTCCAGTCCTACGCGCTCTACCCGCATATGAGCGTGCGCCAGAACCTCGCCTTCGGCCTCGAAAATTCCAACATGCCCAAGGCCGAAGTGGCCGATCGCATTAACGAAGCCGCCCGCATGCTGGAGATCGAGGCTTATCTCGAGCGCCGGCCCGGCCAGCTTTCCGGCGGCCAGCGCCAGCGCGTCGCGATCGGCCGCGCCATCGTGCGCCGCCCGACCGCCTTCCTGCTCGACGAGCCGCTGTCGAACCTCGATGCCGAACTGCGCGTCTCGACCCGCGCCGAACTTGCGGCACTCCATGCCCGTCTCGGCTCGACGATGATCTACGTCACCCACGACCAGGTGGAGGCGATGACGCTTGCCCACCGCATCGTCGTCATGCGGGCCGGCAAGATCGAACAGGTCGGCACCCCGCTCGACCTCTACAACACGCCAGCCAACCGCTTCGTCGCCGGCTTCATCGGCGCCCCGCACATGAACTTCCTGGCCGGCGAAGTCGCCGAGCTGGAGACCGGCACCGCGACGCTTACGACCTCGGGCGGCCACCGCATGCTCGTGCCGTTCTCCGGCCATTCCCTGTCTGTCGGCGACAAGCTGACGATCGGCATCCGCCCGCAGCACATCACGATCGCCAACGATCCCGGCAGCCTCAAGGTCAAGGTCCGGCTGGTCGAAGCCCTCGGCTCCGAAACGGTCATCCATGCGGATCTGAACGGCGAAAAACTTCTCGCCGTCGTTCCCGGCCAGAAGCAGCTTTCTCCGGGAGACGAAGCTTATTTCTCCGTCGCCGGCGCCCCGCTGCACCTGTTCGACCGCAATGGCTTGAGAGTGAAGGGGAGCTAGTCCCACCCCCCATTCCATCGAACCCGCCTCGACCGGACGATGGAATGGCCGAGCGATTGCGCGAACGGTACAATCCTCACCAACCGCAGCGGGAGGAGAGGTTCCGATGTTCCGTATGTCCATGATCCTATTGCTGGCCGTAGTCTTCGCAGGCCCGGTCACGCTATCCCCGGCCAATGCCCAGACCAGGATGGTCAAGACCAAACCGACGCCGGCGACGATGGCGGCCGGCGAGTCCGTCCTGTTCGACGACAAGAGCTGCCCCGCCGGCATGATCGCGCGATATACCAAATCGCAGCGCAAGGAGCAGATCGGCAAGAGGTGCGTGCATCTGAACGGCACGCGGTAGCGCCGCAGGACCGGTGCGAAAGCTCGGGCCGAAAGACACCGCTCGTCTGACTGATATCTTCAGAGATAACCTTTGAAGAAGGCCAGCGTCGCCCGCCGCATCGCCTCGGTCTCGCGATGGCCGACGCCTGTCTCCGGCAGGAAAACCAGCGCGCCGTGCGCTTCGGCCTTGAGATAGGCGGCCTCCGTTTCGGCGAATGCACATTCCACCGCTGCCGGCGGCGTCAACGGGTCGTCCCAACCGATGCAGATCAGCTGCGGCCGCGGCGCCACCAGCCCGGCGATCTCGCCGATCGAGGTTTCTTTGAGCAGCCCCGGCACGGTCAGGTAATGGCCGTGCAGATCATGGGCGCCGGTTTCGACCAGCGTCGCGAAATCCGCGTAACAGCACAGATGCGCGTTCGCCTTCACCCTTGGATCCAGCGCCGCGAGGAAATAGGCGAGCGTCGCACCCATCGAAAGACCAGTGGCGCCGATCCTCTGCGGATCGACCTCCGGCCGGCCGGCGAGCCAGGTCAGCGCCGCGGCCTGCTCGGACAGCATCTGCCCGAACAGCGTTTTGCCGTGCCAGAGCGCCGCCTTGGTCGCCGCATCCTCCGTCACCCCGGCCCGCTCGCCAAACGTCGGCATGTCGATGCACAGCACCACATATCCGTCGCGCGCAAGAGCCGGCCCTGGCGCATCGAGCAGGGCCGGTCGGCCGTCGATCAGTTCAGAGGCGCCGATATCCCAGCGAGCGCCATGCGCATGGGCGTGCAGGATTGCCGGTCCGCGGGTGAGAAACCCTTCGCTCGGCCGGGTGAGGAAGCCACGCACCTCGGTGCCGTTCTCAAGCCGAAACCGCAGCCTCTCAAGAATATAGCCGTCGCGGATCTCGGTGGAACTGTCCACCAGCGTCAGGAAGACCTCCTCGAAGGCAAGCAGTTCCTTCAATCGCCCAACCGTGATCGCCATCTTGCCCTCCTCCCGCCTCACCATCCTTGCCCTCCCGCGAGGATGACCGCCGTCTGTGTCCTGCGGCTTTTCAGAGACATAGACGAAATCTCATCCCCTCGCATCCCCGCCTTACGATCCCATGCCTACAATCTGCCCGTCCCGTTTCGGCTACACCGGCCCGCATGACCGGCGAGACGGGGCCGGTGCCCTGATGGTCTGCCGTCATGCAGGCGGGTTGACAGGGGTTGCGCAGAAAATGGTCCCCCTCTCGCCTTGAGGCGGGGCGTGCGTGTGTCGCACACAACCCGGTATGGCATCCGCAAGGACGTAAGCCCATGCCGCCGCAGAGGGACCGGAGTTGCGCGGATAAATACGCCGAACGGGACACGTCGCGTGTCACTATTAAATTTCAATTCGAGGCACACGACGTGTCCCGGCCGAACTTCGAGCTTAACCCGAGAATGAAATGACTGGGATCACCAAGGGCAGACTCCGTCTTGCAAGAGGTTCATGGAAGAAATGGATAAGCCGGACTTCAGCGACTACGAAAAGCTTCGCGCCGAACAGCACGAGGAGTTATGCCGCGCCGCGGCGTCGATCTGCTTTCTGGACAGCGGCGTCTGCCGGTTGCGCGCCTGCCGCCGCCTGCGTGTCTGCAGTGGGCCGATGTTGCCGTCGGCGCATCAGATCCGGAAAGTCCGCGCCCAGGAGGAAATCGGACTGAGCGGCAAGGCCTGCGCCGATCTTCCGCTTTGCATCGCCAATCGCGAACCGAAATATTATGAACTCTTCAAACAGACCATGCAGAAGCTTCAGCAGATAGCGATCGATGAACCGAATCTCGACGTGTTCCGCGCCTGCATCTTGGTTGCGGCAAGGCGGCGCGCCAAGAAACATCTCTTGACTTCTCGCCCGCTGCATCCGACTTCAACGATAGAACAAGGAGCAGGACCATGACCGAAGCCGCCCGCAGCACGCTCGATCCCCGCACGACGATCGACCAGAGCGAAGTCGACCGGTTTTCCGCCATGGCCGCCGAATGGTGGGATCCGACCGGCAAGTTCAAGCCGCTCCACAAGTTCAATCCCGTTCGGCTCGCCTATCTCCGCGACCGCATCTGCGAAAATTTCGGCCGCGATCCGAAGAGCCATCTTCCGCTGTCCGGCCTGCGCATCCTCGATATCGGCTGCGGCGGCGGCCTGCTCTCCGAGCCGATCGCCCGCATGGGCGCCACCGTCGTCGGCGCCGACCCGTCTGAAAAGAACATCGGCATCGCCTCCACCCATGCGGCAGAAACCGGAACCTCGGTGGATTACCGCGCCGTCACCGCCGAACAGCTCGCCGAAGCCGGCGAGACATTCGACGTCGTGCTGAACATGGAAGTGGTTGAGCACGTCGCGGACGTCAATTTCTTCATCACCACCTGCGCCAACATGGTCCGCCCCGGCGGCCTGATGTTCGTCGCCACCATCAACCGCACCTTCAAGGCCGGTGCGCTCGCCATCTTCGCCGCCGAAAACATCCTGCGCTGGCTGCCCCGCGGCACCCATCAATACGAAAAGCTGGTCCGCCCGGAAGAGCTGGAAAAACCGATCTCCTCAGCCGGCATGGACATCATCCACCGCACCGGCGTCTTCTTCAACCCTCTCCAGGACCGCTGGAACCTGTCGCCGGACATGGACGTCAACTACATGATGCTCGCCAAGCGGCCGGCGTGAGGAACTTCCTCAGCCTGCCGATTCTGTGATAAGCTTCGAGCATCCCGTTTTGGAGAAGTCGATGACGGAAGCTGTGAAAATTACCGTGACGCTGGAGCCGGACATCGAGGATTTCGTCCGCGATCAAACAGAGCGTGGCTCGTTCACATCCTCCGGCGAATATATTGAGACCGTGCTGCGCGAGCGATACGAGCGAGAACGCGCCCGCGAACGGCTGGACGCGGAATTGCAGAAGGGTCTCGACGATGTTCGGGCCGGCCGGCTGGTGCCGATCGACGAAGCATTTGCGGAAGTCCGTAGACGGTTGGGCATCACTAAAAGCGGGCAGTGATGAAAGTCACCCTTTCTCGGGAAGCCATCGAGGATCTCGTCAGGATCGGCGACCATATCTTTCCGTCAAATCCTGCTCGCGCAGATACTTTCGTCACCGAACTGGAGAGCAAGTGCCTCCAATTGGCGGACATGCCATTCGCCTTTTCCAGAGTCCCTCATAACAGCAGTGCCCACATCCGCCGCCGGCCGCATGGGAACTACCTTATCTTTTACGAAATCCTGGATGCCGAATTGGTCGTCTTGAGGATCCTGCATGGCGCCCAGGACCACGAAAGCATCCTCTTCCCGGAAGAATAACATCCCCGCCCCCTCCCGCTCGGCTACAATCCCACCGAAAGCACATGCGCAAGCAGATCCGTCTGCTTCTCCGCATTGCGCGCGGAGAGTTCGCGCACTCGGGCACGGTCGATGGCGATCCTTCCGCCATCCGGCCCGTAGGGTTCTTTGAAATGGAAACCTTTCGGGCTCGGCCCGTGGTCGTGGAGATGTTCGAACCGCTCAACCGCTCACGCTGCCAGCCGCCTCGCCGCCCCGATCATTCAGTTCGTGTCTTCGGGGATGACCGGCAGCGGTGCGATCTCGATGCCTTCATCGAGAAGGTCGCGCACCTCGCCGAGGCTCGCCTGGCCGATGATGCCGCGGGCATCCGCCTCGCCGTAGTGGATCTTGCGGGCTTCCTCGGGGAATTTTTCGCCCACGTCCTCGGCATTGGCCTTGATCGCTGCAACCGCCTCCTTGAGCTTGGCGATCGCTTCCTGGCGGGCCAGGTCCATCACCATCGCCTGCTTCTCTTCCTTCTTTCGGGCGGTCGAAACAGAGGGCGTCATCAGCGTTTTGGAGACCGAGGCGGAATTGCAGACCGGACAGGTGAGAAACCCGCTCGCCACCTGCCGGTCGAAATCAGCGCTTTCCGAAAACCAGCCTTCGAACGTGTGGGCATTGTCGCAGATGAGCGAATACTTGATCAAGCGGCCACCTCTCCCGCCGCGTCCGTAACCGCATCGAGCGAAAACTCGCGGGCGTTCTTGAGGTTCGGGATCTTCCCGCGCGCCGACGAAACGGCGGCGATATCGATGTCGGCAAGGACGACGCCTTCGCCGGTGCCGCCGGCGGATGCGAGCACCCTGCCCCAGGGATCGACGATCATCGAATGGCCGAAGGTTTCGCGGCCATCCTCGTGCACGCCGGCCTGAGCTGCGGCGATCACGAAGGCACCGTTCTCGATCGCCCGGGCGCGCAGCAGGATTTCCCAATGAGCCTCGCCTGTCTGGCGGGTGAAGGCGGCCGGCACGGTCAGGATCTCGGCCCCGGCCAGGGCTTCGGTCCGGAAAAGCTGCGGGAAACGGACGTCGTAGCAGATCGCGAAACCGAGCTTGCCGAACGGCAGGTCGGCGACGCGGGCTTCGTTCCCCGGCTCATAGGCCGAGCTTTCGCGCCAGCTCTCGCCATTGTCCAGATCGACATCGAACATATGGATCTTGTCATAGGTGCAGATCTGCCGCCCGCCCGGGGCGAACAGGAAGGCGCGGTTGGCGATCTTGCCGCCATCGACCGCGATCGCCGTCGAGCCGATATGCAGGTGGATGCCGAGTTCGCTGGCAAGGCTGCGGGCGGTCGAGACGATGATGTCGCCCGCCTCGTCACGCAGCACGGCGCGCATGGCCTTGCGGTCCCGCTGCAGGAAGCCGGTCATCTCCGGGGTCTGGATATAGACCGCACCGTGCGCCGCAGCTTCACGCACCAGCCGTGCCATGTCGGCGGCGTTCTTTTCCGGATCGACGCCGGAGCACATCTGGATGGCGGCGGCCTTGAAAGCCATGGGAAAAACCTCTCAGTTCGCCAGCAGCGGGTCCAGCTTGCCGGCCCGGTCCAGCGCGTGAAGATCGTCGCAGCCGCCGACATGCGTCCCGTCGATGAAGATCTGCGGGAAGGTCGCGCGGCCGTTGGCCTTTCCGATCATCTCCTGGCGCAGTTCCTGCGAATAGGTGGCGTCATGCTCGGTATAGGAAACGCCTTTCGTCTCCAGCAATGCCTTGGCGCGTGCGCAGTAACCGCAATATTCGCGGGTATAGATAGTGACCTCTGCCATGATCGTCTCCGGGCGCGGCCCAGGGGGAAGGAAGTCGGGGATAGGCCGCGCGCAATAGTGTCTTCTTCTGTCATATAGGCGCGGCAACAGCCATTGCAAAGGTCAAAACCGTGACCTCCGCGGCACCCGCTTTCTTCAATGCGCGGGTGGCGGATGAAACTGTCGCACCGGTCGTATAGACATCGTCGATCAGCACCAACCGCTTGCCGAAGATGCGGTCCTCATGGCCCGGCGTGATCGTGAAAGCCGCCCGCACATTGTCCTCGCGGGCCCGCGCCGAAAGCCCCACCTGCCGGTTGGTGCGCTTGACGCGGATGAGGGTGGAGGCGAGGAACGGCCGGCCGGATTTCTGCGACAGATGCCGGGCGAGTTCCGCCGCCTGGTTGAATTTCCGTGAGGCAAAACGGGAGCGATGCAGCGGCACCGGCAGGATGCCATCGCAGGCGGCAACATGCCCGTCTGAGGCACGCAGCATCCAGCCGGCCATCATCCCCGCAAGATCGGTCCGGTCCCGGTATTTCAGGGAATGGACCAGATCGCGCGCCGCGCCCTCGAAGATTGCTGCCGAACGCAGGCGGTCGAAGACGGGCGGTTCGGCAATGGCTTGGGCCGACAGGATGCCCGGCCCCGGATCATACGAAAACGGCAGACCAAGCTTTTCGCAATAAGGCCGCTCGATGAAAAGGATCTCCCGCCAGCAGGTGGGGCAAAAACCCTGATGCGCCCCAGTCCGCACCCCGCAGCCGGGACAGGCTGGAGGATAGACGAGATCGCCGACCCATCTCGTCCACCCCGCGGCGAACGATGTTAGAAGTCGCAAGGGGTTGACGTTGGGCTCGGCGGACATGACTTGACAATAGCGGACGGAGCGCGCCTTTGCGACGGCAGAATACGAGTGGACGGCCATGGAAATTCTTTTCGACGAACAGCTGGTGAGCGCACGGCGCAGACGCGCGATAGCCGCCAAGAACAGCAATGCCGCATTCCTCCTGGACATTGCCGGCCGCGAGCTTGCAGACCGGCTGGCGGTCGTCGAACGCAAGTTCGAGACGGCGGTCGAACTGCATGGCGGAACCGGTATCGCCGCCCATGAGGCACTGGCGACTGGCAAGATCGGCACCTTGAGCCGCGTCGAGACCGATGCCGCCTTCTCGGGGCCTGGAGACGCCTTTACCACGGCCCCATTCGAAGACGTCCCTCTCGAACCCGAATCCGTCAATCTGGTCCTGTCGCCGCTCTCGTTGCATCTGGTCAACGACATGCCCGGCACGCTGATCCGCATCCGCCGCGCCCTGAGGCCCGACGGACTTTTTCTGGCGGCGATCCCCGGCTCCGGCACGTTGCAGGAAATGCGCGACGTCCTTCTCTCTGCCGAGGCGGAACTGACCGGCGGCGCGAGCCCCCGCGTCATACCGTTTGCCGATGTGCGCGATGTCGGCGCCCTGCTGCAGCGGGCCGGTTTCTCGCTGCCGGTCGTCGATGCCGAGACCTACACGGTGCGTTACGACTCGCTCTTCCCGCTGATGCGCGATTTACGCGCCATGGGCATGACCAACCCCCTCGCGGGCCGCAGCCGGGTGCCGGTGACGAGGCGTTTCTTCGTAAGGGCTGCGGAGCTTTATGCGGAACGTTATTCCGATCCGGACGGCCGCATCCGCGCCACCTTCTCGATCATCTACGCATCCGGCTGGGCACCGCACGAAAGCCAGCAGAAGCCGCTGAAGCCCGGCTCCGCCAAGATGCGGCTTGCCGATGCGCTGAACAGCCGCGGCTCGCGCTGAGCGGCCCGACCAGAAATCAGGGAATAGGCTTGTCCACGTTGTTAGAGACGGTTTCGAACGTATTCGTCAATGCGCCGGTAAAGGTGGCGAATCCGGCGATCATCGACAGCGAGATGATCGCGATGATGAGGCCATATTCCACGGCCGTCGCGCCGCTGCTATCATTCAGAAATAACCTGAAACGGCGCATGAAATGACCTTCGAATCAAATGGAGATAGCTCTGAAAAGCCCCCGGCGTCAGCAGTCGCTGCCCACGCCATAACCCTGCACGATGCAGACCGAGCCGGGCGTTTCCTGCAGCACGCTGCGCCGGATAGTATAATGTCTTGCGCCCTTTTCGCCTGGCTTGATGGAGCCCGTGCTGATCAGGTCGAAATCCTCCTGGACATGCGCCAGTCGGCGCTCGTCATTGCGGCCAGCGAGCATCGGCGTCACGATCAGCGAAAGAGCGATCGCGGCCGTCCCGAACAGAAGAGCGATATTGAGCGCGCCGGTTTTGCCGGAGCCATGCGCTGCCCGCTGACGGACCCGCACAGTTTTCCAGAATTCCTCGTCCATGCCTTCTAAAGCCTCATCAACGCGTTACCGGATAAGCCTTGAAGGTGCCACAATCGGCTAAACGATCCCTTAACGCCGTATGAATTCGGCCGCTCTAATTTTATCGATCAGAGCAGATCCTGCAGGATCGGGATGAGCGGCTCATCGGCCGGCGGCATCGGGTATTCCCTGAGCGCGTTCGGCCGCACCCATTTGATCGCCTGCCCTTCCCTTCCCGTCGGAATGCCTTCGAAACGACGGCAGATGTAGAGCGGCATCAGGAGGTGGAAGGTTTCGTAGGTATGGCTGGCGAAGGTGAGCGGCGCAAGGCAGGGGATCCTGGTCACGATGCCGAGCTCTTCCTCGAGCTCGCGCACCAGCGTCTCCTCGGGCGTCTCACCCGGCTCGACCTTGCCGCCGGGAAACTCCCAGAGGCCGGCCAGCGACTTGCCTTCCGGACGCTGCGCCAGAAGGATGCGGCCGTCGGTATCGATCAGCGCGCAGGCGGCGACGAGCAGGATCTTGCGGGGGGCATCGCTCATGCCCGGCCTTCCTGCCGCCAGTAACGGTATTCGTAGGCCTTGCGGAAGCCGAACTTTCGATAGAGCGCCATCGCCGGTTCGTTGGTCGAGACCACCTGGAGCCAGGCCGAACGCGCACCGCTGATACGAGCCCAGCGCAGCGCCGAAGACAGGATTTCGGTGCCTATGCCCTCGCGCCGATGCGCTTTGGCCACGGCAAAGGAGATGATCCCGGCAAGGTCGTTGTCCTGGACGCAGAGCGCCACGGCCGCGGCCCCTTCCTGCGGATTCTCCTTGATGAAGAAGCCGGAGGTTGGCTTGATCGAACTCAGAATCTCGGCAAGCGCCGGCTTCAGGCCCACATTTTCGCCATCGACCGCAAGGCTCGCATCGCAGAACCGGCCGATATCGTGGCTCGGCAGGTGATCGAGCGTGTCCGGCAGTTCCAGTTCGGTGAGGTTGACGGTCAGGACGTCGACGGTCTCGAACACCAGCCAATCGGCGGCATCGAGATGCTCGATAAGCTTGGGAGGAGCGAGCGGCGTCTCCCGGACGACCAGTTGACGGCCGTAATTCTCGAACCGCTTGCGCGCCTTCTCGAGCCGCATCGCCATGTCGCGGTGGTCGGATGGGTCGAGCGGTACGATGCAGTTCAATCGCTTGGAAGGATGGCCGCCGGTCAGCCGCACCTGCCAGCTTCCGTCATAAACGACGGACGCGGCCGGCCAGGCCCGAAAGCCCACGGCTTCGAGCCGCCTGACCAACGGCAGATCGTTATGAGGAGAGGATGCCTCGTTCAATTCCAGTCAGCTCCGGTAGTCGCCGTTGATGGCAACATATTCCTTGGTGAGGTCGCAGGTCCAGACGGTCGCCGTGCCGTCACCGAGACCGATATCGACCTTCACCGGAATGTCCTGTTCCTTCATGACGGCGGTGGTCGCGGCTTCGGAATAGGCCGGATCGCGCTCGCCGTCGACGGCGACGCGCACGTCGCCGAACCAGATCGCCAACCGGTCGCGGTCGGCCATTTCGCCGGACTTGCCGACGGCCATGACGATGCGGCCCCAATTGGCGTCTTCGCCGGCAATTGCCGTCTTGACCAGCGGCGAATTGGCGATCGACAGCGCGATCGTCTTTGCCGCCGCATCGCTCTCGGCGCCGGTGACGGTGATCTCGACCATCTTGCGGGCACCTTCGCCGTCGCGAACGACCTGCAGGGCCAGATCCTTCAGGAGATCGTTGAGCGCGACACGGAAGCTTGCCAGGCGCGGATCGTCGGCAGTCTCGACGCGGGTCTGGCCGTCCGCAGCGGCAGCGCCGGTGGCAAACAGCATCAGCGTATCGGAGGTCGAGGTGTCGCTGTCGACGGTGACCGAATTGAAGGTGGGGCCAACGCCGGCGGACAGCAGGCTCTGCAGCGCCGGCGATGCGATGTCCGCATCGGTCGCCACGAAGGACAGCATGGTCGCCATGTCGGGGGCGATCATGCCGGCGCCCTTGGAGATGCCGTTGATCGTCACCGTGACGCCGCCGATCTCGGCGGTCCGGGTCGCGACTTTCGGATAGGTGTCGGTGGTCATGATGGCCTTGGCGGCCTCCAGCCAGAAGTCGCCGGTGGCGCCGCTGTTCATGTCGCCGAGCACGCCTGCGAATTTCGTCGCGTCGAGCGGTTCGCCGATCACGCCGGTCGAAGCCAGATAGACCTCGTTCTGGCCGCAGCCGACCGCTTCGGAAGCCGATTTTGCGGTGAGTTCAGTCGCGGCCTTGCCCTTGACGCCGGTAAAGGCGTTGGCATTGCCGGAATTGACGACCACGGCGCGCGCCACCCCGTGCGACAGATTGGCACGGCAGAAATCGACCGGCGCCGAAGGGCACTTGGAGCGCGTGAAGACGCCCGCGACGGTCGCCGGCTCGTCGAACACCATCAGCAGCACGTCGGTGCGGTTCTTGTACTTGATCCCGGCAGCGGCTGTCGCCATGCGCACGCCGCGGATCGCCGGCATGTCGGGATAGGATTTCGGAGCGAGCGGCGAAACGGAATCGGACATCGGAAATTACCTGGCTCAAATAAGGAGAGGGCCCGGAAAATCCGGGCCCGTTGTCGAGAATTACTGCTGGACCGGCGCGTCGCCCGCTTCCTGCATCTTGCTGACGTCTTCATAGCCCTTCTTGAGGGCAGCATCCTTGATGTCGATCTTCTGCTCGCTCTTCGCCTTGGTGATGAGGGCGACGTACTTGTCGCGCATCACCAGCTGCTTGACCTGGTCCTCGACCTGGTCGAAAGCCGGCGCCGGGGCATCGCGCGTGTCTTCCAGCTTGATGACATGATAGCCGAACTGCGACTTGACCGGCGTCTTGCTATACTCGCCCTTCTTCAGGGCGAAAGCGACTTCTTCGAATTCCGGAACCATGCGGCCGCGGCCGAACCAGCCAAGGTCGCCGCCTTCATCCTTGTTGGAATCCTGGGACTTTTCCTTGGCTATCGCGGCGAAATCCTTGCCCTTGTCGAGATCGGCGATGATCGCCTTGGCCTCGTCCTCGGTCTTCACGAGGATGTGGCGGGCATGCACTTCTTCCTGCTTCGGCAGGGACGCGATTTCCTTGTCGTAGCGAGCCTTGACCTCTGCCGGGGTGGTGGCGTCGATCACATGCTTGCGGAAGTAGGCGTTATGCAGCTCGCGGTCGGCGATATAGTCCATCCGCTTCTTGAAGTCCGGCGTATCCTTGATGCCTTCGGCGAGGGCACCCTTGGCGAGCAGCTTGACGTCGATCGCGCCGGAAAGGGCTGCGACCTTCTTCTGGTCGTCCGGAAGCTGGGCCAGCTGCGGGTCGAGGTTCTGGACCGCAATATCCAGTTCCGACTGGTGAATTTCCAGGTCGCCGACCTTGGCAACGACCGGATCCTCTGCCGCAAAGGCGGGAGCCTGGCAGAGGATCGCGGCGGCCAGCGCGGCCGTCATGAGAAACTTGTGGCGCAACATCGATAAAGACCTTTCGATAAGGAAGCCGGTTTCAGAACGTCTGATTCCGGCCAGAAAACCTTCACAAACACCGGATTGTGGCCATTCTGTATCGGCCGCCACCGTTGACATCATTCGACCCCCCTCTTATCTGTCACGCAACTTGGCGTCCAGCAGAGTTTCCGGGCGTGACGGGTCATTTTATCGGCATCAGAAACCGATGGCTCGACCGGTCCCGCGCCCTCATGGGACAGATTTCAGAAAGGACCATTCGTATGGTCAGCCTTGGCGGCATCGCCCGCAAATTGTTCGGTTCGGCAAACGATCGCCGCGTGCGCAGCTACCAGCCGACTATCGACGCGATCAATGCAATCGAGGAGAAGACCAAGGCTCTCTCCGACGAACAGCTTGCAGCCCAGACGGTGGAGTTCAGGAAACTGCTCGCCGAGGGCAAGACGCTCGACGACATCCTGATCCCGGCCTTTGCGGTCGTGCGCGAGGCCTCCCGCCGCGTACTCGGCATGCGCCCGTTCGACGTGCAGCTGACCGGCGGCATGATCCTTCACGATGGCGCGATCGCCGAGATGAAGACCGGCGAAGGCAAGACGCTGGTGGCAACGCTGCCCGTCTACCTCAACGCGCTCGCCGGGAAGGGCGTGCATGTGGTCACCGTCAACGATTACCTCGCCCAGCGCGACGCCCATACGATGGGCAAGCTTTACGGCTTCCTGGGCCTGACAACCGGCGTGATCGTCCATGGCCTCAGCGACGAAGAGCGCCGAGCCAACTACGCCTGCGACATCACCTACGCCACCAACAACGAACTCGGCTTCGATTATCTGCGCGATAACATGAAGTACGAGCGCAGCCAGATGGTCCAGCGCGGCCACAATTACGCGATCGTCGACGAAGTGGACTCGATCCTGGTCGACGAGGCGCGTACGCCGCTGATCATCTCCGGCCCGCTCGACGACCGTTCGGAACTCTACAACACGATCGACGCCTTCATCCCAGTGCTGACGCCGGAAGACTACGAGATCGACGAAAAGCAGCGCTCCGCCAACTTCTCCGAAGCCGGCACCGAAAAGCTCGAGAACCTGCTGCGCCAGGCCGGCCTGCTCAAGGGCGAATCCCTCTACGACGTCGAGAACGTGGCGATCGTCCACCACATCAATAACGCGCTGAAGGCCCACAAGCTCTTCACCCGCGACAAGGACTATATCGTCCGCAACGACGAGATCGTCATCATCGACGAATTCACGGGCCGCATGATGCCCGGCCGCCGGTATTCGGAAGGCCAGCACCAGGCGCTCGAAGCCAAGGAAAAGGTGCAGATCCAGCCGGAGAACCAGACGCTCTCCTCGATCACCTTCCAGAACTATTTCCGCATGTACGGAAAGCTCGCCGGCATGACCGGTACGGCCCAGACCGAAGCGGAAGAGTTCGGCAACATCTACAAGCTCGAAGTGGTCGAAGTGCCGACCAACCTGCCGATCCAGCGTATCGACGAGGACGACGAGGTCTACCGGACCTTCGACGAAAAGTTCAAGGCGATCATCGAAGAGATCAAACAAGCCCATGAACGCGGCCAGCCGGTCCTGGTCGGCACGACCTCGATCGAGAAGTCGGAACTGCTGGCGACCATGCTGCGCCAGTCCGGGTTCACCAACTTCCAGGTCCTGAACGCCCGCTACCACGAGCAGGAAGCCTATATCGTGTCGCAAGCCGGCGTGCCGGGCGCCGTCACCATCGCCACCAACATGGCCGGCCGCGGTACCGACATCCAGCTCGGCGGCAATATCGACATGCGCCTCGAGCGCGAGCTCGAAGGCATGGAGCCGGGTCCGGAACGCGACGCCAAGGAAGCGGCAAGCCGCGAGGAAGTGAAGCAGCTCAAGGAAAAGGCGCTTGCCGCCGGCGGCCTCTACGTCATCGCCACCGAGCGCCACGAAAGCCGCCGCATCGACAACCAGCTTCGCGGCCGTTCCGGCCGTCAGGGCGACCCGGGCCGTTCGAAGTTCTACCTGTCGCTCCAGGACGACCTGATGCGCATCTTCGGCTCCGACCGCATGGACAGCATGCTGCAGAAGCTCGGCCTCAAGGAAGGCGAAGCGATCGTCCATCCCTGGATCAACAAGGCGCTGGAACGCGCCCAGAAGAAGGTCGAAGCCCGCAACTTCGACATCCGTAAGAACCTTCTTAAATACGACGACGTCACCAACGACCAGCGCAAGGTGATCTTCGAACAGCGCATCGAGATGATGGATTCGCCTGACGTCTCCGAAGTCGTCGAGGAAATGCGCGCCGAGGTGATCGAAATCCTCGTCACCAAGCACATTCCGGAACGCGCCTATGCCGAGCAATGGAACGCGCCGGGCCTGCGGGAAGACGTCGGCCGCCTTCTCAATCTCGACCTGCCGATCGAGGACTGGGTCAAGGAGGAGGGTATTGGCGAAACTGATATCCGCGAACGGATCACGGAAGCCGCCGACAAGGCCGCGGCCGACCGCAAGGAGCGTTTCGGCGCCGATATCATGACCTATGTGGAGCGCTCCGTGCTGCTCCAGACGCTCGACCACCTGTGGCGCGAGCATATCGTCAATCTCGACCACCTGCGCTCGGTCATCGGCTTCCGCGGTTACGCCCAGCGTGACCCGCTGCAGGAATACAAGGCGGAAGCCTTCGAGCTGTTCCAGGCCCTTCTCGCCAACCTGCGCGAGGCGGTCACCGCCCAGCTGATGCGCGTCGAGCTGGTGCAGAACCCGGAACCGCCGCAGCCGCCGGCGATCTACGACGAACAGCATGTCGATCCGACGACCGGCCTCAACCAGATCACCGGCTTCGACAGCGAAAACTTCATCGCCGCTCCGGAGGATCGCCGTCCGGAAGACCAGTCCACCTGGGGCAAGATCGGCCGCAACGAGGCCTGCCCGTGCGGATCCGGCAAGAAATACAAGCATTGCCACGGCGCCTTCGAACAGGCCTGAGGCATCTGCTAAAACTTGATGATACGAGCGCCGCCTTCCGGGCGGCGTTTTCGTTTCCGCCTTCCGGAAGGAACGGATCAGCCGCCGGCTGGAACTCCGGCGCAGACTTCCCGAACACATGTCCGCAGCCACCGGTGAGCCGGATCGGCATCCAGCCGCGGATGCCAGAGCAATGACACAGTGATCTCGGGCACCGCGACCGGCAGGGAGAAACTGAACATTCCGGCACGCAAGTTGCCGCTGTGCCGCTCGGGAATGCTGGCGATCAGATCCGAGGACCGGGCGAGAACCAGCGCCGTGGCAAAACCGTCCACGATCGTCACGATCCGCCGTTCCAACCCCGACGCGGCCAGGCTCTCGTCGATCGCCCCTTTTTCCAGCCCCCTTCGCGAAACCAGGATATGACCGCCCGCCGCATATCGCCGAGCCGATATCTCGCCCTCGCTCAGCGGATGCCCGCTGCGCACGACGCCGATGAAACGGTCCCGGAACAGCGCCTGGGCCCGCACTTCCGGACCGATCGTCCCGTCGACGACCCCGGTTTCCAGATCGACGCTTCCGTCGCGAAGCGAGGCGCTGTCCTTGTCCGGCTTGCGGACGAAACGCAGCCGCACGCCGGGCGCTTGAGCGCTGACACGGACGATAAGGCCAGGCCCGAAATTCTCGACGAAACCCTCGCTGGTGCGCAGCGTAAATGTTCGGACGAGCTTACCGAGATCGAGCATCTCGACCGGCCGCAAGACCGCTTCCGCGTCCTGCACGAGGCCGCCGACCCGCTCGCGCAGCTCGATCGCCCGCGGCGTTGGCACGAGCCCGCGGCCGGCCCTCACCAGCAACGGATCGCCCGTCGTCTCGCGCAATCGTGCCAAGGCCCGGCTCATGGCCGACTGGCTGAGTCGCAGCCGTTTGGCCGCCCGCGCCACGCTGCCTTCTGCCAAAAGGACGTCGAGAGTGAAAAGCAGGTTGAGATCGGGTCTGGGCATGCGCGCAGGATAACACAGACACTTCGATATGACATGGCGCCAGATGCATTGAATTGATGCAAATGATGCGCCTTCCGCCATTCCTTGTCGTGGGATAGCCATCGGACAACAGTTTCTGGAGGTTCCCCATGATACCCGTACGACTGATACCCGTCATTTTCGGCCTTGTTCTTTCCTGCCTGATGTCCCTGCTTATCTCCGGCGTTTCCACGCTCCGTAGCGCAGGGCTGATCGACGGCTTCTTCGGGATCTGGATGGGAGCATGGCTCCCCTCCTGGATCATCGCCTTTCCGGTCGTGCTGGTTGTCGCGCCGCTTGGGCGGCGGATCGTAAGCAACCTCGCGAGACCGGCGGAGGGCCAAAAACGATGACCTCCGCCGCCCACGATCCGGTTCCGCAATCGGCAGAACGGACGAGTACCTTCCGTGGGGCGCTCGCCGGCCTTTCGCTCTCGATGTTGCTCTCTTCGCTCGGCACCAGCGTCGCCAATGTCAGCCTGCCGACATTGGCGCAGGCCTTCGACGCTTCCTTCCAGCAGGTCCAATGGGTGGTCCTTGCCTATCTTCTCGCCATCACCACCCTGATCGTCAGCGTCGGGCGGCTTGGCGACATTTCGGGACGTCGGCGGCTCCTGCTCGCCGGGATCACCCTTTTCACGGTAGCCTCGCTCGCCTGCGGAATTGCACCGACGCTGGGGTTCCTGATTGCCGCACGGGCGGCGCAAGGTCTCGGAGCCGCCGCCATGATGGCGCTCACCATGGCCTTTGTCGCTGACATATTTCCCAAGGCACGTACCGGCGCCGCCATGGGATTGCTCGGAACCATGTCGGCAATCGGCACCGCGCTCGGCCCTTCCCTGGGTGGCCTTCTGATCGCCGGCGCCGGCTGGCGGACGATCTTCCTGATCAACGTGCCGCTGGGCCTGCTGGCGGCCCTTCTCGCCTATCGTTACCTGCCTGCCGATCTTCGGCGCGAAAAACCGGACCAGAGACCGGGCTTCGACATTGCAGGCACGCTGCTGCTTGCCATGGTGCTTGCGGCCTATGCCCTCGCCATGACGGTCGGCCGCGGCAGTCCTGGTCCAGCCAACGCCGCCCTGCTGCTGCTGGCTGCCGTCGGAGCCGGCCTGTTTGTCCTTGTCGAAGCGAAAGCGGCGTCACCCCTGATCCGACTATCGATGTTGCGCAATCCAGCCTTGAGCACGGGGTTGATAACCAGCGCGCTTGTCTCGGCGGTGATGATGTCGACGCTGGTGGTCGGGCCGTTCTATCTTTCGCGTTCGCTCGAACTCGATGCGGCTCTGGTCGGGTTCGTGATGTCGATTGGGCCGGTTGTCTCCACATTCAGCGGCGTGCCGGCCGGCCGGCTCGTCGACCGTCTGGGCGCGGCGACCGCGGTCACTATCGGTCTTGTCGCAATGCTGGCCGGCTCGCTTGCCCTCACCCTGCTTCCCGAAACGTTCGGCATTGGTGGTTACGTCGCTGCCATCGCGGTGCTGACGCCCGGTTATCAACTGTTCCAGGCAGCCAACAACACCGCGGTCATGGTGGACGTCGGTGCGCAGCAGCGCGGCGTCGTTTCCGGCCTGCTCAATCTGTCGCGCAATCTCGGCCTCATCACCGGCGCCTCGCTGATGGGTGCCGTATTCGCAATGGCCTCGGGAACGGGCGATGTCGCGACAGCACCTCCGCAAGCCGTGGCCGCCGGCATGTCGTTCACCTTCGCGATTGCGGTGGTGATGATTGCCGTCGCACTTGCCATTGCCGCTGTTCACCAGGTTGTTCCGGCCGTCCGCAACCTTATGACCCGCTCTTCCAGGGAGCCTTGAAGTTCACAGTTCGCGAAGCCATCGACGGTCGGGCGAACCCTTTCTTAACCCTGCTGTGGCAACACTTTCGGCCATTGTTCCCGTCGTCGTTACGAGTATTGCGTGCCCATCATGGCGGTTATCGAAACAGCGGAAAGATTGCTTCCGCCTGGTCTGAGGACCCGGCTGGAACCGCTGACCCGCAAGCTCGAAAAGATCCTCACCGACGACGACGAGACGGCACGCGCCCAGCGCCGTGCCCTGATCGCTTTTGTCATCCGGGTCTTCAGCGCCGCCATTGCATTCGTGTCGCAGATCGTGCTCGCCCGCCTGATGGGCGAGTTCGAATACGGCATCTTCGCCTTCGTCTGGGTCCTGGTCGTGCTTGCCGGCAATCTCTCCTGCCTCGGCTTTCACACCTCCGTCATCCGCTTCCTGCACCAGCACAAGGCGCGTGGCGAGGTGGCGACCGTGCGCGGGCTCAATCTTGCCGTCCGCCTGGTGGCGGTTATCTCGGCAAGTACGGTTGCCGGCCTCGGCTTCCTGTTCCTGCATGTCTACGGCCACACGGTCGAGGCCTATTACCTCGTGCCGGTGTCGCTAGCCTTCTTCACCATACCGATGATCGCGCTCGGCGACATACTGGACGGCACCGCGCGTTCGAACGGCTGGACGGTGACGGCGCTCAGCCCGACCTACCTGATCCGCCCGACCCTGATCCTCGCGTTCATGCTGGTTGCACTCTGGTTCGGCGCTGCCCACACGGCCGTTACCGCCATGCAGGCAGCCCTTGCCGCAACCTATGTCACGACGCTATTTCAGCTGCTGCGCCTGACGCTGCGCCTGCGCCGGCTCTACGGACCGGGCCCGATGCAGTTCGAGATCGGCGCCTGGTTCCGCTATTCGCTGCCGCTCTTCCTCGTCGACGGCATCGGCTTCCTGCTGACCAATGCCGACGTCGTCGTCGTCGGCCTCTACCTGCCGCCGGACCAGGTCGGCATCTACTACGCAGCCGCCAAGACGATCGTGCTCGTCCAGTTCGTCTATTTCTCGATCAAGGCCGCCGCCGGCCCCCGTTTTTCCGCCATCTTGGCCGAAGAGGATATGCTGGCGCTGGCCGCCTTTGCCGGACAGACCGCGCGCTGGAGTTTTTGGCCCTCGCTTGCCGTCGGGCTCGCCGCGCTGGCTTCCGGCGAACTGCTTCTGTCGCTGTTCGGCAGCGCGTTCACGGCCGGCTACTGGCTGATGGCGATCCTGTTTTGCGGCATCCTCGCCAAATCCATGGTCGGCCCCGGCGAGGTGCTGCTCAGCATGGCCGGTCGCCAGAAGCTCTGCGTCCTGCTTTACGCCGTGACGCTTTCGGCGAGCATCGGCCTCAATGTCGTGCTGATCCCGCGCTTCGGCCTGACGGGCGCGGCGATGGCGACGGCGACGGCGATGATGATCGAGGCGATCCTTCTGCATATCGCGGTCCGCCGCACGCTCGGCATCGTGCTCTTCGCCTTTGCCGATCCGACGCCCTCTGCTCCTTCAAAGGCTTCGTGACCATGGCGCAACCCCCGTTCAGCAGCGAATTCGAGGGCAGCGGCGGCGGCCGGACGAGCATGATCCAGGCCTTCCGCACTGAGCGGCCGGATGCCGACACGCGTCTCCAGGTCGGCCGGCCCGGCCGCGAACTCTGCCTCTATCCCGCCGCCTTCGGTTACGACCTGCAGGAGGAGCTCGAATTCCTCTCCAACCGCGCGCTCGAGCCGAACATCTTCTTTTCGGCCCGGCTGCTCGCCCCCGCCATGCCGCGGGTCGAGGACAAGCAGGTGCGCCTGGCGCTGATCCGCGACGAGACCGGCACGCGCAGCCGAATGCGGCTGCTGATGCCGTTCACCGTCGAAAGGCCGGGCTTTTCCGTCGGCGCCTCGATCATCCGTGCCTGGGCCAATCCCTTCGGACCGATCGGCACGCCGCTTGTCGATGTGGAAGACAGCGCCGAGACGATCGACAATCTTTTCGAAGCGCTGAGCATGCGCGAAGCGCGCCTGCCCTCGGTGCTGGTCATGCCGGACATACGGCTCAACGGCCCGTTCGCGCAGCTCGCCAAGGCGGTCGCCATCGGCCGCAACCTGCCGGTCACCGTCACGGATCCCAATCTGCGGCCAATGCTCGAAAGCCTGCTCGACGGCGAGGCCTATCTGAAACACTCGATCTCGTCGCACCACTACCGCGAAATGCGCCGCCTGTGGCGCAATCTGGGAAACAAAGGCTCGCTCAGCTATTCGGTCGCCCGCCAGCCGGAAGAGATCCGGTTGCGGATGGAGGAATTCCTGGCGCTCGAGGCCAAGGGCTGGAAGGGCCGCAAACGCTCGGCCCTGATCAACGACCGCTACCGCGCCGCGTTCGCCCGCGAAGCGATCACCAACCTGGCGGAAGTCGACGCGGTCCGCATCCACACGATCGATTTCGACGGACGCGCGATCGCCTCGCTCATCGTCTTCATCATGGCCGGCGAGGCCTATACGTGGAAGACCGCCTACGACGAAGGCTTTTCCCAGTTCTCGCCCGGCAAGCTCTTGATGGTGAAGCTGACCGAATGGCATCTCGAAGACGCCAACATCATGCGCACCGACAGTTGCGCGGTTCCCGATCACCCGATCATGAGCCGTTTCTGGGAAGAGCGCGAGGAAATGGGCACGCTGGTGATCGGCCTGAGGCAGAACGGCGACCGCGACGTGCGCCAGGTGGCAACCCAGCTTCACCTCTACCGCAATACCCGCAACATGGCCCGCATGCTGCGGGAAAAGATCCTGTCGCTCGCCGGCCGTTCCGAGTAACTACTCGGCGGCCGCCTTGTCGCGCAGCAGCCGGCGGATGACCTTGCCGCTGGTCGTCAGCGGAATGTCGTCGACAAAGGCAACCTCGCGCGGATATTCGTGCATCGACAGCCGCGTCTTCACCCAGTCGCGGATCTCGAAGGCAAGCTCATCGCTGGGAAGATAGCCCGGTGCCAGCGCGATATAGGCCTTGACGATCTCGGTGCGGATCGGGTCCGGCTTGCCGACCACGGCCGCCAGCCGCACCGCCGGATGGCCGCTCAGGCAGTCCTCGATCTCGCTCGGGCCGATGCGGTAACCGGACGAGGTGATGACATCGTCATCGCGGCCGATGAATTCCACATAACCGTCGCGGTCCTTCCGGCCGAGATCGCCCGTGATCAGCCAGTCGCCGATAAACTTCGCCTCTGTCGCGGCTTCGTCGTTCCAGTAGCCGAGGAACATCACCGGATCCGGACGGCGGATGGCGATCTGCCCCATCTTGCCGACCGGCAGCTCGATCCCCTTGCCATCGACCACCGCCACATGATGACCAGGCACCGCCCGACCGATCGCTCCGCCGCGCGACACGCCGAGATTGGCGGCCGAGGACAGCACGAAATTGCACTCGGTCTGGCCGTAGAACTCGTTGACCGTCAGCCCCAGCGCCGCCTTCGCCCAGTCATAGGTCTCGCGGCCGAGCGCCTCGCCCGCCGAGGCGATCGTCCTGAGCTTGAGATCGTATTTTTCGAGCGGCCGTTCGACAGATTTCAGCAGCCGGAGCGCCGTCGGCGGAATGAAGGCGTTGCGCACGTCCATCTCGGACATGATGCGGAAAGCCATGTCGGCATCGAATTTCTGCGCCGGCGAGGAGACGACCGGAATACCGAGCATCAGGGCCGGCAGCAGCACGTTGAGCAGGCCGCCTGCCCAGGCCCAGTCCGACGGCGTCCAGATCCGATCACCCTCCTGCGGCGCGAATTCATGCGCTAGCTGGAAACCCGGGATATGGCCGGCCAGCACCCGATGACCGTGCAGCGCCGCCTTCGGCGGGCCGGTCGTGCCGGAGGTAAAAATCATCAGAGCCGGATCGTCCGGCCCGGTATCGGCGACCTCGAACAGCGGCGGATGCGCGGCAATCAGCGCATCAAGCGCCAGAAGGTTTTCGCCGGCGGGCACCTCGCCCGTGACGATCACATGCCGCAAGTCCGGCAGTTTTTCGCGCAGGTCGGCCAATCGAGACAGGCCGAAGGGACTGGTAACGATCGCCGTCGCCCCCGACGCCTTCAGCCGGTATTCGAGCGCCTCGGCCCCGAACAGGAGCGCCAGCGGCAGGGCGATGCCGCCCATCTTGTAGATCGCCACATGCGCGATCACCGTCTCGAAACTCTGCGGCAGCAGCAGCGCCACCCGATCCCCGGGTTTCAGACCGAGCGCCACGAAGGCGTTGGCAAGCGAGGCGGAGCGCCCGGACAGTGCGCCATAGCTCAGCGCCCGATGATCGCCATCCGGGCTGAAATGCTGGAGACAGACGCGATCCGGAAATTCTTTCGCCCAGGCATCGCTGACCACTTCCCCCATGTTGAATCGCTCTGGGATCTCCCAGGCGAAATCGCCAAAAAGGTCTTCATAGGAGGTGCGGGCAGGCAGTTTCATGGGCAGCGCTTCTATTTTTGCTGCACCAGCTAACATCCGGGATGCCGAAAATACAAGGGGGACATCGGAGGGGACCTGATGTGGCGAAGCCGGTAAGGAAAGGGGAAAACCCACATCCGGCAGCCTTGTTCCGGGACAATCTCTTGAACGTCAGGCTGCCGGATTGCGGCCTCACTTCACCCTTGCATGCCGGTGCGACGCCGTGATAGAGCGCATACCGCTACCCAAGTGCCCCGTTGGCGGAATTGGTAGACGCGCCTGACTCAAAATCAGGTTCCGAGAGGAGTGCTGGTTCGATTCCGGCACGGGGCACCATTTCTCCTAGAAGCTTTGATATGTTTGCGGGTTTCCGGCGCAGGCGCCGCGCAAGGGACACCCGATTGAGGTCGCGAATGAACTCGGCATCAAATACGGGAAAAATGGCGCACCCGACAGGATTCGAACCTGTGACCTTTGGAATCGGAATCCAACACTCTATCCAGCTGAGCTACGGGTGCTAACCTTGTGAGACGATGACTCGCCTCCGTCCGATGGTGGTTCTTAGCTCAGGACGTAGCCCGCATCAATCGCCAATTTGCGATGGGCACAAATCATCCGATGGCGGCAGCCTGTTTTCGTTGCGGCCGCATCGTCGCGGCTTCCGGCCTCGAGGGCGATAAGGCGCCGAGTTCAAGATAATTTGTCTTACCGAGCCGGCGCTTCTGCTCTAAGTGAGGCCATGGCGTCCCGGCCGGTCGAAATGCATATCAGGAGAAGCGCATGGCGCTGACAGCTTCCACACCCCGTTCCCGCGCCGGCATCGGCTATGCCGTTGTCCTGACCCTCGGCATGGCGGCGACGGTCGGCGGGGCGCTGGCCTTCCAATATATCGGCGGCTACATCCCCTGCGCGCTCTGCCTGCTGCAGCGCAACCCATATTATTACGGCATTCCGGTCGGCATTCTGGCGATCGTCGTTGCGGCTGTCGGCCTGCCCGCCTGGGTCACCCGCGCCCTGCTCGTCGTCATCGGCGTGATGATGCTGGTCGGCGCAGGCATGGGCGTTTATCACTCCGGCGTCGAATGGGCCTTCTGGGAAGGTCCGGCAAGCTGCGGCGGCGGCGCGGGCGTCACCACCAATGCCGGCAGCCTGCTTTCGGACCTCAACACCGTGCACGGCCCGTCCTGCACGGAGGCCGCCCTTCGGGTGCTCGGCCTCTCGTTTGCCGGCTGGAACGTGATCGCCAGCGTCATCCTGGCCGCCATCGCATTCGTCGGCGCAAAAAAGGCCGCATGAGGCGGCCTTTGTCATAGTCGATCTCAGGCTCGCTCCGCTCTGCCTTACGGCTGCAGTTCCGTATCCCAGTAGAGATAGTCCATCCAGCTTTCGTGCAGATAGTTCGGCGGGAACAGCCGGCCGTTATTGTGCAGGTCCTGCACCGTCGGCTGATAGGGCTTCTGGTGCGGGAACATGGCGGCCTGTTTCGGCAGCTTGCTGCCTTTCCTGAGATTACAGGGCGAGCAGGCGGCCACCACATTTTCCCAGGTGGTCTCGCCGCCATGGGCACGCGGGATGACGTGGTCGAAGGTCAGGTCGTCGTGTTCGCCGCAATACTGGCACTCGAACCGGTCGCGCAGGAAGACGTTGAACCGGGTGAACGCCGGGTTGCGGGTCGGCTGGACGTAGGTCTTGAGGCTGACGACGCTCGGCAGCTTCATCGAGAAACTCGGCGAGCAGACCGAGTGATCGTATTCCGCGATGATGTTCACACGGTCGAGGAAAACCGCCTTGATCGCGTCCTGCCAGGACCAAAGCGACAAGGGATAATAACTCAGCGGCCGGTAGTCGGCGTTCAGAACGAGCGCCGGCAGGGCCTGCGGGGAGACTGCAATCGTCAAGTGACGCTCCTACCCGATTCGGCATCTGTACTTTCTATATTAGGTCCGTTGTTACAGGATTGTGAAGCCCAATAAATGCAGTGGGATACTCAGGTGCAGCTTCAGGCCAGAGGTGTGACATCGCGACGCATTTTCGCCGCGTAATAGGCCCAGAAAAGCCGGGCCGCGACGGAACGCCACGGGCTCCAGTCTCTCGCCATCGTCGCCAGATCTTTGGCCGACGGCCGCGCTTCGAGGCCGAATGCATGTGCGACTGCGGCCTGCAGCGCCACGTCGCCGGTCGGGAAGATATCGGCATGGCCGCAGCAGAACATCAGGTAGACTTCCGCCGTCCAGGGGCCGATGCCGGGAAGCGCCACCATCCGTCGGATCGCTTCGGCTGTTTCGAGTGCGCCGACGGAGGCGAGATCGAAATGCCCTTCCGAAATTGCTGTGGACAAATGCAGAAGCGTCGCCGCCTTTGCCCGCGAGAGGCCGAACGTGGCGATGGTCGCGGGGTCCAGCGCCCGATAACTGGCGGCGGTGACCGGACCCACCGCCGTGATTCTCCTCCAGATCGCCTCGGCGCTCGCCCGCGATACCATCTGCGAGACGATGATCGAGGCAAGGCCTGAAAAGCCCGGCTCGTTCAGCCTGAGCGGCACCGGCCCCGAGGCTTCGACGATCGCCGCAAGCCGCGGGTCGAGTTCGACCAATGCGTCGAGCCCCGCCTGGATGTCGGAATGATCGCGGATGATCCCCACCTGTCGCCTCTCCCATGGCCGTCTTTCAAAAAGCATGGCAGAAGAAACCATGTCCGCCTCGCCTCCAGATAAACCGGTCTATCGTTTCGCGCCAAGCCCGAACGGGTTTCTGCATCTCGGCCACGCCCTTTCGGCGCTGCTCAACCACGACATGGCGGCTGCAAATGGCGGCCGTTTCCTGTTGCGCATCGAGGATATCGACCTGACGCGCTGCACGCCGCGGTTCGAGCAGGCGATCTATCGCGATCTCGCCTGGCTGGGGCTTGAATGGGAAGAACCGGTGCGGCGCCAGTCCGAACATTTCGACGCCTATCATGCGGGCCTCGGTCGGTTGACCGAGATGGGCCTGGTCTACCCGGCATTTCTGACCCGCGGCGAGGTGAAGGCCAGGGTCGCGGCCTTCGAGGCGGATGGAAAGAATTGGCCGCGTGATCCCGACGGCTCGCCGCTTTATCCGGACGACGACAGGCATCGCGGCGAGACGGAGCGGCGGAAGCTGATCGCGAATGGCGTCCGGCATGCTTTTCGCCTCGACATGCAAAAAGCGCTTGGCCTCATCGCGGCGCCGCTGAACTGGAGCGAGACCGGCGATGGCGAGCGCGGCGAGATCCGCGCCGAACCGTCGGTCTGGGGCGATGTGATCCTCTCCCGCTCGGATGCGCCGTCGAGCTACCATCTGTCGGTGACATTGGACGACGCGGCGCAGGGGATCACCCATGTGGTGCGGGGGCTCGACCTTTTCGAGGCGACGGCCGTGCACCGGCTTCTGCAGGAACTGCTGGGGCTAACGCCGCCGGTCTATCACCACCACCGGCTGATCATGGGGAAAGACGGCAGGAAACTGTCGAAAAGCGAGGGCTCAACCGGGCTCGCGGCGCTTCGCGACCAGGGTCTCTCGATCGGTGACATCCGTCGCCTCGTTGGCCTTTGACAGCGCTTCGCCGCGTTGGCGACGCTCCCGCCGGAACCGGCTGAAGACCGAGTAGATCCGGTATTTCATCAGGGCGGCGTTAAGCTCGGCGCCGAGAATGAAGATCACGCTGATCATGTAGAGGAAGACCAGCACGATCATGATCGACGCCAGTCCCGCATAGGTCGCCGCATAGTTGGCGAAGGTCGAGAGGTAGGAGGCGAAACCGAGCCCAAAGGCAGTCCAGATGACGATCGTCAGCGTCACGCCCGGCAGGACGTCGATGATCCGCCGACGCCCGGCCGGCAGCCATTTATGCGAAAACAGCAGCCCGAGCATCAACAGCAGGGCCGTGCCATAGAGACCCCAGTTGGCGGCCCGCGTCAGGTCGCCGATCAGCCAGGGAAAGCGCGTTTCGGCGAACTTCAGCGCCACCGGAACGGCAACCAGCACGATGCTGATCACCGCGAAGATGACGACGGCGACGATCACATAACCGAGGCTGGCGAGACGGGTCACGTACCACGGCCGTGTTTCCGACACGCGATAGGCGCGGTTGAGGGAAATCCTCAGCGCCTCGACGCCGTTGGAGGCGAAATAGGCAGCCGCCAGAACCGAGATCGTCAACAGCCCGCCGCGCGGGATTTCCAGCACCTGCCGGATTTCCGAGGCGATCGGTGCGGCGATATTGGCCGGCCACGTGTCGAAGAGCAGATGCACCGCGGTTTCAGAAAAGCCGCCGGCTCCCAGAAAGCTGGCGAGCGCCGTGCCGAAGATCAGGAACGGAAACAGCGCCAGCAGGCCGGATAGCGCCACATGGCTTGCCATTGCCCAGCCATCGTCATCCGAGAAGTGCCAATAGGCGTCCCAAAGTACCTTGAAGGCGAGGCGATACCACCGGACGGGGCGGTTTTCTTCGGACAATTGCAACTCCGTTGTGACGTGGCGGGAAATATGGGAGGAACTCCTCCGATTGTACAGGGAACCTTACTCAATGGCCGAAAATAGAACGATCATCGTTACCGGCTGTTCCTCCGGCATCGGCGCCCATTGCGCCCGGGCCCTGAAGGCGGACGGCTGGCGGGTGTTCGCGACGGTGCGCAAGGCGGCCGATCTCGCGACCCTCGAAGCGGACGGCATCGAGGCCCTTTTGATGGACTATACCAGGACCGACACGATCGCAGCCCTGGTGGAAACAGTGCTGGCGCGCACTGGCGGACGCCTCGACGCGCTGTTCAACAACGGCGCCTACGGCCAGGCGGGGGCGGTGGAGGATTTGAGCACGGATGTGCTGCGCGAACAGTTCGAGACCAACTTCTTCGGCTGGCATGAGCTGACCCGGCGGGTGATCCCGGTGATGCGTGCAAAAGGCCAGGGCCGCATCGTCAACTGTTCGTCGATATTAGGCCTCCTGCCCTATCGTTACCGCGGCGCCTACACCGCCTCGAAATATGCGCTCGAGGGCCTGACGATCACCATGCGCATGGAGCTCGAAGGCAGCGGCATTGGCGTGAGCCTCATCGAGCCCGGACCGATCACGTCGCGCTTCACCGCCAACGCGCTTGCCAAGATCCGGGAGAATGTCGATCTTGAAGGTTCGGTGCATGCCAAACAGTACGAGCGGCAGATCAAGCGCCTCGACGGGCGAGGCCAGGTCAGCCGCCATAAACTTGGCCCCGAAGCAGTCTATGACGTGTTGACACATGCCTTGACCGCGGCTCGTCCGAAGCCGCATTATCTCGTAACCACGCCCGCCAAGCAGGGCGCTTTCCTGAAAAGAATACTCCCGGCCGCGCTCTTTTATAAATTGATGCGCCGGCTGGATTGAAAGGCAGCAATCGACAATGTCCACTTTCACAACAGTGCTGGCCCTGATCATCATGGGCCTCGTCGTGATCGTCCTCATCCGCGGGCTGTTCAACATGATGAAAGGCACCGACGCCAACAAATCCAACAAGCTGATGCAATTGCGTATTCTCTTGCAGGCGATTGCAATCGTCCTCATCATGCTCACTCTCTGGATTACGGGCGGCGGTCGCCCGACCTGATTCTGATGATGGCGGATGGTAAAGCTCAACAAGATCTACACGCGCACCGGCGATAACGGCACCACGGCGCTGGTCTCGGGCCCGCGCCGCGACAAGTACGACCTGCGCGTCGAAGCCTACGGCACGGTCGACGAGACCAATTCGACGCTCGGGCTCGCCCGCCTGCATACCGCCGGTTTGACCGAGCTCGACGCCATGCTGTTCCGCATCCAGAACGACCTTTTCGATCTCGGCGCCGATCTTGCCACGCCCGATACCGGCGAAAAGCTCAGTTACGAGCCGCTTCGCATCATCGAGGCGCAGGCGACACGGCTGGAAACGGAGATCGATGCGCTCAACGCCCATCTCGACCCGCTGACATCCTTCGTTCTACCGGGCGGCTCGGCTGCCGCCGCCTATCTCCACCTCGCCCGCACTGTGTCGCGCCGCGCCGAGCGGCTGATGGTCGAGCTATCGCGGCGCGAGACCGTCGGTGCCGCGGCGCTGAAATATATCAACCGGCTTTCCGATTTCCTGTTCGTGGCGGCACGTTTCGCCAATGACGGCGGCAAAGCTGATATACTCTGGGTTCCGGGCAAGAACCGGTAACCGCACGGCGGAGGAGCCACAGCATGTTCATTCCGCTGCACGACGCTGTCGAACTCAAATATATCCGCGTCCAATATGTGACGATCAGCATCATCGCCATCAACGTGCTGGTATGGCTGTTCACCAATTTCTCAGCACCTGAAGTGGCCGAACACGCCTCGCTCGGGCTTGGTTTCATCCCGGCGGTGATCTTCAACTATGCGACCCTCGACCCGTCGCTGGTGATCGTGCCGGACGACCTGACTTTCGTCACCTATGCCTTTCTGCACATGGATTTCTGGCACCTCGCCTCGAACATGCTGTTCCTCTGGGTATTCGGCGACAATGTCGAGGATGCCCTGGGGCATGTGAAGTTCCTCGCCTTCTATCTCCTCTGCGCGGCGGCGGGCGCCGCTCTCCATGGTCTCGTGGCATCGAGTTCGGAAGGTCCGCTGATCGGCGCATCCGGGGCGATCTCCGGCGTCGTTGCGGCCTATTTCCTTTTGCATCCGCGCGTGCGCGTCTGGGTGCTGGTGCTCTTCCGAATTCCGCTGCCCCTGCCGGCCTTCATTCCGCTGGCGCTCTGGATCGTCCAGCAGTTCGCCATGCTGGCGCTCGATCTCGACGGCATGGTCTCCTGGGGCGCACATGTCGGCGGCATCATCGCAGGCGCCATCCTCGTGCTGTTCATGCGCCGCAAGGGCGTGCCCCTGTTCGACCGCAACATCGTGACCCCGAAGGCCGTCGAGCTTAAGCCGGACGTTCCGCGGATCGCTGCGGCCACCGAATAGAACTATGAGAAAACGGCAATGCTTAGCGGCAAATCCGCGTTGTAATCGCGCGAAAAATGCGTATCCATGTCGCCAACTGACAAATGAGGAAGCAGCAAATGTCGCAATTTGCGGCTGGAGATAGTCAAGGAAGGACCCCATGAAGATCCTGGTGCCAGTCAAGCGAGTGGTCGATTACAACGTGAAGATCCGGGTGAAGCCGGACGGCACGGGTGTCGAGCTTGCCAATGTGAAGATGTCGATGAACCCCTTCGACGAAATCTCCGTCGAGGAGGCTTTGCGGCTGAAGGAAGCCGGCAAGGCTGAAGAAGTGGTGGTCGTGTCGATCGGCCCGGCCAAGGCCGAAGAGACACTGCGCACCGCGCTCGCCATGGGCGCCGACCGTGCGATCCTGGTCGAGACCGACGACGTGGTCGAGCCGTTGGCCGTCGCCAAGATCCTGAAGGGCATCGTCGATGCCGAACAACCCGGCCTGATCATCGTCGGCAAGCAGGCGATCGATGACGACTCGAACCAGACCGGCCAGATGCTGGCAGCGCTCCTCGGGTCCGCCCAGGCGACCTTCGCCTCGAAGATCGAGCTCGCCGACGGTTCCGCCAAGGTAACCCGCGAAGTCGATGGCGGCCTGCAGACGATCGAAGTCAAGCTTCCGGCCGTCGTCACCACCGACCTGCGGCTGAACGAGCCGCGTTACGCCTCGCTGCCGAACATCATGAAGGCGAAGAAAAAGCCGCTCGACAAGAAGACGCCTGCCGATTTCGGCGTCGATGTGAGCCCGCGCCTGAAGGTGCTGAAGACGGAAGAGCCGGGCGGCCGCAAGGCGGGCATCAAGGTGAAGACGGTCGAGGAACTGGTCGGCGCCTTGAAGACCGCCGGCGTTCTGTAAGGAAAGGGAGAACATCATCATGGCCATTCTTCTTCTGGCAGAACACGACAACGCGAGCCTCAACGACCAGACCGCCAAGGCGCTGACCGCAGCCACACAAATTGGCAGCGACGTGCATGTGCTGGTCGCGGGCTCCGGTGCCAAGGCTGCTGCCGATGCCGCTGCAAAGCTTGCCGGCGTCTCCAAGGTGCTGCTTGCCGACAGTGCCGACCATGCCAACAACCTCGCCGAACCGCTTGCGGCCCTGATCGTCTCGCTGGCCGGTTCCTACGACACGATCATCGCCGCCGCGACCGCATCGGCGAAGAATGTCATGCCGCGCGTCGCGGCGCTGCTCGACGTCATGCAGGTCTCGGAAATCATCGAGGTCATCTCGGCGGATACGTTCAAGCGGCCGATCTATGCCGGCAACGCCATCCAGACCGTTCAGTCGACCGACGCCAAGAAGATCATCACCGTGCGCACCGCCTCCTTCCAGGCAGCCGGTGACGGCGGGTCCGCCCCGGTCGAGACGATCTCGGCTGCGGCGAACCCGGGCGTATCGAGCTTCGTTTCGGATGCGCTCTCCTCGTCGGAACGCCCGGAACTGACGTCAGCCAAGATCATCATCTCCGGCGGTCGCGCGCTCGGTTCGTCGGAAAAGTTCCAGGAAGTCATCCTTCCGGTCGCCGACAAGCTCGGCGCTGCCGTCGGCGCATCGCGCGCTGCAGTCGACGCAGGCTACGCCCCGAACGACTGGCAGGTCGGCCAGACCGGCAAGGTGGTCGCGCCGGCGCTCTACATTGCGGTCGGCATCTCGGGCGCCATCCAGCACCTCGCCGGCATGAAGGACTCCAAGGTTATCGTCGCCATCAACAAGGACGAGGAAGCGCCGATCTTCCAGGTCGCCGATTACGGCATCGTCGGCGACCTCTTCGAAATCCTCCCGAAGCTCGAAAAGGCGTTGTGAAGCCTTGCCCATTTCGCAAGCGCGAAAAATGCTGGCAAAACGACCAGTAGCGGAATAACAATCTGCCGGACTGCATACACGCAGTCCGGCATTTTTATAAAATCGGCGTACGCTGGAGAGAGCGTAAACGCCCAGGGAGCGAAACCATGGGTCTGGTCATCAAAAGCATCGGCGTCATCGGAGCAGGCCAGATGGGCTGCGGCATTGCACATGTTTCGGCTCTCGCCGGTTACAAGGTGCAGATGTACGACGTGTCCAAGGACCGGATCGAAGCAGCGCTCGCAACCATCAATGGCAATCTCGCCCGCCAGGTCTCCCACGGCAAACTCGGCGATGACGAGCGCAAGGCAGCCCTTTCGCTGATCTCCGGCTCTTCCGACCTCAACGACCTCGCGCCGATGGACATGGTGATCGAGGCCGCGACCGAAGACGAAAGCGTCAAGCGCAAGATCTATTCGCAGGTCTGTCCGGTCCTGAAGCCCGAAGCCCTGCTCGCCACCAATACCTCGTCGCTCTCCATTACCCGCCTCGCCTCCGCCACCGATCGGCCAGAGCGCTTCATGGGTATACATTTCATGAACCCGGTTCCGGTCATGAAGCTCGTCGAACTGGTGCGCGGCATCGCCACCGACGAGCCGACCTTCCGGGCCGCCAAGGATTATGTCACCGCACTCGAAAAGACCGCGACTGTCGCCGAGGATTTCCCGGCCTTCATCGTCAACCGCATCCTGCTGCCGATGATCAACGAGGCTATCTACACGCTTTATGAAGGCGTCGGCTCGGTCGAGGCGATCGACACCGCCATGAAGCTCGGCGCCAACCATCCGATGGGCCCCCTGCAGCTCGCAGACTTCATCGGCCTCGACACCTGCCTGTCGATCATGCAGGTCCTGCACGACGGTTTGGCTGACAGCAAATACCGCCCCTGCCCGCTCCTGGTGAAATATGTCGAAGCCGGCTGGCTCGGCCGCAAGGCCGGCCGCGGGTTCTATGATTATCGCGGCGAAGTGCCGGTACCGACGCGGTAGGCTGGCACCGACCTTTGCAACCCTTGCCTTGCCAGATATGCTATTCCGAACTATATTGAGGGAGTGAGAGGCGAGCTTTCGCCCGCCTCTCTGGTTTATTTTAGGAATGTGACCCGCACGCTTGCCTGCCAGCTCGTGCGGGTTTTCCGTAAGATAAATGCGATGCTAAATGGCTTGAACCACATAGCTCACCCTCCAGTTGGATGGCGAGGCCTTCGCCGGGCCGGAGGAGCCCATCTCTTCCGATACGCCTGACAGGGGCGCGTCTGCTTTGGCCATCACAACCAAGAGCAGCATAGAGTAGAGATTTACATTACTTCAATTGGAAACTGCCGGCTAAAGCCCCTTCGCCGCCGTAATCAACGCCTTCGCATCCGGACTATCCCAGGCTGCCGGGCCATTCATCGCCGAAATCAGGCAGCCCTTCTTATCCATGATCAGCGTTACCGGCAGGCCGAAGGCGAGGCCTTCCTTCTTCAGCGAATTGAAGACGCCCATCGAGCTGTCGCGGTAATAACCGAGCGTATCGACGCCGTATTCGGCGAGAAAGGCCTTGGGCTTCTCGTCGCTGCCGGTATCGATGTTCACCGCCACGACCTCGAAGTCCGGACCGCCCATGCCCTTCTGCAGCGCGTTCAGCGCCGGCATCTCTTCCCGGCACGGGCCGCACCACGTGGCCCAGAGATTGAGGAGCACTGTTTTGCCGGCGAAATCGGCGGTCTTGAGGTCCTTGCCGTCCGGCCCCTTGAAGGCAAGATCGAGCGGCCGCGGCGGCTGGGCAGCGACCATGGCGGCGACCTGGCCCCTGGAGAACTGCGAAACCGACTTCACCGTCTCGACTGCACCCTCGCAGGCGCCGGAGGGTTGGGCGAGAAGCCCGCTCTCACCATTGCCAGACCCCACATTCCTCACGTATACCGCCACGGCACCGGCGAGTATCCCCGCGACGGCGGCAATCACGATCAATCTGGCGGTAGGAAGGCCGAAAGGTCTTTTGGTCGTCATCAACTACTCCAGGACTAGCATCATGGCTGACGGCACGAAGGACGCGGTATCCTCCAACCAGATGTGGGGCGGACGCTTCGCTGCAGGGCCGGATGCGATCATGGAGGAGATAAATGCCTCGATCGGTTTCGACAAGAAGCTCTTCGCCCAGGATATCCGCGGCTCAATAGCGCATGCGACGATGCTTTCGGAAAAGGCCATTATTTCGAGCGAAGATAAAGACAAGATCGTCTCCGGCCTGAACACGATCATGTCAGAGATCGAAAGCGGCAAGTTCGAATTCTCCAGGCAGCTCGAAGATATCCATATGAATATCGAGGCGAGGCTGGCGGTGCTGATCGGCCCGGCCGCGGGACGCCTGCATACCGCCCGCTCACGCAACGACCAGGTGGCGCTCGATTTCCGCCTCTGGGTCAAGGAAGAGCTCGCCAAGACGGAAGCGATGCTGACCGACCTGATCGCCGCCTTCCTCGACCGAGCCGAGGAACATGCCGACACGGTCATGCCCGGCTTCACCCATCTCCAGACCGCCCAGCCGGTCACCTTCGGTCATCACTGCATGGCCTATGTGGAAATGTTCGGCCGTGATCGCGCCCGCGTCCGCCACGCGATCGACCATCTCGACGAAAGCCCGATCGGCGCCGCAGCGCTTGCCGGCACGCCCTATCCGATCGACCGCCACATGACGGCGAAAGCCCTCGGCTTCCGCGAGCCGACCCGCAACTCGATCGACACCGTTTCCGACCGCGATTTCGCTCTGGAATTCCTGTCCGTCGCGGCGATCTGCGCCGTGCACCTGTCACGCCTCGCCGAAGAGATCGTCATCTGGTCGACGCCGCAATTCGGTTTCGTACGCCTGTCTGACGCGTTCTCGACCGGCTCGTCGATCATGCCGCAGAAGAAGAACCCGGATGCCGCCGAACTGGTGCGCGCCAAGACCGGCCGCATCAACGGCTCGCTGGTGGCGCTCCTGACGGTCATGAAGGGCCTGCCGCTCGCCTATTCCAAGGACATGCAGGAAGACAAGGAACAGGTCTTCGACTCTGCCGAGAACCTGGAACTGGCGATCGCCGCCATGACCGGCATGATGCGCGACATGACCATCCGTGCCGACAAGATGCGGGCAGCCGCCGGTGCCGGGTATTCGACGGCGACCGACCTTGCCGACTGGCTGGTGCGCGAAGCCGGCCTTCCCTTCCGCGACGCCCATCACGTCACCGGCCGCGCCGTGGCACTTGCCGAAAGCAAGGGCTGCGACCTGTCCGAACTGTCGCTCGAAGAGCTGCAATCGATCAATCCTGATATCACCGACAAGGTTTTCAACGTGTTGTCGGTCGATGCGTCGGTCGCCAGCCGCACCAGCTTCGGTGGCACCGCGCCGGCCGAAGTGCGCAAGCAGATCGCCTGGTGGCGCGCCAGGAATTGATGTCGGCCGCAATGAACGCCGAGAAGTGATGCCGGATAGTGACTGCACAAGGGCGCGGAACTTCGCTATGAAAGTTCCGCAGCCGCGCCGGAGAAGGAATAGAATGTCGAAGTCCCTGGTAAAAATCGCCCGCATCGCCTTTGTGCTGAGCCTCGCCGGCATCGTTGTCGTCGGCTGCGGCCGCAAGGGCAGCCTCGACCGCCCGAGCACGCCGGTGGAGCAGCAGAACATTCGCAAGAGCGGCAAACCGGGCGAACAGAAAACCGAACCGGTCGCCAACCGGCCTTTCCTGCTCGACCCGCTCCTGTAATTTTTCGAGTTTTACCGTGAACCATTTTCATTACATCGACGGCGTGCTGCACGCCGAGAACGTGCCGATCCCGGAAATCGCCAAGGCGGTCGGGACCCCCTTCTACGTCTATTCGACGGCAACCCTGGAACGTCACTACAAGGTTTTCGCCAAAGCGTTCTCCGATGTGGACGCGATGGTCTGCTACGCGATGAAGGCGAATTCCAACCAGGCGGTGCTGAAGACGCTCGGCCGGCTCGGAGCCGGCGTCGATGTCGTCTCCGGTGGCGAACTTCGCCGCGCGCTTGCGGCCGGCATTCCGGCGAACCGCATCATGTTCTCCGGTGTCGGCAAGACGGTGCCGGAAATGGATCTTGCGCTGCAGGCGGGCATCTACTGTTTCAACGTCGAATCCGAACCGGAACTGGAGGTCCTGAACCTGCGCGCCCTGAAGGCTGGCAAAAAGGCGCATGTCTCCTTCCGCATCAATCCGGATGTCGATGCCGGCACGCATGCCAAGATCTCGACCGGCAAGAAGGAAAACAAGTTCGGCATCGCCTATGAACGCGCCCGTGCGGTCTACGCCCATGCCGCGACGCTTGATGGCATCGACGTCACCGGCATCGACATGCATATCGGCAGCCAGATCACCGAGTTGCAGCCGTTCGAGCACGCCTTCCGGCTCTTGCGCGAACTGGTCGATACGCTGCGCACCGACGGCCACCGCATCGACCACGTCGATATCGGCGGCGGCCTCGGCATCCCCTACCGCGAGGACAACAACCCGCCCCCGCTACCCGATGCCTATGCGGAAACGGTGAAGCGCCAGCTGCGGTCGCTGAACTGCAAGATCGTCACCGAACCCGGCCGGCTGATCGTCGGCAATGCCGGCATCCTGGTGACCGAGGTCATCTACGTGAAGGACGGCGGGGAAAAGTCCTTCGTCATCGTCGATGGCGCGATGAACGACCTGATCCGCCCGACGCTTTACGACGCCTACCACATGATCCGTCCGGTCGTCGTACCGGCCGCCGATGCGCCGCGCATCAAGGGCGACGTGGTCGGCCCCGTCTGCGAAACCGGCGACTACCTGGCGCTCGACCGCGAGATGGCCGAACCGAAGCCGGGCGACCTGATCGCCGTCGCTTCGGCGGGCGCCTATGGCGCCGTGCAGGCGGGTACCTACAACACCCGGCTTTTGGTTCCCGAGGTTCTGGTGAAGGGATCCGAGTTTCATGTGGTGCGCCCGCGCGGCACTTACGAAGATCTCATCGCTCTCGATTCCGTACCGGCGTGGCTTGCGTGAACGCCTGAAGCGGCGTTCACTTTTGCGGGAAATCCGGCGAAATATGGGGGCGAATTGCCCCCTGCCCTCGTCTTCGCCACAAACATCGTTATCTTAAAGGCTTGATTTGCGCCGCCACGACTGGAGACGGACCGCATGAGCCTCATCCGCAAAGGTGCCTTCGAATCGCATCCTGAGCTTGCGCGCCGCGTCGCACTGAAGCGCTCCTTCGCGCGGATCGTTCTGTTTTTCGAATGGATTTTGCCGCTGCTGCTGGCGCCCCTCGGGATCGCGGCACTCTTCCTGTCTGTTGCCTGGTTCGGGATTTTCCGGATCGCGCCGGACTGGGTGCGCTGGATCCTGGTCGGCGGCTTCGCCTTTGCCTTCGTGTATGCTCTGCTGCCGTTCAGTCGCCTGCGCTGGCCGGCGGTGGCTGAAGCCGACCGGCTTCTTGAAGTCCGCAACAACCTTCCCCACCAGCCGGTCGGCGTCCAGGACGACCATCCGGCTTTCGAAACCCCCTTCTCCCGCGCGCTCTGGAAGGAACACCAGATTCGCATGGCCGAGCGTATCGCAGCGCTCGATGCAGGGCTGCCGCAGCCCGACATCGCCCGGCACGACCGGTTTGCCCTGCGCGCCATTCCTGCCCTGGTCTTCGTCGTCGCGCTCGGTTATTCGTTCTCCAACGGCGGTGGTTCGCCTGCCGATGCGTTCCGGCCCGCGCCGCCGGCACCGAGCATCAACCCGGACTTGCGCATCGACGCCTGGCTGACGCCGCCGTCCTATACCGGCCGCGCCCCGGTGTTCCTGACCGGCCGCGAGGTCACCACCGCGGTTGCCGCCGTATCGATTCCGCAGAATTCGGCGCTGACCGTGCGTGTCACCGGTGGCGAAGGCGGCGAGGCCGTGGTTTTCGCGCCGAAGGCCGGCGGGCAACCATCAACGCTGGTCACCGAGGAAGCCAAGAAGGCGGCGGAAGACGCGGCGCAGCAAACAAAGCAAGGCCCCGGACAGCAGACCGCTCAGCAGGCTCCGGCTCAGCCAGCCGCACCGCAGCAGCCCAACCAGCCACGGCCGCCGCGCACCTATGCACTGAATGTCGCCGAGAGCGGCAGCCTCACCGTCAACGGCCAGACTTGGGCTTTCGACGTGATCCCCGACCGGCCGCCGGAAATCGCCTTCGAGGGCCAGCCGAAGCCTTCCGTCAACGGAGCGCTCGAAATCGGTTTCACCGGCAAGGACGATTACGGCATCCGCGAAGCGCATGCCCTGATCGAACCGGTCGGCCCGACGGATCCGGCCGCAACCCCGCTTTATCCGCCGCCGGACTACCGGCTCGACCTGCCGCGCCAGAACAGCCGCGAAGTCAAGGGCCTGACGAGCCGCAGCCTCATCGAGCATCCGCTCGCCGGCAAGCGCGTCAAGATCACCCTGATCGCCAAGGACGGCGCCGGCCAGACCGGCCGCAGCCCGACCCATGAAATGGTGCTGCCGTCGCGCGGCTTCTCCGAACCGCTCGCCGCCGCCGTCGCCGAAGAGCGCCAGGTTTTCGCCCTCGACACCCGCCGGATGCCCCGCGCCATCGAGCTCAACGAAGCGCTGGCGATCCGCCCGGACGAAACCATTCCGAACCTCAGCCATTTCCTGCTGATCCGCTCGGCGCTTGAGCGCATGAAGCTCGCCCGCAACGAGGAACAGCTGAAGGATACCGCCGAATATCTCTGGGAGATCGCGCTCGGCATCGAGGACGGCGACCTGTCGCAGGCCGAGCGCCGCCTGCGCGACGCCCAGCGCAATCTCGCCGAAGCGCTGCAGAACAAGGCCTCCGACCAGGAAATCGCCAAGCTGATGCAGGAACTGCGCGAAGCCATGCAGCAGTTCATGAACGAACTGGCGCAACGGATGCAGAACGCCCCGCAGGCGCCCAACAACATGCAGTCCCAGAACGTCATCCGCCAGCGCGACCTGCAGAACATGATGGACCAGATCGAGAACCTTGCCCGGTCCGGCAACCGTGATGCCGCCCAGCAGATGCTCAATGAATTGCAGCGGATGATGAACAACCTGCAGGCCGGCAGGCCGCAACGCGGCCAGCAGGGCCAGCAGCAGCAGAACAGCCAGATGCGCCAGCAGATCGACAAGCTCGGCGAGATCATGCAGGAACAGCAACGGCTGATGGACCAGACCTTCAAGCTGGACCAAGCGCTGCGCGACCGCATGCAGCGCGGCGACCCCTATGAACGTCCGGGTCAGGACGGCCAGCAGCAGGACCAGCAACAGCAGGGTCAACAGCAGCAAGGCCAGCAGGGTCAGCAAGGGCAGCAGAACACCGACCAGATGACCGCCGAGCAGCTTCGCGAAGCGCTGAAGAACCTCCGCGCCCAGCAGGAAGGCCTCGGCAAGAAGCTGGAAGAGTTGCAGCAGGCGCTGAAGGGCCTCGGCATGCAGCCCGGCGAAGGTTTCGGCAAGGCGCAGAGCGAAATGGGCAATGCCGGCAAGGCGCTCGGCGAAGGCCAGGGCGAGCAGGCGGTGCAGGGCCAAGGGAACGCGCTGAGCGCCTTGCGCCAGGGCGCCCAGAACATGATGCAGCAGATGATGCAGGCCATGCAGCAGCAGGGGCAGGGCCAAGGCCAGGAGCGCGGTGGCCCGGGCGAAAACATGACCTCGCAGGGTGGCCAGAACGGACGCGATCCGCTCGGGCGCCCGCGCGCCACGTCAGGTCCGGATTTCGGTGATCAGGTAAAGGTGCCTGACGAGATCGACGTCCAGCGTGCCCGCGAAATCCTCGAAGCGATCCGCGAAAAGCTCGGCAACGCGCTCTCCGGCGAGGCAGAGCGGCAATACCTGGAACGGCTTCTGGATATTCGTTGAGCGATCAGGCGGCGTGGGAGTTTGCGGCCGCCAGCGCCGAGGCGACGGCCCGGCGGATATCGGGAAGCGCAAACGGCTTCTGCACCACGTCGATGATCTTGGCGGCAAGATCGTCGGCCCGCTCCCGCTGTTCGGCATAGCCGGTCATCAGCAGGATCTTGAGATCGGGGAATTTGGCGGAAGCTTGATGCACCAGTTCGATCCCGTCCATGACCGGCATGCGGATATCGGACAGCAGCAGATCGAAAGGCCCTTCGTTCAGCTTTTCCAGGCCTTCGGCTCCATCTCCCGCTTCATGCGTCTCATGACCATCGAGACGAAGCGCCCGCGCAACGAACATGCGAAGCGAATCCTCGTCCTCGGTAATCAGGATTTTTGCCATGGCGGTGATCGCTCCCGTGTTTTGTTCGTATGGGACGCAAATCAACAGAGTTTTCTTGTCGAGGAGTAAACGCCGGCCCATTGCGGGCCGACATGGTTAACACCTCGTCTCGCCCAGTCAGGCAAAACGGTCAGGCGTCCCCGGTCACGATACCGACGAAAGGCAGTTCGCGGAAAGCGTAGGCAACGTCCATGCCGTACCCGACGACGAAATAATCCGGGCATTCGAAACCGACATAATCCGCCTCGAGATCTTCCTGGCGCTTGACGCGCTTGTCGAGCAGAACGGCGATCGAGACGTTGCGGGCGCCGCGCTCGTAGAGCATTTCCTTGGCGAATTTCAGCGTGCGGCCGGATTCGAGAATGTCGTCGATCAACAGCACGTCGCGATCCTTCACGTCGCTGTCGATATCCTTGACGATGCGCACCCCTTGCGAAACGGTTCCGGCGCCGTAGCTCGACAACGTGACGAACTCGACTTCCGGCGCAAGCCCCACGTCATGCAGCGCCCGCAACAGGTCGGCGGCGAAGATGAAAGAGCCCTTGAGGATGGCGATGACCAGCAGATCCTTGGTCGGCCCTGTGGCAATCTGCGCCGCGATCGCGTGGTTGCGCTCGGCGATCTGTTCGGCCGTATAAAGCGGCTCGATGATTTTGCCGCGTACGACGGGCATGAGGTTCTCCTGCGTGTCCGTAAAAAACCGCGATACCACAATCACGCAGACAAGAGAAAGCTCTAGGCGCCCCGTTCGGCAAAGGAAAGCCGCAGATCGGGCAGTTTTCCACCGGGGTGGGGCACGCGCGCCGAGAAGCCGCGGCTCTGGCCGCCTTCGATGGACGAAACCGGCGGCGAGATCAGCGTCGTCGCAACGAGCGTCTGGCCGGACATCAGGTCGGCACGGATCTGCGGCATGGCACGATTGTCGCCGCTGCGGTTTTCGACGATGCCGTTGATCAAGAGCACCCGCATGCCGTTGGCATCCTGCGGCGTCATCGTCACATGAGTGATGTCGAGGGTCGGCCCGGTCTCTGCCGTCGCCGAACCGGCGAACAGGAAGGTGAAGCCGCCCGCGAGGCTGAAAACGGTGACGAAGACAATCGCCACCACCGCAGAGAAGAAATCGGCGGATAGGCGCATCAGGCCACGCTCGATGCCGGCCAGGGTGCGCTCCGCAAATGACGGTGCCGTGACCGCGGCGGCCGGGCGGCTGCGATTGTCGTTGTGCGAGCGCGGCGACGGACCGCGGCGGAAGGTCTCGCGAACCGGGACGAACTGGGCGTCTACCACCTCGCCGCGCCGCGGGTTCATCCGGGTCGTGCGCGCGGAAGGTTCCGGCGGCAGGATGTCCATCTGGATGACTGTCTTGCCCTGATGGCTGCTAAATGTGCTCATGGGGCCCTCTTCGGCCCGTTTTCCCCGTTGTTCGGGATGGCGGGCATTGAATCGACTCCCGCTCAGTCGTAAATTGAAATGGTTAACGCTTCGCAAATACGGCCTGAAATTAGCCCTTTTCCGCGCGTGATTTACCGTTCGTTTACCCGGGTCGTTAAGAGATAGACGGGCACCAGAGAGTCGAAAGAGCAAGGACCGGGTCATCCGTTGATTCATTTCGAAAACGTTGGTCTGCGCTATGGGATGGGTCCGGAGATCCTCAGGGATATGACCTTCGACATCCCCAAGCGCTCATTCCAGTTCCTCACGGGCCCATCGGGCGCTGGGAAGACCACCCTGCTGCGCCTGCTGTTCATGTCGCTGCATCCGACCCGCGGCATCATCCACATGTTCGGCCGCGACCTGTCGCAAATCCCGCGCGCCGAACTGCCGATGCTGCGCCGCCGGGTCGGCATCGTCTTCCAGGACTTTCGCCTGCTTGACCATCTCACGACCTATGAGAACGTCGCGCTGCCGCTGCGCGTGCGCGGCAAGGAGGAAAGCTCCTACCGCAACGACGTGATCGAGCTTCTGAAATGGGTTGGGCTCGGCGAACGCATCAACGTGCTGCCGGCCGTCCTGTCCGGCGGCGAGAAACAGCGTGCCGCGATCGCCCGCGCCCTGATGGACCAGCCGGAAATCCTGCTCGCCGACGAGCCGACCGGCAACGTCGATCCGCCGATGGCGCGCCGGCTTCTCAATCTCTTCCTGGAACTCAACCGGCTCGGCACCGCCGTCGTCATCGCCACCCATGACCTGGCGTTGATGGACCAGGTGGATGCCAGGCGGATGATCCTCACCGAAGGGCGGCTCGACATCTATGAATGAGCTGAGCCGCCCGAAAGCGACAAAGAGCGCCCAGTCGCAGAAGCCCGAAAGCGAGCAGCAGGCTCAACCGGCAGGCCAGAAGCAGGCGCGCCGCGTCGAGATGCGGGTGCGCCCGACAGCACCGATCCTGCCGCCCTCCAACATCCAGGGCAACGCCCTGATGGTGGTCATCGCCATCATGGCCTTCCTCGCCTGCCTGACGCTCGGCGCGGTCAGCATGGTGAGGGCGACGGCATCGAGCTGGCAGAGCCAGATTTCCCGCGAGATCACCATCCAGATCAAGCCGGACGACGGGCTCGACATGAATGCGGCGTTGAAGAAGGCCCGCGACCTGGCGCTCACCTTCGTCGGCACCCGCGAGGGCACGATCATGGACGAAAGCGCGACCGCAAGGCTTCTGGAGCCATGGCTCGGCACCGGGCTGAACCTCGCCGACCTGCCCGTGCCGCGCCTCGTCATCGTCACCATAGACGAAAAGAACCCGCCCGATTTCGCCGGAATGCGGGATCTCCTGAAGACCGAAATCCCACAGGCCTTCCTCGACGACCACCGCACCTGGGTGGACCGGCTGGTGTCGATGGCCCACACCACGGTGCTGATCGGCATGGGCGTCCTCGTCCTCGTGTTTACGGCGATGATCCTGACGGTGATCTTTGCGACGCGGGGCGCGCTGTCCGGCAATCGCCACATCGTCGAGGTGCTGCATTTCGTCGGCGCCGAAAGCTCGTTCGTGGCCGGCGAGTTCCAGAAACATTTCCTGAAGATCAGCATCAAGGGTTCCGCTGCCGGTGGCGCGCTCGCAGCCGCGATGTTCGCCATCGCCAACATGTGGCAGGCCAATTCCCTGGCGACGCCGGAAAGCGACCAGGCGAGCGCTCTCTTCGGCTCCTTCACCATCGGCATGGGCGGCTATCTCGGCATCTTCGCGACGATGATCGTGATCGCGCTGCTGACGACGCTGACCGCCCGGTTCACGGTCATGCGCACGATCGACGAGATCGACCTGATCCGTTCCGACCCGGCGCGTTCCGATGGATTATCAGCTTCTTGAATCGAGTCCCATCCCTCTGTAGGTTGGCCCTGTTCTCGCCACGAATCTCCGGCTATGGACAATCATGACACCGGCCCCGACGACACCCGAAAATGGAGCGGACCGCCACCCGCGGCGGTGGCTCGGGGGAGTGTTTTCGCGCAACAGCCGGCTGCGATGGGCCGCGCGCCGTATCATCATGGCCTGCGTGCTCGGCTTGGCGCTGCTTTTCGGCGGCTTTTTATGGTTTGCGAATGCCGTCACCTCGCTGAAGGCGCCTGACGGCGTCAAGGCCGACGCGATCGTCGTCCTGACCGGCGGTTATCTGCGCATCGAACAGGCGCTCGGGCTCTTGCGGGACGGAGCCGGCCAGCGGCTGCTGATTTCCGGCGCGCATCCGTCCACCAGCCCGACCCAGATCCGCAAGGTCACGCAGGCTTCGCCCGACCTCTTCGCCTGCTGTGTCGATATCGGCTACGATGCGATCGATACGATCGGCAATGCCAACGAGATCACCCGCTGGATTCACGACCACGGATACAGGTCCGTGCTGGTCGTCACCAACAATTATCACATGCTGCGCAGCCTGCACGAACTGCGCCGTGCCGATCCGGTGACGGAGTTCATACCCTATCCCGTGGTCAGTTCCGATCTCACCCGAAAAGCCTGGTTTGCCGAGCCGGACGTGTTGCGCACCATGCTTTCGGAATATGGCAAGGTCGTGCTCGCCACCTGCCGCGACTGGTTCGGCATCGAGCGCGGCACCGGGCTGCGCAACGAAGACCCGCCGAAGACCGCCTCAAAGCCCGCGCCTTGACACTTTTCCTTCCCCATCGCTCCCCGGCGCTTTTTTCGCGGCGCGATCTCGTGTAGGCAACGCCTGTCCAAGAGGAAGCCTTCCATGCTGCTGGTGCGTTCGGTTCTTTTCAACATCGCCTTCTACACAAACCTGATCGTCCGCATGGTCGTGCTGAGCCCGATCTATTTCCTGCTGCCGCGCAAGGCGGCCTACCGGATTCCCAAGGCCTGGGCCGCCTCCTGCAACTGGCTGATGGCAAAGATCGTCGGCGCCACGTTCGAGATCGAGGGCCTGGAAAACGTCCCCGAAGGCGGCTGCATCTTCGCCCCCAAGCACCAGTCCGCCTGGGATACCGTCGCGCTGCTGCCCTGGCAGCGGGACCCGGTCTATATCCTCAAGCGCGAGCTGATGTGGATCCCGCTGTTCGGCTGGTATGCCGCCAAGCAGAAGATGATCCCGGTCAACCGCGGCGCCCGCGGCAAGGTCATGGTCGACGTCATGAACCGGGCGAAGGAGGAGATGGCCAACAACCGCCAGCTCATCATCTATCCGGAAGGCACGCGCCGACCGCCAGGCGCCGAGCCGCAATACCGATACGGCATCGCCCGCATCTATCGCGACGTTGCGGTGCCCGTCGTGCCGGTCGTCGCCCATTGGGGCCTGTTCTGGGGCCGCCGCAAGCTCATCAAATATCCTGGCCATTTCAAGGTCCGCATCCTGCCGCCGATCGCGCCGAGCATGGATCCGGATGCCTTTTATGCGCTTCTGGTCGAGACGCTGGAACGGGAAAGCGACAAGCTGCTGGTCGAGACCGTGGAAGCCAATCCGCACCTGCCGCTGCCGCCATCGGCGGTGAAGCGGCTTGCGGAACTGAAGGCTCAGACCGCGGCCTGAGCATCGGCACCGGCGACCACCGCGCCAACGCCTTCCAGCCAGTGATCGCGGATGCCCATTTCCTTCAGGTGCGCCAGCGTGTTGAAGACATAGGCATCGTTCGGGCCCGACTGGCCGACCGAGACGCGGACGATCTCCGCCGCCTGCGCGATCTCGAGCGCGCCGGCATACTGGACATGGCCGCGATCGACGATATAGCCGACCGCCCTCACCTGCCGCCCGTCGCCGAGCGCCACCGGCAGGACCCGTTCCAGATAAACATTGGTGACCAGTTCGCGGCGGCGCAGATAATCGAGCACATCCGCCCGGTTCGCCTCGCTCACCCGGAAGGCGACGCCACGGCATGAGCCGCCGCGGTCGAGACCGAGGACAAGGCCGGGACGATCCGGCGTGCCGCGATGCACGTAGGACCAGACGCAAAGGGAGCGGCGGAAGCCGAAAGCACGTGCGGGCAGTCTTTCCTCAAACGCAAAACCCGGATTCCACATCAGGGACCCGTAGCCAAACACCCAAAATTCGTCCATATCCCGCGCCACACCATTCCAATTGAAGCATCCCGCCCCAAGTTTTCAGCACCATTGGAGAACATCATGGCAGCGTCAAGCCGAACTGGCGTCAGCGGCAAATTATGGCTACTCGCCTCCGGGGTGGTGCTGGTGATCGCGTTTTACACCGCCGGCTGGTTCTATGCCGCCTCGGTGCTGAAGGAACGGACGCTGGCCCTGCTCGGCAGCCAGGAAACGCGCGGCATCTCGGCCGAATGCGGCGACGCGGACTATCGGGGCTATCCTTTCCGGATCGGCCTGTTCTGCTCCAAGGTCGCGGTCGATGATCGCGCCAACGGCATTTCCGCGATGTTCGGATCGCTGCGCTCCGCCGCCCAGGTCTATAATCCGGGCCATATCGTCTGGGAACTCGATTCGCCGGTCGAGATCCGCACCGGTCACGGACTTTCGGTCTCGACCACCTGGGAGAATTTCCAGTCGAGCCTGATCACCCGGTTTCGGGGCGTGGAGCGCACCTCAACGGTGATCGAGAACGCCAAGACCAACATTCTGTCGTCCGCAACCGGCCAGGCCTTTAATATCAGCGCCGGCCACACCGAAATCCATCTGCGCCAGAACGGCAACGACCTCGACGCGGCGGTGACGCTCGAAAATACCGACATGGTGATGAAGGACCTGCCGCAGCTCCTGCCGCGGTTCACCGCCAATCTCGACATGACCCTGACAGGCCGCGCCGGGATCATCGACGGCAGCGATCCGAACGGGACCGCCCTCTATGGCACCCAAGGCGAGATGCGCAGCCTTTCGGCCGATCTCGGCGACGGCAAGCTGATCACCGTTTCCGGTCCCTTCTCCTTCGACGAGCAGGGTTACCTGTCGGGCAAGCTGAAGCTTCGGGTCGAGCAGATCGATGCCTGGCGCGACAGCCTGAGCCAGGCATTTCCGAAGATCGCACCGACGCTGAAGACCGCCGCCAACATGCTGTCCGCCCTCGGCCGCGGCAAGAGCGCATCGCTGGACCTCACCATCAACCGCGGCAAGGTGTTTGCCGGCGGCTTCATCCAGATCGGCGAAATCCCGCCGATCTGACCCGGTCACATCTCGATATCACTTCTTGGCGTCGAGAGCGTGGCGGCCGAAGTCGGGCGCATCGACATCCTGGCCCGCCTGAACAATCGAGCGGCGGATGGCGCGGGTGCGGGTGAACAGTTCGAACAGCTTGTCGCCCTCGCCCCAGCGGATTGCCCGCTGCAGAGAGGCGAGGTCCTCCGAAAACCGCGCCAGCATTTCCAGGATAGCATCCTTGTTATGCAGGCAGACGTCCCGCCACATGGTGGGATCGGACGCGGCAAGGCGCGTGAAATCGCGAAAACCGGAAGCGGAATATTTGATGACTTCCGCGTCCGTCACCGTCTCCAGGTCGTCCGCCGTGCCGACGATATTGTAGGCGATGATATGCGGCAGGTGGGAAACGATCGCCAGAACCTTGTCGTGGTGCTGCGGGTCCATCTCGTCGATCCGCGAGCCGAGCGCCATCCAGAAGGATTTCAGCCTTTCGAGTGCCACCGGATCCGTATCCGGCAGCGGCGTGAAGATGCACCAGCGATCCCGGAACAGGCCGACGAAGCCGGCATCCGGGCCGGACTTCTCCGTGCCCGCCAACGGATGGCCCGGAATGAAATGCACGCCTTCCGGCATATGCGGCGCCATCTGCGCGATGACGGAGGCCTTGGTGGAACCGACATCGGTGACGATGGCACCGGGCTTGAGGTTGCCGGCGATCTGCTTGGCAACCGCCTCCGATGCGCCGACCGGCACCGAGACGATGACGAGATCCGCGTCCTTCACCGCATCGGCCGCGGACGCAACGTAATGCGTGCCGAGCGCCAGTTCCTCGGCGCGTTTCAGGGTTTCGGCGCTGCGGCTGGAAATCACCACCTCGCCGGCCAGGCCAAGTTCCTTGACGTCGCGGGCGATCGACGAGCCGATCAGGCCGATGCCGATCAGCGCGATCCTGTCGAAAAGCGGCGTGCTCATGCGCTTTTGCCCATGAATTCGCCGAGCGTCTCGATGACGCCGCGATTGGCCTCTTCCGAGCCGATCGTCATGCGCAGCGCATTCGGGAAGCCGTAGCCCTTGACCGCGCGCAGGATGTAACCCCGGCTCGTCAGGAAAGCATCCGCCTCCGGTGCGCGCTTACCGTCGACATCCGGGAAATGGATCAGCACGAAATTGGCGACCGAAGGCGTCACCGTGAGGCCGATCGCGGTAAGCGCATGCGTGAGCTTGCCCTGCCAGAGATTGTTGTGCTCGACAGCCTTTTCGACAAAAGCCTGGTCGCGGATCGCGGCGGCGCCCGCGGCGATCGCCGGAGCGTTCATGTTGAACGGGCCGCGCACGCGGTTCAGCGCGTCGAGGATGCCGGCCGGGCCGTACATCCAGCCGATGCGCAGCGCCGCAAGCCCGTAGACCTTGGAAAAGGTGCGGGTCATCACGACGTTCTTGTTGGACGACACCAGTTCGAGGCCGGCTTCGTAGTCGTTCTTGCGCACATATTCCGCGTAGGCCGCGTCGAGCACCAGGATGACACTCTTCGGCAGCCCGGCATGCAGGCGGCGGATATCGGCGACCGGGACATAGGTGCCGGTCGGATTGCCCGGATTGGCGATGAACACCATCTTCGTCTTGTCGGTGACGGCAGCAAGAATCGCGTCGACATCGACGGTGCAATCCTTCTCCTTCACCTCGACCGCCTTGGCGCCGGCGCCCATGATCTGGATCTTGTAGACGAGGAAACCGTGCTCGGTGATGATGGCTTCGTCGCCTGAGCCGAGATAGACGTGGCAGAGCAGGCCCAGCAGCTCGTCCGAGCCGTTGCCGCACATGATGTTTGCGACATTGAGGCCATGCACCGATGCGATCGCCTCGCGCAGCGCCATCGCCTGGCCGTCCGGATAAAGTTCGAGATGGCTGGCGGCGTGTGCGAAGGCCTCGATCGCCTTCGGGCTGGCGCCGAGCGGCGTCTCGTTGGACGACAGCTTGAAGACGCGCGCCACGCCCGGAGCATGTTCCTTGCCGGGCACATAGGCGGCGATATCCAGGATGCCTGGACGCGGAACGGGCTCACTCGTGACGATGCTCATCGGATCAACCTTTTTGGAAAGCCTAAACGGCGGGTGATCCTGAGGCATTAAAGCCGAAAAAGACCTTTGTCGAGTGGTGAGGAGTGGTCGGCGCAGCCGACGAAACGATCCAGCGAATCGTTTCGAAAGACGAACGCCCTGAGCCAAGGCGAAGGGCCGAGGCGGGGATTATGATCCTCACCGCGTCCGCGTCGTCGGTACGCCTTGAGGTGCCAGCACGGGCACGAAGACGCGCCGGGAGGCACGGGCGGCAACCGGCAGCCCCTGGTAGAGTCGCTTCTGGGCCTCCACCACGATCACCCCCGAAAACACCGGCCAGAATCGGCGCCCCAGGCGCTCGAAGGCCTGGCGCAGCTTCAGCACGGCCCGGATCTTCGACGGCGGGAAGAACAGCGCCTCGGCGCTGTCGCCGGGCGTGAAATTCGTCTCGCGCAGCAGCGAGGTGAGCTGGCCGCGCGAATAGGGCCGGCCGGAACCGAACGGCGTATGCTCCATGCGCGCCCAGACGCCGCGCCGGTTGGGCACGACGATGACCAGCCGCCCGCCGGGCGCCAGCACCCGCCACAGCTCCTTCAGTGTCTCCCTCGGGTTTTCCGCAAATTCCAGCGAATGCACCATCAGCACGCGGTCGACGGAAGAATCCGGCAGCGGCAGTTCCTCGTCGAAGACGAGAGCGGTCGAGGAAAGCTCGCCGACCGGCCAGTTCACCGCCCCTTGCCCCGCCGGCATGAAGGCGAAGGTGCGCTCCGTATCGGCGCGAAAGCGGTCGAGATAGGGCACCGCATAACCGAGGCCCACCAGCCGCTCTTCCGGCAGCCGCGCCCAGAGCGAGGTGAGGGCGAACGCGATCGACTGCTCGGCAAGGTGGCCGAGGGGAGAGTGATAGAATTCGCGAAGATCGACGATATCGGCGTGCATTTGTAATTTGGTACCAGACGGTGGTTGGACTTCAAGGGACCAGTCTCTACATTGTGACGCAAAACTCTCTCAGCAATGGGGTTATGTTATGAGACCACTGGAACTCGAAGTTTTTTCATGCCGCAGCGATAATTACGGCGTTCTCGTGCACGATCCGGAAAGCGGTCTCACGGCCTCGATCGATGCGCCGGAGGAAAAGCCGATCCTGGACGCGGCGGCCCGGCGCGGCTGGAAGGTCACCCACATCTTCACCACCCATCACCATGGCGACCACGTGGAAGCCAACCTGGCGCTCAAGGAAAAGTTCGGGCTGGAGATCATCGGCCCGTTCAACGAAGCAGTTGCGATCCCCGGCCTCGACAAGACCATGGCGGATGGTGACGAATTCCAGTTCGGCGAGCATCTCGTCTGCGTCCTCGAGACGCCCGGCCACACCGCCGGCCACATCTGCTATCATTTTCCGGACGACAAGATCCTGTTTGCGGCAGACACGCTTTTCGCGCTCGGCTGTGGCCGTCTGCTCGAACGCCCCGCGGCCGACATGTGGCACTCGTTGCAGAAGCTCGCCGTCCTGCCGGACGAGACCGCCGTCTATTTCGGTCACGAATATACGCTTTCCAACGCGAAGTTCGCGCTGAGCGTGGATCCGGACAACGAACGTCTGCGGGCGCGGGCGCGCGAGATCGAGGGGCAGCGCGCGGCCGGCCGGTTCACAATTCCAACGACGATCGGGCTGGAGAAGGAGACCAATCCCTTCCTGCGCGCATCAGACCCGGCCATCCGCCGCAACCTCCTGATGGAGAGCAGGTCCAACGAAGAGGTGTTTGCCGAAATCCGCAAGCGCAAGGACAATTTCTGAATGACGCCGGAGGAGATCATCACCACGCTTGGAATGCAGCGGCATCCGGAGGGCGGCTGGTATGCCGAGACGTTTCGCGACGGACAGGGTGGCCCGCGCGGCCATTCGACGGCGATCTATTACCTGCTGGAAGCCGGCGAGCGTTCCCACTGGCACCGGGTTCGCGATGCGGCGGAGATCTGGCACTTCTATGCCGGCGACCCGCTGCTGCTGCGGATTTCCGACGGAAGGACGGTCGAAGAGGTGACGCTCGGAACAGACCTTGCCAAAGGCGAGCGGCCGCAGGCCGTGGTCCCGGAGAACGCCTGGCAGGCGGCGGAGCCGCTTGGCCGCTTCACGCTGGTGGGCTGCACGGTCGCACCCGGCTTTCAGTTTTCGAGCTTCGAGATGGCGCCGCCCGGCTGGGAGCCGTCAGCCTAGGCCGAAGGAGGCCCGGCAATCGCCAATGTGAAGATCAGCTGTGCCGCGACGTAAGTGCCCCACACGAACGGCTTCAGCCTCGCCATGACAGGCGCATCCGGCTTCACCAGGAATTTCTGGATCGCCAGTGCCGTGTCGGACATGACGAACAGCGCAGCACCGGCCGCTGGCAGGATCGGCGTCACCGCCAGCGCCGAAAGCGCCATGGCAAGGATCGCGATCCCATAGACGGCGACCGGGATGGCAAGCCGGCCGGCCGGCCGCCACAGCATGAAAAGCGTCATGCCCGTCAGCACGACGAAGATCCATGCCGCCGTATAACGCCAGGCGGAGCCGACCAGCAGGATCGGTTCCATCGACGGCCAGAACAGCGCCGCATAGGCAAGATGCGATGCGAGGAAGGCCGCGAGACCACAGATGAAGGCTGCCTCTCCCTCGTAGGCGAGGCAGGCGTCTCCGAGTACACCGAGCGCCAGCGCTGCCACGAGCAGCCACGGCGCACCGGCCAGAACGGCGTAGAGCGCAAGCAGCAAGACCGGCGCGGTCTTCAGCACGGTGCGCAGATGACTGGCAGGCCTTTTCAGCCAGCGGAAATAATTGACCGCGAGCACGATCGAGGCGGCAAGCACCGCCCATGACAACAGAACCATATCTTCCCCCACGTCCCCGACCCATCAGGGACGCCTATTCGGCAGCGGCCTCGGCAACCGGCTTCGGCCGGAACATATCCCGCGCCGCCAGCACCGCCCCTCCGGTGATCAGCAGGCAGGCAAGCAGAATGCGCCAGTCCGGTTCGGCAAAGCCGGAAGCGACCAGGATCAGCGTCGACAGCAGCGGCGCCGCGTAGCTCGCAGCCCCGATGATCTGGATATCGCCGTTCTTGACGCCGTAGTCCCAGGCGTAGAAGGCCGCGCCGACCGGCAGCAGGCCAAGCCCGACGACCGCCGCCCACTCGCCGCCATCGGCCGGCCAGACGGTCGCCTCGAGCGCCAGATGGCAGATCAGGGAAAGCAGAGAGGTACCGAGGCAGAAACCGGTGACGACATCGGTGGAAACCCGGTCGAAACGCCGCGTCAGCAGCGAATACCCCGACCAGGTGAAGGCGCAGAGAAAGGCAGCGCCGTAACCCAGGAGATAGGCGTCGTCGAAGGCGAGCCCGTTGCGGGAGACGATGGCGATCGTGCCGCAAAGGCCGGCGACAGCGCCCGCCACATGATACCAGCGCAATCTTTCGCCCGGCAGCAGGGCCGAGCCGACGACGATGAACAGCGGCCAGAGATAGGCGATCAGCCCGGCCTCGACGGCCGGGGCGTTCCGGAGCGCCGTGAAATAGAGAAAATGATAGCCGAACAGGCCGCCTATGCCGGTGATCCAAACTTTCGGCGGCTGTTTCAGGAACGCGATACGCTCGGGTCTGACGATGAAAAGTACGATGCCCGGCAGGCTGCCGATCGCGAACGTGATCGCACTCATCTGGAAGGGCGGCATTTTTCCGGATGCAGCCGTCATCAGAGCCAGCAGCGACCACATCAGGATCGCCGTAAAACCGATCAACGTTCCCCGGATTTTCACTCCCGCCCCCCTGGGCGCCCGGACGAGCGCCCCATCAGCCGCCATATTTGACTGCGGTCACATAAACCTGCCCCATCCTCGTCGGGATGACGGCATAGACCGGAGCATATACATTTACCGACTGCGCCTTGGCAAACCAGATTTCCATCGGCGTCTTGCGCAGGTACTCGATATCGCTGCGGCCGCGCTTGAAGCCCGACCTCGGAAGATAGCGGATCGAACAGACGATCGCCTCGCCCTTGAAACCGTCGGTCGAAAATGGCCTGGTGCCCTTCGGCGTCAGCACCAGATCCATGCGCGACTCACCGTCATAGATCGGCAGCCGGCTGGGGCAGACCTTGGCGTCGCCTGGGAAGATCAGGCCGCTCAATGGGTCGAGCACCGCGCGCAGGTCCTTGTCGGTCACAGGAATCCATGTTTCCGGATTGCGGGTCGGCTCCGGTTTGACAGTCGTCTCGGTGACATTGCCGTTGCGGTATTCAACGTCGTAGACACGGGTGCGCCGGCCGGCGCTGTAGACCAGGTTGTAGCGATCGGCCTGCAGCTTGTCGGCCTGCATGCGGCCACTGACACTGGTCTCGGCGGAGATCCGGCTGATGATGTTGACGATCCCGGCCGATTTGAACGTTCCGGTGATCTTGTAGTCGCTGCTGTTGAATTCGCTGGCAAAAGACGCCTTGGCGATCGGCAGGATCCCGAGCGAGATATCGTATTCGCTGACGTGGCGGATTTCCGCCGAGCCGAGCGGATTGGCCGTGAACCCGAAGACGAGCACGAAGGCACTGACGAAACTGCCGCGAAGGTTCATTGATTTTGCCCTGACCGATGAGGACGCCGAAAAGCGTCTTCCCGCCGACATATAGACGGTGCATCATGGCAAGAAAATAGCGGCTTCACGGCACTGGCGGCGGATTCTCTTAGGGGTTGGTCAAGGTTTTGGCTTGACGCGACAAGCCCCACTGACTATAGAACCGCAACTTTCCACTCAGGACCAGTTGGATCGGCGCACCGGCATTGTCCGGAAGTACCATCCGATTGCAGAAGAACAAAGGTGTATCCATGTCTCGTGTGTGCGAACTGACCGGCAAGGGCGTTCAGACCGGCAACAATGTAAGCCACGCCAACAACAAGACCCGCCGTCGGTTTCTGCCGAACCTGTGCCAGGTTACGTTGATTTCCGACGCTCTCGGCCAGCGTTATCGCCTGCGCGTTTCGGCGCACGCTCTGCGCTCCGTCGAACATCGTGGCGGCCTCGATGCCTTCCTCTTGAAGTCCAACGAGACCGAACTGTCGATGCGCGCCCGCCTGCTGCGCCGCCAGATCGTCAAGAAGACCGCCGAAGTCGCTGCTGCGGCCTGATCGGCCCGACGACAAATCATCCGGCTTTGAGGAAGGCTTGAACGGGTAACACCGGCCAGGCCTTTTCTCTTGGCCTTCATAGAACTCCAACTGGTGGCATCACCCAGGATAAAAAAATGCTGAGCTCACGCTATACTTTCATCTATGCCCTGCTGATGGCGGCCGTTGTCGTCGCGTCGAACTTTCTGGTCCAGTTCCCGGTCGTCGGCACGTTCTGGGGCATCGCCCTCGGCGATCTTCTGACATGGGGCGCCTTTATCTATCCCTTTGCCTTCCTGGTGACTGATCTCGCCAACCGGCAGTTCGGGCCTTCGATTGCCCGACGCGTCGTTCTCGCCGGCTTCGTCGTCGGCGTGACGCTGTCGTTCCTGGCCTCCTCCCCGCGCATCGCCGTCGCCTCGGGCACCGCCTATCTGGTTGGCCAGCTTCTCGACATCTCCGTGTTCAATCGGCTCCGCCGCCAGACCTGGTGGCGCGCGCCGCTCGCCGGCTCCCTGCTTGGTTCGGCACTCGACACGCTGCTTTTCTTCTCGCTCGCCTTCGCCCCGCTCTTCGTCTTCATCGGCCCGAATGAGGACTTCGCGATCCAGTCCGCACCGCTCCTCGGCGCCTTTGCCGCAGAAGCCCCGCGCTGGATCTCCTGGGCGCTCGGCGACCTCGTGGTCAAGATCCTGGTCGGCGTCGTGTTGCTGCTGCCCTATGGCGCGTTGATGAACGTGCTGAAGCCGATGCCGCAGATGGCGAAGGCCGCCTGACTTTCAGTAAAGTCCCGGCTCGATCCGGCTTGCAAGTTGAAAGGTTGCGCTGCAGTCTGCGCCGCGTCGCAACTTTTCTGGACGGGCCGCCATGCAGATTCACGAAGTCTTCGATATTCTGGAAGCCACCCGGGCAACCCTTTCAGGCTCGTCGTTCGACGACGTGAACCTGTCCGGCACACGCTTCCACAACACCAATTTGTCAGGCGCGAGTTTTAATCAGATCAATTTTGCAGGCGCGACAATCAATGACAGCAATATGTCGGGCTGGTCCATCGATGACGTCAATCTGTCCGGCCTGCGGCTACACAACTCCAACCTTTCGGGCGCGGAATTCATGGGATGCAGAATGACGGGAGCCAAGATCGATGGGATACCCGTTCAGGCCCTGCTCGATGCGTACAACGCCACGAAAAGGGACTGAAGCCGGAAAACGCTACTCATTCAACCGGAATTCCAGCATGACATTGCGCTGAAGCAGGTTGCCGTTATCGTCCGAGATGAGGATCAGATGCGGCCTGCCCTCCGGCCCCATGACAACATCCAGCCCTTCCATGTTGTCGATCGCATAACCCATATCGGCTTCCAGAAGCACCTTGCCATCCACGACCGCACCGGGGCGAATGCTGTCGCCCTTGATCAGGCGAATACGCATGCCGAGACCGCCGAGATAGCTGAAGCGGCGCTCCAGTAGCAGGAAATCGCCGTTCGGCAGGAAGGCACCGTCCGTTGCGTCGAAAGGATCGTGCCGCACCACGGTGAACACGCCCCTCAGCGGGCCTTCCAGGATGGCGGCGAAAAGGTTTCCCTGATCATCAAGGCTATGCTCGGTGACCACGATGGGCGCCCCCTTGAGCGGGCCGGATTTCGGGGACACCGCCACCGTCTCCATGCCGGCATTCATCCGGAACTCATGGCGGGGGATGGGAAGATCGAGGCTCTTCAAAGGCGCCGACGTTTCGAACCCCGGGTCCGGATAGGCGTCGACGCGATGTAGCTGCTCGAAACTGACGAGCGCCTGGCCATCCCTCAGCGCCAGCCCTTCAGCATCGGAATTGTATTTCGTACCGACCCTACCGCCACGGACAAGGATCGGGTTGATGGCGAGATCGGCGAGATTGGAGAGGCGCCCGCCGGCATCGCGTTGAATGCGGCCGGTCAGCCAAGAACCGGTATCGAGCACCGACACGAAACGCTCCCCATCGGCGCGAAAGCGTATGCTCGACAGGGACTGTAGCCGGTTATCGGATGACGAAAACTCGAGCCCGCCGAGAAATTCGAGCGAGCCGAACCGGGTTTCCGACGAACCCCGTTTGAACTCGGTGATCGCACGTGCTCGAACCGGCACCATCTCGGTGGCAGGCGCCACCGGGGAAGCGATGGCGCCGAAAAGGACGGCCCAAACGACGAAGCGGGAAAGTTTCAAGCGGCGGGCCTCAGCTGGCCCGTCGCATGCGGCCTTGCTGCCTGCCGTTTTCCGCAAACAGTTCGGCAAGCTGCTCCGTCATCGCCCCGGCAAGCTCGTCCGCATCGACGATCGTCACGGCCTTGCGATAATAACGCGTCACGTCGTGACCGATGCCGATCGCCAACAGTTCGACCGGCGAACGCGTCTCGATCTGTTCGATCACGGCGCGCAGATGCCGTTCGAGATAATTGCCCGGATTGACCGACAGCGTCGAATCGTCGACCGGCGCGCCGTCCGAGATCATCATCAGGATCTTGCGCTGCTCGCGGCGGGCGATCAGGCGGTTATGCGCCCACATCAGGGCTTCGCCGTCGATGTTTTCCTTGAGCAGGCCCTCGCGCATCATCAGGCCGAGATTGCGGCGCGAACGGCGCCACGGAGCATCGGCGGACTTATAGACGATATGGCGCAGGTCGTTGAGACGGCCGGGCGTCGGCGGCTTGCCGCTTGCCAGCCACTTTTCGCGCGCCTGCCCGCCCTTCCAGGCCTTGGTGGTGAAGCCGAGGATCTCGACCTTGACGCCGCAGCGCTCCAGCGTGCGGGCGAGGATATCGGCGCAGGTGGCGGCGACTGTGATCGGCCGGCCGCGCATCGAGCCGGAATTGTCGATGACCAGCGTCACGACCGTATCGCGGAACTGCGTGTCGCGCTCCTTCTTGAAGGACAGCGGCTGCATCGGATCGATGATCAGGCGCACCAGGCGGGCCGGATCGAGATAACCCTCTTCGAGGTCGAAGTCCCAGGAACGGTTCTGCTGCGCCATCAGGCGGCGCTGCAGGCGGTTGGCCAGACGGCCGACAGCGCCCTGGAGATGGGCAAGCTGCTTGTCGAGAAAGGCCCGCAGCCGGTCGAGTTCCGCTTCGTCGCAAAGCTCTTCGGCGGTGATTTCCTCGTCGAATTCCTGGGTGAAGATCTTGTAGTCGACCTTCTCGTTGAAATCGTCGAACGGGCTGTTGGGCCGCCGCGTTTCGCCGGGTGTTTCCGAATGTTCGTCGCTGTCGTCCGACATGTCGTCGTCGGACATTTCCGCGCCGTCCATCTCGCCGTCATCCATTTCCTCGTCGGAAGCGTCGCTCTGCTCGGCGGGTGCTGCGTCCGAACCGGCCTCTTCCTCGACCTCGTCGTTCTCGGTCTCGTTGCTGCGCGGCTGGTCTTCCTGGTCCGGGTTCTCCATCTCCTCCGGATCGGTATCCTCGTCGGCAAACTCCTCCGCCATCTGCATGGAGGTGAGCATGTGCCGCACCAGCTTGGCAAAGGCCTGCTGGTCTTCGATCACGTTACGAAGGTTGTCGAGATCGCCGGCCGCCTTGTCTTCGATGAACGGGCGCCAGAGATCGAGCACCTTGCCAGCGCTCGCCGGTGGCTTGATGCCGGTCAGTTTTTCGCGCACCAGCATGGCGACCGCTTCGCCGATCGGCGCGTCCTCCTGCCGTTCGACACCGGAAAAATTCGCCTTGGAATATTTTTCCGCATGCATCGAATTGAGGTTCGCCGCCATGCCGGCCATCCGCAATGCGCCGATCGACTCGACGCGCGCCTGTTCGACGGCATCGAAGACGACACGTGCGTCGGCGCCCTGCGGCGACATGCTGGCATGCGTGGCCGTGTCGTGGCAGGCGATGCGCAGAGCCATGGAATCGCCGAGCCCGCGGGTCACCGCGAGCTCATGTGCCGTCGGCCGCTTGGAGATTTCCGGCAGCCGGATGCGCTCGCCGGCAAGGCCCGGCCGTTCGTTCGCGAACGTGACCTCGACTTCCGCGTCACCGGCGATGGAGCGCACGCAACCGGTAATCGCCCGCCGCAACGGTTCCGTATCCACGGGACCGCCGGATTTGGCTTTCGAATTGTCTCCGCGACCTGCCATGATCTCGTCTCCGCTCAGGCTCCGAGAACGATGTTGGCGGCACTTTCCTTCAGCTCGACGCCGAAGGCGCGCTGGTACTGTTCGGCGACCAGCGTGCGTTCCAGTTCGTCGCACTTGTTGAGGAAGGTGATGCGGAAGGCGAACGCGATGTCACCGAAGATCTCGGCGTTTTCCGCCCAGGTGATGACGGTACGCGGGCTCATGACGGTCGAAAGGTCGCCATTGATGAAGGCCGAACGGGTAAGGTCGGCGACGCGCACCATCTTCGACACCGTTTCACGGCCCTCGGCCGTGCTGCCAAAGGATTTTACCTTGGCGGCGACGATATCGACTTCCTTCTGGTGCGGCAGATAATTCAGCGTCGTCACGATCGACCAGCGGTCCATCTGCGCCTGGTTGATCTGCTGCGTGCCGTGATAAAGGCCGGTCGTGTCACCAAGGCCTATCGTATTGGCAGTCGCGAAGATGCGGAATGCCGGGTGAGGACGGATGACGCGGCTCTGGTCGAGCAGGGTCAGGCGGCCGGAGGATTCGAGCACGCGCTGGATGACGAACATGACGTCCGGGCGACCGGCATCGTATTCGTCAAAAACGAGCGCGACATTGTGCTGGTAGGCCCAGGGCAGGATGCCGTCCTTGAATTCGGTAACCTGCTTGCCGTCCTTCAGCACGATCGCGTCCTTGCCGACGAGATCGATACGGCTGACATGGCTGTCGAGATTGATGCGCACGCACGGCCAGTTGAGGCGGGCTGCGACCTGCTCGATATGGGTGGACTTGCCGGTGCCATGGAAGCCGGACACCATGACGCGTCGGTTATGCGCAAAACCTGCGAGAATGGCGAGCGTCGTGTCGCGGTCGAAAAGGTAGTCCGGGTCGAGATCCGGAACGTAGGGGTCGCCGCTGCTATAGGCCGGAACCCTGATATCGCTGTCGATGCCGAAGACTTCCCGGACCGAAATGGTGGTGTCGGGAAGGTTGGAAATGTCTAGATCAATCTTACTCATCGTCTCTCCAAGGCACGGATCCCCGCCCGGCCGTCGTCCTCACTGCCATAATTTTTACGGCTTAGCAGAAACCCGCCTGCTTCAACAACTGATATGCTTGAATGACGGCACGAAAACGTTCTTCCGAACCGCGGTCGCCGCCGTTCGCATCCGGGTGATGTTTCTTGACCAGTTCCTTGTAGCGGGTTTTGATCTCCGCCGCGGTCGCATTGGCGGCTAACTCCATCGTGTCGAAGGCCTTGGCCTCCAATGTCTTCAGCTTGCGCCCCTGCGTCTGGAAACGGGGGCCGGCCGCCCGCGCACTGGACACGAAGCCGAACGGATCCCTGAAGCGCTGCTGGGCGCCGGTAGCGCCGGCAGCACCTGAGCGCGCCGTCGAATGAAGCGGCGCGTCCTTGGCAGCCTTGTTGACGCCGACGGTCCAGGTCGGCCGATGGCCGGTGATCGCTTCCTTCTGATACCGGGCGATCTCGCCGTCCGACAGGCCGGAGAAATAATTGTAGCCCTTGTTGTATTCCCGGACATGTTCGAAACAGAACAGAAAGAACTGGCCTTCCGCGTTGCGGCCCACGGGTGCGCGATGAGCGCCGGGCTTGTCGCACCCGTCCCATTGGCAGGTGGGCGCTTCAGGCACAGCTTCCTGCTGCCTGTTCTTGCGCGTCCGGATGCGGTCGAAATATTTGGAATCTAGTTTCATAAGGCCCTCATTATGGGGCGACGAACAGAGCGCGGCAAGAATTGACAAAGTCCTTTCTTACTGGTTTGTGAGATGCCCCTTTTGCGTCGCAACGGAGACCGAAATGTCCGTCAAATCCCGGATCGAAATCACGCTCACCGACAATCTCGAACCGGAACGGCTGGTTGTCATCGATGAAAGCCATCAGCACGCCGGCCATCAGCCCGACATCACCGGAACCGGCGAAACCCATATGCGGGTCCGCATCGTTTCAAAGAAGTTTTCCGGAATGAGCCGGCTCGACCGGCATCGGACGGTGAATGCCCTCTTGAAGCCGGAACTCGACGCCGGCCTCCACGCGCTGGCGGTGGAAGCCTCGGCACCGGGCGAGCCGACGCGCTGGTAGCTGAGCTTAGATAGGAAGTGAGGGCGAGTTCACCAAGTTGCGCGCGTCATTTCGTATGAAACCGCCCCTCATCCACCTGCGGGAGAGGGCTGGGGTGAGGGGCTTGCACAAATAGGAAATCACTCCGCCGGCAGCGTCACATCTTCGGCCGGCCGTATCCTCAGCCGCGTAATCCGGTTCTTCTCCCGCTTCATCACCGTGAAGCGCTTCCCATAGAACGTAAACGCCTGCCGTTCTTCCGGGATCAGCTTCGACTCGTGGATGACGAGGCCGGCGATCGTGGTTGCTTCCGCATCCGGCAGGCTCCAGTCGAGCGCACGGTTGAGATCGCGGATCGGCACGGAACCGTCGACGACGATCGAGCCGTCCGCTTCCTGGCGCACGCCCTGAATCTCGATATCGTGCTCGTCGGTAATGTCGCCGACGATCTCTTCCAGGATATCTTCGAGCGTGACGATCCCCTGCACCTCGCCATATTCGTCGACGACGACCGCAAAATGCCCCTTGCGCCGCAGGAACGCACTGAGCTGGTCCTTGAGGCTGGTGCTGTCGGGCACGAACCACGGTTTCTGGGCGATCTTGACGATATCAAGGTTTTCCGGCTCGACATTCGGCTCGGCAAGCGCGCGCAGCAGGTCCTTGGCATGCACGACGCCGATGATGTTCTCGGTCGAATTGCGCCACAGCGGCATGCGCGTATAGGGACTTTCGAGCACGGTGCGGACCGCCACTTCCGGCGGATCGTCGGCATTGACCGCCCGCATCACGGTGCGGTGCTTCATGACGTCGGAAACTTCGAGCTCCTCGAGTTCGAAGAGGCCGCTCAGCCGGTCGCGATCCTGCTTGTCGAAATTTCCCTCGCGATGAATGAGATCGAGCGCGGCATGCAGATCGTCATGGCTGGACAGCGCCAGGGTCTGCTCGGACAGGGAAACGCCGAACGCGCGAAGAAGCCCGCGGATCACCGCGTTGACAGCACGCGACTTGAGGCCCTGTTTGGACGTCATTTCGGTCGCTTTTCCTCCAGGAAGCTCAAGACTTCGGACGACGGCACGTCGTTGGCGACGAAGGACCGGCCGATGCCGTGGGTCAGGATGAAGGTCAGCTTGCCGCTCTGTACCTTCTTGTCCTGCGCGATCGCGTCCAGCAGCTTTTCCGTCGGCAGCAGCTTTCCGGGAATATCGCTCATCGATGTCGGCAGGCCGACGGCTTTCAGATGGGCCGTCACCCGTGCCGCGTCGTCCGGGCTTGCAAGGTTCAGGCGCGCCGAGAACTGGTGCGCCAGCACCATGCCGATCGCCACGCCCTCGCCATGTACCAGGCGGCGGCTGTCATATTCGGTTGCGGCCTCCAGTGCGTGGCCGAACGTGTGGCCGAGATTGAGCAGCGCCCGGCGGCCGGTCTCGCGCTCGTCCTCGACGACGACGTCGGATTTTGCCTGGCAGCTGACCGCAATCGCCTCGATCCGCTCCGGGCCGCCCGCAAATACGGCCTTCCAGTTCTTTTCGAGCCAGGCGAAGAAATCCGGCTGGTCGATCAGGCCGTATTTCGCCACTTCCGCATAACCGGCCCGGAATTCGCGCTCGGAGAGCGAATCGAGCGCCGCGGTGTCGGCGAGAACGAGGTCCGGCTGGTGGAAGACACCGAGCAGGTTTTTGCCATGGCGGGTGTTGATACCGGTCTTGCCGCCGACCGAGGAATCGACCTGCGCCAGAAGCGAGGTCGGGATCTGCACGAAGCGCACACCGCGCCGGACTATGCCGGCCGCAAAACCGGCTAGGTCGCCGATCACGCCGCCGCCGAGCGCGATCACCGCATCGTTGCGCTCGATCCGGGCCGAGAGCACCATATCGGCAACCGTCGCCAGATGTTCGAAGCTCTTGGTCTTTTCGCCGGCCGGCAACGTCAGCGAAACGGCTTCGATCCCGTCCGTCTGCAGGCTGTCCATCAGCGCTTCCAGATACAGCGGCGCGACGTGCTCGTCGGTGACGATGGCTGCCTTGCGGCCCTTCAGCCGCGCGGTGATCTCGCCGCCGGCACGCGTGATCATGCCGGGACCGATCAGGATGTCATAGGCCCGTTCGCCGAGCGGCACATGCACCAGGCGTTCACGCGCGCTGTCCTCGGATCGGGAAGAGATGTTCATTGCATTTCACCTTCGCTGGGCAATTCACTTTCGCCGGACAAATTGGCCACCGCGGAAAGCACTTCGTTGACCATTACGTCCTTGCGGACATTTTCGGAGAGCACTGTCACATCGGCCTCGGCATAGATCGGATAACGCTGGATCATCAGGTTTTCGAGCGTCTGCTTCGGGTTCTCGGTCTTCAGCAACGGCCGGTGATCACGTTTGTTCACCCGTTCCCACAAGACGTCGAGATCCGCCTTCAGCCAGATGGAAATGCCGCCGATCTTGATCTGGTGGCGGGTGTTCTCGTTGATGAAGGCCCCGCCGCCGGTCGAAACCACGCGCGGCCCGTTCCGCAACAGGCGTTCGATGACACGCGTTTCCAACGCCCTGAACTCAGCCTCGCCGTAGGCGGCGAAGAGTTCGCTGATGGTCATGCGCGAAACCTTCTCGATCTCCGCATCCGTATCGATGAAGGGAATGGAAAGGGTCTGCGCCACCAGCCGACCGATCGCCGATTTGCCGGCCCCCATCAGCCCGACGAAGATCAGGTTGCGCTTGCCGAGGACGGCGCGCGCCTTTTCGCTAAGTGGAGTTGCGACTTCTGTCATTGTCAGGTCCGTTTCGAAAAACGGTATCGACAAATGCGTCGGCAGCGTCAAGCCGTCGCAACCCTCAAAGAATGCGGGGGATTGTTTGTTCTTGCCGATATGTAAACCTTTATTGATATATTGCGGCGCAACTCCGGGAGTCCTTTATGCCCACCCTTTTCCGTTTCCTCTTCGTGCTGGCGGCGATCGCAGGCATCGTTTATGGAAGCATGGTGGCTCTCGTCATGCTGGTGGATCCGCGCGAGCGCGACGTGACCGTGCGCATTCCGTCCGAGCGGTTGAACCCGGCAACGCCGCAACAATAACGGGCCGCAACAAGGACGGTAGGAAACATGGCCGACCTTTCCCGAGCCCATATCGAAGCCTTTCTCGAAATGATGAGCGCCGAACGAGGAGCCGCCGGCAATACGCTCACATCCTACGAACGGGATCTCGAAGACCTGCAATCCTTCCTGCTGGCCAGCAAGACTTCGGCCCTGACGGCGCAAAGCGCCAATCTCTCCGCCTATCTCGCCCATCTCGGCGCCCAAGGTTTTGCGGCCTCGTCCCAGGCGCGAAAACTGTCGGCCATGCGGCAGTTCTACAAATTCCTCTATGCCGAGGGCCTGCGCGGCGACGACCCGACCGCCATCCTCGACGCACCGAAAAAAGGCCGCTCGCTGCCGAAGATCATGAGCGAGGACGATGTGACGCGGCTCCTGGAGCTTGCCACAAAGGAGGCCGCCGAACCCGGTCCGGAGCAGCTCGCACGCCTCAGGATGCTGGCGCTGCTCGAACTTCTCTACGCGACCGGCATGCGCGTCAGCGAGCTCGTGTCGCTGCCGGTCAAGGTCCTCGACCAGGAAGGACGTTTCCTCATCATTCGCGGCAAGGGCAACAAGGAGCGCCTCGTGCCGCTGTCCCGCTCGGCAATCGCCGCCGTCGCATCCTATGGCGAGGTCCGGCGGCTGGCACTCGCAAAGACCGGCGACAGCCCGTGGCTGTTTCCCTCGGCCGGCAAAGAGGGCTATTTGCCGAGGCAGGTCTTTGCCCGCGACCTCAAGGGACTGGCCGCCCGCGCCGGACTTAGAGCCGCCGCAATCTCTCCCCATGTGATGCGCCACGCCTTCGCAAGCCACCTCCTCCAGAACGGTGCGGACCTTCGCGTTGTGCAGGAACTGCTGGGCCATTCGGACATTTCCACCACACAAATTTATACGCATGTGCTGGAAGAACGGCTGCGAGAGCTGGTTCAAACACACCACCCTCTTGCAAAACAGGCCAAAAACCGGGAATAGAAGCCCCAAACAGAAAATGGGAACTGCGTGTTCCTGAGATAAAACAACCGGAAACCGGCTCTCATGCAGACTTATCTCGATTTCGAAAAGCCCATCTCGGACCTCGAGGGCAAGATTCACGAGCTGAAAAAGCTCGCCTCGGAAGACGAGAGCATCGATACGTCCGAGGAAATCGGCAGGCTGGAAACCCGGGTCAGGGAAGCGACGCGGGAAATCTATTCCAAGCTCGGCGCCTGGGAAAAAACGCAGGTCGCGCGCCATCCGCAGCGCCCGCATTTCGTCGATTATTCCGCCCACCTGTTCACCGATTTCACGCCGCTCGCCGGCGACCGCAATTTCGGCGAGGATGCCGCCATCCAGGCGGGCCTTGCCCGTTTCAACGGCATGCCCGTCGCCGTCATCGGCCAGGAAAAGGGCCATGACACCAAGACCCGCCTCAAGCACAATTTCGGCAGCCCGCGTCCGGAAGGTTATCGCAAGGCGATCCGCATCATGGAAATGGCCGACCGTTTCCACCTGCCGGTGATCACCCTCATCGACACGGCTGGCGCCTATCCGGGCGTCGGCGCCGAGGAACGCGGCCAGGCGGAGGCGATCGCCCGCTCGACCGAAATGTGCCTCGGCCTGAAAGTGCCGATGGTTTCCGTCGTGATCGGCGAAGGCGGCTCCGGCGGCGCGATCGCCATCGCCACCGGCAACCGCGTCTACATGCTCGAACATTCGATCTATTCGGTCATCTCGCCGGAAGGTGCAGCATCGATCCTCTGGCGCGATTCGACCCGCGCCCGCGAGGCTGCCACCAACATGAAGATCACCGCCGAAGACCTGAAGGGCCTCGGCATCATCGACGACATCATTCCCGAACCGGTCGGCGGCGCGCATCGCGAACCCGAAACCGTCATCAGCGCGACCGGCAAGATCATCGCTTCGGCGCTGGAAGATCTCGGACGGCTGTCTGGCGATGAAGTGAGGGCCGCGCGCCGGCAGAAATTCCTCGATATCGGCCGCAATCTCTGATCTTCGGGCCTCCGCCACGCCAATAGCCAAATTTGGCCATATTGCTGATAACATTGAGGGCCGGGCGGTTTTGCTGGACAGGTCGGCGCAAGCGGTTAAGAATATGTAAAGATTACCGCTTTATTCATAGAAGTCCTGTACCGAACTCGTTCGTCGTTCCAAGTCTATGTGGTCCGTACCGATGCGCCTGAAACACATCGCCTTCGCACTCTTCGTGGCAACCGCCCTGACGGGCTGCAACGATACGCTCGATTCCGCGAGCATTGACCTGAAGAGCGTCAAGAACAAGGTCGAGCAGCCCCTGCCTTCGAGCATTCTCACCGAGATGCAGAAGAAGAACATGCCACGCACATCGCCGATCATGATCCGCATCCTCAAGGAAGAGGGTAAGCTGGAAGTCTGGAAGGCAAGGGCGGACAACCGCTTCGAGGTGATCAAGAGCTACGACATCTGCGCCTGGTCCGGGAAGCTCGGCCCCAAGGTCAAGGAAGGCGATCGTCAGGCTCCGGAAGGCTTCTACAACCTGACGCCGGCGCACCTGAACCCGAATTCCAAATATTACCTTGCCATCAATACCGGTTTTCCAAACCGCTACGATGCCGCAAACGGCCGCACCGGTTCGAACCTGATGATCCATGGCGCCTGCTCGTCGTCCGGTTGCTATTCGATGACCGACGAACAGGTTCTGGAAATCTATGCCTTCGCCCGCGACGCCTTCAAGGGCGGCCAGACCTCCGTGCAGCTCCAGGCTCTTCCCTTCCGCATGACCGCGGAGAACATGGCGCGCCACCGCGACAGCCAGAATTATGACTTCTGGAAAATGCTGAAGACCGGCTACGATCATTTCGAAGTCACCAAGCGCCCGCCGGAAGTCAACGTCTGCGAAAAGAAGTATGTCTTCAATCAGCAGGTCGATAGCAACGGCACCTTTGCCGCAGCAGCAGCCTGCCCGCCGATGTCGACGCCGCCGGCACTCGCCTCGGCGCTGACCTCCTACGGCAAGACCTACGAAGTCGCCTACAAGACGGCGCTGGAAAAATTCGACGGCAAGGTCTGGTACGAGCCGACCGAAGCCGAGCGCAAGGCCGTGGTCGCCGACAAGCGCAAGGGCCGCGACATAGCCTATGCCCCGACCGGAACCTCGCTCGAAGCCGGCAAGCTGCTGAGCCAGTCGGAATTCCAGGAGATGATGGAAAAGCGGATGGCCTCCCAGAACAAGCCGGCCAATACCGTGCTTGCTTCCGCCTCTCCCGTCACGTTTCGTGCCGGCTCCGCCGCCGACCGCATGAAGCAGGACCGCCTGCCGGCCGCCGCAACGGCCGCTCCCGTCGCACAGAGCACGGGTACGGTCCCGACCATCGCCACCGCCCAGGGCACGACCACCACGGTTCCGATCCCGGCCCAGAACCCGCTTGCCTATGCGGCACCGCCGATCAGCGAGGAAAAGAAGAAGCCGTTCTGGAAGTTCTGGAGCCAGGAATGAGCTCTGAGACCGCAGGCCTCTACGATCTCAGAGGCCTGAAGTGTCCCCTGCCCGTCCTGAAGACGCGCCGCCGGCTGAAGGGCATGGAGAGCGGCGCAGAGCTTGTGATCGAAACCACCGACCCTCTCGCCGGCATCGACATCCCGCATTTCTGTAGCCAGGAAGGCCACGAGCTGGTCCGCTCGGAAAAGACCGAGACGGGACACCGTTTTCTGATCCGCAAAGGTTGAGGGGCCTACATCCGCAGGCCGGGAACGGCGAGCGGATTGTCTTCCAGCGCAGCGCGGTCCGGGCGGTCGACGCGGGGCTGGCCGGTGAACGCCGCGAAAAGATCCGAGACGAAGGCTTCTTCCAGCCCTTGCGTGATCAGCACCATGCGGGTGCGCCGGTCCGAGCCGTCGGGCCACTTCGGCAGGCGCTGCGGCGGATGGAAGACGCTCTGCACCCCATGCAGCACCAGCGGCCGTTCCGGATTGTCGGAAAGCGCCACGATCGCCTTCATCCGGAGCAATTTCTCGCCATGCGCCGAACGCAGCAGGTCGATGAACATCTCGATCGCCATCGGATCGATCGGCTTGTCGTGGATGATCGAAAAGGAGCGGATGTCGTCGCCATGGCGGTTCACGTCATGATGATGGTGGTGATGCTCATGGCCGTGGTGATGATCATCGTGGTGGTGATGACCATGATCGTGGCGGTGATGCCCCTCGGCATCGTTTGCCAGCTCGTCATGCAGCCAGCGATCCACGTCGGCGATCTTCGTCGCCGGATCGTAGAGGCCGTTCACCAGAATGGCAGCGGTGCCGGCGGCTTCGCTGTCGCCATCGACGATCGGCGCCCGGGGATTGAGCGCCGCGAGCCGGCTTTTCAGCGCCGCCAGTTGGGACGCATCCGCCATCGAAAGCTTCGAGATGATCAGCCGATCGGCCACCGCCACCTGCTTCACCGCTTCCCTGTGGCGGTCGAGCGTCGAGACACCATTCACCGCATCGACCACGGTAATGACCCCGTCGAGCTCGAAATTCTGGGCGATGACCGGATTGCCCATCACCGACTGCATGACCGGCGCCGGATCGGCAAGGCCTGTCGTTTCGATGACGATTCGGCGGATCGGGCTCAGGCGGCCGGTCTGGATGCCGTCCATGATCGAGGCGAGCGAATCCACCAGCTCGCCGCGCACCGTGCAGCAGAGGCAACCGTTGGCAATCTCCAGCAGCGCATCGCCGGAAGCCTCGACCAGGAAATTGTCGATCCCGACTTCGCCGAACTCGTTGATGATGACGGCCGTATCGCTGGTGCCGGGATCCCTGAGGATGCGGTTCAGAAGCGTCGATTTTCCCGCACCGAGAAAGCCGGTGAGGATGGAGACCGGAATCCGGCTCGAGGCAGAAGACATGATCTATTCTCGTTCAGAATGTCGGGCGCGGCTGCGGGATCGGCACATTGACGGTATTGGCTGCAACCGTTTTCTTGGTGCCCTTGGGCGGCGGCGGAGGAGCTTCGCCGCCGGAAAGCAGGGTCAGGGGCGTATAAACCGGCGGCTGGGCCATTTCATGGATATAGGGCGAATGCTGGATGGTGCGGCCCGCATCGTCACGCGTTTCGCTGCGCACCTTGGCAGCATTGGGATTGCAGATCTCGGCGCTGACGTCGTTGACCTCAGCCGTTTCGCCATAGGGTGCGAGCGCCAAGAGCGCCGCGCCACCGGCAGCAGTCGAAGTCAGTCCCTGCTGCAGCAGGTTGGCAGTATCGTCGGCGCGGCCGGCCAGGCTGTCCGAGCCGAGCACCACGGAGATCACCGAACGGCCGTCCCGCGTCGCGGAACCGACCTGGTTGAACCCGGAGGCGCAGATGAAGCCGGTCTTCATGCCGTCGGCGCCGTCGAATCGGCCGATCAGCGTGTTGAAATTGGGATATTGCTTGGTGCCGGTATCTATGCCCTCAAGCGAGAAATAGCCCTGGTATTCCGGGAAATCCTGCTTGAGCCTCAGCGTCAGCAACGCGAGATCCCGGGCGGTCGAGAACTGTCCCTTGCCCGGCAGGCCGTGCGGATTGATGAACTGGGTGGAATTCATGCCGAGCGCCTTGGCCTGGGCATTCATCATCGCCACGAACTGTTCCTGCGTGCCCCCGACGGCCTCGGCCACCGCAACCGCCATGTCGTTGGCCGATTTGACGAGCATCATCTTGAGCGCGTTGTCCATCGTCATCGTCGTGCCGGGCGTGAAATACATCTTGCTCGCCGGCTGGTCGGCCGCTCTCTTGCTCATCACGACCGGTGTCTCGAGCGAGAGCTTTCCGGCTTTCACCGCCTTGAAGGTCACATAGGCGGTCATCAGCTTGGTGAGCGACGCCGGATACCATTTCACGAAGGCATCCTCGTGGGCGATCACTTTGCCGGTCTTTGCGTCGACGACGATCTTCGGATTGGCGGCAGCGGTTCCGGCGGAAGCGACAAGGGCAAGCGCGGAGAGGGCGCAGATCAACCGGGTGGCGGAGGCGGATCGGAGACGGAAAATCTGCAATGTAGTTCCTCGTTCGAAACAGCTTAACGAGTGTGGCGCATATGCGTTCTATATGGCCAAGCAATGGCAAAGAAGATTGATTACGTCAATCATGACAGGCACACTCCGGCCGGGAGGACTTGTCATAACCGCGTGACCAGCCAACAACAGGGAACATTATGCCGATTTTGAACCGGGCCGCCGAACTTCAGGGCGAAGTCAGCGAGTGGCGACGATATCTTCATGAAAATCCTGAGATTCTTTACGAGGTCGAGAACACCGCCTCCTTCGTGGAACAGAAGCTGAAGGAATTCGGCGTCGACGAGGTCGTGCCCGGCATCGGCCGCACCGGCGTCGTCGGCATCATCCGTGGAAAAGGCCCGGGCGGCCGCACGATCGGGCTGCGCGCCGACATGGACGCCCTGCCGCTCACCGAAATCACCGGCAAGCCCTGGGCCTCGAAGACCCCAGGCAAGATGCACGCCTGCGGCCATGACGGCCACACGGCCATGCTGCTGGGCGCGGCGAAATACCTCGCCGAAACCCGCAATTTCAACGGCACCGTGGCGCTGATCTTCCAGCCCGCCGAAGAGGGCGGCGCCGGCGCGCTGGCGATGGTCGAAGACGGCATGATGGAGCGTTTCGGCATCGAGGAAGTCTACGGCATGCACAATATGCCGGGCATTCCGCTCGGCCAGTTCGCGATCCGCAAGGGCGGCATCATGGCGGCGCCCGACCGTTTCACCATTACCATCAAGGGCCGCGGCGGCCATGCGGCCCAGCCGCACAAGACCATAGACCCGATCTTCATCGGCTCGCAGCTGGTCGGCAGCCTGCAGGCGATCGCCGCCCGCAACGCCGATCCGGTCCACTCGATCGTCATCTCGGTCACCCGCTTCGACGCCGGCACCGCGTATAATATCATTCCCGACCAGGCGACGCTCTGGGGCACGGTCCGGACGCTCAGTGAAGAAAGCCGCGACCTTGCCGAAAACCGCATCCGCCAGATCGTCGAGGGCATCGTCAGCGCCCATGGCGCCGAGGCCGAGATCGATTATTATCGCCAGTGTCCGGTTACCTTCAACCATGACCTGGAAACCGACCATGCGATCGGCGTCGCGACGGAAGTGGTCGGCGCTTCCAACGTCGACACCAATGTCGACCCAACCATGGCCGGCGAGGATTTCGCCTTCATGCTGAAACGCCGCCCCGGCGCCTTCATCTTCATCGGCAATGGCGAAACCGCAGCGCTGCATAATCCGCATTACGATTTCGACGACGAGGCGATTTCCTATGGCATTTCCTATTGGGTGCGGCTCGCCGAGCAGCGGTTGACGGAATGATCGAGACAAAAGGCTTGGCTAAACGCCTCGCCTTTTGTATGGAATTCCTGACGTGGTCCCATAGCTCAGCAGGATAGAGCGCAGGATTCCTAATCCTGAGGCCGATGGTTCGAATCCATCTGGGATCACCACTCCCTTTTATCGGGCGATCGTCGATGTCTCGTCCATCCGTTTCGGCCGCCTTACCGAGCGGACGACGCCGCGACGGGCTGCGCCAAGGAGTGCCCCGATCAGCCAGCCGCAGAACAGTCCGCCTGCTGCCCAGGTGAGACCTGCGAAATCCACCGGTACGCCCGGCACGAAATCACGCCAGGCATTGGCGAACGTCGTCGAATCGGGGTTGCGCATCACCACGAAAGGCTTTGTGAAGGGTGGCGCCAGCGTGAGGTCCTTCTGCTGCTCGGCGAGCATCTCGTAACGCGAAAAGGTTCGCCGCATCGCCTCGCCCTGATTGCGCAGGAAGGTTTGCGGCGAGACGGAATAGATGTTGAGCGCCTCCTGGCGGTCGAGGCCGTTGTGATTGGCCTGGGCGTCGAATTCCGAGATCAGGATCTTCAGCTCGTCGAGCGCGCCGCCGATCCGCTGGCGGTATTGCTGTGCGAATTCCGGCGCCTGCGAAAAGAAGATCCCTCCCAGCAGCGCCATCGCCATCGTCAGCATTCTTCCGAGCATGAGCATGGCAAAACCTCGGTTGTTTTGCCGATCAACGACGCGGGGCGGTCAAAGGTTGCCTTGTTTCCCCCGCACATGCTCCATGCGGAAGCCAAGGCCGATCAGCCGGCCGGCGAGATGGGCGAGCAGCGGAAAGCGGGCGATGCCCCGGATGAAGGCCGGCGGCCCCTTGCTTTTCCGATCATCCGCCTGATCCGTTCGCCGGCTGCTCCTCATCATTAACTGCAGTTTTTGCGTCGCTTTGGTCGGGAAACTGCGCCGCTTTTCGACGGCGGCGAGGTCGGCATCGGTAAGGCGCTTTTCGCGCAAAGGCGCGGCCAGGATATTGGCGGCCGCCACCGCATCCTGGATCGCCAGGTTGACGCCGACGCCGCCGATCGGCGACATCGCATGTGCCGCGTCGCCGATGCAGATCAGCCCCGTCCGCCACCATTGCTTCAGCCGGTCGATGCGCACCGTCAGAAGGCTCGTATCCTCGAAACTGCGGATCTCCTGCATGCGCTCGGCCGGCAGCGGCGAGACATCGACCACCATCCGCCGAAAAGCCTCGATGCCCTTTTCGCGGATGTCGGCGAACGTCGTGCGGCGGATCACATAACCGCATTGCCAATAGTCGCCGCGGTCGATCAGCACGAAACCCTGGCGCGGGCCGGCATGGCCCATCACCTCGTTCGGATCGCCCGGCTGTTTCGACAGCTTCATCCAGACAACCTCACTCGGAATGCCGAAACTCTCCACATCGAGCCCAGCCTTTTCCCGCACGACCGAATTGCGGCCGTCGGCGCCGACGACAAGCGTCGAGCGGATGGTAAGCTCTCCTTCCGGCGTCTCCAGGACGAGGCCCGAGATTGCGCCCTGATCCTCCAGCACGTCCAACACCTTCGCCCGCATGATCAGCCGGAAGTTCGGATAACCCTGCGCCTTTTCAGCGAGAAAGCTCAGAAAATCCCATTGCGGCATGAAGGCTATGAAGCGGTTCCTGACCGGCAACCGCGAAAAATCCGCGATAGTGATCGTCTTGCCGCCCATTTCGGCCGAAAGCTTCGGCGCACGCGTGTGGGGCAGCCGTAAAAGTTCGTCGATCAGGCCGAGCTCGTGCATCACCTCAAGCGTCGAGGGATGGATCGTATCGCCGCGGAAATCGCGCAGAAAATCCGCGTGCTTTTCGACGACCACGACATCGACGCCGGCGCGCGCCAGCAGGAGGCCGAGCATCAGGCCAGCCGGACCGGCGCCGGCGATCACGCAAGTCGTCTGGATTTCAAGGTGTTCGCTCATCATCCCACTTCGCGCCAAGAACATCCGTTGTGCAAGCTGCACTTGGTCGCAGGCGGGCCGAATTCAAGCCCGCTCTTGTGAGCCGTGGCTTTCGCTTGTAGACCGAAGGGAGCTTTAGGAAATGGAAGACAGCATGGCCGACACCGGCAAGCGCCGCATCAGCATCCTCGGTTCCACCGGCTCGATCGGCGTCAATACATTGGATGTGGTGAACCAACTCGGCGGCCGCGAGGCCTTCGAGGTCGTCGCCATCACAGGCAACAGCAATATTGCGCTTCTGGCAGACCAGGCGAAGGCATGCGGTGCAAGACTGGCCGTCACCGCCGACGACCGACAGTATTCAACCCTGAAAGATGCACTCGCTGGAAGCGGTATCGAGGTCGCCGCCGGCCGCGAGGCGCTGATCGAGGCGGGCGCGCGCCCGTCCGACTGGGTAATGGCGGCGATCGTCGGCACCGCCGGCCTGGCGCCGACGCTGGCCGCCGCAGAGCGCGGCGCCGATATCGCGCTCGCCAACAAGGAATGCCTGGTCTCCGCCGGCGAACTCTTCGTCAAGGCGGTCGCGGAAGGCGGCGGGCGACTGATCCCGGTCGACAGCGAACACAGCGCCATCTTCCAGTCGCTCGAGGACGACCAGCACCACGCGGTCGAGCGCATCGTGCTCACCGCCTCCGGCGGCCCCTTCCGCACCTGGACCCGCGAGCAGATGGCAGGCGTCACCGCGGATATCGCCCGCGCTCACCCCAACTGGTCGATGGGCCTGAAAATCTCGATCGGCAGCGCCTCGATGTTCAACAAGGCGCTGGAGATGATCGAGGCGAAACACCTCTTTAATCTGCGGCCAGACCAGATCGAGGTGATCGTCCATCCGCAGTCGGTCATCCATTCCATGGTCGGTTATCGCGACGGATCGGTGCTGGCCCAGCTCGGCTGTCCCGACATGCGCACCGCGATCGGTTATGCGCTCGCCTATCCGAACCGTCCGAAGCTCGATGTCGAGCGGCTGGATTTCGCCAAGCTCGCAAGGCTGGATTTCGAGGCGCCGGACGAGGTTCGTTTCCCGGCGCTCCGGCTGGCCCGCACCGCTCTGGAACGCGGCGGCGTGCAGGGCGCGGTGATGAACGCCGCCGAAGAGATCGCCTTCCACGCCTTCTGCGCCGGCCGCATCGGTTTTCTCAACATGGCGGATGTCGCCGAGCAGGTGATGGACGAGATGGTGGGATTTGCGGCCGCAACGACGATGGACGAGGTATTTGCGGCCGATGCCGAGGCCCGGCGCCGTGCAGGCACGATTATCGCGCAGAAGGAAATGGCTGCTTAGGTGATCCTAAGTTCCTCCCTCATTCCTGTGACGAGCACGGGGATGAGGGTGGAGTTAGCGGCTAATCAAGCCACATGCCGCGCCAGCGCGCAGCGCGACCAGAGCTGGTGCAGCGAACTGACGAGATGCTCGATATCCGCATCGCTATGCAGCGGCGTCGGGGTGATGCGCAGGCGTTCGGTCTTGCGCGGCACGGTCGGATAGTTGATCGGCTGCACATAGACGTTGCAGGTGTCGAGCAGGATATCCGAGATCCACTTGCACTTGGCCGCATCGCCGACCATGACCGGCACGATGTGGCTCGGGTTGTGCATGTGCGGAATGCCTTGGCTGTCGAGCATGGTGCGCAGCTTCTTCACGCGGTCCTGATGACGGACGCGCTCGAACGGGCTTGCCTTCAGATGCCGGATCGAGGCGATCGCCCCGGCTGCCAGCGCCGGCGGCAGCGCCGTGGTGAAGATGAAGCCCGAGGCGAAGGAGCGGATGAAGTCGCAGAGCGCGGTGGAGGCAGCGATATAACCGCCCATCACGCCAAAAGCCTTGCCGAGCGTGCCTTCGATGACCGTCAGGCGGTCCATCAGGCCTTCGCGTTCGGCAATACCGCCGCCGCGCAGGCCGTACATGCCGACCGCATGCACTTCATCGAGATAGGTCATCGCGCCGTATTTGTCGGCGAGGTCGCAGATTTCCTTGATCGGCGAAATGTCGCCGTCCATCGAATAGATGCTTTCGAAGGCGATCAGCTTCGGCGCATTCGGATCGGCGGCCGCGAGCTTGGCTTCGAGATCGTTGAGATCGTTGTGCTTCCAGATCACCCGCTCGCACTTGGCATAACGGATACCCTCGATCATCGACGCGTGGTTCAGCGCATCGGAGAAGATGATCAGCCCGGGGATCTTCTGGCCGAGCGTGCCGAGCGTCGCCCAGTTCGACATGTAGCCGGAATTGAAGATCAGGCCGGCTTCCTTGCCGTGCAGGTCGGCGAGTTCCTGCTCCAGCATGACGTGGTAGTGCGTGGTGCCAGAAATATTCCGGGTGCCTCCCGCACCCGCGCCACAGTGATCGATGGCTTCCTTCATCGCCTCGATCACGGCGGGGTGCTGGCCCATGCCGAGATAGTCGTTCGAACACCAGACAGTCACTTCCTTCGGGCCATCGGGAGTATGGCGCGTGGCGCGGGGAAAATTGCCGCGGTGCCTCTCCAGATCGGCGAACACACGGTAGCGGCCTTCCCCGTGAAGTCCGTCCAGTTCGCTCTTGAAAAATGCCTCGAAGTCCATGCTCACACTCCAGAACCTGCCTCGGTTTTGGTTTCAGCCGCGCTTTTCGTCAACCCCGGACCGCGCGAATAGAACCAACCTGCGGCAAAAGGCCCGCTTTTTTTGAATTATTCCAATAAAAAGTAAGCGATTTCGAAAATGTGAGAATTGATCCACGTCAAGCAACAAGGAGAAGAGCGGTGCACCCGCTCTTCCAGGCCTTTTACCGCTGCTCTCGATTCGCCTCAACCGGCAGACGCCACCGCCCTTTTTGCCATGACCTTGACGAGATTGGCACGGTATTCCGCGTTCGCGTGCATGTCCGACATCAGGTTCGAGGTGTCGACTGCGACATTGCTCAACGCATCCGCCGACCAGTTGGAGGCCAGCGCCTGTTCGAAGCCCGGATGACGGAAGACGCCGGATGAGCCGGCACCGGTCACCGCAACGCGCACGCCGCCGGCGGTTTTCGCCGCGAACACGCCCGTCATCGCAAAACGCGAGGCCGGATTGTTGAACTTCGCGTAACCCGCCTTTTCCGGCGCGTCAAAAGTGACCGACGTCACCATCTCGCCCTCCTCCAGCGCGGTCTCGAAAAGACCGGTGAAGAAATCGTCGGCCGAAATCGAACGTCGGTCGGTGACGATGGTCGCGCCAAGCCCGAGCAAGCCGGCGGGATAATCCGCAGCTGGGTCGTTGTTGGCGATCGAACCGCCGATCGTGCCCATGTGACGCACATGCGGATCGCCGATATGACCGGCAAGCTTGCAGATCGCCGGACAGATGGCGGCAAGCTCGCGCGAAGCGGCCACGTCCGCATGCGGCGTGGCGGCACCGATCGTCACCTTGCGGCCTTCGATCCGGATGCCCCGGATCGCCGGAATGTGGCGAAGATCGATCAGGTCGCTCGGTGCAGCGAGCCGCTGTTTCATGGTCGCGATCAAGGTCATGCCGCCGGAAAGGTATCTCCCTTCCTCGTTGGCCGACTTGAGCTTGACAGCATCTTCCACCGAGGATGCACGATGGTAGCTGGTAGCATACATGTCTGTTCTCCTCAGTGAGCCGCGTGCAATGCCTGCCAGACCTTCATCGGGGTCGCCGGCATGGTGAGCTTGTTATGGCCGATCGCGTCGGTGATGGCGTTGATGAGTGCCGGCGGCGAGCCGATCGCACCCGCCTCGCCGCAGCCCTTGATGCCGAGCGGATTGCCCGGGCAAGGCGTGTTCTGGTGCGACAGCGTGAACGACGGCAGGTCGTCGGCGCGCGGCATGGCATAATCCATGTAGCTTGCCGTCAGAAGCTGGCCGTTGGCGTCATACTGGACGTTTTCGAGCAGCGCCTGGCCGATGCCCTGGGCAATGCCGCCATGCACCTGGCCCTCGACGATCATCGGGTTGATGATATTGCCGAAATCGTCGGCCGCGACGAACTGGACGATATCCGTCTCGCCGGTATCCGGATCGATCTCCACCTCGGCAATGTAGCAGCCGGCCGGGAAGGTGAAGTTGGAAGGGTCGTAAAAGGCGGTTTCCTTCAAGCCCGGTTCCATGCCCGAAGGCAGGTTATGGGCGGTATAGGAGGCGAGCGCCACCTGGAACCACGGCACCGACTTGTCAGTGCCTGCGACCTTCAGCTCGCCGTTCTCGATGACGATATCCTCCTCGGACGCCTCCATCAGATGTGCGGCGATCTTCTTCGCCTTGGCTTCGACCTTGTCGAGCGCCTTGACGATTGCGGACATGCCGACCGCGCCGGAGCGAGAGCCATAGGTGCCCATGCCCATCTGCACCTTGTCGGTATCGCCATGCACGATGTTGATGCTCTCGATCGGCACGCCAAGACGGCCGGCGACAAGCTGCGCGAAGGTCGTCTCGTGGCCCTGGCCATGGCTGTGGGACCCGGTCAGCACCTCGATCGTGCCGACCGCATTGACCCGCACTTCGGCGGATTCCCACAGGCCAACACCCGCGCCGAGCGAACCGACCGCCGCCGACGGCGCGATGCCGCAGGCCTCGATATAGCAGCTCATGCCGATGCCGCGCTTCTTGCCTTTGGCTTCGGATTGTGTGCGGCGGGCGGCAAAACCTGCCCAGTCGGCTGCCTGCATCGCGGCATTCAGCGAAGCTTCGTAGTCGCCCGCGTCGTAGTTCATGATGACGGGCGTCTGGTATGGGAAGGAGCGGATGAAGTTGATCTTGCGCAGCTCCGCCGGCGAGATGCCGAGTTCGCGGGCCGCTGTCTCCATCGTGCGTTCCAGCAGGTAGGTCGCTTCCGGGCGGCCGGCGCCGCGATAGGCATCAACCGGCACCGTATTGGTATAGACGGTGCGGACATTGGCGTGGATCGCCGGTATCGCATACTGGCCGGACAGCAGCGTCGCATAGAGATAGGTCGGCACGGCCGACGAAAACAGCGACATATAGGCGCCGAGATTGGCGATCGTATCGACCTTCAGCGCCGTGATCCGGTTGTTCGCGTCGAAAGCCATCTTCACTTTCGAGACGTGGTCGCGGCCATGCGCGTCGGTCAGGAAGGCTTCGGTGCGGTCCGAGGTCCATTTCACCGGCACGCCGGTCTTCTTCGAGGCCCAGAGACAGATGATCTCTTCCGGGTAGATATAGATTTTCGAGCCGAAACCGCCGCCGACATCCGGCGCGATGACGCGCAGCTTGTTTTCGGGCGCGACGTTATAGAAGGCGCTCATCACCAGCCGCGCCACATGCGGGTTCTGGCTGGTCGTATAGCAGGTATAGTGATCTTCCGCCGTGTCGTAGATGCCGAGCGTGGCGCGCGGCTCCATCGGGTTCGGCGAAAGGCGATTGTTGAGAATCTCGATTTCGGTGACATGCGCAGCGGCCGCGATCGCCTTGTCCACCGCATCCGGCTCGCCGATCTGCCAGTCGAAGATCAGGTTGCCCGGCGCTTCCGGATGGATCTGCGGCGCGCCGGAGGCAAGTGCTGCGACGGCCTCGGTCACGACCGGGAGCTGTTCGTAATCGATGACCACGGCTTCCGCAGCATCGCGCGCCTCGCCCGAGGAGTCGGCGACAACGATGGCGATCGCGTCGCCCACATAACGCACGGTATCGACCGCGAGCGGATGCCAGGCACCCATCTTCATCGGCGACCCGTCCTTGGAATGGATCATCCAGCCGCAGATGAGATTGCCGATGCCGTCTGCCTGCAGCTGCTTGCCATCGAGCACGTCGATGACACCAGGCATGGCTTTCGCCGCGGTGGCATCGATGTTTTTGATCTTCGCATGTCCATAGGGGCTACGGACGAAACAGGCATACTTCATGCCCGGAACGGTCATGTCGTCCGTGTAGCGGCCCTTGCCGGTCAAGAAGCGTTTGTCTTCCTTGCGGGTAACGCGTGCACCGATTCCTTCAACACCCATGTTCATCTCCTCCCGAGATGGTGATTAGTGGTGGAAAGCGAGTAGGAATTAGTCGGTAGTTAAGTAGATCAGCGGCCGAAATGCAGCCGCTCGAACCATTGCTTACTAACGACTGCTCACTACTCACCTATTCAGCGGCCTGACGACCGCCGGCCATTTCGGCATCGGCGGCAAGGATCGCCTTGACGATGTTGTGATAGCCGGTGCACCGACAGATATTGCCTTCGAGCCCGGCGCGGACCGTCTCTTCGGTCAACGTTCCGCCTTCGCGGTTGATCAGGTCGACTGCCGTCATCACCATACCGGGCGTGCAGAAGCCGCATTGCAGGCCGTGATGTTCCTTGAAGGCCGCCTGGACCGGATGCAATTCGCCCTGGCCGGCAAGGCCTTCGATCGTCGTGATCGTCGAACCGGAAGCCTGCGCGGCGAGAATCGAACAGCTCTTCACCGAATGGCCGTCCATATGGATGACGCAGGCGCCGCACTGGGTCGTATCGCAGCCCACATGCGTTCCGGTCAGACCAAGTTTTTCGCGGATAAAATGCACGAGCAGGGTGCGATCTTCGCACTCGCCGCTCATCGTGCGGCCGTTCACGGTCAGCGTCACTTTCGTCATATTGTCCTCCTCGCGTCCCTCCCGGACACATGCCCATCATTTGCTTTTTTACTTAGGGGATCAACCGCTACTTTCTATGGAAACGGCAATATTTTGGTCCCCCGTCAGACAACCGATCGCTTCTGGATTCCGCCGGATGCCGGGTAACTGTCGGCAAAGCAAAACAAAAAATCCCGGCTTAAAATATTGAGCTCATATGGACTCTTGAACATAGCGACCTATTGTTCCCCTGGATGGTTGCTGCAGAACTGGCCGGCGGAGACGTCTGGCGCCTGCAAGACAGCCGGGTAAACGAAGAACAAACAGGAGGATCTCATGAAGAAGGCCTTGGTGCTTTTGATCGTCGGCGCTTCGCTCGCGAGCTGCACGGCAACTGAACAGGGCGCCGGCATCGGCGCAGCATCCGGCGCCGTGATCGGCGGCCTGGCCACCGGCAACGTCCGCGGCGCAGCCGTTGGCGCTGCGATCGGGGGCGTTTCCGGTGCCTTGATCGGCTCTGTCGCCGAACAGCCGGGTCAATGCTACTACCGCGACCGGTATGGTCGCCGCTATATCGACAGCTGCCCGCGCCGTTATTGATAAACGCGCGGATTGCAGGAAAGACTGTGGCCCCGGAGCACGCTCCGGGGCTTTTTCTTTCATGAAATCATCACGAAGGGGTACCCCGCTTTGTCTTTTGCGGTTAGATAGTCCGCTTCGTCGGATGCTATGAAGGCTTCCAGCCGGGGGATCCACAGCAGTTTGCGTATGCGGAACGAAAACACTGGGCGGACAGAAAAACGGAAGCTGAGGGGAGCAGGCACCGCCGCAATGCTCGCCGCGCTGCTTCTCGTTTTCCCGCCGCTTTCCGGCAAAGCCTATGCTTTCAAACTCTTCGGCATCACGCTGTTCGGCGACGATGAGGACAAGGTCGAGGTGATCGATCCCGTTCGTTACGACGCGACGCTTGAAGCCGGCAATGCGGACAAGGACCTCAAGAAGCGCCTCGAATCCGCCGCCTCCCTGATCACCGACGAAAAGCAGCCCGTCTCCGGCGATCTCGGCGTCATCATCAAGGCGCGCGAGGACCGCGACCGGCTGATCGCCGTGCTCTACGAAGAGGCCCGTTACGGCGGCACCGTGCATATCTCCGTCGCCGGGACCGATATCGATCGCCTGCCGCCCAACCCCACATTCGACCACGCGGCACCCGTGCCGGTCACCGTGCGTATCGATCCCGGCCCGGTCTTCAAGCTCGGCTCGGTCCGTTTCGAGGGAGACGCCGTCGGCCGCGATCCCGAAAAATACGACCTCGTTGCCGGCGGCGCGGCGGGTTCCCGGCTGATCCTGAAGGCCAGCCAACAGCTTCTCGTCGATCTGAAGGACGAGGGCCGGCCGCTCGCAAAGCTGACGGAGCGACAGGTGACGGCCGACCACCGCACCAACACGGTCAACGTGGTGCTCGGCGCGATCGGCGGCCCCGTTGCCCCGTTCGGAACCGTCGCGGTGAAGGGCTCACGCACCGTTGATGCCGCCTTCATCAGCCGGTATTCGCGGCTCGACAAACACGGCCAATACTCGCCCGTGCAGTTGAAGAAAGCCAATGATCGCCTGCGCGAACTCGGCGTCTTTTCCAGCGTCACGATCCACGAGGCGGAGAAGCTGGCGCCGGACGGTTCGCTGCCGCTGACGATCGAGGTGTCGGAGGGCAAGCATCGCTACTTCGGCTTCGGCGCCGAATATTCCTCGATCGACGGCGCCGGCCTCGAAGGCTATTGGGGCCACCGCAACCTCTTCGGGGAGGCCGAATCGCTGCGCATCGAGGGCAAGGTGTCCGGCATCGGCGCGACCACCGACGTCACCACCTTCGATTATTCCGCCGGCATCATCTTTACCAAGCCCGGCGCTTTCGTGCCGGAGGCAACCTTCGAGTCCCGCCTGGAAGCCAAAAGCGAGACGCCTGACGTCTATGAGGCGCAGACCATCATCTACTCGGCCGGCATTTCCTACGAGCTGAACGAGACCGACAAGCTCAAGGGCGGCGGGGAGATCGCCTATATCGACGCCGACGACGCCTTCGGCAACAACCAGTACCTCACGCTCAGCCTGCCGATCAGCTTCGAGCGCGATGCGCGGGACAACAAGCTCGACCCAACCAAGGGATTTTACGCGACCCTCTCCGCCAAGCCGAGCTACGAACTCATGGACGGCACGATCTTCTCGTCGTTCGAAGGCTCGATCTCGGGTTATCTCGGCCTCGGACAGGAGGATAAAATCGTGCTCGCGGCACGGCTTGCGGCCGGAACGCTAGTCGGCGGAAGCGACCTTGAAAGAATTCCCGCGACACGCAGATTCTTCGCCGGCGGCGGCGGATCGGTACGCGGCTACGCCTATCGGGAAATTTCGCCCTATGACAGCGCCGATGAAGCCACGGGCGGGCGCTCTTATACGCTGGGATCTTTCGAGGTGAGAGTAAAAGTGTCAGAAAACATAGGCATTGTACCTTTTGTCGACGTTGGTACGGTATCGACCGGAATCGTGCCCGATTTTTCTGATATACGTGCTGGCGCGGGGATCGGCGTGAGATATGCCACGCCTTTCGGACCGCTCAGATTGGACGTTGCAATTCCGTTGCAGCGCTATGACGGCGGTAGCCAGTACGGTATCTATGCGGGCATAGGACAGGCATTCTGAAAGGCAATAAAAGGGTAACGCTCAGGGCATGATGCTGATGGTTCGCCTGTTGAAATGGATCTTGAAGGCCGCGCTTGGCGTGGTCGCGATCCTGTTCGTCATGGCCTTGGGCGTCGTCCTTTTCGTCGCCCTCACCCCGGTCGGCGGGCGCGTCGCCGCGGACCGGATTTCCGCCATCGTCTCCACGCCTGACCGCAGCATCTCCTTCACGCCCCCGGAAGGCCTGCTGACCGGCGACCTGCGTATCGATGCCCTTACATTGTCCGATGACGCAGGTCCCTATGCCCAGATCGGCGGAATCAAGATCGACTGGTCGCCGACGTCCCTGGTGACGGGGGTCTTCCGTGCCGAGCATATTTCAGCCGACACCGTCAACTTCATCCGTGCGCCGCGGCCGCCGAAGGCTCCGGCAGCCAATCAGGCGACGACCACAAACTCCTCCGGATCGCCCTTGCCCGTCGGCATCCGCGTTGCGCAGATCGACTTGCCGGATATCAATCTCTCCCAGGCCTTTTCGGGACGGGATTTCTCTCTTTCGGTGAAGGGATCGATCGACGCGACCGGGCCTGACATTTCGCTCGATCTGCAGGCAACCCGCAAGGACGAGCCGGATGCCAAAGCATCTGCCGACGTGGTTTACGCGCCGTCCGAAAATCGCCTGACACTCAAGGCTGCCGTATCCGAGCCGCAGGGCGGGCTGCTCGCTCGCCTTCTGCGGCTGCCCGGCACTCCGGCGGTCGAGCTGGCGCTCGATGGCGAAGGACCTCTTTCCGACTGGGCCGGAAAATTGCAGGGCAGCGTCGGCGGCACCCCCGTCATCGCGGTCGACGGCAAACATCTGCTGGTCGAAAACGGCAGGCACAGGGTCGAAGTGACCGGCGGCGGCCAGCTGTCGACGCTTCTGCCGCCCGCCTTTCGTCCGCTGTTCGGCGGCACGACCGATATCAACATCGCTGCGATCTATGCGCCCTCCGGCCGGGTGGATATCGAACGCGGCGATCTCACCTCCGGCGCCGTGAAGATCGCTGCCAAGGGGGCCTGGGACCCGACGGGTGACAACAGCCTCACCGCCAGCCTCAACGGCGTGAAGGGGCCGGTCGACTTCGTCTGGCCGATCAACGGACAGGAGAGCCGCTTCTCCTTCGAAAGCATCAATTTCACGCTGACCGGAGCAGCCGCCTCGGCGCGCTTCAACGCAACGGCTGCACTCAGCGCCGCCGAACTGCCGCAGGGGCGTTTCGGCCAGATCCGCCTTCAGGCGGAAAGCGAAGACCTCAACCTGATCAGCCGCTCAGGCAGCATCCGCAGCCGCTTCACCGTCGCCCGCACGGATTTCACCAACGACGATCTCGACCGAGTGATCCGCGGGCCGGTGACATTGGATGCGCCGCTCAGGCTCGCGCCCCCGGCGATCGGCCTGGATGCGGCAACCTTCGACAGCGGCAACGTGAACGGCACGCTTTCCGGCGCTTACGACATGTCGAAACAGGCGGTCACCGGCAATTTCCGGGTTTTCGCCAATCCCGCCGTTCTACCGCCGGGACTGGTCTCGAAGTTTGAGGGCAAGCTTTCCGCCGAAGGCTACGTCAATATGGTGAACGGCGGTCGCGTCAGCCTCGAGAATTTCGTGATGCGCTCGAACGCCATCGAAGCGCACGGCAACATGCTGCTCGACAATCGGACTGTCACCGGGCGCCTGGCCGGCCGCGTGCCGGATCTGAAGCGCTGGCTGCCGGAGGCCGAGGGGGCTGCCGGTTTCGACATTTCCGCCAAGGGGCCGTTGACAGCAGTGGCCGTCCGGGCCGTGGTCAATTCCGCCGACGCGCGGCTGGTCGGCCGCAAGCTCCAGGACATGAGCTTCATCCTGGAAGGCACCGCCGATCCGAACGCCCCCAAGGGCAAGCTGACCGGCACCGGTTCGCTCGACGGCCAGCCGATCCGCGTCAATGCCGACATTGCCTCCGTCCAGGGCCGCACCAGCGCGCCGGCGATCACTGCCGAGATCGGCCCGAACAAGCTGACCGGCGCCTTGAACTTCTCTCCCGCCTTCCTGCCGGAGGGCCAGCTCGCTTTCGACTTCCCGGATGTCTCCCTGCTCGCAGCCCTTGCAGCCCAGCAGGCCCAGGGCGACCTGAAGGGAACGGTGATGTTCAGCAATACGGGCGGCAAGGCCGGCGCCGTGATCCGGGCTTCCGGCAAGGCACTTCGCCGCGGCACGATCGAGATCGCCCAACCGAATATCGATCTCGCCATTGCCGACATCAAGGCGATTGCGGCCGAGGGTATGGTCCGCGCCACTCGGATCGGTGCCGGCTCGGTCAGCATCAACGACGTCAACCTCGGCGTCAGCCAGGGCCGCAACCGGACCAACTTCAATCTCGCCGCCCAGTATGACAACGCACCACTGACTGCGGTTGGCGATATCCAGACCGGCACCGATATCTCGGTCGGCATCGAGAGCTTCACTGCGGCGCCCCGCAGCATCGCGGTCCGGCTTGCCGCGCCGACCCGTATCGCGGTCGCCAACGGCGGTGCGCGCCTTGCCGATCTGACCATCTCGACCGGAGCCGGCAGCGTTACCGTCAACGGCACGGCCGGCACGGCACTGGACCTCACCGCCAATATCAAGGCGCTGCCCGCCAATCTCATCAACGCGTTTGTCCCCGCGATCAATGCTGCCGGCACGATTTCCGGCACGATCAACGCCAGCGGCGCCGCGTCTGCCCCTGCCATACGTTACGATTTAGAATGGAGTGATGCACAGCTTCGCCAGTCGCGCGACGCTGGCATCAGTCCGTTTCGAGTCCAAGCAAGCGGCAGCTTCGCCAACGGGACAGTCACGCTAGACAAGACCCGCCTGACAGGCTCCGGAGGTCTCGATCTCTCGGCTGCCGGCAAGGTTATCCTGAAGGACGGCATTCCCGAACTCGACATCAACGCCCGCGCCACTGCCGTGCCCGCCAGCCTGGTCAACGCGTTTGCGCCGAGCCTCGGCGCCCGCGGCACGATTTCCGGCACTGTGACGACGACGGGAACGCCGCAGGCCCCCGCCGTCCGTTATGACCTGCGCTGGGCCGATGCCGGCGTCGCGCAGACCACGTCCGCAGGCATCGCAGCCTTCAACATCACCGCCGGCGGCACGTTTCAGAACGGCACTGTCACCCTCGACACCCGCCTTTCGGGCGGCGGCGTCTCCTTGTCGGGCGGCGGCTCCGTCTCGCTCGCCGGCGAAAAACCGCTCAACCTGAAATTCAACGGCCATCTGCCCTTCTCGATCCTCGCCGGGCAGATGGCCGCGCAAGGCTTCGTGCTGGAAGGCACCGGCAATGTCGATCTTGCGGTCAGTGGCACGGCGGCGGCGCCGGCGATCACCGGCACGGCATCCTCGTCCGGCGCAAGGCTGGTGGATGTCCGGCGCAATCTCGCCCTGACGGATCTCGCCGCCAATGTCTCCTTCGATGGCAAAAGCGCCAATATCTCCAGGCTCACGGGAAAGCTCTCGGGCGGCGGCACGGTTTCGGTCCAGGGCTCGGTCGGCATCGCGCCGGGCTCCGGCTTCCCGGCAGACCTCAGGATCACTCTGGCTCAGGCAGCCTATGCCGATGGCGCGCTTTTCGCCGCTACCGCCGACGGCGCCCTGACGATCACCGGTCCGCTGACGTCCGGCCCCGTCCTCGGAGGACGCGTGACGTTGACCAAGGCGGCGATCACCGTGCCCGCCCGCCTGCCGACTTCGCTGTCCGCCATCGATATCCGCCATCGCAACGCGCCGCCCGACGTTCTGCGGCAGATGGAAAAGCTGCGGCCGAAGAGCGCCAGCGGCAGTTCGAACCCGATCGCGCTCAACCTTCAGATCAGCGCGCCGAACGGCATCTTCGTGCGCGGCCGCGGCATCGACGCAGAACTCGGCGGCGACCTGACCGTGACCGGCACGGCGATCGCACCGGTCGTCGCCGGTGGCTTCAAGATGCGCCGCGGCCGTATCGTCATCCTCGCCAAGCGAATGGATTTCACCGATGGCGACATCACCTTCGGCGGCGGCCTGATCCCGGTTCTCAACATGGAAGCGAACACGACCTCCGCCTCGACGACGATCACGGTGAAAGTGACCGGCGTCGCCAACGACCCGACGATCGCCTTCTCCTCCTCGCCGGCCCTGCCGCAGGACGAGGTTCTGGCGCGACTGATCTTCGGCCAGTCGATGTCACGGCTGTCGCCGCTGCAGATCGCCCAGCTGGCCGACGCCGTCGCGCAGCTCGCCGGCGGAGGCTCGACGTCACTGCTCGAAACACTGCGCAACAATCTCGGCGTCGACGATCTCGACATCAACACCGATGCGACCGGCCAGACCACCGTGTCGGTCGGCCGCTACATCAACAATCGCACCTATATCCAGGTCGAGCAGGGTGGCGAGAGCGGCGCGGAAGCGACGATCAACCTCGATGTCGGCCGCGGTGTCAAGCTCAAGGCGGGCGCCGGCACCGAGGGCGGCAAGGCCGGCATCTTTTATGAGCGCGAATACTGATCTCGGATATTTCGTTTCATTCCTGCATGCTCGGGAGAAAAAGCATGACCTCCAAGGATATCACATTGATCGGCGTTCCTCTGGAAGAGGGCTCCGGCCGCGGCGGCTGCGCCATGGGTCCGGCGGCCTTCAGGCTTGCCGGCATCGTCAAGGCGCTGGAGGGCCTCGGTTTCCGGGTAGTCGACAATGGCGACCTTCGCCCGGAACCGGCAGCTGACCTGCCGGAGAGAAACGACGCGAAAAACCTGCCGGTCGTCGCTGCGTTCACGCGCGCACTCGAAACCCGGACCTATGAAATGGCCAAGGCCGGCACCATTCCGGTGATCATGGGCGGCGATCACGCCCTTTCCATGGGCAGCGTGCCGGGCATGGCGCGTTACGCCTCCGAGCTCGGCCGGCCGCTCTTCGTCCTCTGGCTCGATGCCCATACGGATTTCAACACGCCCGAGACATCGCCCTCCGGCAACATCCATGGCATGCCGGTCGCCTTCTTTACCGGCCAGGCGGAATTTGCACCTATCCTCGACAGCGCCCGGCCCACGGTCGATCCCAAAAACGTCTTCCAGATCGGCATCCGCTCCGTCGACGAGATCGAACGGAAACTCATCGCCGATCATGGCGTCAACGTCTTCGACATGCGCGCCATCGACGAACACGGGATTGCCGCGATCATGCGCCAGGTCATCGAGGCGGTGAACGCCGCCAATGGTCTTCTCCATGTCAGCCTCGACGTCGATTTCCTGGATCCGGACATAGCCCCGGGTGTCGGCACCACGGTGCCGGGCGGCGCGACCTTCCGCGAGGCGCATTTGATTATGGAGATGCTCCACGATACGGGGCTCGTCGCATCGCTCGATCTCGTCGAACTCAATCCGTTTCTGGATGACCGCGGCAAGAGCGCTCGAATCATGGTGGAATTGGCGGCAAGTCTTTTCGGCCGACGCGTTCTCGATCGTCCCACCCGCTCGGCGTGATATGCGGCGTAAGCCTATATTTAAATTACTGAATCAGAGCCGCTGAAAGTGGAAAAACCGAAGAGACATCCCGACCAGGCAATATAAATTCAGAGTCTACTTGTCAGCCTTGGTTTTTGACAAAAGCCAAGCGGATACGTATTTTCCACAGCCGCGCTAAAACTAAATCATTGACCTTCCATTAATTCCTCAATGCTATTTTTAGCAGGACTCAGTGTCCCGGCGGCGAGATGATTATCTCGTGAGTCAGCTGGCGAATTGAGCCAGTTCGGGGACTTACAGACGGGAGGCAAGTAAGCCAGATGTCCATACTTTCACTTCCAGGCGCTGACGCGAAAGCAGTACTTGCTGCGCTCAACAAGTCGCAGGCCATTATCGAGTTTGACTTATCCGGAAAGGTTCTCACGGCCAACGAGAACTTCTGCAAGACGCTCGGCTACACACTTTCCGAAATCGTCGGCAAGCATCACAGCATGTTTTGCGACCCGAATTACGTGAAGTCACAGGCATACAAGGATTTCTGGGCGAACCTCGGCGACGGCAAATTTGATGCCGCTGCCTACAAGCGCATCGGCAAGGGTGGCCGCGAGATCTGGATCCAGGCCTCCTACAATCCGGTGATGTCAGGCCGTAAGCCTTACAAGGTGGTCAAGTTCGCAACGGACATCACTGCCGCCAGGCTCAAATCCGCCGAGGACGAAGGCAAGATCAACGCCATCTCGCGCACCCAGGCCATTATCGAGTTCACGCCCGGCGGCGACATCCTGACCGCCAACGAAAATTTCCTTGCCTGTGTCGGTTATCAGCTTTCGGAAATCACCAGCAGACATCACAGCATGTTCTGCGAGCCGTCGTTCCGTGACAGCGCCGAATACCCCCAATTCTGGAAGAAGCTCGCCGGCGGTGAAGCGATTGCCGCCGAGTTCAAGCGCATCGGCAAGGGCGGCAAGGCTATCTGGATCCAGGCGTCCTACAACCCGATCTTCGACGCCGACGGCCGAGTCTTCAAGGTGGTCAAATTTGCGACCGACATCACCGAACGCGTCCGCGCCGTCGATGACATCGCCGAGGGCCTGACGTCTCTTTCAAACGGCGACCTGACGTTCCGGATCGAAAAACCCTTCATTTCGACGCTCGAACAGATCCGCGTCGATTTCAACGAAGCCATCGGGAAACTGGCCGAGGCCATGCGCACCGTGGGCGAGAATGCCGAAGGGATTGCAGGCGGCTCCAGCGAAATCCGCCAGGCTTCCGACAGCCTTGCCAAGCGCACCGAGCAGCAGGCGGCGGCAGTCGAAGAGACCGCTGCGGCGCTGGAAGAAATCAGCCGTACCGTCATCGACAGCGCCAAGCGCGCGGAAGAAGCCGGCGACCTCGTCTCGCACGCGAAAAAAAGCGCCGAGCATTCCGGTGCCGTGGTCCGCAACGCGGTGAACGCGATGGGCCAGATCGAAACGTCGTCCCGGGAAATCTCCAACATCATCGGCGTGATCGACGAGATCGCCTTCCAGACGAACCTGCTGGCGCTGAATGCGGGTGTCGAGGCGGCACGCGCCGGCGAAGCGGGCAAGGGCTTTGCGGTCGTCGCCCAGGAAGTCCGCGAACTGGCCCAACGTTCCGCCAGCGCGGCCAAGGAAATCAAGACGCTGATCTCGACCTCCTCCGAACAGGTCAAGCGTGGCGTCGCGCTCGTCGGAGAAACCGGCAAGGCGCTCGATGAGATCATGTCCCAGGTGGACGAGATCAACGGCAATGTTTCAGCGATCGTCGAGGCTGCCCGCGAACAGTCCACCGGTATCAAGGAGATCAGCAAGGCCGTGAACTCCATGGACCAGAACACGCAGCAGAATGCTGCCATGGTCGAGGAAACAACCGCCGCCAGCCACAGCCTGGCGCGCGAAGCCGAAACCCTGCGCGATCTTCTGGCGCGATTTAGATTTGCGCAACATTCTTCGCATAAGATTGCAATAGCGCGACCTGATGCACGACCCGTTGCATCGCCGGCACGCAAACTCATGGCAACGGTCGCGCGGACCACAACGGGTGCCGCCGCTGCCGCTCAGGCAACGGATAGTTGGGAAGAATTCTGATGGCTACGACGATCAACTCCACAAGCTACAGCGGCGAAACGCTGGAAATCATCGCCTTCCGTCTCCATGACCAGGAATTCTGCGTCAAGACGACAACGATCCGCGAAATCCGCGGATGGGCGCCTTCGACGCCGATCCCGCACGCCCCCGCCGACGTCATCGGCGTCATGAACCTTCGCGGTTCTGTGATCCCGATCATCGATCTTGCCTACAAGCTCGGCATGAAGAGCACGGTTGCCAACGAGCGCAGCGCCATCGTCGTCGCCGAAGTCCACAACATGGTCATCGGCATGCTCGTCGACCGCGTCTCGGACATCCTGACGATCCCTTCGAGCCAGGTTCAGCCGGTTCCGGAAATCTCCGCCTCCTTCGACAAGTCCTTCTCCGAAGGCATCATCGCCAACGAGAACGGCATGATCTGCTTCCTGAACCTCGCCAAGATGTTCAAGGGCACCGAGGCCGACGACCTGGCTGCCTGATTTGCGATAGCGGAGGCCAGAAAGGCCTCGCACATCCAACCTCAAGGCCAAGGCGGTTGGCTGGAAAGACCTCTAAGCCGCTATTCGATTATGAAGCCCGCAGCGTTGAACCGCCGCGGGCTTTTTTCATGATTATTCCTTCGGCTCGAACGGAGCCGGACGGCGCCCGGCACCCTGGCGGGCCAGCATCCAGCCCGGATATTCCGGAGCAAGCGCGCTGACCTCGTCGAGTTTTGCCATGTCCTCCGCGTCGAGCTTCAGCTTCACGGCCTTCAAATTTTCCTCGAGCTGCTCCAGCCGCTTCGCGCCGATGATGACGCTCGTCACGAAGGGTTTGGCCAGGATATAGGCCAGCGCCACTTCCGCGACGCTCGCACCATGCCTGGCGCCGACCTCACGCATGGCCGCGACGCAGGCCCAGGCGCGATCCTTGTCGACCGGCGGGAAATCGAAGTTGGCACGGCGGCCTTCCCCGTTGCCTGGAGCACCCGGACCGTATTTGCCGGAAAGCAGCCCGCCGGCGAGCGGCGACCAGACCATCAGCCCGAGCTTCTCTTCCTGCATCAGCGGCACGATATCCCGCTCCAGGTCGCGCCCGGCGATCGAATAATAGGCCTGCACCGTCTCGAAACGGGCATAACCCCTGCGTTCCGAAATGCCGAGCGCCTTCGCCATCCGCCAGGCCGCCCAGTTGGAGAGCCCGATGTAACGCACGAGGCCGCGCGATACGAGATCGTCGAGCGCCCGCAGCGTCTCGTCGATCGGCGTCACCGTATCGGTGCCATGGATCTGGTAGAGATCGATATGGTCCATCTGCAGCCTTTCGAGGCTCTGCTCGACCGAATCCATGATGTGGCCGCGGGAGGCGCCGCGGTCGTTCGGCTTGTCGCCCATCTGGCCATAGAATTTCGTGGCGATGACCACGTCCTTGCGCGGCACGCCGAGGTTCTTGATCGCCTGGCCGAGGATGTGCTCGGATCTACCCTCGGAATAGACATTGGCGGTATCTATGAAATTGATACCCGCAGCGAGTGAACGCCCGACGATCTCGTCGGCGGCGTCCTGATCGAGACCGGCTACGGCACTCCAGACGGCCCCCGTCTGGTTCTCGCCGAAGGTCATCGTGCCGAGGCAGAGTTCGGAGACGAAAAGACCGGTATTGCCCAATTGATTGTAGCGCATGGAGAGCTCCCGTGTGCACTGAAGATATGAAGCGATTTGAGCAGTCGTTCGGAGCCGGATCGGGCACGCGGGCGCGTGCGTCCCGCAGAGAAAGCGGCTTCGGGCTCCGCAACACACTCTAGTCCGGAATCCCACGACGTCAATCGGAGCCCCCTCCGTTTTTATCCTCACATTTCCGTGCGGGACAAAAAAGAGAGGGCGGCACAGGCCGCCCCTCCCCCTCGTCATTGTCAATGAATGTCAGCCGAACAGAACCAGGCTGCTCTTCAGCGTCACCCAGACGCCCCAGAGGAGCGGGATGCCGACCACGGCCCAGGCAAGCGCTGCCTTGGCATCCAGACCACCGGTGCCGATGCCGAAGGAACCCGTCGGGCCAACATTCGCCGCAGCCGTCTTTGCCTGCAGCGAGGCGACTTCGTGGTCCGACATGAACCATTTGTCGGAAAGCGGACGGACCAGCGCGTTGGCGATCAGACCCAGCACCAGCATGCCGGCAAGGATGTACATCGTTCCGGTATAGAGCGCCGGCCCGGCGGGTACGCCTGCGGTCAGCTGCGCTTCGCGGATGTAGTTGACGACGACGGGACCGAGAATGCCGGCCGTCGCCCAGGCCGTCAGAAGACGGCCGTGGATGGCGCCGACGAACTGGGTGCCGAAGATATCCGCGAGATAGGCGGGGATGGTCGCAAAACCACCGCCATACATGGAGAGGATGATGCCGAAGGCGAGCACGAAGAGCGCCTTGTTGCCCATATCGGCAAGCGTCGGAGCGAGCGCATAAAGCACGATGCCGAGCACGAAGAACGTATAGTATGTGTTCTTGCGCCCGATCCTGTCTGAGAGCGACGCCCAGAAGAAGCGGCCGCCGATATTGAAGAGCGACAGCAGCCCGGCAAAACCGGCGGCGATCGTGGCGATCTGCGCCTTCTGGCTCGCATCGAGCTGGGAGAAGGTCAGGTTCGGCAGGCCGATCAGCGATCCGGCGAAGATTTCCTGCAGCATCGGCGACGCCATGCCGATAACCCCGATGCCGGCCGAAACGTTCAGGCAAAGCACCGCCCAGATCAGCCAGAACTGCTTGGTCTTGTGCGCATCGCGCAGGTGGACGTGCTTGGTGGTGATCATCGTCGTCTTGGAGACCGGAGGGGTCCAGCCTTCCGGACGCCAGCCGACCGGCGGGATGCGATAACCGAAGGCGCCGCCCATCATGAAGCAGAAATAGATCACCGCCATGCAGATGAAGGTCTGCCAGACGCCGACCGAAGCATCGGTCTTGAAATAGTTCATCAGGAGGTTGGCGAGCGGAGCACCGATCATCGCGCCGCCGCCGAAGCCCATGATGGCCATGCCGGTCGCCATGCCGCGGCGGTCGGGGAACCACTTGATCAGCGTCGAGACCGGCGAAATATAGCCGAGGCCCAGGCCGACACCGCCGATGACGCCGGCGCCGATCCACATCAGCCACAGCTGATGGGTCATGACGCCGATCGCCGCGACGATAATGCCGCCACACCAGCAGCAGGCCGAGACGAAACCGGCCTTGCGCGGGCCGACCCGCTCCAGCCAGCCGCCCCAGATCGCCGCCGAGCAACCGAGCAGCACGAAGAACAGCGTATAGATCCAGCCCAGATCCGCGACACGCCAGTTGCAGCTTGTCGTGAACAGGGCCGAGACGAGGTTGAGGCTGGTGCAGGAGGGGTCCTGCGTGGTACCCAAGGCGCGGGACAGCGGCAGCCAGAAGACGCTGAAGCCGTAAGCCATGCCGATGCAAAGATGAATGGCCAAAGCTGCCGGCGGCACGAGCCAGCGATTGAAACCCGGTTTTGCGATAATACGTTCCCTATCGAGGAGCCCGACATTGCCTGTCAGGTCCTCGTTCGTCGTTCCTGCAAATGCCATTTAAAATATCCTCCCTCGGATGATGGCTAGGCTCTATCCCCCCTTCCGGCCCCTCACCTGCCGGATGGATGAATTCATGCGGCGCTTTCCGGAATGCTCGGTTCGGACAGCGATTCTCCTTCGGCGGGACCTTTGCCGTCCGGCGCCCCTTCCGTCGCATCCTGCCCGGCGCCGACGCCCGATCCCACCTTGGCCTCCGGCCGGCGGATCAGCACCGAGGCTTCGACGACGAGGGGCAAAAGCCCCGCCCCGCCCTTGTCGAGATGCTCGAAAAGGTGCCGGCGCATGCGCGGCTCCCAGAACTTGTTGATATGCGTCGCGACGCCTTCGGCGCGCACTTTTTCCGGCTGCGACAGGAAGAAGGTGGCGATCTGGTTCGCCATCCGGACCAGTTTGTCGAGCACCAGTTGCTCGGGGCTTTGGTCATGCGACATCGGCGACAACTCCAGTGGTTATGCGATCGGTACGCGTAAAAATCTCGAAATCCTCGCCGCGCGTCAGCGCGATGAGGGTCATGCCAGCTTCTTCCGCCGTGCGGATGGCAAGCGCCGTCGGCGCGGAAATCGCGATCAGCACTGAACTTCCGAGGATCGCCGTCTTCTGCACCATCTCGACGGAGATGCGGCTGGTGACGACCACGACGCCCTTAGAACCCTTGAGGCCCTCGCGAGTGACCGCTCCGGCAAGCTTGTCGAGTGCATTGTGGCGGCCGACATCCTCGCGGACTGCAACCAACCCTCTGCCTGGTACGACGAAGCCGGCGCCGTGAACCGCATGGGTTTCCCGATGCAGCGGCTGGGCACTATTGAGTGCCGCGACCGCCTCGCTCACCTCTTTCGGGCTGAGCGCCATCGCCACCGCGGAAACATCCGGCACCGGACGCATGGCCTGCTCGATCGATTCGATACCGCAGAGCCCACAGCCGACCGGCCCCGCCATATGCCGCCGGCGGGCGCGCAGCGCGTCTTCCTTATCCTCGGCAAGCGTCACCTGAACATCGAGACCGGCACCTTCCTCGACGACGGAAATGCTCTCGATCTCCGCCATCGACGTTATGATGCCTTCCGTGAGGCTGAAGCCAACCGCGAAATCCTCAAGATCGGCCGGAGAGCCCATCATCACCGCATGGGTCGATCCACCATAGGAAAAGGCGATCGGCACCTCCTCCGGCACCACCCGCGAGCCGGCGCGGGTCACGCCGCTACGGCGGGTGATCTCGGGGGCGGTGGCGGTGGTTTTGAAGGAGGTCATCGGACGTCGGGGCAGGAATACCCCCCTCTGCCCTGCCGGGCATCTCCCCCACAAGGGGGGAGATTGGATGTAGCGATGCCTCGCCCGCCATTGACGGGGACGAATGCGCAAACTTGTGCCCAATGCTGAAGAATGCCGACGGCTCGTCTTGCCGATCTCCCCCCTTGTGGGGGAGATGCCGGCAGGCAGAGGGAGGTATGGCGCGCGCCGACAGCCTGCCCTTCGCTATGGCTCCGGGCGCTCGTCGCTCGAAAAGCCAAATCGTTGGCTTTTCGTCTGCTTTGCAGAACGCTCCTCACTCAGCCGCCTCCAATTTCCCCGCAATCCGCCGAGACCGCCGCGACAACTCGTCGTAATCGCTCTGCCACTCGGTCGGGCCGTTCGAAGGCGACACCTGCACCGCGGTCACCTTGTACTCCGGGCAATTGGTCGCCCAGTCGGAGAAGTCGGTGGTGATGACGTTCGCCTGCGTGTTCGGATGGTGGAAGGTCGTGTAGACCACGCCCGGCGCCACACGATCGGTGATCAGCGCGCGCAGCGTCGTATCGCCCGAGCGGCTGGCGAGCTTGATCCAGTCGCCTTCCTTGATGCCACGCTGTTCCGCATCGTGCGGATGGATCTCCAGCCGGTCTTCCGCATGCCAGGTGACATTCTCGGTGCGCCGGGTCTGGGCGCCGACATTGTACTGGGAGAGGATGCGGCCGGTGGTAAGCAGCAGCGGGAAGCGCGGACCGGTGCGTTCGTCGGTCGCCACATATTCGGTGCGGATGAACTTGCCCTTGCCGCGCACGAAGCCGTCGGTGTGCATGATCGGCGAACCGGCCGGATGCGCCTCGTTGCACGGCCACTGAACCGAGCCCATCTTGTCGAGATAATCGTAGGAAACCAGCGCGAAGCTCGGCGTCGACGCGGCGATCTCGTCCATGATCTCAGACGGATGCGCGTAATTCCAGGCAAGCCCCATGGCCTGCGCCAGCTTCTGGGTGACTTCCCAATCGGCATAACCATTCTTCGGGCTCATCACCTTGCGGACGCGGTTGATGCGGCGCTCGGCATTGGTGAACGTGCCGTCCTTTTCGAGGAAGGTCGAACCCGGAAGGAAGACATGCGCGTAATTGGCGGTCTCGTTTAAGAAGAGGTCGTGGACGACGACGCATTCCATCGCGGCCAGACCGGCCGAGACGTGCTTGGTGTCCGGGTCGGACTGCAGGATGTCCTCGCCCTGGATATAGATGCCCTTGAACGTGCCTTCGACCGCCGCATCCAGCATGTTCGGGATGCGCAGGCCCGGTTCGCTGTTGAGCGTCACGCCCCAGAGCTTTTCGAAAATGTCGCGGGTCGCATCGTCCGAGATATGGCGGTAGCCCGGCAGCTCGTGCGGGAACGAGCCCATGTCGCAGGAGCCCTGCACATTGTTCTGGCCGCGCAGCGGGTTCACACCGACGCCCGGACGGCCGATATTGCCGGTCGCCATGGCAAGGTTGGCGATCGCCATGACGGTCGTCGAACCCTGGCTGTGCTCGGTGACGCCGAGGCCGTAATAGATCGACCCGTTGCCGCCCTTGGCAAAAAGCCGCGCCGCACCGCGCACCAGCTCCGGAGAAACGCCGGTGAACTTTTCGGTCGCTTCCGGGCTGTGCACCTCTTCGGCGACGAAGGCTGCCCAGTCCTCGAATTCCGACCAGTCGCAACGTTCGCGGATGAACTTTTCGTCGAACAGGCCTTCGGTGACGATGACATGCGCCAGCGCCGTCAGCACGGCCACGTTGGTGCCCGGCTGCAGCGGCAGGTGATAATCGGCCTCCACATGCGGCGTGCGCACCAGATCGATACGGCGCGGATCGATGACGATCAGTTTTGCACCCTGGCGCAGCCGCTTCTTGAGGCGCGAGGCGAACACCGGATGGCCGTCGGTGGGGTTGGCGCCGATGACGATCACCACATCCGTTTGCTCGACCGAGTCGAAATTCTGCGTGCCGGCCGACGTGCCGAACGCCTGGCCGAGACCATAACCGGTCGGCGAATGGCAGACGCGGGCGCAGGTATCGACATTGTTATTGCCGAAACCGGCGCGGATCAGCTTCTGCACGAGGAAGGTTTCTTCATTGGTGCAACGCGACGAGGTGATGCCGCCGATCGAATCCCGACCATACTGGTACTGTAAGCGCCGGAACTCGGAAGCCACATGCGAAAAGGCCTCATCCCAGGTCACTTCTCGCCACGGATCGGAGATCTTCTCGCGGATCATCGGGTTGAGGATGCGGTCCTTGTGGGTCGCATATCCGTAAGCGAAGCGGCCCTTGACGCAGGAATGGCCACGGTTCGCCTGGCCATCCTTCCACGGCACCATGCGCACCAGCTCTTCGCCGCGCATTTCCGCCTTGAACGAGCAGCCGACGCCGCAATAGGCGCAGGTAGTGACTTCCGAATGTTCCGGCTGGCCGATCGCGATCACCGACTTTTCGGTCAGCGTTGCCGTCGGACAGGCCTGCACGCAGGCGCCACAGGAAACACATTCGGAATCAAGGAAATGTTCATGGGCACCGGGCGAAACACGGCTTTCGAACCCGCGGCCCTCGATCGTCAGCGCGAACGTGCCCTGCACTTCCTCGCAGGCGCGCACGCAACGGGAGCAGACGATGCATTTCGAAGGATCATAGGTGAAATAAGGGTTCGACTCGTCCTTCGGCATCCACTTGGCGTTGATCGCGCCGTCGTTGCGGGCCCTGACGTGATTGTCGCCCTCATAACCGTAACGCACGTCGCGAAGGCCTACCGCGCCGGCCATGTCCTGCAATTCACAGTCGCCGTTGGCGGCGCAGGTGAGACAGTCGAGCGGGTGGTCGGAGATATAGAGCTCCATGACGCCGCGGCGGATATCCTTCAGCCGGCCGGTCTGGGTGTGCACGACCATGCCCGGCATGACCGGCGTGGTGCACGAGGACGGCGTTCCGTTGCGCCCTTCGATCTCCACGAGACAGAGGCGGCAGGAGCCGAAGGCATCGACCATATCGGTGGCGCAGAGTTTCGGCACCTTTATGCCTGCTTCCATCGAAGCGCGCATGATCGACGTGCCTTCCGGCACGGTGATGGCGCGGCCGTCGATGGTGAGCGTCACCTGGGCTTCGGAGCGCGAGGCCGGCGTGCCGTAGTCGATTTCATGAACGAGGGACATTGTGTGTCTCCTTGCTGGGAAAAATAAACGCGGGAGCAAGATCGCCCCCCTCTGGCCTGCCGGCCATCTCCCCCACAGGTGGGGAGATTACAAGCGGCATGGCCGCCGCTTCAAAAGAACCGAAGCGGAGGATGAAACGTGGAATGGAAAGCGATGAGCGCGCACCCAGCCGATCTCCCCACCCGTGGGGGAGATGGCCGGCAGGCCAGAGGGGGGCGGCGTGCGCCGAAGCAAAGATAGGGGCGTCCATCATTCCGCCGCCTCCACGATCGGAGCCGGAGAAAAGTCCTCCGGAAAATGGTTCATCGCGCTCATCACCGGATAGGGCGTAAACCCGCCGAGCGCGCAGAGCGACCCGAACTTCATCGTGTTGCAGAGATCCGCCAGCAGCGCCTTGTTCTTCTCCGGCTCGATGCCTTGCCGGATCTTGTCAGCCGTCTCCACGCCGCGCGTCGAACCGATGCGGCAGGGCGTGCACTTGCCGCAGCTCTCGATGGCACAGAATTCCATCGCGAACCGCGCCTGTTTCAGCATGTCGGCCGAATCGTCGAACACGGTGATGCCCGCATGGCCGATCAGACCATCCTTAGCCGCGAAAGCTTCGTAATCGAACGGCGTGTCGAACAGCGCCCGCGGGAAATAGGCCCCGAGCGGTCCACCCACCTGCACCGCCTTCACCGGCCGGCCGGTCGCCGTGCCGCCGCCGATATGATCGACAATCTCGCCGAGCGACAGGCCGAAGGCCGTCTCGTAGAGGCCGCCGTATTTCACATTGCCAGCGATCTGGATCGGGATCGTGCCGCGGGACCGGCCCATGCCGAAGTTTTTGTAGAACTCGGCGCCGCGGTCCATGATGACCGGCACGGAGGCAAGCGAAATGACGTTGTTGACCACGGTCGGACGGCCCAGAAATCCCTGCAGCGCCGGCAATGGCGGCTTGGCGCGCACGATGCCGCGCTTGCCTTCGAGCGAATTCAGCAGCGAGGTTTCCTCGCCACAGACATAGGCGCCGGCGCCGGAACGGATCTCCATGTCGAAGGCATAAGCCGAGCCCATCACCGAGGGGCCGAGAATGCCGGCGGACCGGGCGATCTTGACGGCTTCCGTCATCGTTGCGATGGCATGCGGATATTCCGAGCGGGTGTAAACATAACCCTTGGTGGCGCCGGTCGCGATGCCGGCGATGATCATGCCTTCGATCAGGACGAAGGGATCGCCTTCCATGATCATCCGGTCGGCGAAGGTGGCGCTGTCGCCCTCGTCCGCATTGCAGACGATGTATTTTTGGCTGGCCGCCGCATCCATCACCGTCTTCCATTTGATGCCGGTTGGAAAGCCTGCGCCGCCGCGGCCGCGAAGACCGCTATCGGTGACCTGGGCGACGATCTCCGCCGACGTCATGGCGAGGGCTTTTTCGAGACCCTTCAGACCCTGGTAATGGCGATAGTCATCAAGCGACAACGGATCGGTGACACCGCAACGGGAGAAAGTCAGCCGCATCTGCTGGCGCAGGAAGGGGATGTCCTTGGTCGGGCCGAGGTGCAAAGCATGCTGTCCACCTTCCAGGAAGCCGGCGTCGAACAGCCCCTTCACGTCGCCGGCCTTCACCGGACCATAGGCGATGCGCTCGTGTTCGGTACGCACTTCCACCAGCGGCTCCAGCCAGAACATGCCGCGCGAACCGTTGCGCACAATCTTGGCATCGAGCCCGCGGGTCGCAATCTCCTGGGCAATCGCCTTCGCCACCTTCTCGGCGCCGAGCGCCAGCGCGGCTGCATCGCGCGGAACGAAAATCGTCACCGTCATCGACGTGCCTCCGCAACGATTTCGGAAAGACAGTGCTCATCGACGCGGCCAAAAACTTCGCCGTCGAGCATCGCGGCCGGTGCGCAAGCGCAGAGCCCGAGACAGTAGACCGCTTCGAGCGTCACCGCGCCGTCGAGCGTCGTCTGGTGAAAGTCGATCCCGAGAAGCTGCCGGGCGCGATCCGCGATGCGGTCGCTGCCCATCGACTGGCAGGCCTCGGCGCGACAGAGTTTGAGCACATGCCGGCCGGCCGGGTGGTCGCGGAATTCGTGATAGAAGGTGACGACGCCATGCACTTCGGCGCGCGAGAGGTTGAGCTCGCTGGCGATGACCGGCTTCACCTCGTCCGGCACATAACCGAACTCGGCCTGGATCGCATGCAGGATCGGCAGCATCGGACCTTCCAGGTGCTTCAGATCCCTGATGATCTGAAGCGACCGCTCGGTGAATTCACCAGCGGAAATTCGCATATTCATAGTCTGTAGCCTCCCAGCTGATCCGCTTCCGGCGTCGTAGCGTCGGCGCAACCACGCTTCTGTGCAGATCAGAAAGCTGGCGAAGTTGTCCGACAATCGTACTTCGCCTACTGGGAATGGAATGTCGCAACCGATACCTCAACCGTCAATAAAGGAGATCGGTTACGCGATAGAAAAAAGCTATCAAGCCATGGCGGCAGGAGTGAGGCTCCGAGCCTCGTGAAGCAGGGCCGAGACCAGCGGCGTAAAGGGCTCGCGATGGGTCGCCACAAGCCCGACGATATGCGTGGCTTCCGGATCGACGATCGGGATAGTCCTGATTTGTTTTGCAAACCCGAATGATCGCGCCACGTTGCGCGGCATGATGCTCGCCCAGCGCCCGGTCCCCACATGCGAGAGAAGAACCACCATCGAGTTCGATTCGAGCATCGGCTTCACGGTCACCCCCGCTTCGGCGAGGTGCTGGTTGATGATCCGGCGGTTCTGCATGTCGGGCGTCAATAGGCAAAGCCTAAGATCGGCCATCTCCTTCCAGGTGACGCTTTCCCGATCGGCATAGGGCGCCCCCTCGGCCGTGACCAGATTGTAGCGCTCCGCGTAGAGCGGCACGCTCGTCACCCGGCCGAGCGGCTCGTTGTCGAGATAGGTAATGCCCGCGTCGATCTCGAAATTGTCGAGCTGGGAAAGCACCTGCAGCGAATTGCGCGAAACGACGGAGAAGGTTACCTCCGGGTGTTTGGCCTGGAACGGTTCCGTCAACCTGGGGATCATCGCCAGCGCCGTCGGGATCGACGCCAGCCTTATATGACCGACAAGACCCTTGCGGGCGGCACGCATTTCCTCGCGCATCGTACGCGCATCGCCGACGATGCGTTTCGCCCATTCGAGTACCCGCTGGCCTTCCGGCGTCAGGCCCTGGTAGCGCGAGCCCCGCACCACCAGTTGCACGCCGAGCTGTTCCTCAAGCTGGCGGATCGCGGCCGAAAGCGAGGGCTGCGAGATGCCGCATTCCTCCGCGGCGCGGCCGAAATGGCCTTCGCGCGCCAGGGCAATGAAGAATTCCAACTTGTCGATCATCGCGTTCCTCCAGCCTGAAGGGCTAACAAGATGGCAGCGGACATACAAGTCGGCATCCAGCCGCCTCAGCCGGTCTCCGTTGAGACGGCCAACCATCTCCCCAGACTCGTACGCAAAGAAAAAGGCGGCCTCGCGGACCGCCTTCCATGATCAGTATTTCGCCGGTGGTCAGACCGGCATAACGATACCGTTAAGGTGGGTCAATTCCGCGAGGAACTGCTCGAGCTTCGTTTTGTGCTCGTCGCTCTGCGCATGGTTGATTTCGCCCTGCGTCGTCTCGATCCGCTTCTGCAGCGTCGCGTGAGTCAGCTCGCTGGCCGGAACCGCGGATTCGGCCAGCAGCGTGCAGCCGGTCGGCAGGATGTCGGCGAAACCGCCGAAAACGACGTATTTGTTGACCTGGCCGGAGGCGAGCTTCACCGAAACCACACCCGGCTTGATCGTCGTCATCGTCGGCGCGTGATTGGCAAGCACCGTCATTTCGCCAAGCGTCGCCGGGATCACCACTTCGGTGACCTTTTCCGAGACGAGCAGGCGCTCGGGCGAAACCAGTTCAAAGTTGAAAGCCTCGGCCATGAAGGTCCACTTCCTCAGCGTGTTTTATGCGGGAAAGGCGCGCCGGAGATAGTCCCGCGCGCCATCTCGTTCAAGATCAAGCGGCTTCGGCCAGCTTCTTGGCCTTTTCCACGGCTTCTTCGATCGAGCCGACCATGTAGAAGGCGGCTTCCGGAAGATGGTCGTAATCGCCGTTGACGAGGCCCTTGAAGCCCTTGATCGTGTCTTCGAGCGCGACGAGCTTGCCCGGCGAACCGGTGAAGACTTCGGCGACGAAGAACGGCTGGGACAGGAAGCGCTCGATCTTGCGGGCGCGGGCAACCGTCATCTTGTCCTCTTCGGACAGTTCGTCCATGCCGAGGATGGCGATGATGTCCTGCAGCGACTTGTAGCGCTGCAGCGTCGTCTGAACCTTACGGGCAATTTCGTAATGCTCTTCGCCGACGACCAGCGGGTCGAGCATGCGCGAGGTGGAGTCGAGCGGGTCGACGGCCGGGTAGATGCCCTTTTCGGCGATCGAACGCGACAGAACCGTCGTTGCGTCCAAGTGGGCGAACGAGGTTGCCGGCGCGGGGTCGGTCAAGTCGTCGGCGGGAACGTAGATGGCCTGAACCGAGGTGATCGAGCCCTTGGTCGTGGTGGTGATGCGTTCCTGCATCTGGCCCATGTCGGTGGCGAGCGTCGGCTGATAACCCACGGCCGAAGGAATACGGCCGAGCAGAGCGGACACTTCCGAACCTGCCTGGGTGAAGCGGAAGATGTTGTCGACGAAGAACAGAACGTCCTGGCCCTTGTCGCGGAAGTCTTCAGCGATGGTGAGACCGGTCAGAGCGACGCGGGCGCGGGCGCCCGGCGGTTCGTTCATCTGGCCGTAAACGAGGGCGGCCTTCGAGCCTTCGCCGCCGCCATGCTTGTTGACGCCCGATTCGATCATTTCGTGGTAAAGGTCGTTGCCCTCGCGGGTACGCTCACCGACGCCTGCGAACACGGAATAACCGCCATGTGCCTTCGCGACGTTGTTGATGAGTTCCATGATCAGAACCGTCTTGCCGACGCCTGCACCGCCGAAGAGGCCGATCTTGCCGCCCTTAGCGTAAGGCGCGAGAAGATCGACGACCTTGATACCGGTGACCAGGATCTGGCCTTCGGTCGACTGATCGACATAGGCCGGTGCGTCCTGGTGGATGGCGCGCTTGCCGGACGTGACGAGCGGACCGGCTTCGTCGACCGGCTCGCCGATGACGTTCATGATGCGGCCGAGCGTTTCCGGACCGACGGGAACGGTGATCGGAGCGCCGGTATCCGTGACGTGCTGACCACGAACCAGACCTTCGGTCGAGTCCATTGCGATCGTGCGGACGGCGCTTTCGCCGAGGTGCTGCGCGACTTCGAGAACGAGGCGGTTGCCGTTGTTGTCGGTTTCAAGCGCGTTCAAAATCGCCGGCAGTTCGCCGTCGAAAGCGACGTCGACGACAGCGCCGATAACCTGGGTCACCTTGCCGAGGGACGTGCCCGTTGCGGTAGCCATGATTCTTACCCTCTTTCTTTACCTCAGAGCGCTTCCGCGCCCGAAATGATTTCGATGAGTTCCTTGGTGATCTGTGCCTGGCGCTGACGGTTGTAGGAGAGCGTCAGCTTGTTGATCATGTCACCGGCATTGCGCGTCGCGTTGTCCATTGCAGACATCTGCGCGCCATAGAAGGAAGCGTTGTTTTCGAGCAGGGCCCGGAAAATCTGCACCGCGATATTCTTCGGCAGCAGGTCTTCGAGGATTTCCTCCTCGCTCGACTCGTATTCATAGATCGCCGAGGAGGCAGTCGTCGGCTCGGTGGTCTCGAACTTGGCCGGGATGATCTGCGAGGCGGTCGCCACCTGCGAGATCACCGACTGGAAGCGTGCGAAAAACAGCGTCGCGATGTCGAATTCGCCGGCATTGTAGAGCGCCAGCACCTTATGCGCCACCTCGTCGGCCTGGGCGAAACCGAGCTGCTTGACTTCGCGGAACGTCACGTAGTCGACGATGTTGTCCTTGAACGTGCGGCGCAGGATGTCGTTGCCCTTGCGGCCGACGGTGATGATCTTCACCGTCTTGCCTTGAGCAAGCAGCTTCAGAGCGTGATCGCGGGCGAGACGAATGATCGAGGAGTTGAAGCCCCCGGCCAGACCGCGTTCGCCGGTCGCGACGATCAGCAGATGAACCTGATCCTTGCCCGTGCCCGAAAGCAGAAGCGGCGCTTCGGCGTTCCCGGCATTGGCGGCCGAAAGGCCGGCCAGCACCTTGGTCATACGTTCCGCGTAAGGACGGGCAGCCTCGGCCGCCTCCTGGGCACGGCGCAGCTTCGCCGCGGCGACCATTTTCATCGCCTTGGTGATCTTCTGCGTCGCCTTGACGGAGGCGATCCGGTTTTTCAGATCCTTAAGTGAAGGCATCCGTTATCGGTCCTCGAGATTGATCCGTTCTCAGGCGAAAGACTTGGCGTAGCTGTCGAGAGCGGCCTTGAGCTTCGCGCGGGTGTCGTCGGAAAGCTGCTTCTCGGTACGGATCGTATCGAGGAGAGCCTTGCCTTCGGAGCGGAGGTAGGACAGGAAGCCCTGCTCGAACTTGCCGACCTGGGCAACTGCGATCTTGTCGAGGTAGCCGTTGACGCCGGCGAAGATCACCGCGACCTGCTCTTCCGTCTTCAGCGGCGAGAACTGCGGCTGCTTCAGGAGTTCGGTCAGGCGTGCGCCGCGGTTCAAGAGGCGCTGCGTCGAGGCGTCGAGGTCGGAACCAAACTGGGCGAAGGCGGCCATTTCACGATACTGGGCGAGTTCGCCCTTGATCGAGCCGGCAACCTGCTTCATCGCCTTGACCTGCGCGGCCGAGCCGACGCGGGAAACCGACAGACCGACGTTCACGGCCGGGCGGATACCCTGGTAGAACAGGTCGGTTTCAAGGAAGATCTGGCCGTCGGTGATCGAGATCACGTTGGTCGGAATGAAGGCCGAAACGTCGTTACCCTGGGTTTCGATGACCGGCAGAGCCGTCAGCGAACCATTGCCGCGCTCGTCGGAGAGCTTTGCAGCGCGCTCCAGAAGGCGGGAATGCAGGTAGAAGACGTCGCCCGGATAAGCTTCGCGGCCCGGCGGGCGGCGCAGCAACAGCGACATCTGACGATAGGCGACAGCCTGCTTGGAAAGGTCGTCGTAACCGATCAGGGCGTGCTGGCCGTTGTCACGGAAATATTCGCCCATCGCGCAGCCGGCGAACGGCGCCAGATACTGCATCGGAGCCGGATCCGAAGCGGTCGCAGCAACGATGATCGAGTACTGCAGGGCGCCACGCTCTTCGAGAACCTTCACGAACTGGGCAACCGTCGAGCGCTTCTGGCCGATAGCGACGTAGACGCAGAACAGCTTTTCCGAGTCCGGGCCGTTATCGTGAATGGCCTTCTGGTTGAGGATCGTGTCGAGGATGATCGCGGTCTTGCCGGTCTGGCGGTCGCCGATGACCAGCTCGCGCTGGCCGCGGCCGACCGGGATGAGGGCGTCGATGGCCTTGAGGCCGGTCGACATCGGCTCATGAACCGACTTGCGCGGAATGATGCCCGGAGCCTTGACGTCGACGCGCGAACGGCGGGTCGCGTTGATCGGGCCCTTGCCGTCGATCGGGTTGCCGAGCGCGTCGACGACGCGGCCGAGCAGTTCCGGACCGACCGGAACGTCAACGATGGCGCCGGTCCGCTTGACGGTGTCGCCTTCCTTGATGGCACGGTCGGAACCGAAGATGACGACGCCGACATTGTCGGCTTCGAGGTTCAGCGCCATACCACGGATGCCGCCCGGGAATTCGACCATTTCGCCGGCCTGGACGTTGTCCAGACCGTAGACGCGGGCAATGCCGTCGCCGACGGACAGAACCTGTCCGACTTCGGAAACCTCAGCCTCCTGGCCGAAGTTCTTGATCTGGTCTTTCAGAATTGCGGAAATTTCCGCGGCGCGGATATCCATCAGCCAACCTCTTTCAGTGCAAGCTTAAGGGTGGAAAGTTTGGTGCGAAGGGAAGTGTCGATCTGACGAGAACCGACCTTGACGATCAGGCCGCCGAGGATCGACGGGTCGATAGTCACGGCGATTGTCACGTCCTTGCCGGTTACGCCCTTCAGCGCCGACTTGAGTTCGTTTTCCTGCGCCTGGGAAAGCGCATGCGCCGAGGTGACCTCGGCAGTGATTTCACCGCGATGCTCTGCGGCGATCTGGCGGAAGGCGCGGATCATGCCGGGTATCGCAAAAAGACGACGATTGCCGGCGACAACCTTCAGGAAATTGGCAACGAGACCGGAAATGCCAGCCTTCTGGGCAACGGCGATCACCGCGTTCTGCTGATCTTCGGCGGAAAATACCGGGCTTGCGACCAGGCGTCGCAGGTCTTCACTCTCATCCAGCAGCGCCTGAAAACGATCAAGATCGGCACCGACCTTGTCGATCGAACCAGCCTCGAGGGACAGTTCGAAAAGCGAGGAAGCATAACGCTCCGCTACACCGGAAATAAGCTGGGACGTGTCAGCCACGGGCACAGTTTCCCTGTATTGCCATCCAAGCGCCAGACCCTACGGGAGAGGTGAAGCAAGAGCTTGAAATCGTTTGATTTTTCCTCAGAACCTGCAGAGCTTGCGCCCTACCCTTTCCGACTTTCGCGGTCCGTCTAGCATAGGCTGTAAGGACTCGCAACACGCCTGATAACGGAAAAAGCCGGACACGCAAGGGCTGAGAGTGATTTTATCCCGGAAGCGGAAGGATTTTCGGCAGGCTGCGGCCTGCAATCTCCCGATCAAGCGTCAGATATAGCCGAAGACATAGGCGAGCGGCCCGCCAGCGAGCACAACCTGAAGTAGGGAAAATGCTATATTTCTGGGGGTGAAGCCGCGATCAAGCACGCAGGACATCAACCGTCCGAGAGCGGCAAATCCAAGCGCGATGCCGAGCGTCATATAGATCCAGTCCTGGGCGAGCATGATCGCCGCAAGACCGAAGCCGAGATGATGCGCGCCGGTCGATCGGACGGCCGCATAACCTTCCGGCCGCACCTCGCCGATCTGGAACGCGGTCAGGCGCAGAACGACGGCGGGAAACAGGAAGACGAGAAACCCGAGCGCAGCCGTTGCCGCCGCACAGATGAAAGCCACCTGCTCGCCGAGTTCAGTGGGAAAATAGAGTTCCATGTCGCCTCGCATCGTTCGAATCGCAAGATTCTAACGCAAGCGGTAAACAAGTCGCAAAGAACGGCGATCAAAGAAAACTCTGCGGGTCGATATCGAGCTGGATCTGCACCGAGCCACGCTGTTTCGGGCCGTTCTCCAGCATCGCCCGCAGAAACGCCTGCATGTCGGAATTGCGCCGTCCATGCACCAGCAGCCGGAAGCGATGCCGGCCACGCACCAGCGCCAGAGGCGCTTCCGCCGGCCCCAGCACCGAAATGCCGGTGACCTTTGGCGCAGCCGCCCGCAAACCTCTCGCATGGGTTTCCGCATCCGCGCGGGTCTCGGCGGAGACGATCAGCGAGGCCAGCCGTCCGAAGGGTGGCAGGATCGCCTTTTCCCGCTCGGCGATCTCCCGCTCGTAAAAGGCCCCGGCATCGCCCGAGACGATCGCCTGCATCACCGGATGCTGCGGCTGGAAGGTCTGCAGCAGGCCATGGCTCTTGAGGCCGGTTCGCCCGGCCCGGCCCGTCACCTGGCTCAGAAGCTGGAAGGTGCGCTCCGCCGCGCGCGGATCGCCGTTGGAGAGGCCGAGATCGGCATCGACGATACCGACCAGCGTCATCAGCGGGAAATTGTGGCCCTTGGCGACGAGCTGCGTGCCGATGACGATATCCGCCTCGCCCTTGGCGATCGCCTCCAGCTCGATGCGCATGCGCTTGACGCCGCCGAGCAGGTCGGACGACATGACGATCGTCCGCGCCTCCGGAAAATGCTTTTCGACTTCCTCGGCAATGCGCTCGACGCCCGGCCCGCAGGCGACCAGATGGTCGAGCGTGCCGCATTCGGGACACGCTTCCGGGGTTCGCTCGGAATAGCCGCATTGATGGCACTGGATCTGGCTCTTGAACCGGTGCTCTACCAGCCAGCTCGAACATTGCGGGCATTGGAACCGGTGGCCGCAGACGCGGCAGAGCGTCAGCGGCGCATAGCCGCGCCGGTTGAGGAACAGCAGCGACTGCTCACCCCGCTCAAGGGTTTTCTTCATGGCGCGCAAAAGCACGGGCGACAGGAAGCCGCCGCGCTCCGGGGGGTGTCGCCGCATGTCGATCAGGTGCAGGTCCGGCATCGCCGCATCGCCGAAACGGGTCGGCAGGTGCACGGTGTTGTAGCGACCGGCCAGACCATTGACCTGGCTTTCCACCGAAGGCGTCGCCGAGACCAGCACGATCGGAAAATCGCCGATCCGGGCGCGCACCACCGCCATGTCGCGCGCGTTGTAGAAGACCCGGTCCTCCTGCTTGTAGGCGGGGTCGTGCTCCTCGTCGACGATGATCAGGCCGAGATCCTCGAAGGGAAGGAACAGCGCCGAGCGCGCGCCGGCCACCACCTTCACCTCCCCGGTCACCACGCCGCGCCAGACCTTTTCGCGCATGCGGGGGGCAAGATCCGAATGCCATTCGCCGGGCTTGGCGCCGAAGCGCGCCTGGAAGCGATCGAGGAAGCTCGAGGTCAGCGCGATTTCCGGCAGCAGGATCAGCACCTGTTTGCCGAGTCTCAATGTTTCGGCAATCGCCTCGAAATAGACTTCCGTCTTGCCCGAGCCGGTCACGCCGTCAATCAGCGAGGTGGAGAACCCGCCGGCCCGGATCGATTCCAGGATCTCCACGGACGCCTGTTTCTGCGGGCCCTCGATGCGCGGGCTGATATAGTCGGGATCGGGCCTCGCCACGACCGGCGGCGGGGGCAGGAACACCGTCTCGAATATGCCTTGCGCGGTCAGTCCATCGACGACGCTCATCGAGACGCCGGCCGCATGCGCCAGCCCGCTGCGGGTCCACGGGATTTCTTCCTCACCGGCAAGATCGAGCACCCGGGCGCGCGCTGGGGTCAGCCGCTCCGGCTGGCCGCCGAGATAGCGCAGGCCTTCGACCATCGGCTCAGGATCGAGTGCCGCCGGGGCCCGGATCGCCATGCGCGCCACCAAGCCCGGCGGCGACAGCGTGTAGCTCGCCACCCAGTCGACGAAATCGCGCATCTCCTTGGAAAGCGGCGGGCAATCGAAGACCAGCGTGATCGGCCTCAGCTTCTTCGGATCGAGCTTGTCGTCGTTGTCGCCGTCCCAGACGACGCCGATCAACTGCCGCGGGCCGACCGGCACCTGAACCACCGAACCGGGCTCCACATGCACACCTTCCGGCACGGCATAGCTATAGGCGACCGGTACCGGCAGCGGCACCAGCACCGGCACCACCCTCACCAATGACGGCGCTTCAAACAGCGAACCGAAGAGATCGGACGAATCTATGCCCATGGGCGGCGACCATGCCCAAACCCGGAACAAAAGTGAACCCTAAAGACGGCTACTCGTCATCGTCTTCACCGTCGATGACGCCGGTCAGCCGCATGCCGTCGATCCAGGTGGCGCCATCCTTCCGGATCACCCGCCGCGGCCGCGTGCCGCAACGGTCCTGAACGGCGGATGCGAGCAGTTCCGAATGGGTGACGATCCAGATCTGGCTGTGGCGCGCCGCCTGGGCGATCATGTCGGCCAGCGGCATCAGCATGTCCGGATGCAGGCTGGCCTCCGGCTCGTTGAGCGCGATCAACGGCGGCTGGCGATAGGACATCAGCGCCGCCGCAAGCCCGAGGAAACGGATCTGCCCGTCGGAAAGCTCGCGCGGCTGAAAAATCCGTTTGGGGAAATCCGGGAAGACGAGGCCGAATTCCGCATATTCCCCCGGCTCAGGCACATGCAGTTTCGCGCCGCCAAGAGCCGCGGCAACGGCCTGGTCCAGCTCCACCGTGTCGCCGCGGGTATGCACGAGCGTCGCGAACACCGCCGCCATGTTGCCGCCGTCCTGATCGAGCAGCGGCGAGGTAACCGCAAGGCAGGGCTGCCGCAGGGCGGAATCCCGATCCGTTCGAAAACCATGGAAGAACCGCCAGCCGTCGATCAATCGCCGAAAAGCACCGGCTTCCGGATAGTGGCCGGCATCGCCGAGCAGCGCGATTGCCGTTTCTGAAGTCATCGCCTTTTCGGGATACTCCTCCATCCGGCCGCTTGTCCCGCGCACCATGATCCCCGGCCCGGTGCGTTTCATCATCGTCACCGGTCGCGAACCGGTTTCAACGACAAGCTCCTCCTCCTTCACCTGCGGCTCGAAGGCAAAGCCCGCCGCGTCGATAGGCGGACGAAGCCCCGCCTCGACCCGGTAGCGGAACGTCACCGCCCGCTCGTCATCAAGAACCTCGACTTCGAGCTTGATGCGGAAATTCTTCTCCTGCCGGCGCTGACCGGACCAGAGCGCCGAGGCCATGCCGCCTTCGGCCGCGATCTCATAGGCCAGATTGCCGCGCACCGCCGCCTGCACGAGCTGCAGGGCACGGTAGAGATTGGATTTGCCGACGCCGTTTTCGCCGATGAACAGATTGACGCCGGCCAGATCCATGCGGATCGAGCGCAGCGAACGGTAATTGGCGGCGAACATCGAGCGAAGCAGCATGCTCCATTCCTAGCCGAAGAGCGGGATGGGAAAAATACCGCTGGGCCCCGGCTTCACGCCGCCGACGCAGTCTGCGGTTTCTCGGCAGCCTTGAACACCGCATCGCCATCCGCGGCAAGCTCGAACACCGTGTGTTGTTCCAGCGCCCTGGTGACCTCCGTCATATCGCCATCCAGCGCACTCGGCGGGATCATCTGGCCGACGGTGAAATCGAAATGGTCGCTCTTCTTGTTGAGGAGTTCGTAAAACACCGTCATGTCGCGCAGTTCCGTCGACCATTTGGCGAACCAGTAGAACAGGCCGGAATTGCGCGCTCGCATGTGGATCGGCAGGATCGGCAGGTTGTATTTGCGGGCGAGACTGACGGCTGATGTCTTCCACGGCCGCTCGTTGAGCTTGCCGTCCGCCCAATAGGCGATGCGGCCGGAAGGAAACAGCACCATGACCTTGCCGTCCTCGATGGTCTTGTTGGTCAGCACCAGCGTCTCGCGGGCTTTGAGCTTGGTCTTGTGCTCCTCCCGCCACTCGACCGGGATGATCATCTCGGAAAACCGGGGATTGACGCGCACCGCATCCCGGTTGGCGAACACCATCATGTCCGGGCGACGCGACTTCAGGAGGTCGAAGACGGCAACGCCGTCGGCAATCCCGGTCGGATGGTTGCTGACCAGGATGAACCCGCCCTTTTCGGGAATGCGCTCGGCATTCGCCACCGTCACATCCAGCTTCAAAAGGTTGCTCATGTATTCGAAGCACTGGAAGCCGCTGAGCGTCGAGATGTCGTTGGCGAATTTGATCGCCCGTCCATAACGCAGCAGCGTGTAGAGAAATGGCCGCATCACCGGCCAGAGCGGATTCTGGACGATCCGTTGGCCCCGCTCGGCAATCAATGTGTCGACGATGTGACCGGGTCTGCCTTGTGAAACGAGGGCGATTGTTTCCGCGAACTGTCCAAAAGTGGTCGTAGAATCACGGCGCGCCATAGAAACTCCCGCAGGCAGGACCTGCTTGGTATGGCAGCCCCTTATGATCGAACGATGACATCGTTACCCAGGACTAAGGCAGTCTTAGGGATTTTGTAACGCCGTCCAGAGCAATCTGGGGCGCAACCACTCCAAATTCAACGGGCTAGATCTTGCACGAACTGCTGATTATCGCCGCACCCGATCTCACGGAAAAACGCCGCGAATGGCTGGAGAGCCTGGCGAGCGAGCGCCGGCTTTCGGGCAATACGCTCGATGCCTACGAGCGCGATACACGGCAGTTTTTGACGTTCCTGACCACACATCTGGCAGGTCCCGCCAAGATTGCCGATATTCACACGCTGCGCCCGGCCGACTTGCGTGCCTTCCTGGCGGCCCGCCGCCGCGAGGGTTCCGGGGCTCGGTCGCTCGGCCGGCATCTCGCGGGGCTCCGTTCATTTCTTCGTTATCTCGAACGCAAGGGCCTGGTGAACGCCGCCGCCGCCGGCGCCATCCGCGCGCCAAAACAGCCGAAATCCCTGCCGAAACCGCTGACCGACCGCCAGGCGCTCAACCTCGTCACCACAGGTGCCCAGTTGCAGGAAGAGCCTTGGGTCGCTGCCCGCGACGCCGCCGTGCTGACCCTGCTCTACGGCTGCGGCCTGCGCATCTCCGAAGCGCTCGGCCTGCGTCCCGACGACCTGACGCCGGGCGCGACAACCCTGCGGATCACCGGCAAGGGCGGCAAGACCCGTCTCGTACCGCTGCTCCAGGTCGTGTTCGACGCGGTCGAGACCTACAAGAAACTCTGCCCCTACCATCTGGAAGCCGACAAGCCGCTGTTCCGGGGCGCCCGCGGCGGCCCGCTGCAGCCGGCGATCATCCAGCGGGAAATGCAGAAACTCCGAAGCGCATTCGGCCTGCCGGAGACGGCAACACCGCACGCGCTGCGGCACTCCTTCGCCACCCACCTGCTCGCCGGCGGGGGCGACCTGCGCACCATCCAGGAACTGCTCGGCCACGCCAGCCTTTCGACGACACAGGTCTATACCGGCGTCGATTCATCGAGACTGCTGGAGGTCTACGACCGCGCCCACCCCCGTGCTTAGCCGCCACATCTGCCTGAACGAAGTTTTAACCAACTGCGTTAAGCGCTTGTGCAGCCGCCATCGCTAACATGTCGGCAACTTTCAGACGGATGACATGATGACTCCCGCCTTCGCCTCTTTCACCGGCGCTTTCATGAAGCGCGCCCAAGGTTTCGTGCTTTGGCTGATCGCCGCTGCCCACGTCGTGGCGCTTGCCTCTCTCCTTCTCGTCCTCGGCTCACTGTCCCCTGCACGGGCGGAAGCGCCCACCTGCGACGGCCGGAACCTTCTCGAAGAGATGAAGGCCGAAAAATCGCCGCTCTATGACCAGATCGTTGCCGAGGCCGCCAAAGTGCCGAACGGCAAGGGCATCTTCTGGAAGATCGAGAAGGACGGACTGGCACCCTCCTACCTGCTCGGCACCATGCATGTGTCCGATCCGCGGGTTCTGAAAATGCCGCTCGGCGCCGCCGAAGCCCACTCCAGGGCAAAAGCGATCATCATCGAATCCGACGAGGTCATCGACGAGAAAAAGGCGATGGCCAAGATGCTCGCCAAACCGGAACTGATGATGCTGACGGATGGCAGCACGATCGATTCGCTGCTGCCGAAGGACGATGTCGCCCTTCTCGAAGCCGGCCTGAAGGCACGCGGAGTGCCGCTCTCGGCTGTCTCGCGCATGCGGCCCTGGATGCTGATGGCGCTCGTCTCGGTGCCGGCCTGCGAGCTTGCCCGCAAGGCGCAGAACGTCGCCTTCCTCGACAGGAAGATCGCCGAACAGGCAACGGCCGAGGGCAAGCCCGTCAAGGGCCTGGAAACGCTTGAAGAACAGGCGGCGGCGCTGAACGCCATCCCGATCGAGCTGCACCTCAAGTCGTTGATCGAGACCATCAAGCTCGGCAAGCGCGTCGATGATGTCTTCGAGACGCTGACGGAAGTCTATCTTTCCGGTGAGATCGGTCTCGCAATGCCGATGCTGAAAGCCGTGGCACCCGACGGCACCGAGGACGAAGCCGGTTACGGCGACTTCGAGAACCTCGTCGTCAGCAAGCGCAACCACATCATGGCTGATCGGGCAGCGCCGATCCTTGGCCAAGGCGGCATCTTCATGGCCGTCGGCGCCCTGCACCTGCCGGGCGAGGAAGGCCTTGTCGAACTCGTCCGGAAACAGGGCTTCAAGGTGACCGCGGTCAATTGACGCCGCCCTTTCTTCATCAACCGCTCGTCATCCGCTTCAGCACATCGGTCTTCCAGTAGAACTGGTGCACCAGCGCACCGCCGATATGGGCGACGATCAGCACCCACATCAGCAGTTTCATCGGTCCTGAATGGACAAATGCAGCCGTCGTATTGCCGAAATACCAGGCACCGATACCAGCGAGAGGCATCGCAAAAAAGAGCGCGTAGAACGCCCAGTGGCTGATCCTCGCCACAACCCGGAGGAACGGCGGCTCCTGTATCGGCTCCGGCGGCACGCCTTGCATGAACCGCAGACAGAGCCGGATCAGGGCCAGGACCAACACACCGATGCCGACATAGGCATGGATATTCGCCGCGCTCACCTGCTCCGGCGTCAGCGTCTGGCCGCGGAACATCAGCCGGCCGGCAGTCTCCATGGCATCGCTGAAGATCAGGTTGAAAAGGATGAGCGCTGCCATCAGCCAATGCAGGATACGCTGCGGCACCGTGAAGGAGAGAGCCATTTCTCGACCTTTACAGAAGATTGGAACAATGGGATCCAGTCTATGGCCGTTTGCCGCCGGCTCAAGTGAAAGCGGCAAGCCTGTCCAAGATTTAATCCTGGAATTGACCAATCGTAATTTTTAGGCCGCGTGTTCGAGTGGCAGCGATGAACATTATCGCGCGCTGCTGACAATTGCACCGAAGGCGCTGCTCGGTGTAAAAATCCGGGCCGTTTGACGTTGGAGGAGACGCAGCATGGATCGATTGACCGGCGGCTGCCTATGCGGCAACGTTCGAATTGTGGCGTCGGGACTGCCATACCGGGTCGGCATTTGTCACTGTCTCGACTGCCGCAAGCATCATGGAGCCCTGTTTCACGCATCCGCTATATTCCCCCAGGAGGCGGTAGCGATCGAGGGGGAAACAAGAGACTATGCAGGGCGGTTTTTCTGCCCCCGCTGCGGCTCGTCGGTTTTCGCGCGCACCGCGGACGAAATCGAGGTGAACCTCGGATCCCTGGATGCCCCCGACCAGCTGATGCCGACCTACGAAAGCTGGATCGTCCGCCGAGAGTCCTGGTTACCGCCGTTTCCGCTCACCAGGCGGTACGAGCGCGATCGTGATACCACCGGTCGCTTCGAAGGGTAGATCGCACGAACGGCACGAAACTCCGGTGCCGCCATGCATGACGGAAAAGGGCAGGACGACGTCCCACCCTCCCCGATCATACAGGCATGAAAGCGCCGGACGCGCTCACATATGGATCGGCTTGAAGAAGGTCGCCAGTGCGGCTTCCTTGACCGCTTCCGACATGGTCGGATGCGCGTGGCAGGTGCGGCCGAGATCTTCCGAGGAGCCGCCGAATTCCATCAGCACGGCGATCTCGTGGATCATTTCGCCGGCGCCGAAACCGACGATATGGCCGCCGAGAACCCGGTCGGTATCCTTGTCGGCGAGGATCTTCACGAAACCGTCCGTCGCCAGCATGGCGCGGGCGCGGCCGTTGGCGGTGAACGGGAACTTGCCGACCTTGTAGGCGATGCCCGCCGCCTTCAGTTCTTCCTCGGTCTTGCCGACCGAGGCCACTTCCGGCTGCGTGTAGACGACGCCCGGGATGACGTCGTAATTCACATGGCCATGCTGGCCGGCGATGATTTCGGCCATCGCGACACCTTCGTCTTCCGCCTTGTGGGCGAGCATCGGGCCGCGAACGACATCGCCGATCGCGTAGATGCCTTCGACATTGGTCTTGAAGTGGCCGTCGATCTCGACGCGGCCGCGATTGTCGAGCTTGACGCCCGCTTCTTCCAAACCGAGGCCTGCGGTATACGGCTTGCGGCCGGTGGCGATCAGCACGACATCGGCTTCGAGCGTCTGGGCGTCGCCGCCCTTGACCGGCTCGTAGGTGACCTTGGCGCCATTGGCGGTCTTTTCGACGCCGGTCACCTTGGCATCCGTGCGGATGTCCATGCCCTGCTTGGCCATCATCCGCTGGAACTGCTTGGAGACTTCGCCGTCCATGCCGCCGAGCAGCTTGTCGAGATATTCGATCACGGTGACCTTGGCGCCGAGGCGCGACCAGACCGAGCCGAGCTCCATGCCGATGACGCCGCCGCCGACCACGATCAGGTGCTGCGGCACCTTTTCGAGCGCGATGCCGCCGGTGGACGAGATGATCACCTTTTCGTCGATCTCGACATTGACGCCCGGAATGCCGGCGACGTCGGAGCCGGTGGCGATGACGATGTTCTTGGTTTCGAGTTCCTGGACCTTGCCGTCGTCGCCGGTCACGGAAACCTTGCCGGCCGAAACGATCTTGCCGGTGCCGATGAAGCCGTCGATCTTGTTCTTCTTGAACAGGAAGGAGACCCCGTCGACGTTCGACTTAACCGTCGCGTCCTTGTGGGCCATCATCTTTTCAAGATTGAGTTTTGGCGCAGAAACCTCGACGCCGAGCGCATCCATGCCGTGGGCGGCGTGGGCGAACATTTCGGAGGCGTGCAGCAGCGCCTTGGAAGGGATGCAGCCGATGTTGAGGCAGGTCCCGCCATAGGTGGCGCGCTTTTCCACGACCGCGACCTTGAGGCCGAGCTGGGCAGCCTTCACCGCGCAGACGTAACCGCCAGGGCCGCTTCCGATGACGACGACATCATATGCCATAGTTCTTTTTCCTTCTCTTCATCTCTTCGTTTCGTCGCAATTCCGACCGCAAAACCGCTGCGCATTCTTGCTGGAATTGCTTTAGCGCCCACCGCTCACGTCGAGTATGGCGCCGGTTACATAGGAAGCCGCTGGCGACAGAAAATAGAGGACGGCATCCGCCACCTCTTCCGCCCTGCCCGGCCGTTGCATGGGAACGCTGGGCGCCATGTCGCGCGCCCGGTCCGGCAGGCCGCCGGACGCATGGATATCCGTGTCGATAATGCCCGGGCGGACCGCATTGACGCGCACGCCTTCGGTCGCGACTTCGCGCGCAAGGCCAATGGTCAGCGTGTCGATCGCCGCCTTGGAAGCTGCGTAATCGACATATTGGCCCGGAGAGCCCAGCTTGGCCGCCATCGACGAGATATTGACGATGGCGCCACCCTTGCCGCCATGTTTCGTCGACATGCGGCGCACCGCTTCCCCGGCACACAGGATCGAACCCGTGACGTTGATCCGCATCATCCGCTCGATGCGTTCGGCGCTCATCTCGTCGATGCGCTGCGGCATGTCGACGATCCCGGCATTGTTGACCAGTCCGTCCAGCCGCCCGAAATGCCGATCGACCGCCTCAAACATCGCAACGATCTCGGCCGTATTGCCGACATCCGCCCGGACCGCGATCGCCTCGCCGCCAGCCGCCTCGATGTCCGAAACCACCTTGTCGGCTGCCTCCCGATTGGAGGCGTAGTTCACCGCCACCCGCCAGCCGCGGCTGGCGGCCATCAGCGAGACCGCCGCGCCGATGCCGCGGCTCCCCCCGGTCACCAGAAGAACAGGAGTTTCGCTCATGCCTTGCATTCCTTGAACTCGTACAGGTCCCAGGGGACCTGTTTCAGACCGCTCTTGCCCCACAGCGTCGAATGGCGGATCGCCGGCCCGAAGCCCGGCATCAGGATCGCGTCCGGTGCCGGGGTATCCGCCGCGCCCAATATGTCGATATGGCCGGTCGCCACATCAAGGGCGTAGGGCACCCCGGTCCAGACGGTGCAGGCCCGAAGTTCGGCGCCCGTCGCATCGCCCTGCGGGCAGTTGTTCGTCACCATGCCCCCGGGACGCTTGGACTCGTCGTCATACATGACGTTGCCATCGAGCTTCAGCTTGCCCCCGGTGATCGTGAAGAGATGGCTGACCACCGCGGCGTCCGAACCGACCGGCTTGAACGCAAGTACCGTTCCGGCAGTAGTCTCGACGAACACGGCCTTCTCGATCGCGCATCGCTCGGCAGCCGCAGCCACGCCCGGCACCAGACACAATATCGAAAGCCATATCTTGAAGGATGCAGTCATGGCGTCACCGGAAGAGCGCGATGGTCATGGCGAGAAGCCCGATCAGGCTCACCGTCCAGACGAGGGACCGGATATAGGGCACGCCGCCCATGTAGAGCGGGATATAGACGACCCGGGAGACCAGCCAGATCCAACCGCCGATCAGCCCCCAGCCGGACGCGTCGTCTGCGGCAAAGGCAACGCCCAGCAGCAGGCCGACGAACGCCGGATAGGTCTCCTGGAAATTCCTCGATGCGCGTTCGGCGCGCCCCGCGAACTTGCCTTTCGGCGTCAGTCCCTGGTCGCGCGGGCCTGCATTCCATTCACGACCAAGTTCGCGAGTGGAGAGCGTGCCCTGCAACAGCACATGGAAGACCAGCAGGACAACGCTCAGGGCCAGCAGCGTCATGTATGGCGTTGCGGTGACCCCGAGCGTTTCCATAAATCCGTTCCCGTCTTAGAGATCGAGAACCAGGCGTTCCGGATCTTCGAGGCTTTCCTTGACGCGCACGAGGAAGGTGACCGCTTCCTTGCCGTCCACCATGCGGTGGTCGTAGGAGAGCGCGAGATACATCATCGGACGGATGACGATCTGGCCGCCGATGACGACCGGGCGGTCCTGGATCTTGTGCATGCCGAGAATGCCGGACTGCGGGGCGTTGAGGATCGGCGAGGACATCAGCGAACCGTAGACGCCGCCGTTCGAGATGGTGAACGTGCCGCCCTGCATGTCGGCCATCGAGAGCGCGCCGTCACGGGCGAGCTTGCCAAGGCGGCCGATATCCTTTTCGATTTCGGCGATCGACATCTGGTCGGCATTGCGCACGACCGGAACCACGAGGCCCTTGTCGGTGCCGACGGCGACGCCGACATGGCAGTAGTTCTTGTAGATGATGTCGGTGCCGTCGATTTCGGCGTTGACGGCCGGCAGTTCCTTCAGCGCGTGGGTCACGGCCTTGGTGAAGAAGCCCATGAAGCCGAGCTTGACGCCGTGCTTCTTCTCGAACACGTCCTTGTAGCGGTTGCGCAGGTCCATGACCGCCTTCATGTCCACCTCGTTATAGGTGGTCAGCATGGCGGCGGTGTTCTGCGCGTCCTTGAGGCGGCGGGCGATCGTCTGGCGCAGGCGCGTCATCTTCACGCGCTCTTCGCGGGATGCGTCGTCAGCCGAGGAAACCGGGCGTGGTGCCGCCGGAGCAGCAGGCGTGGCAGCCGGAGCGGAAATGCCCTTGGCAACGGCAGCGATCACATCACCCTTCAGAACCTGGCCGCGCTTGCCCGAACCGTCGATATCGGCGGTCGAGACGTTGTTGTCGGCGGCGATCTTGGCGGCAGCCGGAGCCGGCGGCATCGAGGTTGCGGCAGCAGAAGCAGCGGCGACCGGCGCCGGAGCGGCCGGTTCGGCAGCCTTGGCCGGGGCAGCTTCCGCGGGCTTTGCAGCCGGAGCGGCAGCGGCGGTACCGGCGGCACCCTCCGCGATCTGGCCCAGCAAGGCGCCGAGGCCGACCGTTTCGCCGTTGGCGGCGACGATTTCCGTGAGAACGCCGGCGGCCGGCGCGGGAACTTCCACGGTCACTTTGTCCGTTTCAAGTTCGAGCAGCGGCTCGTCGGCCTTGACCGTATCGCCGACCTTCTTGAACCAGGTGCCGACAGTTGCCTCGCTGACGGACTCGCCGAGAGTGGGGACGCGGATTTCGGTGGCCATGATCTGTTTCCGTGTTTGACAGGTTGTATCTGTGAAAAGTGAAGGAGCGGCTGGGAATCAGCCGCCCAGCGCGTCTTCGAGGAAGGCTTCGAGCTGTGCGAGATGCTTCGACATCTGGCCCGTTGCAGGCGAAGCCGCTGCCGGCCGGCCCGTGTAACGAACGCGCTGATACTTCGCATCGATATGCGCCAGAACCCATTCCAGATACGGGTCGATGAACGACCACGCACCCATGTTCTTCGGCTCTTCCTGGCACCAGACCATTTCCGCATTGCGGAAGCGGGAGAGCTCGTTGATCAGGGCCTTGGCCGGGAACGGATAAAGCTGTTCGATGCGCAGCAGGTAGATGTCGTCGATACCGCGCTTTTCGCGCTCTTCGAGAAGGTCGTAATAGACCTTGCCGGTGCAGAGCACGACGCGACGGATCTTGGCATCCTTCTGCAGCTTGATCGGGCCGTCCTTGATGACCTCCGCATCGTCCCAGAGGAGGCGATGGAAGGAGGATTCGCCGGCCAGTTCGGCAAGCGTCGAGGTAGCCCGCTTGTGGCGCAGCAGGGACTTCGGCGTCATCAGGATGAGCGGCTTGCGGAAGTCGCGCTTGGTCTGACGGCGCAGGATGTGGAAGTAGTTGGCCGGCGTCGTGACGTTGGCGACCTGCATGTTGTCTTCTGCGCACATCTGCAGCCAGCGCTCGAGGCGTGCCGAGGAGTGTTCCGGGCCCTGGCCTTCATAACCATGCGGCAGCAGGCAGACGAGACCGGACATGCGCAGCCACTTGCGTTCGCCAGACGAGATAAACTGGTCGAACACGACCTGTGCGCCGTTGGCGAAGTCGCCGAACTGGGCTTCCCAGAGGGTCAGTGCATTCGGGCGGGCAAGCGAATACCCGTATTCGAAGCCGAGGACCGCCTCTTCCGAAAGCATCGAGTTGATGACTTCGTAACGGGCCTGGGTCGGCGACAGGTTGGCGAGCGGAATGTAGCGCTCTTCGGTGTCCTGATCGTAGAGAACCGAGTGGCGTTGGCTGAACGTGCCGCGTTCGCAATCCTGGCCGGACAGGCGGATCTTCGTGCCTTCGACGGCAAGCGAACCGAATGCCAGGGCTTCCGCCATGGCCCAGTCGATGCCTTCGCCGGTCTCGACCATCTGGGCGCGGTTTTCCATAAACCGCTTGATAGTGCGGTGGGCGTTGAAACCCTCCGGAATGGTCGAAAGCTTGCGGCCGATCTCGCGCAATTCCTTCATCGGCATCGCGGTCTTGCCGCGGCGCTGTTCGTCGGCATTGTCGGCCGAACGCAGGCCAGACCACTGGCCGTCAAGCCAGTCCGCCTTGTTCGGCTTGTAGCTCTGGCCGGCCTCGAATTCGGTTTCCAGATGGGCGCGCCAGTCGGCCTTCATCTTCTCGAATTCGCCGTCGGTGAGAAGACCTTCGGCGATCAGGCGGTCGGCATAGATCTGCGCGACGGTCTTGTGGGCGCGGATGACCTTGTACATCTTCGGCTGCGTGAACGCGGGCTCGTCGCCTTCGTTATGGCCGAAGCGGCGGTAGCAGAACATGTCGACGACGACCGGCTTGTGGAACTTCATCCGGTATTCGGTCGCGACCTTGGCTGCGTAGACGACCGCTTCTGGATCGTCGCCGTTGACGTGGAAGATCGGCGCTTCGATCATCTTGGCGACGTCGGACGGATAGGGCGACGAGCGCGAGAAGGCCGGATTGGTGGTAAAGCCGATCTGGTTGTTGACGATGACGTGCATGGTGCCGGCGACGCGGTGGCCGCGCAGCCCCGAAAGGCCGAGGATTTCGGCAACGACGCCCTGGCCCGCGAACGCGGCATCGCCGTGCAGCAGGAGCGGCAGAACCTTGGAGCGTTCCTTCAGCGGAATGATGTCGCCGTCCCACGCCTTGGCAAGCATGTCCTGCTTGGCGCGAGCCTTGCCCATGACGACCGGGTTGACGATTTCCAGATGCGACGGGTTCGCCGTCAGCGACATGTGGACCTTGTTGCCGTCGAATTCACGGTCCGACGAAGCGCCCAGATGGTACTTGACGTCGCCCGAACCTTCGACTTCGTCCGGCTTGAACGAACCGCCCTTGAATTCGTGGAACACCGCCCGGTGCGGCTTGAGCATCACGTTGGTCAGCACGTTCAGGCGACCGCGATGCGGCATGCCGAGAACGACTTCTTCAAGACCTTCCTGGCCGCCGCGCTTGATGATCTGTTCCAGCGCCGGGATCAGCGATTCGCCGCCATCGAGGCCGAAGCGCTTCGTACCCTTGAAACGGACGTCGAGGAACTGCTCGTAACCTTCGGCTTCCACCAGCTTGGAAAGGATTGCCTTCTTGCCTTCCGGCGTGAACTCGACGCCCTTGCCGGGTCCTTCGATACGCTCCTGGATCCAGGACTTTTCTTCCGGATTGGAAATGTGCATGAACTCGACGCCGAGCGTCGAGCAATAGGTACGCTCGAGGATTTCGATCATCTGGCGGATGGTCGCGTATTCGAGACCGAGCACGTTGTCGATGAAGATCCTGCGGTCGTAATCGGCTTCGGTGAAACCGTAGGCCGTCGGCGAAAGCTCGTTATAGTCCTCGACTGCGCTGGCAATGCCGAGCGGATCGAGCTTGGCATGCAGGTGACCCCGCATGCGGTAGGCGCGGATCATCATGATGGCGCGGACGCTATCGCGCGTCGCCTGCAACACTTCCGCTTCGCTGACCGGCTTGCCGGTCGCGGCAGCGGTCGCTTCCGCCTTCGCCTTCACCTTGGTTTCGATCGCCTTTTCGACGAGCGGCCAGTTCCCGTCGAGCGCCGAGACCAACTCGCCGTTTGCCGTGATCGGCCAGTTCTTGCGCTGCCACGAGGCTCCCTTCGCCGCCGCCTTCACATCGTCGGGATTGTCGGCGAGCGCCTTGAAGAAGGCCTGCCATTCCGGCGCGACGGATGTCGGGTCGTCCTCGTAGCGGGCATGAAGCTGCTCGATATAGGCCGCGTTCTGTCCGTCGAGGAAAGAGGTGATGAGGAACTGCTCGTTGGCTTCTTGCCGTGCCATGGTTATCTGCGGGCGCCGCGCCCGCCTCCTGACGTAATCGGAACCGAAAAATACTTCCGGTCTTCCGCATTTTCTTGGTCTTCGTCTTGGTACCGGACCGCATCTGGCGGTCACGCGCCCCCAAAATTAAGAGACGCAAAACATGGACAGGCGAAGCATGGAGCGCTTCGCCTGTCCGAAGCTTGTCGGATCAATCGCCACCTATCCATCCAGGGTGGCGAGTGTCCCTTATGTGGCGTCAGCCCTTGAGGACTTCAACCAAGGTCTTGCCGAGACGGGCCGGAGACGGCGACACTTTGATGCCTGCCGATTCCATAGCCGCGATCTTCGATTCCGCATCGCCCTTGCCGCCGGAAACCACTGCACCGGCATGGCCCATGGTGCGGCCCTTCGGAGCGGTACGGCCTGCGATGAAGCCGGCCATCGGCTTGCTGCGGCCCTTCTTGGCTTCGTCCTTGAGGAACTGCGCCGCGTCTTCTTCAGCCGAACCGCCGATTTCGCCGATCATGATGATCGAGGTGGTGGCATCGTCGGCGAGGAACATTTCCAGGACGTCGATGAACTCGGTGCCCTTGACCGGGTCGCCGCCGATGCCGACGGCGGTCGTCTGGCCGAGGCCTTCGTTCGAGGTCTGGAACACGGCCTCGTAGGTCAGCGTGCCCGAACGGGACACGATACCGACCGAACCCTTGCGGAAGATCGAGCCCGGCATGATGCCGATCTTGCATTCTTCCGGCGTCAGGATGCCCGGGCAGTTGGGGCCGAGCAGGCGCGACTTGGAGCGATCAAGGCGAGCCTTGACGCGAACCATGTCCATGACCGGGATGCCTTCGGTAATGCAGGTGATGAACGGGACTTCGGCTTCGATCGCCTCGATGATCGCATCCGCTGCACCTGCCGGCGGAACGTAGATCACGGTCGCGTCGGCGCCGGTGCGTTCCTTGGCTTCGGCGACCGAGGTGAAGATCGGCAACGACGTACCGTCGACGCCGGACGACCACGATTCGCCACCCTTCTTGGGATGAACGCCACCCACCATCTTGGTGCCGTAGTAGGCAAGCGCCTGTTCCGTGTGGAAGGTGCCGGTCTTGCCGGTCAGGCCCTGGACGATGACCTTGGTGTCTTTGTTAACGAGAATAGACATTGATTCCGGTCCTTCCAGGTTAGGCTTCGATCGCCGCGACGATCTTCTTCGCCGCGTCGTCAAGATCGTCAGCCGCAGTGATCGCGAGACCGGACTCGTTGAGGATTTTCTTGCCGAGTTCGACATTGGTGCCTTCGAGGCGCACGACGAGCGGAACCTTCAGGCCGACTTCCTGCACCGCCGCGACAACGCCCTCGGCGATGACGTCGCAGCGCATGATGCCGCCGAAGATGTTGACGAGGATGCCCTCGACCTTCGGGTCCGCGGTGATGATCTTGAAGGCCGCAGCCACCTTCTCCTTGCCGGCGCCGCCGCCGACGTCGCAGAAGTTAGCCGGCTCCTTGCCGTAGAGCTTGATGATGTCCATCGTCGCCATGGCGAGACCGGCACCGTTGACCATGCAGCCGATATTGCCGTCGAGCGCGACGTAGGCGAGGTCCCACTTGGAGGCCTCGATCTCCTTGGCGTCTTCTTCGGTCTCGTCACGCAGCGCCCTGACGTCGTCGTGGCGGAAAAGCGCATTGCCGTCGAACGACATCTTGGCGTCGAGGACGCGCAGGTGGCCGTTCTTCATGACGATCAGCGGGTTGATCTCGAGAAGGGCCATGTCCTTCTCGTTGAAGGCCTTGTAGAGCAGCGGGAAGAGCGACTTGGCGTCTTCGGCGGCAGCGCCGTCGAGTTCCAGCGCCTTCGAGATCGCAGCGATATCGGCAGCCGTCACCCCGGCTTCCGGATCGATGGCGATCGTGTGGATCTTCTCAGGCGTGTCGTGGGCGACGGCCTCGATATCCATGCCGCCTTCGGTCGAAACCACGAATGCGACGCGGCCGACCGAGCGGTCGACCAGCAGCGAGCAGTAAAGCTCGCGGGCGATGTCCGCACCGTCTTCGATGTAGAGGCGGTTGACCTGCTTGCCGGCTTCACCCGTCTGCGCGGTCACCAGCGTGTTGCCGAGCATTTCCTTGGCATGCGCCTTGGCTTCCTCGATCGAGAAGGCCAGGCGAACGCCGCCCTTTGCGTCGGGGCCGAGTTCCTTGAACTTGCCCTTGCCGCGGCCGCCCGCATGAATCTGGCTCTTGACGACGTAAAGCGGGCCCGGAAGCGACTTTGCAGCCGCTTCGGCCTCTTCAGCCTTGAGGATCGCGACGCCTTCCGCAACCGGCGCGCCATAGCCCTTCAGCAGAGCCTTGGCCTGATATTCATGAATGTTCATGGGTTTATCCCTGTTTCGATGACTTCAGCGCGTCAATTACTTGAGAGCCGGGGCGATGTTGATGCAGGCTTCGCAGAGGCCGGCAACAGCGCCGACGGACTTCTGGAAGGCGGCTTCTTCGTCCTTGTTGAACTCGACTTCGATGATGCGCTCGACGCCGCCGGCACCGATGATCGTCGGAACGCCGACATACATGTCCTTCACGCCGTACTGGCCGGAGAGATAGGCGGCAGCCGGCAGAACGCGCTTCTTGTCCTTGAGGAAGGATTCGGCCATTTCGATCGCCGAGGCGGCAGGCGCATAATAGGCAGAACCGGTCTTCAGCAGGCCGACGATTTCGGCACCGCCGTCACGGGTGCGCTGGATGATTTCTTCGAGACGCTCCTTGGTGACCCAGCCCATCTTGACGAGGTCGGTAAGCGGAACGCCGCCGACGGTCGAGTAACGGGCGAGCGGCACCATCGTGTCGCCATGGCCGCCGAGAACGAAGGCGGTGACGTCCTGGACGGAAACGTTGAATTCTTCGGAAAGGAAGAGGCGGAAGCGGGCGCTATCGAGCACGCCGGCCATGCCGACGACCATGTTCTTCGGCAGGCCGGAGAACTTCTGGAGAGCCCAGACCATCGCGTCGAGCGGGTTGGTGATGCAGATCACGAAGGCGTTCGGGGCATATTTCTTGATGCCGGCGCCGACCTGTTCCATGACCTTCAGGTTGATGCCGAGCAGATCGTCGCGGCTCATGCCCGGCTTGCGGGCGACACCGGCGGTGACGATGCAGACGTCTGCGCCTTCGATGGCAGCATAGTCGCTGGCGCCGGAAAGCTTGGCGTTGAAGCCCTCGACCGGGCCGGACTGGGCGATATCGAGGCCCTTGCCCTGCGGAATGCCGTCGGCGATGTCGAAGAGGACGATGTCGCCCAGTTCCTTCAGGCTGGCAAGATGTGCCAGCGTGCCACCGATCATGCCAGAACCAATAAGTGCGATCTTCTTGCGCGCCATCGAAAAGCTTCCTTTCGAGATCCGAATCCATGGCAGACTATGGCTCGCCTACCAACGTGCCAGACCGCATACCGCCATCCGCCCAAAATGGCAATCGATTATTTTCGCCTCAACTTTTTCAATCGGTTAGATGTAAAAAATCTTACGTAAACGTAAGAATTTCTGTCACCAAACCGTTAAAGTCGGCGGCGTTTTTCCTGGTGCAGTGCAAGATAGTCGGGGCTGCGCATCTCGAAAAGACGCGAGACAGTGCGATCGAACTCGAAGCCTTCTGTGCCTTTTCGCTCCAACAGGATATGCTCCGGCGCCGTCGCCGCCGATACGTAGAGCCGCACCGTATTGTCGTAGAGCGCGTCGACCAGGTTGATCAGCCGCTTGGTTTCGTTGCGCTTCTCCGGTCCGAGCTGCGGAACGTGTTCCACGAAGATGGCGTCGAAGCGAGCGGCGAGCGCCAGATAGTCCGAGGCTCCGAGCGGCTTGCCGCAGATGTCCTTGAAATCGAAGCGCGCCACCCGCCCGGCGGCCGACGGCACGTGGATACTGCGGCCCTTCATCGGGATCTCGGCGGGGGCCGCCTTCTCGCCGTCGGTCACCTGGTGCCAGGCGGATTCCATCGCGGCGTCGGCGCGCGCGTCGAGCGGCGTCACGTAGACCGGCAGGCTTGCGAGCTTCTGCATGCGGTAATCGTTGGGAGAATCGAGCGTGACGACATCCACGTAGCGGCTCAGCAGTGCGATGAACGGCAGGAACAGCCCGCGGTTCAATCCATCCCTGTAGAGATCATGTGGCGCGACATTGGAGGTCGCGACCAGCACGCAGCCGAGCCCGAACAGCTCCGTGAACAGCCGCGCAAGGATCATCGCATCGGTGATGTCGGTGACCGAAAATTCGTCGAAGCAGAGGAGTTCGGCCTCCGCAAAGAGGGCGGCAGCAACCGGCGGCACCGGATCGGCCTGCTTGGTCTCGCCGCGCTTCAGCTTCTGGCGATGGTCATGGATGCGGTTGTGCACATCCGCCATGAATTCGTGGAAATGCGCCCGGCGCTTCTTCGTCGTCGGCGCCTTTTTGAAGAACATGTCCATCAGCATGGTCTTGCCGCGCCCGACGCTGCCATGCACGTAAAGGCCGCGGATCTCGCGCGGCCGGCCCCCGCCCTTGGCAAAGAGCCAGCCGAGCGCGCTCTTTTTCTTCGCCGGCTTCGTCTCGCGAAGGCAAGTCAGCAGATGATCGAGCTTGGCGGCAACCGCGAGCTGGGCCTTGTCGGCATTCAGCACGCCCGACACGGCCAGAGCCTTCAGCTCCTCGCCGACGCTCGTGGTGTATTCGGGAATGGGTTCCAACCGGACGCCCTCGGAAGCTGCGGGGAGCCGCCTAGCGGCTGAGGCTGACCGGCTGGCCGGAGTTCATCGTGCCGTCGAAGCGGTTCTCGGCGCTCTTGTAGACGCGTCCGATCACGTCGCCGGCGCGGTTCTTGAACTGGACCATCTTGCCCGACACGTCCCAGGAGCCCATCGCCGTCAGTTCGCCGGCGCAGCCGCGGGTACCACCACGCGAGCCACCGCCGAGATTGGTGAGGGTTAGGAACATGTCGCAGGAAGAACCGGCATTGGACACACGCCAGTTGCCGACCATCGCTTCCTTCTTGATGTCGAGGGCAGTCGCAGGCGGTGCGGCATTGGCCGACGCCATGGCAGGATTTGCGCCGGGCGCGCTCGGGAACTGGGAGGAACCCGCAGTGCCGGGAGGCGGCGGCAGCTGGCCGCCCTGAACGGACGGCACGGGCTGGGCCTGAAGCGGCGCCGGCTGGGAAGGCTGGGCGGGCAGATCACTATAAGGGCTATAGGAAGTGCGCTGGCAACCGGCCAGCGCCAAAGCAAGAACAAGTCCCGTCGCCACGTATCTGAACTGCATCATCTAACTCCTGCTTTCAGCTTGACCCGCCACCGATGCCACTGAATTGAGACCGAATTACCGTAAACCACCTTGGTTAATCAAGTCGTACTGAAACAATTCGGCAGGCTCGATCAAGAAGAATGCTGCATGCATCCGGTCCCGCCGATGCGAGGACCGAATAAGGCATCAAATTGTCGAGAACGCCTCAGACGCGACGCTCGACCATCATCTTCTTGATTTCGGCGATCGCCTTGGCCGGGTTCAGCCCCTTGGGGCAGGTCTGGGCGCAGTTCATGATCGTGTGGCAGCGATAGAGCCGGAACGGATCCTCGAGGTTGTCGAGGCGCTCGCCCTTGGCTTCGTCGCGGCTATCGATCAGCCAGCGATAGGCCTGCAGCAGGGTGGCCGGGCCGAGGTAACGGTCGCCGTTCCACCAATAGCTCGGACAGGAGGTCGAGCAGCAGGCGCAGAGGATGCACTCGTAGAGGCCGTCGAGCTTCTGGCGGTCTTCGTGGCTCTGCTTCCATTCCTTTGCCGGCGGCGGCGAGACCGTCTTCAGCCACGGTTCGATCGAGCGGTGCTGGGCGTAGAAGTTGGTGAGGTCAGGAACCAGGTCCTTGACGACCGGCATATGCGGCAGCGGATAGACCTTCACGGTGCCCTTCACGTCGTCCATGCCCTTGGTGCAGGCGAGCGTGTTGGTGCCGTCGATGTTCATGGCGCAGGAGCCGCAGATGCCCTCGCGACAGGAGCGGCGCAGCGTCAGCGTCGGGTCGATATTGTTCTTGATGTAGAGCAGGCCGTCGAGAACCATCGGGCCGCAATCGTCGACATCGATGTAATAGGTATCGATGCGCGGGTTCTGGCCGTCATCCGGGCTCCAGCGGTAGATGCGGAATTCCCGGACGTTCTTGGCGCCGGCCGGCTTCGGCCAGGTCTTGCCTTCGGTCATCTGAGAGTTCTTGGGGAGAGCGAGTTCAACCATGGTCCAGTTCCCTCAGATCAGTACACGCGTGCCTTCGGCTCGATCTTGTGCGGATCGATGCCTTCGGCGATGAGCTCGGTGTGAACCGGGCGGTAGTCGAGCTTGACGTCGCCGCTGTCGCTGACCCAGGCGAGCGTGTGCTTGCGCCAGTTCTCGTCGTCGCGGCCGCCGAACGGGCCGGATGTGTAGTCCTCGCGGGCGTGGGAGCCGCGGCTTTCCTTGCGGGCTTCCGCGCCGACCACCGTGGCAATCGCGTTCGCCATCAGGTTTTCGAGTTCCAGCGTCTCGACGAGGTCGGAATTCCAGATCATCGAACGGTCGGTGACCTTGATGTCCTTCAACTCGCCCCAGATCGCCGACATCCGCTTGCAGCCCGATTCCAGCGATTCCTGTGTGCGGAACACGGCCGCGTCGTCCTGCATGGTGCGCTGCATCTTGTCGCGCAGCACCGCAGTCGGCGTGCCGCCATTGGCGTTCCGCAGGCGGTCGAAGCGGTCCATGATCTTGTCGCAGGCGGCGATGTTGAGCGCCGGGATCGGCTCGGCCTTGTTGATCACCTCGCCGGCGCGGATTGCGGCGGCGCGGCCGAAGACCACGAGGTCGATCAGCGAGTTGGAGCCGAGGCGGTTGGCGCCGTGAACCGAAGCGCAGCCGGCTTCGCCGACGGCCATCAGGCCCGGCAGCAGACGTTCCGGATTGTTGCTGTCGGCGTTCAAGACTTCACCCCAGAAATTGGTCGGGATGCCGCCCATGTTGTAGTGGACGGTCGGCAGGACCGGGATCGGCTCGCGGGTCACATCCACGCCTGCGAAAATCTTGGCGCTCTCGGAAATGCCCGGCAGGCGCTCGTGAAGAACGGCCGGATCGAGATGGTCGAGATGCAGGAAAATGTGGTCCTTGTTCTTGCCGACGCCGCGGCCTTCGCGGATTTCCAGCGTCATGCAGCGCGAAACCACGTCACGCGAGGCAAGGTCCTTGGCCGAAGGTGCGTAGCGCTCCATGAAGCGTTCGCCCTCGGAATTCACGAGGTAACCGCCTTCACCGCGTGCGCCTTCGGTGATCAGACAGCCCGAACCGTAGATGCCGGTCGGGTGGAACTGCACGAATTCCATGTCCTGCAAGGGCAGGCCGGCACGGGCCACCATGCCGCCACCGTCGCCGGTGCAGGTATGGGCCGATGTCGCCGAGAAATAGGCGCGGCCGTAACCGCCGGTCGCCAGCACCACCATCTTGGCGGCGAAGCGGTGGATCGTGCCGTCGTCGAGGTTCCACGCGACGACGCCGGTGCAGCGGCTGCCGTCATCCGACATGATCAGGTCGAGCGCGAAATACTCGATGAAGAATTCCGCGTTGTTCTTCAGAGACTGGCCGTAGAGCGTGTGCAGGATGGCGTGGCCGGTACGGTCTGCCGCAGCGCAGGTGCGCTGCACCGGCGGGCCGGCGCCAAAGTTCTGCATGTGGCCACCGAACGGCCGCTGGTAGATCTTGCCTTCCTCGTTACGGGAGAAAGGCACGCCGTAATGTTCGAGTTCGTAGACGGCCTTCGGCGCTTCCATGACCATGTACTGCATGGCATCGACGTCGCCGAGCCAGTCGGAACCCTTGACGGTGTCGTAGAGGTGCCACTGCCAGCTGTCCGGCGTCATGTTCTGCAGCGACGCTGCGATCCCGCCTTGTGCCGCCACGGTGTGCGACCGGGTCGGGAAGACCTTGGTGATGCAGGCGGTCTTGAAACCCTGTTCGGCCATGCCGAGCGTGGCGCGCAGGCCAGCGCCGCCGGCGCCGACGACGATCACGTCATAGGAATGGTCGACATAGGTATAGGCTTTGCCGTTCTGGGCGATGGGGGTGACTGATGCCATGACGGGTTATCCTGCGAATGCGATTTTCAGAACGGCGAACAGACAGAGCCCGGCGATCAAAATCGAGAAGAAGGTGTTGAGCATGACCAGCGCGACCTTGGCGAATTCGCCGTGCACATAGTCCTCGATGATCACCTGCATGCCGAGCTTCATGTGAATGACGCCGGAGATGACGATAAGGCCCATGATGACGGCGACGAACGGGTTCGACAGCGCGGCGATCACTTCCGGATAGGGCTTGCCGGCGTAGATGATCATGAAGATGACGAAGAAGGTCATCAGCGGCACGTTGGCGACGGCCGTCAGGCGCTGGCGCCAGAAATGATCGGTGCCGTCCTTGGCGGAGCCCAGTCCGCGGACCTTTCCGAGCGGGGTACGCATATCCATGGATGAGAACCTTACCGAACGAGGAAGCCGATCACCCAGACCAGCACGGTCAGACAGAGTGATGCGATGATATTGGCGATGGCGAGCTTGGTCGAAAATTCCTTCTCGAAACCGTGGCCGAGGTCCCACATGAAATGGCGGAAGCCGCCGAGCATGTGGTGGATCAGCGCCCAGGTATAACCGAGCAGCACGAGCTTGCCGAGAATGCTGCCGAGTGCCCAGTTGGCCCAGTCGTAATAGGTCGGGCCGCTGGCGGCGGCGATCAGCCACCACGCCACCAGAATGGTGCCGACATAGAGCGCGCCGCCTGTGATGCGGTGCACAATCGACATGATCATGGTGGGGATTGGCTTGTAGATTTGAAGATGCGGCGACAGGGGCCGGTTATTTGTCACATTCGCCATCAGAACCTCGCGGCGTCGTATGCGGTATCAAGGGCGGGCGCCCAACAATGCACGGTGCCGAAGAAATGTGCATTGCATCAATGGCGTGGTTTAATCGCACGAATGTCGGACGACAAGAACAATTCAGACCGATTTCCATTTTAATCGATTGTGTCTTTCTCGTGGCCGGCGCGGGTCAAACCCGACGGTCACATTAACTACGATTTGGAAAGATTTCGTTGCCGCCGGGACGTGGCGAGCCGTTTTATGATAACGTTTCGTTAATCATATCCTCCGGAGTTTCGCCATGATCGCGAATCGCATCAAGCCTGTCCTGGTCGCTGCGGCGTTTTTTGCGTCCCTCGCATCCGCCGCCAACGCCCGCGACGGCTGGAGCGACGCCGGCAGCGGCGTCTACCGCCTTGAACAACGGGAAGACCGTTCGTCGAATGTGGAGAGTTTTCGCGTCTTCTACACCGGGACGGCGTCATTCGTCCGCAGGCTCGGCATTTTCAGCGGACCGCTGCAGGCTCCCCCGATCCCCGACTTCGGCATCCATTTTGCGCGCTATTTTTCGGAAGATTACTGGTGGGCGCAGGAAGGCCGCGTGGTGCTTGCGCCCAAGGCCAAGATCATCGATGTCGGCACAGGCCTGCGCGGCTTCGCAGACGCCTGCTCCTACGAATTCGGCGTCTGCGTCATCCGCGGCGGGAACTGAACCGCGACGCGGCAACCCCGTCTTTAAGTCTCGCCACTTTCAACCCATCGCACGCCATGCAGCCGGCGGCGTGCCGTACGTCCGTGAAAAGGCACGGCTGAAAGCCGCTTCGGTCGCATATCCGGCATCGTAGGCGATCGCGGCAATCGCCTGCCCTGTCGTTGCCAGAGCGACGCTCGCCAGATAAAGGCGCCACTCGCGCACATATCGGACAGGTGAAGTCCCGAGGATCGTCTGGAAACGTTCCGCCAGCACGCTGCGCGACATCCCCGACGCAATCGACAGTTCCCCCAGCGACCAGTCGCGCGTCGGATCGTCATGAATGAGCGACAGGCAGCGCGACAGCGCCGCGTCGGCCAGCGCTGCCAGCCAGCCGGCGGCCTGCGGTTCGGCCATGGTGATCTGGTGGCGCAGAATTTCGATAAACAGTATTTCGGTCAGTCTCGGCAGCATGGAGATCCCGCCCGCCCGTGGCATATCGACCTCTTCCACCATCTGCCGGATGGTCGCACGCAGCCAGTCTCCGTCATTCGCACCGCGCGTCCTGACATGGATCAGTTTCGGCAGCGCGCGCCTCAGCGGCGCAAAGCTCAGCGCGTCGCACTGGAGATAGCCGCAGAGCAACCTGACCCCTTGCGTGTCATCACCGTGGCGAATGACCGGAATTTGGCGCCACGGCTTCGGCGGCAGTTGCCGCGTCGGGTTGACGATCGCGCCGTCACCCCCCGAGCCCAGCTGGTGCCCGGTGCCGAAGGGAAAGACAAGCACGTCGCCCGGCTCGAGCGCCGCCTCCTGGCCTTCCATCTTCAGCCAGCAATGGCCGGCCGCGACGATGTGAAACGGTACCGTGCCGATTGCCTTCCCCGAGAGGTTCGCCATGGAGGGGGTGGCATCCGTCTGCCAGTTGCCGGAAGGCATGAAGCAGAACTGCAACGACCCTGAAAGGCGAATGGTCGACAACAGCGCCGACAGCACGTCGTCCCGCGCCACCCCACGCGTCAGGTCAGGATTTTCGGACAAGCCTTCACGCATCTCGGCCAAAGACAGGTTTCGCCCGCCTTCCTAAAGTGAGCAAGTCAACTCAACCGAGGGAGAATACAATGCAAACTCCAACTGACAAACTGGTGGTGCTCGTCACCAAGGGCATCGATTCCGAACTGTCGTCGGTCGCCTTCACGATTGCCAATGGCGGCATCACGGCGGGGCTCAAGGTCTCGGTATTTCTGACCAGCGCCGCGATCGATCTCGTCCGCAAGGGCGGGCAGCGGATGACCCATGTGGCGCCGCTCGATCCGCTGGCACAATCGATCGACGATTTCCAGAAACGTGGCGGCACGATCTGGGCATGCCCGCCCTGCGTCAAATCGCGCGGTTACGACGAAGGCGACCTGCTCGAGGGCGTCGTTATCGTCGGTGCAAGCGCAATGCACGCCGAGATCAGGGACGGAGCCGCCACACTCTCGTTTTGACCACCACGAACATCGAGTGGAACCGAGCGGAGAGGCTTGTTCATCCTCTCCGCTCGGCCGCGTCGCTGTCTCAGCGGCGAGCCCGCCAGCTTATCGGGCAAACCGCCACACCGTCGTCTTCTTCACCTCGCTATCCTCCAGCGCCCGGGTCACCGGCACCTGATAGACGGCAAGTTGCTCAAGTCGGTCCTTCGGGAAATAACTGCGACCGGGATCGCCGACCAGAACCAGCTTCCCCTCACCCGCAAGCCGCGTGAACCACGGGATCAGGGCCGCCGCAAACTCCCGGTCGTAGAAGACATCTCCGGCAAGGATCACATCCGCCTCGACCGCCCTGCCGATCTGGTCTTCGGCCGTGGAGCGGATCTCGACTTCGTTTGCCGCGGCATTCAGCCCTATGGCGCTCGCGGCCCAGGGATCGATATCCGCAGCCAGCACATCGGCGGCGCCGGCGAGCCGGGCGGCGATTGCCACCAGGCCGGAGCCGCTGGCGAAATCGAGCACCTCTTTGCCCGCGACCGTTTCCGGATGATCGAGGATATAGCGCGCAAGCCCCTGCCCGCCTGCCCAGGCGAAAGCCCAGAACGGCGGCGGAAGGCCGATCTCCTGCAGATCCTCCTCCGTCTTCAGCCAGAGATCATGTGCCTCGCTCGCCAGATGCAGCCTGATTTCCGGCACATGCGGCGGGCTGACGAGGTCGGTATTGTCGAGAACGAAGGCCCTGGGATCGGTTTTCAAAATCCGCTCAATCCGGGGATCGCGGCGGATTATCGAGACCACCGAGCTTGCAGATCTCGAAATATTCCTCGTCGGTTACCGGCTGCACCGAAAGGCGCATCGATGTCACCAGCGACATCTTCTCGAACTTCGGATTGGCCTTGATGTCCTTCAGCGTCACCGGCTTCGGCATGTCGGTCACGGCGCGGATATCGACGCAATCCCACTTGGGATCACCCTTGGCACTCGAATCGGGATGCGACAGCGCGCAGACCTCGACGATGCCGACGATCTCCAGCCCGTCATTCGAGTGGTAGAAGAAACCCTTGTCGCCGATCTTCATGGCCCGCATGTTGTTGCGCGCCAGGTAGTTGCGCACGCCGGTCCACTCGGTGCCCTTTTCCCCCGCCGCCTTCTGCTGTTCCCAGGACCAGGAGGAGGGTTCGGATTTGTAAAGCCAATACGCCATCTGTCGCCTCACTCCGGCTTGTTGAACACCCAGTTCCAGGCCTTCACTTCGACCTTCTCGAACAGGCCGGCGTGATAATAGGGATCGGCTTCGGCGATCGTGCGGGCAGCGGCCATGTCGGCGGCTTCGACGACCACGAGGCTGCCGTTCGGCTTGCCGTCATCGTCAAGGAACGGACCTGCGAACTTCAGAACCCCGTCGGCATTGAGCTTGTTCAGGTGCTCCACATGGGTCGGGCGGGTTTCCATCCGGACGTTCAAATGGCCGGGCTTGTCGGTGCACAGAAACGCAAACAGCATCAGTCTCTCCTTGCATAGGCTTTTTGGGGGAATGATCTTATTCGGTGGTGATCGGCCGGGTCATCAACTGTTCCATGGCCGTCATGATATCGAGCTTGCCGTCGATGATGTCGGCCACCGCGTTGGTGACCGGCAGCTCGACGGAGAATTTTTCGCCGAGACGCGCCGCGACGGAGGCCGCAAAGGCACCCTCGACCAGCGGCCCGCCCACCGTATCCGCGGGGTCGCCCCAATTCCCGCCAGTTTGGCCGAGCGCGATGCCGAAACGCAGGTTGCGCGATTGATGGCTGGTGCCGGTCAGCACCAGGTCGCCGAGGCCCGACAAGCCCCGCACCGTATCCGCCTTGCCGCCCATCGCCTCGATCAGCCGCGACATTTCGGCCAAGCCCCGCGAGATCAGCGCCGCCCGCGCCGAATCCCCAAGCCCGGCGCCCTCGATGATGCCGCAGGCGATCGCCAGCACATTCTTCAGCGCCCCGCCAAGCTGCACGCCGATCCGGTCGGTCGAGGCGTAAAGCCGGAACGTGCGGCCGGAGAGCGCATTGGCAAGCCGTTCCGCCAGAACTTGGTCGGCGGCCGCAATCGCCATCGCCGTCGGCAGGCCGCGGGCGATGTCCGCCGCAAAGCCCGGCCCGGACAACACGGCGACCGGATGATGCGGCAATTCCGCCTCCAGCACCTCGGTCAGCAGCAGGCCGGACGACTTGTCGATGCCCTTGGCGCAGGTGACGACCACCGCCCCCTCCGCCAGATAGGGGCCGTAATGCCGCGCCGCATCCGCCTGCGCCTGCGAGGGCATGGCGAAAAGCACGAAGCTCGCCTCGCCGATCGCGTCCGGTTCGGCGGAAAACTCCAGCGCATCCGGAAGCGGCACGCCGGGAAGGGCTGCATCATGCACCCGGTCGTCGCGCAAATCGCTCATCAGCGAAGGGTCGCGGCCGATCAGGGTCACCGGATGACGGCCCTCCAGTGCGATCACCGTGGCAAGTGCGGTGCCGAAAGCGCCGGCTCCGATGACTACGATCCGTTCTCGCGCACTCATGCCTTGGCCCCTCGTTTGCCGGAGCCGAGCAGGGTCTTGGCATCCTTGTCAAGCGGCCAGCGCGAACGCGGCGCGACATCGAGGCCATCCGCCGGCAGGTCTTCCGCCATCCGCTCGAGCCCGGCCCAGGCGATCATCGCCGCATTGTCGGTGCAGAGCCTGAGCGGCGGCGCGATGAAACGAAATCCGTTTTCGATGCAGAGCGCCTGCAGCGTGCGGCGGATTTCCTGGTTGGCGGCGACCCCACCGGCCACCACCAGCGCCCGATCGACATCGAGATGCGCGAATTCCTGTTTGAAGCGCGCCAAGCCTCGGCCGATGCGGTCGCGCAACGTCCGGGAAATCGCCTTCTGGAACGAAGCGCAGATATCGGCGACATCCTGGTCGCTCAAGGGCGCGATTTCGGTCGCCGCCTGCCGCACCGCGGTCTTCAGCCCTGAGAAAGAGAAATCGAGCCGCGCTTCGCCGACCAGCGGCCGCGGCAGCGAGAACCGGTCCGGATTGCCCTTCAGCGCCGCCTTCTCGACCGCCGGGCCGCCGGGATAAGGCAGGCCAAGCAGTTTCGCTGTCTTGTCGAAGGCTTCGCCGAGCGCATCGTCGATCGTCGTGCCCCAGCGTTCGTATTCCCCGACGCCGCGCACCAGCACCAGCTGGGTGTGACCGCCGGAGACGAGCAGCATCAGGTAGGGGAAGGAAAGCCCGTCGGTCAGCCGCGCCGTCAGCGCATGGCCTTCGAGGTGATTGATCGCCAGCAACGGTTTCCCGGCCGCCCGCGCAATCGCCTTGGCGGTCATTAGCCCGACGATCAGCCCGCCGATCAGGCCTGGCCCCGAGGTCGCCGCCACCGCATCGATCTCGTCGAGCGAGACGTTGGCGCGGGTCAGCGCCTCCTCGATCAGTCCGTCCAATGCTTCCACATGCGCACGCGCGGCAATCTCCGGCACGACGCCGCCATAGGCGCTGTGCTCGTCGAGCTGGGAGAGCACCACGTCCGAGAGTATTTCACCGCGGCCGTCCTCATGGCGCGCGACCACGGAAGCCGCCGTCTCGTCGCAGCTAGTTTCGATGCCAAGGATGCGAAGAAAGGTCGCCATACGCCTATCGATAATTGCGATGCCGGTTAAACCGGTCTACGAAAGCTTCCGGTAACAATGGAATGACGCGGATGCAAACAAAACCTTTCCGGATCGGCACGCGCGGCAGCCCGCTGGCGCTCGCACAGGCTTCCGAAACGCGCGCACGGCTGATGACGGCGCATGGCCTGCCGGAGGAAATGTTCGAGATCGTCGTGCTGTCGACCACCGGCGACCGCATTACCGACCGGGCGCTGACCGAGCTCGGCGGCAAGGGCCTGTTCACCCAGGAGCTGGAGGAAGGCCTGATCTCCGGCGACCTCGATTTTGCCGTGCATTCCTCGAAGGACATGCCGACCAAGCTGCCCGACGGCCTGCGGCTTGCTGCCTACCTGCCGCGCGAAGATTTCCGCGACGCCTTCATCGGCCGCACCGCCCATACGCTCGCAGCACTTCCCGATCACGCCACCGTCGGTTCCTCATCGTTGCGCCGCCAGGCGCTGATCCGCCGCATCCGGCCGGATATCGAGGTCATCACCTTCCGCGGCCTCGTCGAAACCCGGCTGCGCAAGCTCAACGAAGGCCAGGCGGATGCCACCCTGCTCGCCTATGCCGGCCTGAAGCGCCTTGGCAAACAAGATGTCGTCACCGAACTGCTCGACCCGGAGGATTTTCCGCCGGCGCCGGCACAGGGCGCGATCTGCGTCGAAAGCCGTGTCGGCGATGCCCGCATCGACGCGCTGCTCGACCCGATCAACGATCGCCCGACCTACGACGCCGTCTCCTGCGAACGGGCCTTCCTGGCGGCGCTCGACGGTTCCTGTCGCACCCCGATTGGCGGTTACGCCATCTGCGAAGGCGACCACCTGAAGTTTTCGGGCCTCATCCTGACGCCGGATGGCCGCAAGGAACATTCGATCGAGACCGAAGGCAAACGAGCCAACGCGGAAAAGCTCGGCCGCCAGGCCGGCGAAGCCGTCCGCGCGGCGGCCGGCCCAGATTTCTTCGAAGGCTGGTCGTAACGCGATGCGGGTCGTCGTCACCCGCCCCGAAAACTCAGCCCGGCGCACCGTCGAGCGCCTGCAGGACCTTGGCCATCAGCCGGTCCTGCTGCCGTTGACCAGGGCGATCCATCATCCGGACGCTGCCGCGGCAGCACTCGCCGCCCCACATGCCGCACTCGCCGTCACCAGTGCTGAAGCCGTCCGCGTGCTGTCCTCGCTGGGTGAGCGCCTGTCCCCATGTCTGGGCCAAACCCTTTACGCCGTCGGAGAAACGACGGCGAAGGCGTCCGGAGATGCGGGCTTCCGGAATATCCGCGCCGGCGCCGGAACGGGTGCCGAACTCGCCGAACTCATCGCAGGCGATGCATCAACCTTCGGTGCCCCTTTGCTCTATCTCTCCGGCAAGCCGCGCTCACCGAAATTCGAGGACGGGCTGCGGACGAACGATGTCTCATTCGTGACGGCCGAAATCTACGAAATGGCACCCATAGCCTACGATGAAGTTTTCATCCGTGACATTTTGCTCGATCCGCCCGTGAATGCGGTGCTTCTTTATTCCCGCGAAAACGCCCGGCTGTTCTGCGATTTCGCTGCACCGCACCTGAAGGAACTTGCATCCGTGCAGTTCGTTTGCCTCAGCGACAATGTCGCCGAAATCATTCCGCGGGGATTTCATAGAAATATCAAGATCGCCCGCCACCCTGACGAGGACGGGGTATTCGCACTCCTTTAGTAGAGGGGTGGCGCCAAAATCCCGCCCGCCCCTTTCTTTCCGATGACCCACCCACTAGTTTCCTGTGAGCGCATGCAAAAAGAGGTCGAGATGGTACCGGAACAACCACCCCGCCGATCCAAGACAGACAAGGAGCCGGTCACGATCGACCTGACCGCCGAGCAATCGGAAGTGGTCGCCGAGCCTGTCCGCAGCAATGACACCGATGATGATGTGAGCGCGACCGAGCCTGCCGAGGACGTTTCCGCAAGCACCGAAGAACCGGCCAAGGCCGAGCCCACGGACGAACCGGCATCCAGCGCCTCGGCCGCAGACGAGCCGCGCTATGACGACCCTTGGTCCTCTGCTGCCGCCCAGAGCGAACCGCAGCCGGCGACCGTGGCGCCCGAACCGGAGCCAGTTCCCACCCCACACCATCGCCCGAGCCCTGCCACGTCGACGCTGATCGCGGCCGGCATTTTCGGCGGTATCGTCGCGCTGCTGCTGGCAGGCAGCATGCAATATGCCGGTTACCTGCCCGGCGCCACGCCCGCCCCGGCCGCTTCCAACACGGCCGGTCTCTCCTCCGAGATCGCCGCGCTGCGCCAGGAAATCGCAGCGCTCAAAAACCGGCCCTCAACCGCAGCAGCCCCGGATGTTGCGCTCGCCAACCGCGTTGCGGCACTCGAAGCAGCGCCACGCACGTCGAGCGGCGCCAGCGAGCAGGCGCTTGCCGCGTTGAAGGCCGATCTCGACCAGCTTCGCGCCACGGTCCAGTCGGCCGCAGGCGCCGATTCCAGCCTCGCCCAGCGCCTGGACCAGGCCGAAGCCAAGCTGAACGATCGCGGCCCGGAACAACAGGTCGCCCGCGCCGTGGCTGCCGCAGCTCTCAAGGCCGGCATCGATCGCGGTGGCCCGTTCGAAACCGAACTGCAGACCTTCAAGACCGTCGCCGGCGATGATCCGGCGGTCGCCGATCTCCAGAAATTCGCCTCCGCGGGCGTGCCCGCCCGCGCCGAGCTGCAGCGCGACTTCCCCCGCGTCGCCGATGCGATGCTGGAAGCGACCGTCCAATCCGACCCGAATGAGGGCATTGCCGGCCGGCTGCTCTCCTCCGCCCTGTCGGTCGTCAAGGTCCGCCGGGTCGGCGATGTCCAGGGCGAAACGCCGGACGCGGTCGTCGCCCGCATGGAGAATGCGCTGCGCAACGGCGATCTCCAGGCCTGCGCTCGCGAATGGGAGGCGCTGCCGGAACCGGCCAAGGCCGTTTCGCGCGATTTCAAGCAGAAGCTCGATGCCCGCATTCAGGTGGAAAATCTCGTGGGCGGAACGCTGTCGCGCGCCGTCGCCGGCACCCAAGGCTGAGGACGGAAGAACCGGATGGTCAGACTTTTCATTTTTCTCGTTGTGGTGCTGGCTCTCGGCTGGGGTTTCTCCTGGCTTGCGGATCGCCCCGGCCTGATTTCTATCACCTGGCAGGACCACCTGATCGAAACCAGCCTGATGGTGGCCGCCACCGCCTTGGTCGCGCTGGTCGGCTTTGCGATGCTCCTCTGGTGGATCGTCGGGGTGATCTGGACTTCGCCCTATTCCGTCCGCCGCTATTTTCGCGCCCGCAAGCGTGACCGTGGTTACCAGGCGCTGTCGACCGGCCTGATCGCCGCCGGCGCCGGCAATGCGCTGCTTGCCCGCAAGATGAGCCTGCGCACCCGCGGCCTGATCAGTGCAGACCAGGAGCCACTGATCCATCTTCTCGAAGCCCAGGCGGCGCTCATCGAAGGCAAGCACGACGAAGCGCGCAAAAAGTTCGAGCAGATGGCCGAGGATCCGGAAACCCGCGAACTCGGCCTGCGCGGCCTCTACATGGAAGCCCGCCGGCTTGGTGCCAACGAGGCCGCCCGCCAATATGCGGAAAAGGCTGTCGAGCATGCGCCCTACCTGCCCTGGGCCGCCCAGGCGACGCTCGAATCCCGCAGCCAGTCCGGCCGCTGGGACGATGCGATCCGCCTGCTCGACCAGCAGCGCATGGCCAATATCCTCGAAAAGCCGCAGGCCGAGCGCTGGAAGGCGGTACTTTTGACCGCCAAGGCTAACGACCGGCTGGAAGGCGATCCAAAGGGCGCTCGCGACGATGCCATGGCAGCCCTGAAATTCGCCAAGGACCTGGTGCCCGCCGCCGTCATCGCCGCCAAGGCCTGGCTGCGCGAGGACAATGTCCGCAAGGCCGCATCCACCCTCGAAGGCGTCTGGAAGCTCGGCCCGCATCCGGAAATCGCCCGCGCCTATATTCGCGCCCGCAGCGGCGACAGCACGGTCGACCGGCTGAAACGCGCCGAAAAGCTCGAGGCTATGCGCCCCAACAATGTCGAATCGCTGCTGGCCGTCGCCCAGGCGGCACTCGATGCCCAGCAGTTCAAGAAGGCACGTGCCAAGGCGGAAGCCGCCGCCCGCATGCAGCCGCGCGAGGCCGTCTACCTGCTGCTCGCCGATATCGAGGAAGCCGAGACCGGCGACCAGGGCCGCGTCCGCCACTGGATGGCGCAGGCGCTGCGCGCCCCGCGGGACCCCGCCTGGGTGGCCGACGGTTTCGTCTCGGAAAAATGGCTGCCGCTTTCCCCGGTCACCGGACGGCTCGATGCCTTCGAGTGGAAGGCGCCGTTCGACCAGCTCGAAGGCCCGGTCGAGGAAGGTTCGCTCGCGGCCGATACGGCAATCGCCAGCCTGCCGCCTGTCCGCGAGGTGCCGGCCGCAAGCCCGGCGCCGCCACCCGGCAGCGTAAGCGCCGAGCCGCGCGCCGAGGAGACGCCGAAGCCGATCCTCGTCGAGGCCAAGCCCGCACCGCAGGAGGCAAAGCCGCCCCGGAAGGAGTTAGCTGTTGCAGCAAAAACACCAGCGACCGCGAATGTGACGCCGAAGGACGGAAAATCCCCTGAAAATGGGGAGGAGCCCGTTCCCTTTTTCGGGCGTCCGCCCGATGATCCGGGTGTGAAAGATCCCGACGCCGCGCAGCCCGCAACGAGGCTCCGGCTCTTTTAAGAATGGCGAGGGCCTGGAGATAGATGTTAGATCGCATTCAGGCCTTCCTCCACACTCTGACCGGATCCCACCATACGCAAGAATTCGCACCCGATGATCCGCGGGTGGCCTTCGTCGCGCTCTGTTTCCAGGTCATGGAGGCAGACGGCAACATTTCCGATCGGGAACAGCAGAAGTTTCGCGACCTGCTGCGCGAGCGCTACGACCTCAGCGAGGATCGCCTGAAGGCGCTGATCGAGGTTGGCCACCAGGCCGGCAGCGAGGCGGTCGATTATTACCGCTTCACGTCCGATCTCAGAAAACACCTCGTCAATGAAGACGACCGCGTCGAGCTGCTCGGCATCCTCTGGGATATCGTCTACGCCGACGGGCAGCGGAGCGAGATCGAGGATCACGTGATCTGGAGGATCGCCGATCTTCTCGGCGTCTCGGCGCGCGACAGGGTTCTGGAGCGCCAGCAGGCCGCCGCCCGCGCAACCGCGGGAGACGACCAGGGAGGAGACTGAGGCGTTGTTGAAACGCTGATACTTGCCGGCCGGCGCTTCAGGCCGGCTGAGGCGATCTCTCTTCCCGATCCGGCGCTTCGAGGCTGTCGATCCGGCGCAGCTTCGGGAAGCTCATCGACCAGATGATCGCAACCCCGAGCGTGCCGATGCCGCCGATCACGACCGCCGGCACGGCGCCGAAGATCGAGGCCATCGTACCCGCACGGAATTCCCCGAGCTCGTTGGACGCGCCGACGAACACCATGTTGACCGCATTGACCCGGCCGCGCACCTCGTCCGGCGTCCACAGCGCGATCAGCGTCTCGCGCACATAGACCGAGATCATGTCGGATGCGCCCATCAGCATCAGCGCCGAAATCGACAGCCAGGGCGTCACGGAGAGACCGAAGACCAGCGTGCCGACCCCGAACAGCCCGACGCCGATGAACATCGCGATGCCGGCATGGTGGCGGATCGGATAGAAGGCGAGGTAGATCGCGACAATGATGGCGCCGACGCCCGGCGCGGCACGCAGCATGCCAAGCCCCCAGGGCCCGAGTTCGAGAATATCGCGCGCAAAGATCGGCATCAGCGCCACGGCGCCGCCGAGCAGGACCGCGAAGAGATCGAGCGAGATCGCCCCAAGCACGATCTTTTCCTGGGAGATGAACTTGAAGCCGGCCAGGATCTGGCCCCAGCTCACCTTTTCCGCAGCGTTGCGCTGCGGAGGTTTCGGGATCGTGAAGACAAGGGCTGCTGCGAGGATGAGAAAGACCAGTGCGACCGAATAGGCGGAAACTGCGCTGAGGCCGTAAAGCAGGCCGCCGGCCACCGGGCCGAGGATCGCCGCCGTCTGCCAGGACGAGGAATTCCAGGCGACCGCATTCGGCAGGTCCTGTTCCGGCACCAGGTTCGGTCCGAGCGACTGGACGGCAGGGCCCATGAAGGCGCGCTCGATGCCGAACACGATCAGGATGCCGAACACCGGCCAGGGCGAAAACGAATGAGTGACGGTGAGTGCCAGAAGGGCGCCGGCGCAGAGCGCCCCGACCACCATGCAGATTGCGACGATCACACGGCGGTTATAGCGGTCGGCGACCGAACCGGTGACGAGGATCAAAAGCAGCGACGGCAGGAACTGGAAAAGCCCGATCAGGCCGAGATAGAGCGGATTGCCGGTTTCGTCATACATCTGCCAGCCGACCGCGACGCTGATGATCTGGATCGCGAAAGCCGAGAAAAGCCGGGAAAAGAAGAAGCGAGTATAGGATGAGTGCCGGAAGGCGGCGAAACGATCGCCCGTGGCAGAATTGGACATGAGGCAGCACTTTCAGCGGAGCCGGAAGCCGACATTATGCCCGGCACCCGTTAAACATGAATCGGGAGAGCCCCGGACACGGCACTTGCTCGTTAGTTCGTCAATGTCTACATGTCTGTCAACAAAGAAATGGAGACGTTAATGCTCGCCCTGTTTCAGACCATCGATTTGGCCTTGAACCTCTATACCTGGGTGCTGATTGCCAGCGCCATCTTCTCGTGGCTCTATGCCTTCAACGTCATCAATTCGAGAAACCAGTTCGTCGATGCGATCGGCCGTTTCCTCTTCAACGTCACCGACCCGGTGCTGCGGCCGATCCGTCGCATCATGCCGGATCTCGGCGGCATCGACATCTCGCCGGTCATCCTGCTCTTGATCATCTTCTTCATCCGCTCGCTGATGTGGACGTCGATCTATCCGCTGTTTGCGTGAGCGGTCCCTACAGCAAGCATTCCGATCATCTGCGGCTCGCAATCCGGCTCACCCCGAATTCGGGCCGCAATGCTGTCGAGGGCATCGAGACCGCCGCCGATGGCGACGTCTTCCTGAAGGCGCGCGTCACCGCGGTGCCCGAGGACGGCAAGGCCAACAAGGCGCTGATCCTGCTGCTGGCCGACACGTTCCGCCTCCCCAAATCCTCCATTTCGATCCTGTCGGGCGAAACCGCGCGCAAAAAAATCCTCCGGATCGATGGCGACCCGGAGGATTTGGAGAAAAAGCTGGAAAAGGTCCTGAAAGCCTGACGGCTTACTTGCTTGCCTTGTAACGCTCGATCGCCTCGACGATCAGCGTCTTCGCCACGTCGACATTCTGCCAGCCGCCGATCTTCACCCATTTGCCGGGCTCCAGATCCTTGTAGTGCTCGAAGAAATGCTCGATCTGCTTCAGCGTGATCTCGGGCATGTCGGTGTAGTTCTTGATCTTGTCGTAGCGCTGGGTCAGCTTCGGAACCGGCACGGCGATGATCTTCTCGTCCTTGCCGCCGTCGTCTTCCATGATCATCACGCCGATCGGGCGCACGTTGATGACGCAGCCCGGAACCAGCGGACGGGTGTTGCAGATGAGGACGTCGATCGGGTCGCCGTCTTCCGAAAGCGTGTGCGGTACGAAGCCGTAATTGCCCGGATAGGTCATCGGCGTGTAAAGGAAGCGGTCGACGACGAGAGCGCCGGCTTCCTTGTCCATTTCGTACTTGATCGGCTGGCCGCCGACCGGCACTTCAACGATGACGTTGACGTCTTCAGGCGGATTCTTGCCAACGGAAATTGCATCGATACGCATTCTGGTCCCCGATGAGGTTCGACAAAGTTAAGCGTCGATAGCGGGAATCATGCTGCAAGGCAACAAGCCTTTGAGACCAATGTTGAACCGCATTGCGTGCCGCAACATTAGAAACCGTTCAAATTCAGAGCGTTGAAGGTTGACCGTTCAGGACCAGACGAAACCGATCTTGCGAAGCTGCGTGCCGCCGAAATCCTCCATGCCTTCGGCAAGGTCCACGCCGCCGTGCCGGCGGAAGAAACGCGCCGCATGCTCGCTGTCCTCCAGACACCAGACGACGAGACCTTCGCAGCCGAGCGACTTCAGGAGCCGGCGGCTTTCCCCGAACAGGCGGCGACCAAGGCCGATGCCCTGAAATTCGGGACGCAGATAGATCTCGTAGATCTCGCCGTCATAAGGCAGGGCACGGGCGCGGTTGAGGCCGATCGTGGCGTAACCGGCGACCTGGTCAGCGACATCAAGCACCAGCAGGGTCGCGGGACCGCGCGTTGCCTTGCACCACCATGCCTCGCCCCGGCGCTCCAGCATCTGGGTCAGCGGCTTGTGGGGAATGAGCCCCGCATAGGCCTGAGTCCACGCCTGACGATGCGCCTCCGAAATGGCGCGGGCGTCTTGCGGTTCGGCCCGCCGGACATCGATCGACAACGTTTTCATAACGCTTACTCTAGGCCCTGAAGCAGGCAATCCGCCATTCCGCCAATATGCGTAGAACGGATTGCCCACAGACTTCTCATGTGGACGACGAGGCAACGTTAACGTGTTTTTAACCTTTGCGACAAGGGCGGACGGACCCTCAACACAGAAAAAACCCCGGCATTTCTGCCGGGGTTCGAAAGGCTTTGAGAGCGGGCTATAGAAATCAGGCGATCTTCGCCTTGCCGAAGCGCTTGCGGTCGTTGGCGTCGAGATAGGTCTTGCGCAGCCGGATGTTCTTCGGCGTCACTTCCATCAGCTCGTCATCCTGGATCCAGGAGAGCGCGCGGTCGAGCGTCATGCGGATCGGCGGGGTCAGCCTGACGGCTTCGTCCTTGCCGGCAGAACGGATGTTGGTCAGCTGCTTGCCCTTGAGGACATTGACCTCAAGGTCGTTGTCTCTGCTGTGAATGCCGATGATCATGCCCATATAGACCTTTTCGCCCGGCTCGATGATCATCGGGCCACGGTCTTCCAGGTTGAACATCGCATAGGCTACGGCTTCGCCGGCCTGGTTGGACAAGAGCACGCCGTTGGTGCGGCCGCCGATTTCGCCCTTGTAGGGCTGATAGCTGTGGAACAGGCGGTTCATGATCGCCGTGCCGCGGGTGTCGGTCAGAAGTTCCGACTGGTAGCCGATCAGGCCGCGGGTCGGCGCGAAGAATACCAGGCGAACGCGGCTGCCGCCGGACGGACGCAGCTCGGCCATTTCGGCCTTGCGCTCGGACATCTTCTGCACGACGACGCCGGAATGTTCTTCATCAACGTCGATGACGACTTCCTCGATCGGCTCCATCAGCGTGCCGTCTTCGTCCTTGTGCATGACGACGCGCGGACGCGACACGGCAAGTTCGAAACCTTCGCGGCGCATGGTTTCGATGAGAACCGCGAGCTGCAATTCGCCGCGGCCGGACACGTAGAACGAATCCTTGCCCTCGGCTTCCTCGATCTTCAGCGCGACATTGCCTTCGGCTTCCTTGAACAGGCGGTCGCGGATGACGCGGCTCGTGACCTTGTCGCCTTCGGTACCGGCCAGGGGTGAGTCGTTGACGAGGAAGGACATGGTGACGGTCGGCGGGTCGATCGGCTGTGCGTGCAACGCCTCGGTGACGGACGGGTCACAGAACGTGTCGGCGACCGTGCCCTTGGAGAGGCCGGCGATGGCAACGATATCGCCCGCATGCGCTTCGTCGATCGGCGTACGCTCGATGCCGCGGAAGGCGAGGATCTTGGAGATGCGGCCGGTTTCGACCGTCTTGCCGTCCTGGGAGAGCACCTTGACGGCCTGGTTCGGCTTGATCGAGCCGGAATGGATACGGCCGGTGATGATGCGGCCGAGGAAGGGGTTGGCTTCGAGCAGCGTGCCGATCATGCGGAACGCGCCGTCTTCGTCACCGACGCTCGGCTCGGGAACGTGCTGCAGCACCAGATCGAGAAGCGGGGCAAGGCCCTGATCCTTCGGGCCTTCCGGATTGACGTTCATCCAGCCATCGCGACCGGAACCGTAGAGGATCGGGAAATCGAGCTGTTCGTCGGTGGCGTCGAGATTGGCGAACAGGTCGAAGACTTCGTTGATGACTTCTTCATGGCGACCGTCCGGGCGGTCGATCTTGTTGATCGCGACGATCGGGCGAAGGCCGACCTTCAGCGCCTTGCCGACCACGAACTTGGTCTGCGGCATCGGGCCTTCGGAAGCGTCAACGAGAACGATCGCGCCGTCCACCATCGACAGGATACGCTCGACTTCACCGCCGAAGTCGGCGTGGCCGGGCGTATCGACGATGTTGATGCGAACACCCTTCCACTCGATCGACGTCGCCTTGGCAAGAATAGTGATGCCACGCTCCTTTTCGAGATCGTTGCTGTCCATCATGCGCTCGACGGTGCGCTGGTTTTCACGGAACGAGCCGGACTGCTTCAGGAGTTCGTCGACAAGAGTGGTCTTCCCATGGTCGACGTGTGCGATGATCGCGATATTTCGCATTTTCATGTTTTGAATCTCTGAGCTCTTGGCGCGGCAACGGGAGGCGGCACCCAATTCGTTTTGCGGCCTCATACCCTGTTTTTCGCATTTGCGAAAGGGGTGAGCGCGATGATGGTTGATGGCTGTTTCGCCACCAGCCCGCTGCGCCTCAAGAGGGGGCCAAGAGGAGCGGCAGGAAGGCGGTCGCCACGATTGCAATGACGGCCATGGCCACGCCGAGCCGGATCGACCCCTGCGCGACTGCCACCAGATCGATGTTGCGATCTGGCGCTACGGTATTACGACCGCCGCATGACAGGCCGATGATTGGCAAATCTGCGGCCCTGCCTATCCCGGAAGGTCGGGATCGCGACGCGCTCAGGCGTCGCTGCCGGAAAGCTCCTCGACCATCGCGAGGCCCTTTTTCTTCAACATTGCCTTCGGGTCCGGCAGCTTTCCGCGGAAGGCCTTGTAGGCCTCTTCCGGATCGATCGAGCCCCCGACGGAATAGATATTGTTCTTGAGCTTGCGGGCCGTGACCGGATCGAAGGCGTTGCCGGTTTCCTCGAAGGCGGAGAAGGCGTCCGCATCGAGCACTTCCGACCACATGTAGGAATAGTAGCCCGCCGAATAACCGTCGCCCGAGAACACGTGCTGGAAATGCGGCGTCGCGTGGCGCATGACGATGGAGGCCGGCATGCCGATCTCGTCGAGCACTTCCTTCTGCACCGCCATCGGATCTTCGACCGCCCCGCGGGTATGAAACGCCATGTCCACCAGCGCCGACGAAGTGAATTCCACCGTCGCGAAGCCGGCATTGAAGGTGCGCGCCGCCAGCACCTTGTCGAGCAAGGCCTTCGGCATCGGCTTGCCGGTTTCATAATGCACGGCATATTTCTCGAGGATTTCCGGCACGGTCAGCCAGTGCTCGTAAAGCTGCGACGGCAGCTCGACGAAATCGCGCGACACGCCGGTGCCGGAGACCGACGGATAGGTGACATCCGACAGCATGCCGTGCAGCGCGTGGCCGAACTCGTGGAACAGGGTGCGGGCGTCGTCGATAGACAGCAAGGCCGGCTTGCCTTCGGCGGGCTTGGCGAAATTGCAGACGTTGTAGATGATCGGCAGTTCGCCCGTCGCGCCGTTCTTCAACGGCAGCTTGTGCTGCGACTGGAGCGAGTTCATCCAGGCGCCGGAGCGCTTCGAGGACCGGGCGAAATAATCACCGAGGAACAGCGCCTTCAGAGAGCCGTCCCGGTCGCGGACCTCGAACACCCGCACGTCAGGATGGTAGGCCGAAACACCCTTCACTTCGACGGCCTTGATGCCGAACAGGCGCTCGGCGACATCGAAGCAGGCCTCGATGATCTTTTCGAGCTGCAGATAGGGCTTCAGCTCGGTTTCGGAGAAATCGAAGGTCCGCTGGCGCAGCTTCTCGGCATAATAACGCCAGTCCCACGGCATGACCTCGTGGTTCTTGCCCTCCTCGGCGATCAGGCCGCCAAGGCTCGCCTCTTCCTCCAGCGCCTTGGAGCGCGCCTTGTCCCACACCTGGCGGAGCAGCGTATTCACCGCCTCGGACGTCTTCGCCATCGTGTTGTCGAGCTTGTAGGCGGCGAAGTTTTCGTATCCGAGCAGCTTTGCCTTTTCCGCCCGCAGCGCCAGCGTCTCGCGCACGATGCCGAGATTGTCGGTGTCGCCGCCGTTCTGTCCGCGCGCCGCCCATGCCTTGAAAGCCTGTTCGCGCAGGTCCCGGCGGGTCGAGAAGGTGAGGAACGGCTCGATAATCGAGCGCGACAGCGTCACCATATAACCGTCCGTCTCGCCGCGCTCACGGGCCGCGGATGCCATCGCATCCCGCAGGAACGCCGGAAGACCCTCGAGTTCGGCCTCGTCGGACAATTTCAGCGACCAGCTCTTCTCGTCGCCCAGCACGTTCTGGCCGAACTTGGCGCCAAGCCCGGCGAGCTTCTCGTTGATATCGGCAAGCCGTTCCTGCTCGGCCTTGGCGAGCTTTGCGCCGGCCTTGACGAAACCCTTCCAGTGACGTTCCAGCACCCGCTCTTCCTCGAGCGTCAGGCCCAGTTCCTTGCGGTTGTCCCAGAGCGTGTCGATGCGGGCAAACAGAGCCGCATTCATGCCGATCTTCGAATAATGGCGGGACATTTTTGGCGCGATCTCGCGCTCAAGTGCCTGGATATTCTCGTTGGTATGAGCACCGGCCTTGCCCCAGAACAGGGCCGAAACGCGCGACAGGGCATCGCCTGCGGTCTCCAGCGCAACCACCGTGTTGGTAAAGGTCGGCTCTTCCGGATTGTTGGCGATCGCATCGATCTCCGCCTCATGGTCGGCAAGCGCCGCGTCGAAGCCGGGAGCGAAGTCCTCGTCCTTCACCTGATCGAAGCGCGGCAGGCCGTGATGGCCGTTCCAGTCCACCAGAGCGGGATTCACCAGAAGATTAGAAGACATGAATATATATCCTTCATAACGATGCGTCGCCATTCATATAGGAGAAGGCGGCGCGAATGGGTATGCGCCCGCCCATTTTCATCTTTCAGCAAGAAATCATACACAATAATTAACGGTTATTAACCATTTGACGCAGTGCAGTATTCAAAGGTAGTTTTGGCGCAGTATCCGATGAAACAGGATATAGCCATGGAAATCAGTTCCTTGCGCTGGTCTACCAACTTACTGCAAAGAGACCACTCTCGAAACAACAAAGTCGAGAAATCCTCCGAGCATGGAAGTCGGCAGAGCCAGATCACCTTTCAGGTGCCCGACACGGATGAATCGCCGATCGATTATTCGGCGATCTCCCCGCGGGATCTGCGTGCGCTCGCCCTGGAAAACTACCAGGCCGGCAGGATCGACCAGGACACTTACACAACCCTGTCCGAAGAACTTCCCACCCACGCCGTCGATGCTCAGGGACAATTGATGGACCTGACGCAGGTCACCGACGAAACCGGCTTCAATTTCCACGATTATTACCGCAACCAGCTTGAAATCGCCATGTCGCTCGGCGATACGCCCCGCGCCAACGTCCTTCGCGCGGTTATGGCTTTCATCGAAGTCTGATCAGGCAAGCTTAGCCGTATCCTACCTTCAGGCCCGCCGATAGCCGAACAGGCCCGGTGCCGAGTGCCAGAGCGCCTGCACCGCAAAGCCGATGAAAAGCAGGCCGGAAAGCCGGACGATCACCCTCTCGTGTTTGCGATAGAACCGCCGCACCACGCCGGCGCCGATGATCCCGATCAGCACCAGATCGGCCGTCAGAAACCCGATCAGCGACACGGCGAGAAGAAGCGGCAGCTCGCTGAAATCCAGTGCATCGGCTGAACTCGCGAGCAGTGCCGTGAAGGTCGCCAGCGCCACCGGATACCCCTTCGGATTGGTCAGCCCGAAGATCAGTCCGCGCCGAAGTGGCTTTTCGACCGTCACCAGAGCGCCGCCATCCTCCTTCGGCTTCGCCCGCAACGCACTCCAGCCGATCCAGCCGAGATAGAGGCCGCAGAAAACCCCGAGTATGTCGAAGAGGGTGGTACCGACCGTCTTGGCGCCGATGATTGCGACCAGCGCCAGCCCGGACCAGAGGACGTCTCCTGCCAGATGGCCGCCCATGAAGAAGGCGCCAGCCTGCCTTCCCTGCCCGGCACCAATGCCGAGCAGCGCCAGGAATGCCGGGCCGGGAATGAGCGTATAGGCGAGCGCCGCGAAAAAGGCGCCGGCAAGCAGCGATGAGGACATGGGTGAACTCCGTCGGAAGGCTGCGACAATCTCGCCTCCGGTTTTACCGGTGTCAATGCAACCAGCGCCCCCTTTTCCACTTGCCTCGTACCCGAAAGATAGTAAGGGTGCCTTATGAAATTCGAGGAAGAGGCGAAGGGTGCCGAAAAGCATATGGACATTCTGGGGTCCCTGATCATCGACAGTGCCCGGCTGCTGCGCGCCGCCTTCGAGCGTCGCATCGCCCAGGCAGGTCTGGGACTGACCCCCGGGGAAGCCCGCGCCCTGATCAACATCGCCGCTCTCGACGGCAGCCGCCAGCTCGACATCGCTGCCCGCATGGGCGTCGAGCCGATGACGCTCTGCGCTTATCTCGACAAGCTGGAGGCGCTCGGACTGGTCGAAAGGCAGCAATGCTCCGCTGACCGGCGCGCCAAGCGGATCAAACTCACCGAGACTTCCGGCGAGATGATCGGTTCGATCCGCAACGAATTGAACGTCATCCTCACCCAAGCGACCGAAGGCCTGAGCGAGGAAAACAACCGCATCCTGCGCGAGGCGCTGGCGCTGTTCAACGCCAATCTGCAGGCCGCTGTCCCTTCCGCCGCACTGCAGACTTTAGCTGATGAAAGCCGATAACATGCCGCCTGCCCCCGCTCGGATGAGCGAGCGCCGAACCACGATCATCGGCGCCCTGCTGACGGCGATCGGACCGATTTCCATGGCGATCTACACCCCGGCGATGCCGGAACTGGTGCGCGCCTTCGACACCACGGAAGCGGCGATCAAGATGTCGCTGTCGCTGTATTTCGCGGGCTTTGCGCTGGCGCAGCTGGTCGCCGGTCCCGTCTCCGATGCCTTTGGCCGCAAGACCGCCTCATTGAGTTTCCTGCTGATCTATCTTGCCGGTTCGCTGCTGGCGGCCTTTGCGCCAACGGTCGAATGGGTGCTCGCCGGCCGCCTGATCCAGGGTATCGGCGCTTCCGTCGGCATCACCGTGTCGCGCGCCATCGTGCGTGACCAGTTCAACGGCGGCGACGCGGCCCGGATCATCAACACGATGGGCATCATCCTGGCGATCGGGCCATCCCTCGGTCCGACGATCGGCGGTCTTGCGCTTGCCGCCTTCGGCTGGCGATCGGTCTTCCTGCTGATGGTCGGCTTCGGCGCACTGCTGGTCTTCCTGTCGACCGTCTGCCTGAAGGAAACCACGGTGCCCGATCGCAGCCGGCTGAAGCCGCTGCGGCTCGTCGAGGCCTATGCGGAAATCATCGCCTTGCCGCGCTTCCTGTTTACCGCGATTGTTCTGGCCGGCGCCGTAGGCTCTATGTATGCCCAGGCAGCGGTGCTGCCGTTCATCCTGATCGAGAAGGTCGGGCTGACACCGACCCAGTTCGGCCTGAGCATGCTGATGCAATCCGGCTTCTTCCTGATGGGTTCGGTCTGTCTGCGCGTCATCTCGAAATGGTTGCCGGCGGAACGCGCGCCGCTGGTCGGACTGATTTTCAGCGGCAGCGGCGGCCTCCTTATGGCCCTTTCGATCCACTACCTGCCGCCGTCCTTTCTGTCGGTGATGGTGCCGGTCGCAATGTGCGCCTTCGGGATCGCCTTCGTGTCGCCCTACATGACCGCCGCGGGCCTCATCCCCTTCCCGCATATTGCCGGATCCGCGTCGGCGATGATGGGCTTCATCCAGATGGGCGCCGGCTTCGTGGGCGGCGTCGCCGCCGCCTCGATCGGTTCGCCGCTGCCGGCCTTCGGCATCGTCATCCCCGCCATGCACCTGATCGCCGTGCTCAGTTACATCGGTTTCCGGATCGCCAGCCGCAGGGCATGAAAAAACCCGCCTCCCTTTCGGCAGGCGGGCTTCGGTGATCGGATTATTCGGATTTATTTGCCGAGGTTGCGCTTGGCGAGGGTGCGCAGGCGCAGCGCATTGAGCTTGATGAAGCCGGCGGCATCCTTCTGGTCGTAGGCGCCCTGGTCGTCCTCGAAGGTGACCAGCTTGTCGGAATAGAGCGACTTTTCGCTCTCGCGACCGATGACCATGACATTGCCCTTGTAGAGCTTCAGCGTCACTTCGCCTTCCACATGCTCCTGGCTCTTGTCGATCAGCGCCTGCAGCATTTCGCGCTCCGGCGAGAACCAGAAGCCGTAATAGATGAGCTCCGCGTAGCGCGGCATGATGTCGTCCTTGAGATGGGCTGCACCACGGTCGAGCGTGATGCTCTCGATCGCCCGGTGGGCGGCGAGCAGGATCGTGCCACCGGGGGTCTCGTAGACGCCGCGCGACTTCATGCCGACATAACGGTTCTCGACAAGGTCTAGACGGCCGATGCCGTTGTCCCGGCCGTAGTTGTTGAGCGCTGCCAGCAGGGTCGCCGGCGACATCGCGACGCCGTTGATCGAAACCGCGTCACCCTTTTTGAAGCCGACCTTGATGATGGTCGCCTTGTCCGGCGCCGCTTCCGGGGAGATCGTGCGCATGTGCACGTATTCGGGAGCCTCGATGGCCGGGTCTTCGAGAACCTTGCCCTCGGAGGAGGAGTGCAGAAGGTTGGCGTCGACCGAGAACGGCGCCTCGCCCATCTTGTCCTTGGCGACCGGGATCTGGTTTTCCTCGGCGAACTTCAAAAGATCGGTACGGCTCTTGAAGGCCCAGTCGCGCCATGGCGCGATGACCTTGATATCCGGGTTCAGCGCATAGGCCGAAAGCTCGAAACGGACCTGGTCGTTGCCCTTGCCGGTGGCGCCGTGGGCGATCGCGTCGGCGCCGGTCTTCCTGGCGATATCGATCAGATGCTTGGAGATCAGCGGGCGGGCGATCGAGGTGCCGAGCAGGTAGACGCCTTCATAGACGGCATTGGCACGGAACATCGGGAAAACGAAATCGCGCACGAATTCCTCGCGCACGTCCTCGATATAGATCTCCTTGATGCCGAGCATCTCGGCCTTCTTGCGGGCCGGCTCCAGCTCCTCGCCCTGGCCGAGATCGGCGGTGAAGGTCACCACCTCGGCACCAAGCTCGGTCTGCAGCCATTTCAGGATGATCGAGGTGTCGAGACCGCCGGAATAGGCGAGAACGACCTTCTTTACGTCTTTCGGGAGTGCCATGTCGATTTACGTCCGTCTGCGGGTGGTGGCGGCCTTGATAGGCCGTCGTGTCGTGAATGCGGCACTTTTAGCGAGTTTCCGAAGGCACGCAAGAAAAACCCGGCAAAACTGGTCAGAGATGGCGGCCGATGTTCATCCGCTGATGAAGCACGCGGACGATGAAAATTGTCTTGGACGTTTCCCGATAGACGATGAAGTGAGATTCGTATGCAAGCGCCAGATATCCGCGCTTGATCCCATCGATCTTCCGTCCGCTTCTCTCGCCCAGCGAGAGCCCTTTGCAAAAATCCCTTATCCCAAACGTATATTCTTCGGCCGACTGTAGCCCCAGGTCTCGTCAGTATAGTCGTAGATGTGGTCGATATCCGCAGTAGCCCTCGGCGCGAAGATCAGAGTTTTCATCGTTCGGCGCGTGCGGCCCGTTTCTTCTCGATGAATTCGTCGAAATCGAAAGGCTGCGGCTCGCCCGATGCCTCGCCCTCCTCGATCGCCGCACGGATCGCTTCGATACCGTCTTCGCTGTCCCGCAGCAGGCGCAGGGCCGCCTCCACGACTTCGCTTGCCGAACTGTAATTGCCGCCGTTCACCTGTCTGTCGATGAAAGCCGTCAGTTCCTCATCCACCGTAATCGACGTCATCTTGCCCATCAGGCTCTCCGGTGTGACCTGTCTGTCATGTTGACACTATCTGACGAGGGTACCATATCCCGCCCGACCTTTGAACAGCAGCGTCATAGAGGAATCTTGCCATGACCATCACTCATCCCGCTCTGAAGAAGGATAATGTCGCCGTGATTACCGGTGCCGCATCGGGCATCGGCCTTGCCGCCGCAAAGGAATTTGCCCGGATGGGCCTTTCCGTCGTCCTTGCCGATCTGGAGGGCGACAAGCTCGCGGAAGCAGCCCGCGAGGTCGCGGCTCTTGCCGAAGACGGCGAGGCGGATGTCGCCGCCATCGGCACCGATGTATCGAAGCCGGACGAGATTGAAGCGCTGGAACGCGCCGTCCTCCAGCGTTTCGGCCGGGTACATGTGCTGATGAACAACGCCGGCATCAGCCCCGGAAGCTCCATATTCGGGCCACAGGTCAACTGGGACAGCGTCTTTGCCGTCAACCTTCTCGGGGTCATCAACGGCACGAGGACGTTCGGACCCGCCATGATCGCCCATGGCGAGCCCTCGCTGATCATCAACACAGGCTCGAAACAGGGGATCACGACACCGCCCGGCAATCCCGCCTACAACGTCGCCAAGGCTGGCGTGAAAGCGTTCACCGAAGCGCTCCAGCACGAGCTGCGCAACACGCCGAACTGCCAGGTCTCCGCCCACCTCCTCATCCCCGGCTTCGTGTTCACCAGCCTGACCAAGGGCGACCGCATCGAAAAGCCCGCCGGCGCCTGGACGCCGGAGCAGACGGTCGAGTTCATGCTGGTGAGCCTGGAGCGCGGCGACTTCTACATCCTCTGCCCCGACAACGATGTGGACCGGGCAACCGACGAACGCCGCATGCTGTGGGCGATCAGCGACATCATCGAGAACCGTCCGCCGCTGTCGCGCTGGCATCCGGATTTCGCCGATGCATCAAAGGAATTCATCAACGGCCGTTGATAGATTGATTTGTGACGGCTTCGAAAGCCGGGTAAATGGTGCAATCCGTCCCCGGCCATTCGAGCGCACTTATGGAATTCCTGCCGAGCCTTGCCACCCTGCTTGCCTTCACCGCCGCCGGCCTGCTTCTGGCCCTGACGCCCGGGCCTGACATGACGCTGTCGATCAGCCGCGCGCTCGGCCAGGGCCGACGCCCGGCGCTGTTCGTGGTGCTCGGCACCAGTCTCGGCGTCGTCTGCCATACGCTGCTGGTCGCCTTCGGCATCTCGGCGCTGATCACCGCGTCGCCAACCGCCTTCTTCATCCTGAAGACCGGCGGGGCGGCCTATCTCCTGTGGCTGGCGATCCAGGCGATCCGCTTCGGCTCGAACTTTTCCGTCGAGCAGGTCGAAAAGACCGCAAGCAGCCCGCTTGCCAACATCTCGACGGGCTTCTGGGTCAATATTCTGAATCCGAAGGTCATCATCTTCTTCATGACCTTCCTGCCACAGTTCGTGACGGCCGGCGATCCGCATGTCACAGGCAAGCTGGTCTTTTTCGGCTTCTATTTCATCGTCATCGGCATGCCGGTAAACCTGATCGTCGTTCTTGCCGCCGACTGGCTTTCGGGGTGGCTGCAGGCCAACCCGAAGTTCCTGCGGGGCATCGACTACACTTTCGCCGGCGTATTCTCGATCTTCGCGGCGAAGATTTTCTTCACCCAGGCCCGGTAGGAGTGCCCCCGACAAGCGCTTCCAGACGTTCCGAAAGAAACAGCTTTTCCGCATCGGATTGGGAAAGCTCGATCGCCCGCCGGTAGGCAAGCCTTGCTTGATCCATTTGCCCGTCCCGGGCCAGAAGATCGGCTTGAACGGCATAAAACGGCTGGTACTCTACCAGAGCCATCGCAATGGGCTTGAGGCAGGCCAATGCGGCAGCCGGACCTTCCACATAGGACACGGCAACGATCCGGTTGAGCTCATAGACGGGATTGTCGGCGGTACGGGCGAGTTCCGCATAGAGCCAGGCGATCTGCTGCCAGTCCGTCTCCGCGAAGCTGGACGCCTCGGCATGCACGGCGATGATCGCCGCCTGCAACTGGTAAGCACCGGGTCGACCACGGCCGAGCGCCTGTTCGATAAGAGCGAGGCCTTGGGAGATTTCAGCCCGATCCCAGAGATTGCGATCCTGAGTTTCAAGCGTCAGGATTTCGCCAGCGGCACCAAGCCGGGCCGCACGGCGGGCGTGATGCAGCAGCATCAGCGCCAGCAGCCCTTCTATCTCGGGTTCGTCAGGGCGAAGCTCCGCCAGCAGCCGGCCAAGCCGGATCGCCTCCTCGCAGAGATCGGCGCGGAGGTGATGGCCACTTCCCGAAGAATAACCTTGGTTGAAGATCAGATAGACGACCGCGAGCACGCTTTCGAGCCGCGCCGCCCAGCCCTCCGATCCCGGAACCTCATAGGCTATGCCGGCTTTGGCAATCTTGTGACGGGCACGCACCAGCCGCTGGGCCATGGCCTCGTGCCCGTCCAGATAGGCATTCGCGATCTCTTCGGTCTTCAACCCGCAGACCGAACGCAGGGTCAAAGCCACGCAGGTCTTTTTGTCGAGCGCTGGATGGCAGCAGGCGAAGATCAGCTTCAGCCGCTCGTCAGCGATCGAATCCGTTTCGTTTGCCGTTGTAGATCCGCTTTCAAGCTCGATCAAATGGGCGATCTCCGCGGATTTCGCCCGAAAATTTGCGGAACGCCGCAGCCGGTCGATGGCCTTGCGGCGAGCGACCTGCATCAGCCAGGCATTCGGCGAGGCTGGCAACCCGTTGCGGTTCCAATGGACGAGCGCCGATTCCAGCGCGTCCTGAAGGCTGTCTTCGGCAAGCTGGAAATCCCTAAGCGAGCCGACGAGACTGGAGAGGAGACGGCCGCCATCCTGCCGGGCGATCCTGTCGATCGCCTCGGCAATGGGAGCCGTCGCCGCAGGGCCGCTCATCAGCGGTCGAAAACCATGATCGGCCGCACTTCCACCGCACCGTGAGCCGCCCCGGGGATCATCGCGGCATAGCGGATCGCATCGTCGAGCGAAGCGCAATCAAGGATGTAGAAGCCGGCAAGCTGCTCCTTGGTTTCAGCGAAAGGACCATCCATCGTTTCGGTCCTGCCGTCCCGCACACGCACGGTCGTGGCGGTCGTCGCGGGCTGCAGCGCATCGCCGGAAACATAGACGCCGTCGCGCTTATAGGTCTCGTTGGCGAGCTTGTAGCCCTCCATCATTCGGCCGAAATTCGGAGAATCGGGAGGCGTCATCGTTGCCGGGTTTGTGTAGATCAGCGCCATGTATTTCATGTTCGTCTCCTCGGATAAGCCATCGCCTCATTGCGATGGTGACCGATAACGAACGGGATGCAAGCGGATCGACATGCCCCGAAAACTATTTTTCGGACGCGTCAGTCGTCCTCGCCGTGTCCGGCGATCATCATCGCCTCGAAGGCGAGGCGGTCTGTCTTTCGCATCCGCTCCGACTCCGACTTCAGCTGGCCGCAGGCGGCCAGGATGTCGCGGCCGCGTGGGGTGCGGATGGGCGAGGCGTAACCCGCCTGGTTGATGAAATCGGCGAATTTTTCGATCTGCGCCCATTCCGAACACTGGTAGTTCGTGCCCGGCCACGGATTGAATGGGATGAGATTGATCTTGGCGGGAACGCCCTTCAAGAGCTGGATCAGCGCCTTGGCGTCCTCCAGACTGTCGTTGACGTCCTTCAGCATCACATATTCGAAGGTGATGCGGCGGGCGTTCGAAAGGCCGGGATAGTTGCGGCAGGCTTCGATCAGTTCCTTCAGCGGATATTTCTTGTTGATCGGCACCAGCATGTCGCGCAGGTCGTCGCGCACCGCATGCAGCGAGATCGCCAGCATCACGCCGATTTCGTCACCGGTCCGGAAAATTTCCGGCACCACGCCGGAGGTCGACAGCGTCACACGGCGTTTCGACAGCGACAGCCCGTCGCCGTCGGTGGCGATCAGCAACGCCGTCTTGACGCTTTCGAAATTGTAGAGCGGTTCGCCCATGCCCATCATGACGATATTGGTGACCTTGCGGTCGCCGGTCGGCACGAAAGCGCCCGGCGGCGTATCGGTGCCCGGAAAATCGCCAAGCCGGTCGCGTGCCAGCAGAAGCTGAGCGAGAATTTCTTCTGCCGTCAGATTGCGCACCAGGCGCTGCGTCCCGGTATGACAGAACGAACAGGTCAGCGAACAGCCGACCTGGCTCGAAATGCAGAGCGTACCGCGGCCCTCTTCCGGAATGTAGACGGTCTCGACTTCGACCGGGCGGCCGGCGCCGCGCGGCGGGAAGCGCAACAGCCACTTGCGGGTGCCGTCGTTGGAAACCTGTTCCTCGACGATCTCGGGACGCGCGATGGTGAAATGCGTCTTCAGCATCTCGCGCATGTCCTTGGCGACATTGGTCATCGCATCGAAATCGGAGACGCCGCGGATATAGAGCCAGTGCCAGAGCTGGCTGACGCGCATGCGCACCTGCTTTTCCGGTACGCCCTTTTCCTTCAGCGCCTGCGCCATGTCCTCGCGCGAAAGCCCGATCAGCGACGGCTTGGTGCCGAACAGATCCGGGTTGGCGACGAGCGGCGTCTTGATGGCGACCGGCGCCAGAGCCTCTGAGACTGACATTCTTTTATCCCGTTCGAACACATGCAGCTTTCCCACGCTTGATCAGCGGGAAAGTCAGGGCATGTTGAATGCGTGAAACCTGTATCGGCCCATCGGGCACACGTGCCGGACCTTCGTTGAGGCGGGGCTTTATCATCAAATAGCCGCCGCGTCACTATTCTTCAAGAAATGCAAAAGGCCGGTCACGAAACCGGCCTTTCAACTCTTACGGCATGAGGGCGCTTACTTGCAGGTTTCGATCTGCTTCAGCGCCGCCGCGATGCCTTGCAGCGAATAGGCATAGGAGGTCTTGGTGCCACGGCCGGAAACGGCGCTGACGCTCATGTTGTGACCGGTTTTCATCGCCGCGACGAGCGCCGGCTCCTCGGCCGCGTTCTCGACCCAGGCTGCCTTGTCCTTGGTGAACATCGTGAAGTTCTTCTTGTCGATCGTCACGGTGACCTTGGAATTGGCCTGCAGCGGATAACCGACCATCGCCTGCGGTTCGTAGGAAATGTTCTGGCCGGGGCGCTGCGAGACGATGAAGAAGATGTCGCCGTGGTCGACGCTGGCCGGTTCCTTGGTGGTCGGCACCGACAGCACATAGCAGACATTGCTGGCGCCCGACTTGTAGGAATAGGCGCCCCATGCCTTGAATTGCTGGATGCGGGTGGGACCGGCAGCCGCGGCTGCTGGCGCCTGGGCCGGCTGCGGCTTGGCCGGGGCGGTGGCCTTCGGCGCCTGAGCCGACGCCAGGCCGGCGCTGGCAGCCAAGATTGCCAATGCGGTTGCGATTGTTCTTACAGACATGGTCTCCTGCCGGTTTTGTTCGTTCAACGGCCCGAGCGGGCAAGCCTTGCCAGGCATGATCCTGATTCGGCGCATTTTGACTTGATCCTGGTTACCAAACCGTCAACCGGACCATTAGAATTTGCTGAATCTCCTGCCTTGACCCCAAGCTGCGTAGGAATAGCACTCACCGCCATGCCTCCAAAGGCCCAACCAGCAGAATTTCCATGCGTTTCGTCAATCAGTGACACAAGGATTGGGGCAAGAGTTTGTCCTTTTCCTAACTCTCACAATGACATTAGAATGGTCGAATATGACGCGAATCTCATCGGAAACTGTGCGCAGCGTAAATGGATGTAGACGAAAGAAACCACTTCGCCGGCTTGGTAAAGGCAGTGGCCGATGAGCGCGATCAGGCAGCTTTTACCGTGCTGTTCGATTATTACGCGCCGCGTTTGAAATCCTGGCTGGTGAAACGGTCAATGCGACCCGACGATGCCGAGGAACTCGTCCAGGAGGTGATGGCCGTACTCTGGCACCGCGCCGCTCTCTACGATCCGGCCCGATCCTCCTTGTCCACCTGGCTTTTTCGTATCGCCCGCAACCGCCGCATCGACGCGGAACGTCGTGGGAGGCACAAGCAGCTGGACGTTTACGAACCCCTCTTTTTCGTAACCGAGGCACCGGGCGCCGATACGATCTTCGAAGGCGAGGAGCGGGATGCCCAGGTGCGCGCAGCCCTTGCCGGTATCCCCGGCGAACAGATGGAACTGGTGCGGGCGGCTTTCTTCCTCGGCCAGTCCCATTCGGAAATCGCCTCGTCCACGGGTCTTCCGCTCGGCACGGTGAAGTCGCGAATCAGGCTCGCCTTCGAGCGCCTGCGAAGAGTTCTCGACGATCCTTCAGAGGGATAGGCCCCTTTAAGACTATTTGCCGCGCACGCCGTCGGCGATGTCCGGATTGTCCATGAGCGCCAGATCGGCAGCCTCATAGTGGCGGTCGGCAATGTGCCCCTGGATCATCCGGAAAGCGGCGGCGAGCACCGCGACATCGTCAGTGAAGCCGACAAGGACGAACATGTCCGGCAAGAAATCGATCGGCATCACGAAATAGGCGAGCGCCGCAAGCAGCACGCCGCGCACCCGCGTCGGCGTCCGCCGATCGATCGCGCAATAATAGGCGGCGATCAGGTCGCGGCTGAACGGCACCTGCCGGACGGCCCGCTTCAGGGTCGGCCAGAACTTGGCGCGGACCCGCCGCTCGCGGCGCTCTTGCGTGTCCACGTCACCCGGCAGCAGTATTTCGCCGATCTTCACGTCGTCCATGATCGCTCCGTTCGCTCAACGTGTGCCCACCCAATATGGGCTCTCGACCATGAAGTTCAATTGCGGCGCAAGGATGCCTTGTCCATCGCCCGGGCCAGCTTGAAGTCGATGTTGGTCAGGCTTTTCGTATCATGAGTGGTCAGCAGCACATCGACCCGCGAATAGACGTTCGACCATTCCGGATGATGATTGAGCTTCTCGGCAGACAGCGCGCATTCGGCCATGAAACCGAACGCCTCGATGAAGGTCTTGAACTTGAAGCTCTTGAAGATCGCATCGCCTTGCGGCTTCAGCTCCCAGCCTTGAAGTGTCGCAAGTTCGCGCTCGACGGCGGCCGCGTCCAGCTTTTCGTAGTTCATCGCCCAACCTTCCTTTCGGATTAAAGGAGGCTCTTCACCGGCTCCATACCGGTTCCATGTCGCCTGCATGGGCCTGGCCGTAGCTCGCCTCCTGCAGCGGGAAGATTTCCTCCGTCAGATAAGGCCCGCCACCGACCGATTCCTTCGACGACAGCAGCACGAAACGCGGCACTGTGAAGGGCGCCGTATAGAAATTGCCGCGGCCGGCAAGGTAGTGGACCACATCGTCCAGCCGGCAATTCTTCAGCCGCGCCAGCGTCACATGCGGGGTGAACTTGCGGGGATCCGGCGGCAAGCCGATGCGCTGGCAGATCCGTTCGATCTCCGCCTGCAGCGCGTAGATTTCCGGGGACGGCGAAACGCCCGCCCAGATGGAATGCGGCTTTTTCGACCCGAAGGAGCCGATCCCGGTCAGCGTCGCCTGGAATTCCGGACGGTCGATGCGGTCCAGCCGGCTGACGATCTCGTCGGCGGTGCGACCGTCGACATCGCCGATGAAGCGCAGGGTGATGTGGTAGTTTTCGACGTCGATCCACCGGGCACCGGGGATCCCACCGCGCAGGAGAGAGAGACTCATCGCTACATTGCGCGGAACTTCGAGGGCGGTGAAAAGTCTCGGCATAGGGACCTCCTCGAATCTTTTGCAGATGCTAACAGCGAATCACGCAACGAGGTTCCGCGCAAGCTGTTATTTTCCCGTATCCTTAATAGCCCCCAGGAAGCTTTCGACAGGTCGAAGCGTCTTTTCGACCATCACAGCAACCCCTTTGGCGTTCGGATGCATGCCGTCCGAGAGCTGCAGGTTGGAAAACGTCGTGACCCCATCCAGAAAAAACGGATAGAGTGGCACCGCATATTTCTCCGCCAGCCGCTTGTAGATCGGGTTGAACTTTTCGGCGTAATCGCCCCCCATGTTCGGCGGCGCCAGGATGCCGATCAGGAGCACCGGGATCTTCCGCCCCTTCAGCCGTGCCAGGATCGCATCGAGGTTCTTTTCGGACTGATCGGGGGAGATGCCGCGCAGCGCGTCGTTGGCGCCGAGTTCGAGGATCACGCCATCGGTACCGTCCGGCACCGACCAGTCGATACGCGCGAGCCCGCCCGCCGTCGTATCCCCGGAAACGCCCGCATTGGTGACCACGACATTCTGCCCCTTGGCTTTCAACGCCGCCTCGAGCTGAGCCGTGTAGGATTCAGAAGGCGCAAGCTGGTAACCCGCCATCAGGCTGTCGCCGAAACCGACGAGCTGGATCGCCCTATCCTGCGCGGCAGCCGGCAATGCAGCCAGCGCCAAAGCGGACATGACGATGAAGTGAAGCAGGCTTGCTTTAAAACTCACGATCCGTCTCCTAGATTGGTCGCTACCGCAACGCGGTGTTCGGGTTACGCTTCACGCCTATATAGGACGGTTCGATTTGACTAAAACCATCATCACGCTGAAGAAAGCCGATCTGACCTTGGGCAGCGCGGCCGCCTCGGTGCATGTGCTGAAGCAGATCGATCTCGAAATCCGCGCCGGCGAAGCCGTCGGCATCGTCGGGCCTTCAGGCTCCGGCAAGTCGACGCTGCTGATGGTCCTGGCCGGTCTCGAACGGCCGGACAGCGGCGAGATCGTCATCAACGGCGCTCCCCTTCATTCCCTGTCCGAAGACAGGCTCGCGGATTTCCGCGGCCGCAATATCGGCATCGTCTTCCAGTCCTTCCATCTGATCGCCAACATGACGGCGCTCGAAAACGTCGCCGTGCCGCTCGAACTCGCCAATGTGAAGGACGCATTCGAGATCGCGAAACGCGAGCTAACCGCCGTCGGCCTCGGCGAGCGGCTGAGCCACTATCCCGGCCAGCTTTCCGGCGGCGAGCAGCAGCGCGTCGCGATCGCCCGTGCGCTCGCCCCCTCGCCCTCGGTGCTGATCGCCGACGAACCGACCGGCAATCTCGACACCGAGACCGGCCGCCAGATCGCCGATCTGCTATTCTCGAAACAGGCCGAGCGCGGCATGACCATGCTGCTCGTTACCCACGACAACGCGCTCGCCGCCCGCTGCTCGCGCCAGATCCGCGTCCGCTCCGGCGAGATCGTCGGCGACAGCGCCACCGCCCATCACCCGGTCCAGGCGGTCTCGGCATGAGGCAGGCCTTTCCGCGCCTCTCGATTTCCTTCCGCCTGGCGCTGCGCGAGATGCGCGGCGGCCTGGCCGGTTTCTACATCTTCCTCGCCTGCATCGCGCTCGGCACCGGGGCGATCGCCGCGGTCAATTCCGTCTCGCGCGCCATCACCGGCGCCATCGCCTCCCAGGGCCAGGAAATCCTTGCCGGCGACATTCGTTTCGAACTGAACAACCGCGAGGCCACCGACCAGGAACGCGCGTTCCTGACGAGCCTCGGCAAGGTCTCCGTCTCCACCAGCCTGCGCTCGATGGCCCGCAAGCCTGACGGTTCCGAACAGGCACTGGTCGAGGTCAAGGCGGTGGACGACGCCTATCCGCTCTACGGCAGCTTTGGTGCCGAACCTTCCGCACCGCTGTCCGATCTTCTGGGCCGGCGGGGAGAAACATTTGGCGCGCTGGCAGCCCCGCTTCTGCTGGAACGCCTCGGCCTCAAGGACGGGGATCAGCTTCTGCTCGGCAATGCCCGGTTGACATTGCGCGGCACGATCACCGCCGAGCCCGATGCGCTTTCGGACGGTTTCGGCTTTGCACCGCGCCTGATCGTCAGCCGTGAGGCGCTCGCTGTCTCCGGCCTGATCACCACCGGCAGCCTCGTCGAACATGCCTACAAGGTGCGGCTCGACGATCCCTCGATCCGCTCGACGCTTGCCGCCCGCGCCAACCGGGAGTTCCCGAGCGCCGGCTGGTCGGTCCGCACCAGCGATCGGGCCGCCCCCTCGCTGACCGAAAACGTCGACCGCTTTTCGCAATTCCTGACGCTCGTGGGCCTGACGGCATTGATCGTCGGCGGCGTCGGCGTCGCCAATGCCGTGCGCGCCTTCCTCGATGCCAAGCGCACCACGATTGCCACCTTCAAGTGCCTGGGCGCGCCGGCCTCGGTCGTGACGATGATCTATCTCATACAGATCATGCTGCTCGCGGTGATCGGCATCCTGATCGGCCTCGTCATCGGCGCGATCTCGCCCTTCGTCGCGCTGCAGTTTCTCGAAGGCATGCTGCCGGTTCCGAAGGAGGTCACCTTCTACCCCTTACCGCTGGCGCTTGCCGCACTGTTCGGCATCCTGATCACCTTCGCCTTCGCCGTCCTGCCGCTCGGCCATGCCCGCGAAGTGCCGGCAACCGCCCTCTTCCGCGAACAGAGTTTCGACAATACCCGCCTTCCCTCCTGGCCGTATCTCCTCGCCGCCGGCCTGGCGCTTGCGGCCCTGGCGGCACTTGCGATCGTCTCGGCGGAAGAACGTTTCATCGCCTCGGTTTTCCTCGCCGCCGTCGCCGGCGCCTTCGTGCTGCTACGCCTGGTCGCGGCGCTGATCGCCGCGCTTGCCAAAAGAAGCCCGCGGGTGAACTCGCCGGCGCTCAGGCTGGCGATCGGCAATATCCACCGGCCCGGCGCGCTGACACCGTCGGTCGTGCTGTCGCTCGGCCTCGGCCTTGCGCTGCTCGTGACGCTGGCGCTGATCGACGGCAACATGCGCCGCCAGCTGACCGGCAGCATAGCCCAGCAGGCGCCGAATTTCTTCTTCGTCGATATCCAGGGATCCGAGCGCGAAGGCTTCGTCAACATCCTGAAACAGCAGGCGCCGGAGGGTGCGATCACCCAGGTGCCCATGCTGCGCGGAAGAATCCTTGCCTTCAACGGCCAGGACGTGACCCAGATGAGCGTGCCGCCGGCCGGCCGCTGGGTGTTGCGCGGCGACCGCGGCATCACCTACGAGAACAAGCTGCCGTCGAATTCGGCGCTGACGGCGGGCCAGTGGTGGGCCGCCGACTATACCGGCGAGCCGCTCGTCTCCTTCTCGGCGGAAGAGGCCGGCGAACTCGGCCTGAAACTCGGCGATACCGTCACCGTCAACGTGCTCGGCCGCAACATCACCGCCCGCATCGCCAATTTCCGGAAGGTGCAATGGGAATCGCTGTCGATCAATTTCGTGATGATCTTCTCGCCCAATACCTTCCGCGGCGCACCGCATGCCTGGCTCGCGACGCTCAGCGATCCCAAGGCCACCGCCCAGCAGGAAGCCTCGATCCTGCGCGCCGTCACCAACGCCTATCCGACCATCACCAGCGTCAGGGTCAAGGATGCGATCAATATCATAGACCAGCTCGTCGGCCAGCTCGCGACCGCGATCCGGGCTGCGGCGGCGGTTGCGCTGATCGCCTCCGTGCTGGTGCTTGCCGGTGCGCTGGCGGCGGGCAACCGGGCACGCACCCATGACGCGGTCATCCTGAAAACGCTCGGCGGCACGCGCAGCATGCTGATGCGCGCCTTCAGCTACGAATACATGATCCTCGGAACGGCGACCGCGCTCTTCGCGCTTCTCGCCGGCGGCCTCTCTGCATGGTTCGTCGTCAGCCGGATCATGCGGCTCCAATCGGCCTTCCTGCCCGATATTGCAGTGCTGACGCTCGCCGTTTCGCTGGTCCTGACCGTCGGGATAGGCCTTGCCGGCACCTGGCGCATATTAGGGCAGAAGGCCGCACCGGTGCTGCGTGAGCTCTAATTCTCCCGCAGGTAGTATTTCTCGTTAACTCTCTGATCAAAATCCCGTCAGAACGTCCCATAGGTTGCTAAAGGGGCCTGATAGCTTGCGTTTTTCGCTTGCCGCACCTCTTGTATGTGAAGCGATCTCGCATCATATTTATGCGCAGGCTTGCTGGAGCTCCGCAGCGGCGCCTGGGTCCGAAAAAAGGGGGCCCGACACCGTGAATAATTCCGGAGCTTAAAGAGGAAACAATGGCTGACTTTAACAACTACCAGACCCGGGTGGCGCAGGGTCGCGCCCAGTCCGGCGCGATGATCGATGAAGGCCTGCGCGCCTACATGCTTAAGGTCTACAACCTGATGGCTGTCGGCTTGGCTATCACCGGTATCGCCGCCTATGGTATTTCGGCCCTCGCAACAACGACCGATGCGGCCGCAGCTGTCGCCCGGCTTCCGAACGGCATCCTGTTGACCAGCCTCGGCGCTGCGATCTACGGTTCGCCGCTTCGCTGGGTCGTCATGCTCGCACCGCTCGCGGTGGTGTTCTTCCTGAGCTTCCGCGTTCATAAGATGAGCGTCAGCTCGGCACAGGCCACCTTCTGGGGCTACGCGGCGCTGATGGGTCTCTCCCTGTCGTCGATCTTCCTGATCTACACTTCGCAGAGCATCGTGCAGACGTTCTTCATCACGGCAGCCTCCTTCGGCGCCCTGTCGCTTTATGGCTACACGACGAAGAGAAGCCTGTCGGGCATGGGCTCGTTCCTGATCATGGGCCTGTTCGGCCTGATCATCGCCTCGATCGTCAACATCTTCCTGGGTTCCGCCCCGCTCGCTTGGGCGATCTCGGTCATCGGTGTTCTCATCTTCGCAGGCCTCACCGCCTACGACACGCAGAAGATCAAGGAAATGTACTTTGACGGCGACGACGTCGCGGTAGCTGGCCGCAAGGCCATCATGGGCGCTCTGACCCTCTACCTCGACTTCATCAACCTCTTCACGTTCCTCCTCCAGTTCCTGGGCAACCGGAACAACTAATTCGAGGAATACGAACAGGAAAAAGGCGGCCTCCGGGCCGCCTTTTTTATTGCCCGGCTTCGCGCCGCAGCATAGTCTTTGGCCATTCCTTTCAACGGCCTGAATCTCAATGACATTCCATCTCCGTGACGCCTCCTCCGCCGATCTTCCGACAATCACCGAAATCTATCGCGACAGCGTGCTGAACGGCACGGCGAGCTACGAGATCCTGCCCCCGGACCAGGCGGAGATGGCGGCCCGCTTCGAGGCGATCCGGGCCAAGGGTTATCCCTATATCGCGGCGGAACAGCACGACGGCACCCTTCTCGGTTATGCCTACGCATCGGCCTTCCGGACCCGCCCGGCCTATCGCTGGCTGGTCGAGGACTCGATCTACCTGGCGCCGGAAGCGCGCGGCAAGGGCGTCGGCAAGGCGCTGCTGAAAGAATTGCTCGTGCGTTGCGAGGCGCTCGGTTTCCGCCAGATGGTCGCCGTCATCGGCGGCGCAAGCCCGGCCTCCGTGGCGCTCCATCGCGGCCTCGGCTTCGAGCTGACCGGCACCCTGAAAGGCACCGGCTTCAAGCACGGGAAATGGCAGGATACGGTGCTGATGCAGGTCGCCCTTGGCGAAGGCAATGAAACCGATCCGGATCCGGAGACCTATCCCGGTTCGCTGTTTACCGAATAGGACGCCGCCTCAATCGATCAGTTTCAGCACCTTGTCGAACACCTTGAGCACCTGCGGCAGCTCATGGCCGCGCTTCATGATCAGGCCATGGGTGTTCATGACGGAAAAGGCGCCCTGCTTGGCTGCAAGCTTCGGATTCTTCTCTATCCGGAAGAGCGGGGTTTCGCCGGAGCGTTTGAAGACGGAGAACACGGCCCGATCCTTGAGGTGGTCGATCGCGTAGTCCTTCCACTCCCCTTCGCCGACCATTCGGCCGTAAATCCTTAAGATCGCATCGAGTTCTCGCCGATGGAAGGTGACCGGGGCGGGATCGCGGTTCTGCCGATAATCACTGAGATCGACGACAACGGCTGTGTCCTGGGGTCTCTGTCCCCCCGGCAAATCCGGCTGATCTGTCATCAAGACTCCCAAATCGTCAAATGTCAGAGATATGACAGTGTGCCTGAGAGGCGGTAAAAATCAACCCCGGCAATCTCGCCCGGAACGAACCGCACGATTTTATTCTTGCCCCATTTCGAACAAAAGAGTGCCCGATTTCGAAGCGAGATTGGCATCGTTGGTTGGCGCCGTTTTCAGCGCCATATGGCCCGGTCTGGTGCATTGACCCTTACCCCCAGCCCCCCAATGTTATTGGATCGGGCCGCCAACAAGAACTCACGCACAATTCGGCAAGCCAGGACCCCGACCGCGGTCAATATTTCTTGCGGCCTGCCATCAGCACCGTCGCGCCGAGAATCGCTGCCGGCTCGCCGCCCGGACCGGATGTCTGCAGCAGGATCGCGCAGCCATCCTTCTTCGACTTGCCCATCAGCTTGCCGGGCAAGGTCAGCTTCATGCTCTGGCCGTTCCATGTGCCGACCGACTGGACGTCGTAGACGGCGTGCCAATATTCCATCGTCTTGCCGCTGTTTTCACCCTTGGTGACATCCACCAGCTGGCGCTTTGTGAAATAGGCGACGACGACGTCCGCCTGTCCTTTGCCGTCGCCGATCTCGATTTCGATTTCGTCGCCGCGCATCGCCGCGGTGACCGGGACGTCGAGCCCCTTGCCGTTCTGGCCGAGTGTCTTCACCTTGTCGTTGATGACCGTGAGGTCGGTGCCCTTGACATGGTCGCGGCCGTTGATGAGGGCCTGCGGGGTGTAGACGCCGCTACGCCCGAGCGTCTTGGCATAGCCATATTGCCGCTCGGTATTTTCCCTGGAGCTCAGCGTGTCGGTCCAGCCGAGATAGTTCCAATAGTCGACGTGGTAGGACAGCACGACCATGTCTCCCTGTGCTACCAACTCGCCCAGGGCGGCATCGGCGGGCGGGCAGGAGGAGCAGCCTTGAGAGGTGAAAAGTTCGATCACGCCCTTCGGCGCCCTGACCTCTCCCGCAAACGCAGCGCCCGCATAAAACAGGCCCGCAACAAGGATTACGGAGCGAAAACGGAAGGGCATGGGTGGCAGACCTTTTTTATCAGGGAAACTGTTATCCACGATTGCTCGCGGCGATCAAGGGCCTAACGCACTGGATGGCGGAAAGTAACCACCGGGAACCTTCAAGAGAAAGTCACGAAGGGGTGAAGACCGGATAATTGATCGGCTTTCGAATGCGTTTGGTCGGACATCAAACTTCGCGAAAAATGCATCGAGGTCAAATCAGTTTGAGCAGGCCTTGAGTAAAATAAACGGCACCCACGCCGGTGACGATCCAGCGCGTCCAGGCGCGGAAATTCTGGTCGGTCATCCTCTGCAGGATATCGTTGCCGGCCCGTGCCCCGAGGATCGCGATCGGCGCCGCGACCAGCACCGCGATCCATTCGATGGTCGGCAGTTGCGAGGCCGCATTCCAGTAGAACACCACCTTCGTGGCATGCGAGGCGACCTGCATCGCCGCCTTGGTGGCGATCACCTTGCGCCGGTCCATCGTCGTGCGGATGAAGAAGATGTCGATCGTCGGCCCCGATACGCCGACGCCGACCGTCAAGGCGCCGGCGATCAACCCGCAGGCCAGCGCGTGCAAAGGTTTCGAGGCGTCGAGCTGCAGCTTCGACACCGGCATCCAGACGAGGATCGGCATCAGCCCGATGGCGATCGACACGACGATGAGATCCGGCTGGTAGTCGACGATCAGCAGGATGATGCTCGAAATGACCAGCCCCAGGCCCAGGATGCCGAGAATGCGGTAGTCGATATAGGCGCGGGAAAACCAGGCGCGCGACCCGTTCGAGACCATCTGGATGACGCCGTGGATGGCGATCGCGGTACTGACGGGGAAGAGGAAGAGCAGTACCCAGAGCAGGATCAACCCGCCCGCCATGCCGAAAATTCCCGAAAGCAGCGATGTCAGGAAAACGGTGACGGCCATTCCGGTGAGGATGACGACGGTCAAGGGCACGGGACCTTGGGGAGGACGATGTCACGCTGGGACAGGTGTACGGACATCGGATATCGGGAAGGAGATCCGCCGGAGGTTTCGCTCCGGCGGATGATGAGCGGAGTCGCCTTAGGCGGCGAGGTCGCGCAGAACGGTCTGCAGGATGCCGCCATTGTTCATGTAGACGACCTCGTCGAGCGTATCGATGCGGCAGAGGATGTTGATTTCCTTCACCGTGCCGTCGCCATAGGTGATCTTGGCGATCTTCCATTCGCGCGGCTTGATGTCGCCTTCGAGACCGAGAATCTCGACAGTCTCGTCGCCCTTGAGGCCGAGGCTGGCCCAGGTCGTACCCTCTTCGAAGACGAAGGGAACGACGCCCATGCCGACCAGGTTCGAGCGATGGATACGCTCGAAGGACTGGGCGATGACCGCCTTGACGCCGAGCAGGTTGGTGCCCTTCGCAGCCCAGTCGCGCGACGAGCCGTTGCCGTATTCGACGCCGGCGAAGATCACGAGCGGAACGCCCTCGGCCTTGTACTGCATGGCCGCGTCGTAGATCGACATCTCTTCCTTGGACGGATAGTGGAAGGTGTAGCCGCCTTCCTTGCCGTTCGGGCCGAGCATGTGGTTGCGGATGCGGATATTGGCGAAGGTGCCGCGCATCATCACTTCATGATTACCGCGGCGCGTGCCGTACTGGTTGAAGTCGGCAACGCCGACGCCATGGCCCGTCAGGTAAGCGCCGGCCGGCGAGGCAGCCTTGATCGAACCGGCCGGAGAGATGTGGTCGGTGGTGATCTTGTCGCCGAACAGACCGAGGACGCGGGCGCCCTTGATGTTCTTGAGGCCCGATCCGGTCTTGCCCATGCCGACGAAGTAGGGCGGGTTCTGCACATAGGTCGAATTGTCGTCCCAGGCATAGGTCTGGCCCGGGGGAACCTTGACCGCCTGCCAGTTCTCGTCACCCTTGAACACGTCCGCATACTTGGTTTCGTAGAGTTCGCGTGTGACGTATTTCAGGATGAACTCCTGGACTTCCTTCGAGGTCGGCCAGATGTCCTTGAGATAGACCGGGTTGCCGTTCTGGTCTTCGCCCAGTGGCTCGGACGTGAGGTCCTTCTGGACCGAACCGGCAAGTGCGTAAGCGACGACGAGCGGCGGCGAAGCGAGGTAGTTCGCCTGTACGTCCGGAGAAATACGGCCTTCGAAGTTACGGTTGCCCGAGAGCACGCCGGCGGCGATCAGGCCCTTGTCGTTGATGGTCTTGGAGATCGGTGCCGGCAGCGGGCCGGAATTGCCGATGCAGGTGGTGCAGCCGAAGCCGACGAGGTTGAAGCCGAGCTTGTCGAGATCGGCCTGCAGGCCGGACTTGGCAAGGTATTCGCCGACCACCTGGGATCCCGGTGCCAGCGACGTCTTGACCCACGGCTTGGACTTCAGGCCCTTGGCAACCGCGTTGCGGGCGAGAAGGCCGGCAGCGATCAGCACCGACGGGTTGGAGGTGTTGGTGCAGGAGGTGATCGCGGCAATCGCCACGTCGCCATGGCCAAGATCGAAATCCGTGCCTTCGACCGGGTAACGGTTATCGAGCTGGCCGGGCTTCTTGTACTCGGTATCGAGCGAACCGGCGAAGCCGGAAGCGATCTTGTCGAGCGAAATGCGGCCTTCCGGACGCTTCGGGCCGGCCATCGACGGCACGACGTCGTTGAGGTCGAGTTCGAGCGTGTCGGTGAAGACGAGGTCGGAACCGTCGCCTTCGCGCCACATGCCCTGGACCTTGGAATAGGCCTCGACCAGTGCGATCCGCTCCAGCGTGCGGCCGGACATCGTCAGGTAGTTGATGGTTTCGCCGTCTACGGGGAAGAAACCGCAGGTCGCGCCGTATTCCGGGCCCATGTTGCCGATCGTCGCGCGGTCGGCGAGCGGCATGTTGTCCATGCCCGGACCGAAGAATTCGACGAACTTGGAAACGACGCCCTTCTTGCGCAGCATCTGCACGACGGTCAGCACCAGGTCGGTCGCGGTGACGCCCTCCTTGAGCTTGCCGGTGAGCTTGAAGCCGATCACCTCAGGCAGAAGCATCGAGACCGGCTGGCCGAGCATGGAAGCTTCCGCTTCGATGCCGCCGACGCCCCAGCCGAGAACGCCGAGGCCGTTGATCATCGTGGTATGCGAATCGGTACCGACGCAGGTGTCCGGATAAGCGATCGTTTCGCCGTCCTCTTCCTTGGTCCAGACCGTCTGGCCGAGATATTCGAGGTTGACCTGGTGACAGATGCCGGTGCCCGGAGGAACGACGCGGAAATTCTTGAATGCCTGCTGGCCCCACTTCAGGAAGCGGTAGCGCTCGCCGTTGCGCTCGTATTCGAGCTCGACATTCTTCGCAAACGCGGTCGGCGTGCCGAATTCGTCGACGATGACCGAGTGGTCGATGACGAGGTCGACGGGAACGAGCGGGTTGATCTTTTCCGGATCGCCGCCGAGCGAGACCATCGCGTCGCGCATCGCGGCAAGGTCGACAACGGCGGGAACGCCGGTGAAGTCCTGCATCAGCACGCGGGCCGGACGGTAGGCGATTTCCGCTTCCGTGAGACCCTTGTTGTTCAGCCATTCGGCGACGGTGAGGATCTGTTCCTTGGTGACGGACTGGCCGTCTTCGAAGCGGAGCAGGTTTTCGAGCAGCACCTTCATGGAGAAGGGCAGCTTCGAGACGCCGGCAAGACCGTTTTGCTCAGCCTTGGGAAGGCTGTAGTAAACGTAATCCTTACCGCCTACGGTAAGGATGGAGCGACAATTGAAACTGTCGAGAGACTTAGCCACGGAATAAACCCCGCTGATTAAAGAGCCAACACGCGCGTGCGGACGCCTATGCACTTCATGCACATCAGGATGCGGGTACGACCATTTCCGCTGTCCGCACGAGAAGATTTTTTGGGATCTTCAGGTTCGGCGGAAGATTGAAATCACGCCGGCCGCTGGCGTGGTTGCAGTGCTTATAGATAATTTCTAAGAAGGGTTCCAGACGCTTGACGCGCATTCCGAATAAATTTTCGGATCGCGATGATTAAAATCTTAATGAAGGTCTCCGGCATGCGGCTTTTGGCCGAAAACTTGAGCGCAAGACGCGGCGAAGACCTGATTTTCACGGACGTCTCCTTTACCCTCGGAGCCGGTGAAAGCCTCGTCCTGACCGGCCGCAACGGATCCGGGAAGTCGACGCTTCTGCGCGTCGTGGCCGGATTGCTGCACCCGGAAACCGGTCGTGTCACCTGGACATCCGAGAGTGCCGAATCGGGAATTCGCGCCGCCGAGGCCTGTCACTACCTCGGCCACCGCAACGCGATGAAGGCGGAACTCTCCGTGGCTGAGAACCTCTCCTTCTGGAAGGATTTTTTCGGCGATGTGGAGGGCGGCAAGGGCATCTCTCCCGGCGAGGCCGCCGACGCTGTCGGGTTGGGCGGAATCATCCACCTGCCCTTCGGTTATCTCTCCGCCGGCCAGCAGCGCCGCATGGCGTTTGCCAAGCTGCTCGTCGCCTGGCGGCCCGTGTGGATCCTCGACGAGCCGACTGCGGCGCTCGATGTGAATGCGGAGGGCGTGTTCACGGAGTTGATCAATGCGCATCTTGTTGACGGCGGCATTGTGCTGGCGGCGACGCACCAGCCGCTGGGGCTGGAGCATGCGAGGGAACTGCGGATGACGGGGTTTGCAGGCGTCGCGGAGGGGAGATGGTGATCTTCCTGCCTCGTATTCCCCCCCTCTGCCCTGCCGGACCCCACCGCCTCCCCCGCAAGGGAATGGCTATGGTGTATGGGGCCTGGGACAGTGCCACACTCTTAACCCTCCCCCTTGTGGGGAGGGTGGCCGGCAGGCGGGAGGGGTCTTATGGAGACAGAAAACCCCTCCCCAACCCCTCCCCACAAGGGGGAGGGGCTCCTCGCACCCTCAGGCCCGCCGTCATCCGCCGCCCTCTCGCCGTCATCCTCAGGCTTGACCCGAGGATGACGGGAACTGAGCTCGGGGAGATGCCCGACAGGGCAGAGGGGGGTAAGCCCCAAATGCAAGGTCTCACGTCATGACCGCCCTCCTCCTCCGCGACCTCAAACTTTCCGTCCGCGCCGGCGGCGGCGCCCTGATCGGGGTCCTCTTCTTCATGACCGTCGTCGCCGTCATCCCTTTCGGCGTCGGTCCCGACCTCAACCTCCTCTCCCGCATCGGCCCGGCGATCGTCTGGATCGGCGCGCTGCTGTCTGCCCTGCTCGGCCTCGACCGCCTGTTCCAGACCGAGCGCGAGGACGGGTCGCTCGACCTGCTGCTGATGCAGGAACACCCGCTGGTCCTGACGGTGCTGATGAAATGCCTGGCTCACTGGCTCGGCAACGGCCTGCCGCTGGTGATCGCCTCGCCGCTGCTCGGGCTTTTCATGAATATGAACGAGGTGGCGATCGGCGCCACCATGCTGACGCTGCTCGTCGGCACGCCGGCGCTCACCTTCATCGGCGCAGTCGGCGCCGCTGTCGCGGTCGCCCTGCCGCGGGGCGGGCTGCTCGTTTCGATCCTCGTCCTGCCGCTTGCGGTGCCCGTGCTGATCTTCGGCGTCAGCGCTTCCTATGCGGCTGTGGAGGACCCTGCCCCGTTTATGCCGCCTTTCTTGATATTGGTGGCGATCACGATGTTTTTTGCCGTGCTCGGTCCGCTCGGCGCGGCACTGGCGTTGCGCAATGCCGGCGATTGACTAGAATCGGATTGACCGGGATCAAGCTGCTATTTCCGCGCGCAGATTAGAAAGTGCCCATGACCGACAGCCTCGCCATCAGCAAATTCAGCGATCTGGCCAACCCGACGCGGTTCCTGGCGCTCGCGGCCCGCATCCTGCCCTGGATGGCGGTGATCACCGTGATCCTGTTCGCAATCGGGCTCTACCTGACCTTCACCACCGAGGGCGATTACCAGCAGGGCCTGACGGTGCGTATCATGTATGTGCATGTGCCCTCCGCCTGGCTGTCGATGATGTGCTACACGGTGATGGCCGTTTCGGCGATCGGTACGCTGGTCTGGCGCCATCCGCTCGCCGACGTCAGCCACAAGGCGGCAGCCCCGCTCGGCGCCGCCTTCACGCTGATTGCTCTCGCCACCGGCTCGCTCTGGGGCCGGCCCATGTGGGGCACATGGTGGGTGTGGGACGCGCGGCTGACCTCGGTCTTTGTGCTGTTCCTGATGTATCTCGGCCTGATCGCGCTCAACCGCGCCATGGACGATCCTTCGCGGGCAGCGCGGGTGTCCGCCGTGCTGATCCTCGTCGGCTTCGTCAACATCCCGATCATCAAGTTCTCGGTCGACTGGTGGAATACGCTGCACCAACCGGCGAGCGTCATCCGCATGGGCGGCCCGACCATCGACCAGGAATTCCTCTGGCCGCTGCTGATCATGGCGATCGCTTTCACCATGCTGTTCTTCACCCTGCACGTGATGGCGATGCGCAACGAGATCTGGCGCCGCCGCGTCGCCGCCCAGCGGCGCATGGCCGCGCGCATGGCCGGCCATGTAACCGGCTCGGAGGCGTGAGTCATGAGCCATACCTTCTACATCGCCATGTCCTATGCCGTTTCGGCCGTCGTCATCCTCTGCCTGATCGCCTGGACCTGGCTCGACGGCCGCGCCCGACAAAAGGAGCTGACCGAACTCGAAGCCTCCGGTATCCGCCGCCGATCGGCACAGCCGAAGGGTGACGCGGCATGAGTATCGAGACCGAAAACCAGCCGGCCACGCGCAAAAGCCTGGCGCGGTATGCACTGCCGCTCATCCCGTTGGCGATCTTTCTCGGCTTTGCAGCGGTCGCCGGCAAGATGCTCTACGACCAGGACGTCAACGGCCGCGACGTCTCGGCCATACCTTCCGCCCTGATCGGCAAGAAAGCCCCTTCGCTGGCGCTCCCGCCGCTGGAAGGTTCAAACACCGCAGCCCTGACGACCGCGGCGATCGGCGGCAAGCTGACGCTCGTCAACGTCTTCGCCTCCTGGTGCGTGCCCTGCCGGCAGGAACACCCGATCCTCAAGGAACTGGCGAACGACAGCCGGCTCACCATCGTCGGCATCAACTACAAGGACCGCAACGACAACGCGCTGCGTTTCCTTGGCGAACTCGGCAACCCCTACAAGGCGATCGGCGTGGATCCGAACGGCAAGGCGGCGATCGACTGGGGTGTCTACGGCATTCCGGAAAGTTATCTGGTCGCGCCCGACGGCACGATCCTCTACAAGCGCGTCGGTCCGTTCGATCAGCGCAGCCTGACGCAGGATCTCCTGCCGGCGATCGAGAAGGCCGGGGCAGGACGCTGAACGGGAGCCGGTCGGGCGACCGGGATGTCCCAAAGCGACCGAGGTTTTTTTGCTGCGTTCCCTCCTTCGAAGATCATTCGATCTCAGCGTGAAGAAGCACTTTTGGCCGCGCGGGACGTCTTGTCCGGCGCGGTTCTGGTTTGGGAATGGAGCAGGCGGGGTATCTCGGTATTAGGTATTCAGGCTTTCCGCCTGCCCCGACCGTTTCCTGCAGCTTTCCGGGAGTTGTCAGTTCCCGTTCCACCACGTTCGACAGCCATCACCGGCAACCGGGGTCCGAAAACCCTGAGGAGGAGGCCGGTTCGCGAACCCGGTTTCCCATCCGATGACGGGGCGATTATCGGGTTGTTCCGGGGAGGCGGGGATGGAGGGGCAAGCGAATGTTCGTAAGGGATTGACGGGTTTGGGCGTATTTTTCACGGGCGAAAAAAATCATCCCCGGCAGAGACCCCTCCCCGGAGGCCGCAACCCTACAGCCCGCCCTGCCACACCCGCACCGCATCGACCGGCCAGACGAGCATCAGCACGTTGAGCGTCAGGTTGTCGCGAATGATGTACCCGGTCGCCAGCTCGAAGAAGATGGCGATGGCGACTGTCAGCCAGACCGGCAGCCGCGAAGCGGCGAGGAAACCGAGCGCCATGAACACCGTGTCCATCGCCGAATTGAGGATGCTGTCGCCGGTATAACCGAGCGCCATGGTCGCCGTGCGGTAGCGGTCGATGATCAGCGGGGAATTTTCGGCGATCTCCCAGGCCGCCTCGATCAGGATGGCCAGCGAAAGCCGGGCGGTCTGCGGCGCTCGGCGCAGGATCAGCCAGCCGAGACCATAGAAGAGAAAGCCGTGGATGATATGCGACGGCGTGTACCAGTCGGAGAGGTGCTGGGAATTGCCGCTGGTATTCACCCCGCCTTCCCAAAACTTCACATAACCGCATTCGCAGATCGGAATGCGGCCCATGGCGTAAAGGATGGCGATCTGGAGCAGAAAGAGGATGACCGCGGCGAGAAGCCAGCGCCGGGAAGACGAGCTCGATGGGGAGAATTCCGCAGCCGTCACTTTTCAGCCTCGGTGTTGCCTGCCGGCTCCTGGACCGTATGGCGCATGATCAGCGGCATCTGCGTCATGGTGAAGATCAGCGTGATCGGCATCGTACCCCATACCTTGAAGGCGACCCAGAAATTATCCGCCGCCTTTACGTCGGGCAGGTAATAGGCGTTCGCGCCCCTCCACACGACTTCGTTGAGGACGGCGAGAAACAGGAAGAACATGCCCCAGCGGATGGTCAGTTTGCGCCAGCCGGCTTCATCGAGCTGGAAGGCCGCATTGAAGACATAGCCGAGAAGCGATTTGCCGAACAGTAGCCCGCCGAGCAGTACGACGCCGAACAGCGTGTTGATGATCGTCGGTTTCATCTTGAAGAACAGCTCGTCCTGCAGCCAGATGCCGAGCCCGCCGAAGACGAGGACAACGATGCCGGAAATGAAGGGCATCATAGGCAGGTGGCCGAGCACGACCTTCGAGACGACGAGCGAGATGACCGTCGCGACCATGAACAGGCCGCTGGCGATGAACAGCGGGCCACCGAGCACCGAAAGCCACGGAAAAGTCGCGGCAAGCCATTCCCCGCGCAGATTGGCGAAGAAGAAGACGAGCAGCGGCCCGAGCTCAAGCGAGAGCTTCAGCATCGGATGGTGCCGGTCGGCAGCGGTGGGCGTGGTATCGCTTTCGAATTTCATAAACTGGTCAAACCTGCTTCGTCCTGCCTTGGCCCTGCGCGAGTGCCAAGGCAGATTTGTGGCATCAATGGGCAATCCCGGCAATGGCGCGCGCAAAATCCTGCGCCTCGAAGGGTTCGAGGTCGTCGACCCCCTCGCCCACACCGATGAAATAGACCGGCAGCTTGTGCTTGGCGGCAATCGCCACGAGAATGCCGCCGCGCGCCGTGCCGTCGAGCTTCGTCATGATAAGCCCGCTCACCCCCGCAACGTTCCGGAAAATCTCGACCTGGTTCATGGCGTTCTGGCCGGTCGTGGCGTCGAGCGTCTGCAGCACGGTGTGCGGCGCGTCGGGATCCAGCTTGCCGAGCACGCGGACGATCTTTTCGAGTTCGGCCATCAGCTCAGTGCGGTTCTGCAGCCGGCCGGCGGTATCGATGATCAGGACGTCAGATTTGTTGGCGCGCGCCTGCTCGTAGGCGTCATAGGCAAGGCCGGCCGCATCGGCGCCGAGCTTGGTGCCGATGAAGCCCGAGCCGGTGCGGTCCGCCCAGATCTTCAGCTGTTCGATGGCGGCCGCGCGAAAGGTGTCGCCGGCGGCGAGCATGACCTTGAGGCCGGATCCGGAGAGTTTTGCCGCCAGCTTGCCGATCGTCGTGGTCTTGCCGGTGCCGTTGACGCCGACCACAAGGATGACATGCGGCTTGTGATTGAGATCGAGCGCCAGCGGCTTTGCGACTGGGGCAAGAACCCTGGTGATCTCGGCGGCCATGATCCGCGACACGTCCTCGCCGGTCACGTCCTTGCCGTAACGCTCGGAAGAAAGCGCCCCGGTGACCCGCATCGCGGTCTCGACCCCGAGATCGGCCTGGATCAGCAGGTCTTCGAGCTGTTCCAGCGTATCCTCGTCCAGCTTGCGCTTGGTGAAGAGCGCGCTGATCTGGCCGGTGAGCTGCGACGACGTGCGCGCAAGGCCGGCGCGCAGGCGCTGGAACCAGGTGAGTTTCGGCTCGGGGGCGGCGGGTTCGGGCGTGGGTTCCGGGCGGGCGGTGGAGAAGCCTCTGGGGAGGGTGGGTTCTGGCGGCCGCTCCAGCCCTTCGCTTTGGCTCAGGGCGTTCGTTGCTGCAATCGATTCACTGGATCGATTGCTCTGCTCCGCAGACCGCTCCTCACCCCCCTCTGTCCTGCCGGACATCTCCCCCTCAAGGGGGGAGATCGAATCGTGGGAGGCTTCCTGCTCCAAATTCGATCCCGAAACCGTGGCACCGGCAGCAAAGTCAACAACATCAGTGCCGGATGTCGGGCGCGACGGCGCATCCGTAATCTCCCCCCTTGAGGGGGAGATGTCCGGCAGGACAGAGGGGGGTGCTTCCGCGGATGCAACGCCCTCTTCTTCAGCCTCGGCTTCCGCCTGCAGCAGCGACAACGGCACCATGCCAATATCCGACGCGGCCTCGACACCCGAAAGCAGCGCCGGCTCATCCTCTTCGGCAGTCTCCGGCTCTGCCGGCTCGACATTCTCCGCCGCCACATCCGAAACCGGCCCGCCAGCCGTCTCGATCTCCGCCGGCGCGACAGGATCAACGGGCGAGACCTGCAGGTCTTCGTCGCGCGACTTCGGCTCTAGTTCCGCCTGGATGGCGGCGAGATCCTCCGGCTTTACCGCATCGGGTGCCGGTTCTTCGGCGGGTTTGCCGAAGGTGAAGACGCGTTTGATGAAGCCCAGTGCCATGAGAACCTGTTCCGGTTACGCCGCCCGAGACGGGACAAGGGCGGGCGTGACCTGCATTTCCAGATGTTTGCCGTTATGGCCGGTAATCGTAACCCGCGTGAACTCGCGGGGAACAAGGCAAGGCACGGCCACCAGCGAAAAGTTTTCCGTATGCGCCATGCCGTTGTTCTCGACGATGATCGCCTGCTCGGTGCCGACCATGCGGTCGAGATGGGCGCGATGCAGCACCTCGCCGCGCGCCCGCAGCCGCGCCGCCCGGTCCTTGACCAGCGCCCGATCGACCTGCGGCATGCGGGCCGCCGGCGTGCCCGGGCGGGGGCTGTACGGGAAGACGTGCAGGAAGGAAATGCCGGCCTCTTCCGAGAGCGTCGCGGCGTTCTCGAACATTTCTTCGGTCTCGGTGGGGAAACCGGCGATCATATCCGCCCCGAAGGCGATCTCCGGTCGCAGGCGCCGCGCCTGCTCAGTGAAGGAGAGTGCTTCGGCGCGTGAATGGCGGCGCTTCATCCGCTTCAGGATCATGTCGTCGCCATGCTGAAGCGACAGGTGCAGATGCGGCATGAACCGCGGCTCGTCGGCGATCAGATCCCAGAGATGTTTGTCCGCCTCGATGCTGTCGATCGAGGACAGGCGAAGGCGCAGAATCTCCGGCACCTGCCTGAGCAGTGTCTTGGCCAGATAACCGAGCGACGGCTGGCCCGGAAGGTCGGCGCCATAGCTGGTGGCATCGACGCCGGTCAGCACGATTTCGCGATAACCGCTTTCCGTCAGCCGCCTGGCCTGATCGACCACGGCACCCATCGGCACCGAGCGGGAATTGCCGCGGCCATAGGGAATGATGCAGAAGGTGCAGCGATGATCGCAGCCGTTCTGCACCTGGATGAAGGCGCGCACATGGCCGTCGATATGCTTCACCATCTGCGGCGCGGTGGCGCGCACGCTCATGATGTCGTTGACGCGCAGTTTCTCTTCCGCCGAGACGCCGAAATCCGGAAGGGCCCGGTAAGAGGCGCTTTTCAGCTTCTCCTCGTTGCCGAGCACGACATCGACTTCCGCCATCTCGGCAAAGGTGTCTTTTTCCGTCTGGGCGGCGCAGCCGGTGACGATGATGCGGGCATGCGGGTTTTCGCGCCGCGCCCGGCGGATCGCCTGGCGGGCCTGGCGCACGGCCTCGCCGGTGACGGCGCAGGTGTTGACGAGAATGGCGTTGTTGAGCCCGGCCTTTTCGGCCTCGGCGCGCATCACTTCCGATTCATAGGTATTGAGCCGACAGCCGAAGGTGATGACCTCGACGCCGCTCAATTGACCCGAGCCTCCAGCTCGCCCCTTTGATCAGCATCGGCGTCACGCCTAAAACTGCCGTTCTGCGGATCGACCTTGCCGGACCACTCCCATTCGGCGGGACCGGTCATGACGACGTGATCGTCTTCGCCCCACTCGATGACAAGCGGCTGGCGGACCGGGCTGGAGGCAACGTCTATCGTCACCATGCGGCCGGTGCGCCCGGTGCGGGCGGCGGAAACCGCGGCGGCGCAAGCGGCAGAACCGCAGGCCAGTGTCAGGCCGGCGCCGCGCTCCCAGGTGCGGGTGCGCAGCGACGACTTCGACGTGACCTGCGCCAGCGTGATATTGGCCTTTTCCGGAAACATCGGATGGTTTTCGAGTAGCGGGCCAAACCGTTCGAGATCGAAGCCCATCGGATCGCTCGTCACCCAGAAGACGGCATGCGGATTGCCCATCGACATCGCCGACGGCGAATGCAGGATCGGCGCATCGATCGGGCCGATCTGCAGTTCGATGCGGCTGGTATCGAAAAATTCCTCGGCCAGCGGAATGCGGTCCCACTCGAAAACCGGCTTGCCCATGTCGACCGAGATCGTGCCGTCCTCATGCTCGACGGCATTGAGGATGCCGGCGACGGTCTGGAAGGTAAAGGTCTTGCGGCCGGTCTCGGCGGCGAGCGCCTGCACCACGCAACGCGTGCCGTTGCCGCAAGCCTGCGCCATCGTACCGTCGGAATTGAGGATATCGATCCAGGCATCGGTCCCTTCAGCCTTCGGATCGTGGATCGCCATGATCTGGTCGAACTGGGTGGCCGGATCGGCATTGAGCGCGATAGCAGCGTCAGGCGTCACCTTGTCGATGCGCCCGCGCATGTCGACGACCAGGATCTTGTTGCCAAGCCCGTTCATCCGCGCGAATTCCACCAGTTCCGTCATGACATCGATCCATTCCGGGCCGACTGCCCGCTTATCGGGCTGTATATGGCGGAAAAGGCAGGGAATTACCAGTGGGGGCTTCCCTCAGTGCGGCGGCGGTCACGCCTCAGACGAAAAACTCGTCCACCAGCGCATGGACCCGCCGAAACGCCGACTTGGCGCCTTCGACCATGTCCGCGTCCTCCGCCTCGGACATCTCGAACCCGTTGAAGGAAGCAACGAAGGTGCGCCAGTGCAGGCCGCGGCCGGCGGGGTGGCCGGCGAGGTGGCGGGCGCCGAATTCTTCGGATAGCCCGAGCCTAGCCGCCTGCTTCAGGAGGAAGGCGGCGCCGAGGTTCGAGCCCTCGGCGACGTAAAGCCAGCCGAGTGCGGCCGGGGTACCCAGCCCATCCGTCCTGGCGGTGAGGACGGGCGGCTCGCTTCCGGTCACATCGGCGATATCCTGCCGCAGTGCTTCAAGCCGGACGCGGCTCGGAAGGTCGGGGACGAGGCGATTGAGCCGCGGATCGAGATAGAGGGGATCGACATCCGTATGGAAATGATGCTGCACGGCGAGGAACAGCGCGTAACGCTCGCGGCTGCCGAAGGGATCGGCCGCCATGATGCGCTTGTCGAGGCGCTCATGGGTGGCGTCGGTGAGAGCCTTCAGACGCTGGATCCGGGTCGGTGCGGCGGGAGCTTCGAGTTCGATCTGCATTATGTTTTCCGTTTCGAATATTTTAGAATTTGGCGGACAGCGTTGCCCGGATTGTTCGTCCGGGAGCGGGAGTGAACCCATCGAGCGCATCCACGTAAAATCGATCTGTCAGGTTCTCCGCCTGGAGATCGAACGTCAAGTGGTCGGTGATCTTGTAGGTGGCGAACGCATCGACGGTCGTATAGGGAACCCACATGCCCGTATACATCCGGGCGTCCTGCGTGACCGGCGACAGGCGTGCGCCGCCATGCGTGAAGCGGGTGCCAAAACTCAGCCTGTCGTCGAAGAGGCGCATGCCGAGCGTCAGGCTCGCCATGATTTTGGGCGGCATGTGGTTGGCGGCATAGTCCATCGACACGGTCGTGTCCGAGCAGGTGGAAAGGGTGCGGCAGAACTCATAGCTCAGATACTTGGTAACCGATCCTTCGCTGAAGAACGGGCCGGCCTCGTAGGAGCCGGAGATTTCGATACCTGAGAACCGGGTGCTCCTGAGATTATCGAAGGTGAAGACCGGCTGGCCCGGCCCCGCATTGGAGGGCACGCGGGAAATATAGTCGGCGTAGTTGTTGTTGAAATAGGACAGCTTGAGACGCAGCGCGTCGTCCGCGAGCAACAGGCCATCCTTACTGTAGTTGACGCCGACTTCCCAGTTCTTCGAGACCTCGGGCTTCAGATAGGGGTTCTGGATGACGTTACCGTCATTGCCCATGGTTTCGCGCATGGTCGGCGGGCGCATGCCTTCGGCATAAAGCGCGTAGAACTGCAGCCCTTCGATCGGCTCCACGATGGCGCTGATGGACGGGTTGAACCGGCCGCCTTCCTTGTGGCGGATGCCGGTCCTGGATTCGATACCCTTGTCGTTCATCCAGTAACCGTCATAGCGCAGCCCGGCATTGAAGGTCAGCCAGTCGGTCGCCTCCCACTGGCCGTCGGTGAACACGCTGGCGATCGACCGGTTGCCAATGCTTGGATCCATCGGCACCCCGCGGTCGGTCGTATGACTGCGGCTGAAATAGCGCCTGGAATCGATATCCTCGAGCAGGTAGGACACGCCGTAATTGGCCTTGAACGGCCCGTATTCCGTGTCGAACAGGCTTGTGTTCGAAATGTCGCCGCCCCAGGTATGGGTCATGGCGTAGCGGGGATCGTCACCCGGTATGATGTTGAATTGCGGGTAATATAGACCGAGACCCGTCGACATGGAGTTCTGATCGACGATGCTTAGCCATGCATTGACCTTCAGATTGATCAGGTCGCTCGGGTTGTAGCGATAGCGGCTGGTGAAGGTGTCGGTCGTGACATCAGATAGCGGCGCCTGCCGGAATGTGTTGTCTCCGGAGGTCAGAAGCGACGTCATGATCTGGCCGAACTGGCTTTCATAGCGGACATAGCCCAGCTCCAGGCTCTGGTCGTCGTCAAAGCGAAGCGTACCCTTGGCGAGAAACGAGGTGGATTCGTTGGACGAGTTGAAAACCTCCTCGCCCTGCTTGGTCCGCGAGAGGAACTGGTTGCTGCCCTGCAACTCGTAATAGTTCTTGCCGTGCTTGCCGGCGAAATAGTTGCCGCGATAGCGGCGGGCACCGGCAATGACGAAATCGAAATTGTCCTGCACCGTACCGAACGCGAAGCTGCCCGAGCCATTGGTGAAATCGAAGAATTCAGCCGAATCCGTCTGCTGGTCGTAGGAATTGACCGTGAAATCCTTCGTCGTGTTGTCCTGAGCGCCGATCTTGATGCGGCCGCCATATTGCTTGCCGTCCTCAACGATATCCTTGGCTTTCAGCGTGGTGATCTCAACAACGCCGCCATTGACGCCGGCACCCACCGCGCCGCCAGTCGGTCCCTTGGAAATGCCGACGCCGCCGATCAGGTCCGGATCGATATAGGTGCGGTCATCCACGCCGCCGTAACCGCGCCAGGTGGTTGTCGTCTGCTGCGTGCCGTCGATCGCGACCCGAACGCGGTTCTGGCCCTGCAAGCCCCGGATGTTGACATTGACTGAGCCGCTGCTGTGATTGTTGGCGGAAATGACGCCCGGTACATTCTTGAATACATCACCCGCGCTGGAACCGCGAAAACGCTGAATCTGCTCGGACGATATATAGCTCGTCGAGCCCGCCGTCTCGTAAGGCGTATCCACGCCCTCGCTATCCCCGTCACGAAGCACGATCGGCTTGAGCGTCGTATCGTCCGACGCATCCGGCAGGCTCGCCGCCGAACCCGCAGCTGCAGCCTCCAGCGTCACCGTATAGCCGCCGCTTGACCGGAAGGAAACGCCGGTGCCCGACAGCAGCCGCGACAGGGCGGCAGGCGGCGTCAGCGAACCGGTCACGCCGGCCGTAGTCTTCCCGGCAGTGATTTCGCTGCGATAGACGAGACGCAGGTCGGTCTGGCGGCCGAGTGCGAGAAGTGCGTTTTCAAGCGGCCCGGCGGGAATGGAAACGGCGACCTGCTGCGATTGGACGCCTTGCGCCGGCTGCTGTGCGATGGCCGGAGCCATGCCGCCCAGCAAGGAGGCGCAACCAAGCGCGATCCTGACATGCCGCGAAGAAAGCGGCCCGCTCAAACTCATTTCAACCCCCTGCACTCAAACATCGTGACCGCTTTCTTCGCGGCCCCGATGGTTATGAGTGAAAGAGGAGCCCACCTCCTGACGTGGACTTTCAAAAAAAGATGATTTCGATACTCATATTTTCTGACGGCATGTCTTCAGCGCGAACGGACCAGGGTGACCCAGTCGGAAAGCCGGATGATGCGGATCGGCAGGCTCTCCTGCAGGGCTGTGAAAGCCTGATCGACATCATTCACGGCAAAGACACCGCTGACCCGCAGCTGCGAGGCCTGGTCGTCAAGCACCATGATGCGGCCCCGTTGGTAACGGCCGATCTGGCCGAGCACCTCGCCGAGCGGCCGGCCGGAAAAGACCAGCTTGCCGCTGCGCCAGCTCGTCAGATCGGCGACATCGCCGGAACCGGTCGTCAGGCGGCCATCGGCGCCGAGATGGGCGGTACCGCCGGTTTCGAGCACCGCGCGCTGGGAGCCGGAAGTCACCGCCACATGCCCCTCCTCGACCATCACCTCGTCGCGCTCGCCGACCCGCACCGCATAATGGGTTCCGAGCGCGATTGCCTGGGTTTCGTCGCCACTGACGACGAAAGGCCGTGCCGGGTTCGGGGTGACGTCGAAAAAAGCTTCGCCGCGCAGGACCACGATCCGGCGCTCGGTCTGGCCGTATCGCACCTTGATTGCACTATCCGTGTTGAGCGTCACCACCGACCCGTCATCGAGGTCTATGCGCTGGATGACGCCAACCGGCGTGTAGAAATCCGAACGATACCGGGCGATGAGGCCGGTCTCGTTGGCGATGATGCCAAGACAGCCCATCAGAAGCAGAGCTGCGATGCCACCGGCGACCGCCCGACGCCGTCGCGGCGCGACCGTTTTCGGCACCGCAACGAGATCGCCCCACAGAGAGCTCATCTCTTCAAAGGCGGCCGCGTGAGCCGGATTCTGCATTTTCCAGAATTCGAAGCGGCGGCGATCCGCATCGGTCGCGTCGCGGGATCCGAGACGCGCGACCCAGCCTGCCGCCGCCTCCGCAATTGCATCCTCACGCGCCTGGTCTGAAACTTTAGTCATGCGCAATCCCCCCGGCGGGAGGCAATGCCGCAAGGCGGGCCTGACGGCAAGCCATGAGTGCACGGATGATGTGTTTTTCAACCATGTTCCGAGAGATTCCGAGCTTCTCCGCAATCTCTCCGTTGGAAAGCCCTTCGAGCCGGCTGAGCACGAACACGACCCGGCATTTCGGCGGCAGGGCGGAAATCGTCTCGATCAGAAGCCCAAGCTGCTGGCGGGCGGCGACCACGCGCTCCGGGCTTGGCGCGTCGTCGGCAACCTGCGTCTGGTCCAACTCATCGCTGAAAAGCGCGCTGTCGCGCATCAGTCGGGCGGTGATGCCATGGGCGACGGACCGAGCGACCTGGAAAAGATAGGCACTTGGATTGCGCAGATCCTCCTTCGGCGATGCCGTCAGCAGCCGCAAAAAAGTCTCCTGTGTCGCATCCACCGCATCCTCCCTGTTGCGCAGACGCCGAAGAAAGAACCGCAGCAGCTTCCCCTCCTCGGTCTGCTGCAATCGCTCGATTTGGCTGATGTCCAAGTCCGTAACCCCAAGGCCGAAACCTGCCCGACCAACGGCTCGCGTTTAGCGCCGCCTAAAAAGAGGCGCAACATCAATGATTTGGAATGGATCCAAAGAGCATCACAAGAAGATGATAATAATACTCATGTTTTAATGCGAAATCAGCGGGTTGGGCAGCCGGGCATTGAGATTGAAATTTTTGCCGCTTCGGGGCCATCTGTCGCGATTTCGCAACAGATCCGGCGTGTTCAGACGGAAATCGTCGGCACTTCGAAGACTTGGCCGGGCCGCATGGGGCGGAAGCGGTCGCGGGAAATGCGGCGTGTATCGAGAGCGGCGTGAAGCGCCGCCAGGGGCTGCTCGATCCCTTCATCGGTCAGCTTGAACGTGCCCCAATGATGCCCGGCTACGAAAGCCGCATCACAAAGGAGCATGCCCTCCACCGCCTCGTCCGGGTTCTGGTGCTGCGCCTGCATGAACCAGCGCGGTTCGTAGGCGCCGAACGGCAGGTTGGCGAGCCGGAAAGCCCCGTGTTTTTCGCGCGCGGCGCGGTAGTTGATACCCTGGTGAAAACCCGTATCGCCGATATGGTAGATCTTGGCCGCACGAGTTTCGATAACGAAGGCGGCCCAGAGCGCCATGCGCCGGTCGCCCACGCCGCGCGCCGACCAGTGATGGCAGGGCTCGCAATGCAGGACCATGCCGGGCGCGATCTGCTCTTGGCCGCCCCAATCCATCACCGTGATCTTCGCATCCTTGACATGCGAGCGGATGAGCGCGTCATTGCCGAGCGGCGTGACGAAATGCGGCTTGTCACGGCCCTGCAGCACCCAGAGGGTTTCGAGATCCATGTGATCGTAATGGTTATGGGTGACGAGCACGACATCGATCGGCGGCAGGTCGCCGATGCGGATGCCGGGCGGATTGACCCGCTTCGGACCGGCGAAGCGCACCGGGCTGGCGCGATCGTCCCAGACCGGGTCGGTCAGGATGTTGAGGCCGGCGACCTGGATCAGCATCGCCGCATGCCCGACCATGGTGACGGTCAGGCGATCGCCCGCGACGCGGGTTTCCGGCACCGCCTGCGGAAACGGGCTCGGAAAGCTGTCCGGCCAGGCGATATTGTTGCCGCCGAGTTTCCAGCGCAGCAGGTCAAGCCCGCCGCGCGGTTGCTCGCCACCCGGATTGAAGAAATACGTTCCGTCGAAATGATCGGAGACCGGACCGGAATAATACTTGTTGGCAGCCATGGCTCCCCTTGCCGCGAACCCGCCCACGAGGGCGGCGATCGCACCGATGCCGGACCATTTCAGGAATTTTCGTCGATTCATGGGAAATGTCTATCAGCGCGCTCTTACACCTGGGAAGAGACGTTGCGTGGGCGAAGAACACATTTACGCGACTTCGACATCCGTTTTGGAGAAATCGTCGCCAACGAAAAGGAGCGGAGACCGGAGAGTCTTTGCTGTGGCGTAGGAAAAGCAGTCGCCGAAGTTCAGTTTGGCCGGATGCCCAACGAACCTGCCGTAAGTACGCGCGGCTTCGAGGGCGACAGCATGCAACCCGGCAGGAAGAGCTACTTCAATGGCGCCTATTTCCTTCAAAAAGCCCTCGACAGAAATTTCCGTCTTCGCAATGAGATCGGGCGGCGTTGACGCGTGCTCGCCAAGCGTAGCTATCTTCCTTTGGCGCGACAAAGCGACGACCGCCTCAAAGACGGCAAGCGAGGAATAGTAAACCTGACCTTCCGCAGCCTCTATACGATCGAGCAAAGACGCTCCCGCATCTTCTTCTTGCAGGATTGCAACGATTGCGGAAGCATCGAGAAACATCAATACTCCCACATCTCATCCATAAAGGCCTTTTCATCGAAGTTCGGGTCGCGCGGACCAAGTTCGGCAATCTGGCGTTGGTATTTTTTGACCCGCTCCGCGAGCGGAATATCTTTATCGGCCCGCTTCAGCTCGTTCTCCAGCGCCACCCGCACAGCTTCCGTCTTGGTTTTCGTGCCGAGCCGCCGCATGACTTCATCAGCGAGTTCATTCACTTTGGCGTCGCGTATATAGAGGGACATGGCTACCATCCACCGGTTTGAATATTCAATATAGAGCAATTGAATATCCCCGCAAGCGGGCGGCACAGTCGATGTGCCAGCCTTGACTTTCCCACCCGCTTGTTGTTTAAGCCCGCCATCTGCTGACAAGTTACGACTTGGAGCCGCCGACCGGGGCCGATAGACTGAGCCCGGAGGTCAACACCCGACAGCGCGTTGCGCCCTCGGGTGCTTTTTGGCTTTGTCTCTTGTTTTTGGCGGATGAGAACCCGACGTTTCGGTCATCCGAAACGCGAGAAGGAAGAAACGATGTTCGAAAGCCTCCAGGACCGTCTTGGCTCCATCTTGAGTGGACTGACCGGCCGTGGCGCATTGAGCGAAGCGGATGTGTCCGCCGCTCTGCGCGAGGTTCGCCGTGCCCTGCTCGAAGCGGACGTGGCGCTGGAAGTCGTGCGCTCCTTTACCGATAAGGTGCGCGAAAAGGCCGTTGGCGCCGAAGTCCTGAAGTCGATCAAGCCCGGCCAGATGGTCGTCAAGATCGTCCATGACGAGCTGATCGAGATGCTCGGCTCCGAAGGGGTCGGCATCGACCTGCATGCGGTCGCCCCGGTCGTGATCATGATGGTCGGCCTCCAGGGCTCCGGCAAGACGACGACGACGGGCAAGATCGCCAAGCGGCTGACCGATCGCGAGCGCAAGAAGGTGCTGATGGCATCGCTCGACACGCGCCGCCCGGCAGCACAGGAGCAGCTGCGCCAGCTGGGTGTCCAGACCGGCGTCGATACGCTGCCGATCATCGCCGGCCAGTCGCCGACCGAGATTGCCGCGCGCGCCGTGCAGGCCGCCAAGCTCGGCGGCCATGACGTCGTCATCCTCGACACCGCCGGCCGCACCCATATCGACGAGCCGCTGATGGCGGAGATGGCCGAGATCAAGCGCCGCTCCAACCCGCATGAAATCCTGCTGGTCGCCGACTCGCTGACCGGCCAGGACGCCGTCAACCTCGCCCGCAATTTCGACGAGCGCGTCGGCATTACCGGCCTCGTTTTGACCCGCATGGACGGCGACGGTCGCGGCGGTGCGGCCCTTTCGATGCGCGCCGTCACCGGCAAACCGATCAAGCTGATCGGTACCGGCGAAAAGATGACGGAGATGGAGGAATTCCATCCCCGCCGTATCGCCGACCGCATTCTCGGCATGGGCGACATCGTCTCGCTGGTCGAGAAGGCCGCGGAGAATATCGACGCCGACAAGGCGCGCGCCATGGCCGAAAAGATGGCCAAGGGCAAATTCGACCTCAACGACCTGGCCGAACAGCTGAAGCAGATGCAGTCGCTCGGCGGCATGGGCGGCATCATGGGGCTGATGCCCGGCATGAGCGGCATGAAGGACAAGCTTTCGGCCGCCGGCATGAGCGACAAGACATTCGCCCGCCATATCGCCATCATCCAGTCGATGACCAGGGCCGAGCGCGCCAATCCCGACATGCTGAAGCACAGCCGCAAGAAGCGCATCGCTGCCGGCTCCGGCACGGACGCCGCCGAAATCAACAAGCTTCTGAAAATGCACCGCCAGATGGCCGACATGATGAAAATGATGGGCGGCAAGGGCAAGGGCGGCATGATGAAGCAGATGATGGGCGGCCTTGCCTCGAAGATGGGGCTTGGTGGCATGGGCGGCGGAATGGGTGGAATGGGCGGCATGCCCGACCTTTCCAAGCTCGATCCGAAACAGCTCGAAGCGCTGCAGAAGCAGGCGGAGGCCGCAGGCTTCAAGCCGGGCTCGATGCCCGGTCTTCCAGGGGGAGGCCTTCCAGGTGGTGGCATGCCGGGTATTGGCGGGGCCAAGCTGCCCGGCCTCGGCGGCGGTTTCCCCGGTCTTCCGGGCCTGCCCAAGAAGAAGTGAGGGAGGACACGCCGATGGTTGACCCCGAGGTCAAAGCGAAACTTGCAAGCTATCGCCAGTCGATCGACAACATCGACGCGGCGCTGGTGCACATGCTGGCGGAGCGTTTCCGCTGCACCAAGGAAGTGGGCGTCCTCAAAGCCCAGTACGATTTGCCGCCGGCCGACCCGGCGCGCGAAGAATTCCAGATCGAGCGACTTCGCCGCCTGGCGAAGGAAGCGCATCTGGACCCGGATTTCGCCGAGAAGTTCCTGAACTTCGTCATCACGGAAGTCATCCGGCATCATGAAGCCATTGCCGCCGAACACGTCGGCACGAAGACGGCATGAACAAGCCCGCCTCACGGCGGGCACAACAAGAACCCGGCCCGCCGACGGCGGCCCAGAAAAACCTAGGAGTAATTGCAATGTCCCTGAAAATTCGTCTCGCCCGCGGCGGCTCCAAGAAGCGTCCGTACTACACCGTCGTCGTTGCTGACGCCCGTTCGCCCCGCGATGGCCGCTTCCTCGAAAAGCTCGGTTCCTGGAACCCGATGCTCGCCAAGGACGATGCCAAGCGCGTCGAACTGAACGCCGACCGCATCAAGCATTGGCTCGACAACGGCGCCCAGCCGACCGACCGCGTTCTGCGCTTCCTCGCCGAGGCCGGCATTGCCCAGCGCGAAGCCAAGAACAACCCTGGCAAGGGCCAGCCGGGCAAGAAGGCCCAGGAACGCATCAAGGAACGCGCCCAGAAGGCCGAAGACGCAGCAGCCGCTGCCGCCGAAGCATAAGCTTCGCGACCATTCTTTCCTGAACGACGGGCGGCGCGGCAACGCGCTGCCCGTTTTGCTGTTTGCTTTTGATCGCGCAACGCTTAAATGAGCGCACGACAACCGAGACCACGACCTTTATGACCAAGCTCGAAAATCCCGTTCTGATGGCGACCATCGGCGCCGCCCAGGGTCTCCGGGGCGAGGTGCGGGTGCGCACGTATACGGCCGATCCGACCGCGCTCGGCGATTACGGACACCTGCACAGCGAGGACGGAAGGGTGTTCGAGATCCTCGAAATCCGCGAGGCGAAGAACATCGCGATCGTCCGTTTCCGCGGCATCAACGACCGAAATGCGGCCGAGGCACTGGCCGGCCTCGAACTGTTCATCGAACGCGACAACCTGCCCGACGACGAACTCGAGGAGGACGAGTTCTATTACGCCGACCTGGAAGGCCTCGAAGCAGTCGACCAGGAAGGCAAGAGCTACGGCACGGTGAGCGCGGTCTACGATTTCGGCGCCGGCGATCTTCTGGAGCTGAAAGGCCCCGGCCGCCGTCCTGCCCTCATCCCCTTCTCCGAGGCGGCAGTGCTGGAGATCGACCTCGAAGGCGGCAAGATCGTCATCGATCCGCAGGCGGCAGGGCTTGCCGAGAACCCGGAAGACGACGGCGCCGCACCGGGTTTCCCCAAAAAGGGCAAGTAGGCGCGATGACGTTCCGTGCCACCATCCTGACCCTCTACCCGGAGATGTTTCCGGGCCATCTGGCCTTTTCGCTCGCCGGCAAGGCGCTTGAGCGCGGACAATGGTCGGTCGACACGGTGCAGATCCGCGATTTTGCCGAGGACCGGCACCGCACCGTCGACGACACGCCGGCCGGTGGCGGCGCAGGAATGGTGCTGAAGCCGGATATTCTGGCAAAGGCGATCGACAATGTCTCTGAAGGTGACGACTTGGCCGCGGGGCGCCCGCGCCTGCTGATGAGCCCGCGCGGAAAACCGCTGACCCAGGAGAGAGTGCGCGAGCTAGCGGCCGGCGACGGCGTGGTGATCGTCTGCGGCCGGTTCGAAGGCGTCGACCAGCGGGTGATCGATGCCCGCAATCTCGAAGAGGTCTCGATCGGCGACTATGTTCTGTCCGGCGGCGAGCCGGCGGCGCTGACCCTGCTCGACGCGATCGTCCGCATCCTGCCGGGCGTCATGGGCAATGCGCTGTCAGGCACCCATGAAAGCTTCGAGAACGGGCTGCTCGAACATCCGCAATATACCAGGCCGCAGGTGTTCGAAGGCCGGGAGATCCCGGCCGTTCTGACCTCGGGCAACCATGCGGCGATCGAGAAATGGCGGCTGGAAGAGGCGCGGAAGCTGACCGCCGAGCGGCGGCCGGATTTGTTTGCAGGCAACGCCGAGTAACCCCCTCATCCGAGACCCGTCGGGCCACCTTCTCCCCGCTGGGGAGAAGAAAGTTTATGCCGCGACCTCTCCGTTCCTCCTCTACCCTTGGGGAGAGGGTGGCCGAGCGAAAGCGGAGGCCGGGTGAGGGGGCGGCTGGCTCGGCCGGCCACGAAATAACAGGCTCACCCCGTCACGAAATAATAAACCGTCAGCGCCGCACCGACGGCGACCACGCACCAGCGCAGAACCGCCTGCGGCACCCGCCGCGCCATCCACACGCCCGCATAACCGCCAAGCGCGCCGGCCGGGATCATCACCAGCGCCTCCGGCCAGGCAATGACGCCGCCGCCGACGAAGACGACGATGGCGACGGCCGCGATCAGGATCGCCAGCATGTTTTTCAGCGCATTGAGATGGTGATAGCTGCCGCCGGTGGTGACGCCGAGGACGGCAAGCATCATGATGCCCATCCCCGCGCCGAAGAACCCGCCATAGATCGCCGTCAGGAATTGTCCGATGACGGAACCGGGAGAATTGGCCGACCGTTCCGCCGACGCCTTCGGCTTCAGCCAGGGACCTGCGGCAAACACCGCCGTCGCGGCCGCCAGCAGCCATGGCACGAGCGCGCGAAAGGACGGATTGTCGAGCGACAGCAGCAGGAAGGCACCGCCGAAGGCCCCGGCGACCGAAACGAGCGACAGAACGAGCGCGCTGCGCCAGCGGCTGGAAATCTCGTCCCAATAGGCGATCGTCGAAGTGACATAACCCGGAAATTGCACGATCGAGGACGTCGCATTGGCTAGGATCGGCGGAATGCCGGCGAGCGTCATCGCCCCGAAAGTCAGAAAGGTCCCGCCGCCGGCGATCGCGTTGACCGCGCCGGACAGGAAGCCCGCCGCGGCGAGCAGGGCTATCATTGTGATTGTCATTGATGTTTCCTCATCCCTGGCCCTCAGATAGCGGCTTGCGCGAAAGGCGGCAATAGCAGGCTTTTTCGTCATAAAATCGCAATCAACGGGATGACAAACCCAAGTCTTTCGTGTATTGGCCCAGCCGGAAATGGGAAATATCCCGTCGACCAGCAACAAAGAATGGCGAATTCGCTCTGCCGAAAAGGCAAATCCCCAAGGCTTCGACCAAAGGGATAGACCCTGAGCGCTCTGGCTGTTTCAGAAGAACCAAAGGTTTGAGACGATGAATATCATCCAGGAATTGGAAGCCGAACAGGCCGCCAAGATTGCAGCCAAGCGCACGCTTCCGGAATTTTCCGCCGGCGACACGCTCCGCGTCAATGTGAAGGTCACGGAAGGCACCCGTACCCGCGTGCAGGCCTATGAAGGCGTCTGCATCGCCCGTTCCGGCGGCGGCATCAACGAAAGCTTCACCGTTCGCAAGATCTCCTACGGCGAAGGCGTCGAGCGCGTATTCCCGGTCTACTCGCCGATGGTCGAAAGCGTCGAAGTCGTTCGCCGCGGTAAGGTCCGTCGCGCCAAGCTCTATTACCTGCGCGATCGTCGCGGCAAGTCGGCTCGTATCGTCGAAGACACCGGCGTTCGCGCCCGCAAGCTGAACGACGCCGAGCGTCAGGCCGTTGCCGAAGAAAAGGCACGTATCGAAGCCGAGAAGGTTGCAGCAGCCCAGGCTCTCGCCGCCGAAAAGGCAGCAGCGGAAGCCGCTGAAGCAAAGGCCGCTGCTGAAGCAGCCGAAGCCGCCAAGGCCGCTGAAGCTTCTGCCGAATAAGCCTCCAACATCGATTTCGAAAAGGCGGTCTTCGGGCCGCCTTTTTCGTTTCGGACCATCGCTGGCAACGATGCGCCTTGCCATCCGGTTTGGACATGTGAGAGTTTTCCGCCCGACCGTTTGCTTGAGGAGTTTCCCGATGCCCGCCCGTCGCACCGTCCTCGCTGGCCTTGCCGCACTTCTCCTCTTGCCCGCGGCGACGTTTGCCGCCGAACTTCCCAATCTCGACGGCCGCACCGTGGTGGTGGTGACGGAAAACGCCTATCCGCCGCTGCAATTCGTCGATCCGAAGAGCGGCAAGGCGATCGGCTGGGAATATGACGCGATGAACGAGATCGCCAGGCGGCTGAATTTCAAGCTCGAATACCAGAGTACCAGTTGGGACGCGATGATCCAGGCCGTCTCCGACGGGCAATACGACATCGGCATGACCGGCATCACCATCAAGGACGATCGCAAGCAGCAGGTCGATTTCTCCGATCCCTACATGCGCTCGCAACAACTGATGCTGGTGCGCGGCGAGGAGAAGCGCTTCACCGACGCCAAGAGCTTTGGCGCCCTGACGACCGGGCTGATCGGCGCGCAGCCGGGGACGAGCCCGTTCTACACGGCGGTCTACGCGATCCTCGACGGCAACGAACAAAACCCGCGGATCAAGCTGTTCGAGACTTTTGGCGCGACGGTGCAGGCACTGAAGGCGGGAGACGTCGATCTGGTGCTGACCGACAGCACAGCCGGCGATGGTTACGTCAAGGCATCCGGCGGTTCCTTGAAGCTGATCGGTCAGCCGCTCGGCACCGAAGATTTCGGCTTCATCTTCAAGAAGGGTTCGGATCTCGTTTCGCCGGTCAACGCCGCGATCGCCGCGCTGAAAGCCGACGGTACGCTCGATGCGCTGAACAAAAAGTGGTTCCTCGACTACAAGATGGGTGAGTAGAGGTATGGCGCCTCCGCGCCGCAAGGCATCGCAGCCGCAGGATTTCCCCTGGTGGCTGGTCGCCTTCGGGATCCTTTGCTTCGGCCTTGCGGCGGTCATCGCCCTCAACGACCTCTATTCCCAGGTCTTCAACGTCGTCGCCAAAGGCATCGGCATCACAATCGGCGTGACGCTGACCGCATTTTGCCTGGCGACGCTGCTGGGGCTCGGCATCGCGCTTGCCGGGCTTTCCGGCAATGTCGTGCTGAGGCAGGCGGCGCGTTTCTATATCGAGCTCATCCGCGGCATCCCTATCCTCGTCCTGCTCTTCTACATCGCCTTCGTCGGCGCGCCGGCCTTCGTGACGCTCTACAATTGGGCGCTGGCGCCGCTGATCGAGGGCGGCTGGGCCGAGGCGCTTCTGGTGCGCGACGTCTCCCTGCTCTGGCGGGCGATCATCGCCCTGACGATAGGTTATGCCGCCTTCATCGCCGAAATCTTTCGTGCCGGGTTCCAGGCCGTCGACATCGGCCAGATCGAAGCAGCAAAGGCACTGGGCCTTACCCGCTGGCAGCGTTTCCGGCTGATCGTCTTCCCCCAGGCGATGCGGGTGATCCTGCCGCCGCTTTCCAACGACTTCGTCTCCATGGTGAAGGATAGTTCGCTCGTTTCGGTGCTCGGCGTCGCCGACATTACCCAGATGGCCAAGGTCTATGCCGCCGGCTCCTTCCGCTTCTTCGAGACCTATTCGATCGTCACCTATATCTACCTGCTGCTGACGATCGGCCTGTCGCTCGCCCTGCGCGGCTTGGAAGGACGTTTGCGGAGAAGAACAGAGCGATGAGGCGGCGCGGAAGCCGCCTCACCGTTTCAACCTCTGCCGAGCGCCAGGCGCAGGGTGATCTCGACCGGCGAATAGTCGCCGTCCTCGCGCTCCAGCCGGTATTGCTCGGCAAGCCCGAGCGGCGGCTGCGCCATGAAGCGCGGCTCTGTGCCGCGATGTTTCTGGGCTGCGTGGACGAGCAGCGGGTGGCACAGATAGACGGTGCCCGCCTCGCCCGTCGCCAGCGCTTCCAGGCGATCGGCTCCAACCGCCTCCAGCATCATCGGCCCCATGCCGGCCTCTCCTGCCGGTTCCAGCAGCCGCGCCATCTCCATGTGCGAGCCCGGCCGGATGCGGGTCGGCGCGTCGTTCTCGCCGACATCCGAGAATAGGAAGAGCATCAGCAATGCCCGGTCCCGTGAGGTGTAGTTCGCCCGCCAGTTGGAGAAATCGTACTGCTCATCGGGATTGGAGCTCGGGCCGGGAAAGCTGAGGTCCACGTGCCAGCCGTCGTCGCCGGCACTGTCGGGATGCGGGAAGCGAATCGGAAAGCTGCCGAGCCCGCTGCGCGACAGCCAGCGCCCCTTGCCGACCAGCTGGTCGAAGGCCCTGTGCAGCACCGGCATATTGACGGCGGTTTCGAAAGGCCCGCCGCCATATCCCGGCAGGCGGATGACGGGCTGTGTCCAGGTGGTCGGGTCGTTGCGGTCGAAAGGAATGTCGCGCCACATGATATCGCGGGCCTCGGCAGCGACATCTTTAGGAAAAGCGTGGTCGATCCGCGCGAACCCGTCGCGGATGAAAGCCTCGATCTCGGCAGCGGACAGCGCCCGCGCGTCGGCAGGATAATGATCGGTCATCGGGAAATCTCTCGTTCGCTCTCCACCGGGCGGCACGCGCAGTGCTCGGGGCGGAGGTTTCGGTCATGAGCCATCGACAGCCGAAAGGCTGCTATCCGGGCTCGTTGTCTTCATTGCCCGCTCAGGCGGTTATGAATAAAACCGAAGCGATATGGAGAATGTTCATCATCATCGTGGGTCTAGGCTAACGTCTGCGCCCCGCAACGTCAACGACGGCAGGGCGCAGTATCGTTCAATAGACTTCCGGAACGTACATGTCCGCCGGCACCGGATGGCGGATGTAATCGTCGTTCCGAACGCGGCCCGGCAGGTCGATCTGCTCCTTCGGCACGGTCTCGTAAGGCACCTGGGCGAGAAGATGGGAGATCATGTTGAGCCGCGCCTTCTTCTTGTCAACGGCCTGCACCACCCACCACGGCGCTTCCGGAATGTGGGTGCGCTGGAGCATCTCTTCCTTGGCCTTGGTATATTCTTCCCAGTGGACGCGGCTTTCGAGGTCCATAGGCGACAGCTTCCATTGCTTCAGCGGATCGTGGATGCGCATCTTGAAGCGGAATTCCTGCTCCTCGTCGGTGATCGAGAACCAGTATTTGACGAGAATGATGCCGGAGCGGACCAGCATGCGCTCGAATTCCGGCACCGAACGGAAGAACTCCTCCAGCTCGTCCTTGGTGCAGAAGCCCATGACGCGCTCGACGCCGGCACGGTTGTACCAGGAGCGGTCGAACAGCACCATTTCGCCGGCCGTCGGCAGATGCGGCACGTAGCGCTGGAAATACCACTGGCTGCGCTCGCGCTCGGTCGGGGCCGGAAGTGCAACGGTGCGGCAGACGCGCGGATTGAGGCGCTGGGTGACGCGCTTGATGGCGCCGCCCTTGCCAGCCGAGTCGCGACCTTCGAACAGCACGACCATCTTCAGCTTCTTGTACTGCACCCAGTCCTGCAGGCGGACGAGCTCGTGCTGGAGGCGGAAGAGCTCCCGGAAATAAATCCGGCGGTCGATCGTTGCCTCGGCGGGCTCGGACATTCCCTCGGCGACCAACTCGTCGAGCCGGTCCTCTTCCATCTGCAGTTCCAGCTCTTCATCGAAGCTGTCGGCGATCTCCTCCTTGATGCGGCTGAGCTGGTCTTGCATCGGTTCGGACATGGTGGGCATTCCTCCGTTATGGAAACTCAGATCAACCACGTTTCCGCGAAGGCTTTATGACAGAGATGCGACGGATTTTCTGCGAAGCAATTCGATTGCCGATTTCTTCGGAAACTGCTATTGCAGCGGCCATGGGATCGAAATTCGGATGCCTCGCGAACCATATCGTCGTGCTGCAGGACCACAAGCGTCTGCCGGCACGGTTTTTCGCGCGGGTATCCGGGGCGCTTTGCGACCGACTTAGCTGATCTTTTCAGCTTGCGGCAGCCCGTGCTGCCGGACACCCATTTCCTGTTTCAGTCAGCTTTACGGACAGCAGCCATGAGCGCACCCCGCACCCTTTACGACAAGATCTGGGACGACCACGTCGTTTCCGAAGATGAAAACCACACCTGTCTTCTCTACATCGACCGTCACCTCGTTCACGAGGTGACGTCGCCGCAGGCCTTCGAAGGCCTGCGCATCGCCGGCCGCAAGGTCCGTGCTCCGGAAAAGACGCTCGCCGTCGTCGACCATAACGTGCCGACCACGGCCGACCGCCACGAAGGCATCAAGAACGAGGAAAGCCGCATCCAGGTGGAAGCGCTTGCCCAGAACGCCCATGACTTCGGCGTCGAATATTATTCGGAAAAGGACGTCCGCCAGGGCATCGTCCACATCGTCGGCCCCGAACAGGGCTTTACCCTGCCGGGCATGACCATCGTCTGTGGTGACAGCCACACCTCGACGCACGGCGCCTTCGGCGCCTTGGCGCATGGTATCGGCACGTCGGAAGTGGAGCACGTGCTCGCCACCCAGACGCTGGTGCAGAAGAAGGCGAAGAACATGCTGGTGCGCGTCGATGGCCAGCTGCCGCCGGGCGTCACCGCCAAGGACATCATCCTTGCCATCATCGGCGAGATTGGCACCGCCGGCGGCACCGGCCATGTCATCGAATTCGCCGGCGAGGCGATCCGCGCGCTCTCCATGGAAGGCCGCATGACAGTCTGCAACATGACGATCGAAGGCGGCGCCCGAGCCGGCCTGATCGCGCCGGACGAAAAGACCTTCGAATATATCAAGGACAAGCCGCGCGCCCCGAAGGGCAAGGCCTGGGACATGGCGCTCGACTACTGGAAGACGCTGCAGACGGACGAAGGCGCGCATTTCGACAAGGTGGTCGTGCTCGACGCCGCCAACCTGCCGCCGATCGTCTCCTGGGGCTCCTCGCCGGAAGACGTGATCTCGGTCGAGGGTTCCGTTCCGAACCCGGACGATATCCAGGACGAAACCAAGCGCACCTCCAAATGGCGCGCTCTGGAATATATGGGCTTGAAGCCCGGCACCAAGATCACCGATATCGCCATCGACCGCGTCTTCATCGGCTCCTGCACCAACGGCCGCATCGAGGACCTGCGCGCCGCAGCCAAGGTTGTCGAAGGCCGCACCGTCGCCTCGACCGTGTCCGCCATGGTCGTCCCGGGCTCCGGCATCGTCAAGGAACAGGCGGAAGCCGAAGGTCTCGACAAGATCTTCAAGGACGCCGGTTTCGAATGGCGCGAGCCGGGCTGCTCGATGTGCCTGGCGATGAACGACGACCGCCTGAAGCCGGGCGAGCGCTGCGCCTCGACCTCGAACCGCAATTTCGAGGGCCGCCAGGGTTACAAGGGCCGCACCCATCTCGTCTCGCCGGCCATGGCCGCCGCAGCCGCGGTCGCCGGACATTTCGTCGACATCCGCGAGTGGAAGTAAACGTCATTCAATTTCGACTTCGAGATGCCCGGCCTCAGCGCCGGGCATTTTCGTTTCGGGCCTTAGCCGAGCACCTTGACCACCGTCCCCTTGCGCATGAAACGGATCAGCCGTTTCATGTCGGGAAGGCTGACGGCGATGCAGCCGGCGGTCGGCTGGTAGCCGGGCTTGATGAGGTGGAAGAAGATCGCCGAGCCGCGGTTGCGGGCGCGCGAAGAAATATTCCAGTCGAGCACGAGGCAGATGTCGTAGAGCCCGTCGGCCCGCATCATCTCTTCGTGGCTTGGCCGGAACGGTGCCTTCACCGGGCGATTGTACGACGGGTGTTCCGGCTGATCACACCATAACAAGTGCTTTCGGATGCGCGTGATCGAAAGCGCCGTCGGAGGTAGGTTTACCCGCTCTCCGCGCATGTAGCCATGGAGCAATCGCATCGCCGCAATCGGCGTAGCGCCGTCCCCTTCCCGCTTGAAAGGCGTCGTGCCCGACCGCCCGAGTGCCGCCGGCACTGTGATGCCGCCGAAGGCGACGATCGCGCGGCGCCGGTCGCGCGGCGCGGTGCGGACGGTGACGACAGCTCCTCTTTTGTGATGTCCCTCGCGAAAACGTTGCATTTCTCTCACAAGGTTTTGCTTTGAATATGATTTCGTTTGAATTCATAGCACGTTGGGATTTAGATCGAGGAGCCCTAAATGCGCTTCGATTGGCTGGCAATGACAGTCAGGACGCAACGGCGAGACGAAAGGCAAGAACGCATGGCAGCGCGCACGATACTCCTGGTGGACGACGACGACGATCTGCGTGAAACGCTCGTCGAGCAGTTGTCGTTTTACGAAGAGTTCGCAATTCTCCAGGAAGCAAATGCGGCCAAGGCGTTGCAGACCGCCAAGAACGCCCAGATCGATCTGCTGATCATGGACGTCGGCCTGCCGGACATGGACGGCCGCGAGGCGGTGAAACTGCTACGCAAGAACGGCTTCAAGGCCCCGATCATCATGCTGACCGGCCACGACACCGATTCCGACACCATTCTCGGCCTCGAAGCCGGCGCCAACGATTACGTGACGAAGCCGTTCCGGTTCGCAGTGCTGCTCGCCCGCATCCGCGCCCAGCTTCGCCAGTACGAGCAGAGCGAGGACGCCACCTTCACCGTCGGCCCCTATCTCTTCAAGCCGAGCCAGAAGCTGCTGACCACCGAAGACGGCAAGAAGATCCGCCTGACGGAAAAGGAAGCAGCGATCATCCGCTACCTCTATCGCGCCGGCCAGAAGGTGGTGACCCGCGATGTCCTCCTGGAGGAAGTCTGGGGCTATAATTCCGGCGTCACAACGCATACGCTGGAAACCCATGTCTACCGTCTTCGCCAGAAGATCGAGCGCGATCCGTCGAGCGCCGAGATCCTGGTCACCGAAAACGGCGGCTACAAGATCGTTCCGTAAAGGCCCCTGATGTCGCTCACCGAAGATATCCGCCTGCTCTCGCAAGTCCCGCTGTTCCGGGACATGAACGACGACCAGCTGCGCCTCGTCGCCTTCGGTGCCGAGCGTCGGCAGGTGACGACCGGTCAGCAGCTGTTTCGGGAAAAGTCCCCGGCCGAATCGGCCTTCATCGTCGCAAGGGGCCGTTTCGAGCTGCTGATGGCCGACCGCAACGGCGAGATGAAGGTCGAAGCGACGGTCGGTCCCGGCACGCTACTGTCTGAACTGGCGCTCGTGACCATGGTGGAACGCAAGTTCACCGCCATTGCGATCGAGGACTCCGAAGCCCTGAAGATCAGCCGCTCGCTGTTCCACCGCCTGCTGGAGGAATACCCGCAGGTCGGCCGGGTGATCGAAAGCCGCATCCGCGACAACATCGCCAGCCTCGCCAAGGCGGCGGCGGCGATGCAGGACCGGTTCGCCTGAGGCTTCTTGCTGATTTAACCGAGCCCGGAGCCCCCTCACCCGGCCTCCGCTTTGCTCGGCCACTCTTCTCCCCAGCGGGGAGAAGGTGCCGGCAGGCGGATGAGGGGGCCACAGTCCCGCAGCATATCGCGACGGATAAGACCCACCGATCTTAAATCTTGAACACCGCCGTCACCGGCACGTGGTCCGAAGGCTGGTTCCAGCCGCGGGCTTCCTTGAGCACGTCGATGCGGTCGAGGAACGGCCCGAGATCGGGCGAGGACCAGATATGGTCGAGCCGGCGGCCCTTGTTGGCCGCTTCCCAGTCCTTGGCGCGGTAGCTCCACCAGGTGTAGATCTTTTCCGGCTCCGGCGTGTGCTGGCGCATCAGGTCGAGCCAGCCGCCCTTGGCGATGACTTCCTTCATGCCCTCGGTCTCGACGGGCGTGTGGCTGACGATCTTCAGGAGCTGTTTGTGCGACCAGACGTCATGCTCCAGCGGCGCGATGTTGAGGTCGCCGACGAGGATCGAGGAAATGCCAGGCATGGCATCCGCCTTCAGCGCCTTCATCTCCTCGATGAAATCGAGCTTGTGGCCGAATTTCGGGTTGATCGTCCGGTCCGGCTCGTCGCCGCCTGCCGGCACGTAGAAATTATGCAGGCGGATCCGCCGCGAGCCGCGCTCGAAGAGCGCCGAAATATGACGGGCATCGCCGACATCGCAGTAGTTCTGGCGATGGTCTTCGAGGAGCGGCACCTTCGAGGCGATGGCGACGCCGTGATAGCCCTTCTGGCCGTGGATGATGATGTGCTGGTAACCGAGGTCCTTCAGCGGCTGCAGCGGAAACTCCGGCTCCTGGCACTTGATTTCCTGCAGGCAGAGGATGTCCGGCTTGTGGCGGACGAGGAACTGCTGGACGATCGGCATGCGCAACCGCACGGAGTTGATATTCCAGGTCGTGATCGAAAATGTCATGATATCCCTCGGGCTCTGCCGCGAGCTTTAGGAAATTTTGGCGTCGCTGAGAAGCGAAAAGGGCCGCGCAATCAAGCGCAGCCCTTCATTGATTTCAGGCCCAGCAGAGATCAACCCTTGCGGACGTCCTCATAGGGGATGATGAAGACCTTATCGTCGAGATTGACGCCGTTCTGGACGTTGTAGATCATCACCGACGTATCCTTGTTCTGGGCGTCGGTAATCGTCCATTGGCGCAGGTCGTAGGTCTTGGAATCGAACATCATGGTGATGGTCGAATCGCCGAAGACGGTCTTGTTGCCGAGCACGATCGTGGTGAGGTCGGACTCCTGCTTGACGTCGCGGACCATCTGGTTGCCAAGGTCGATGCGGCTCGCGAGCAGCAGGCTGAGCGGCGTCTTGGAGAGCGGATAAATATCCCAGGTCTTGAGCTTCATATTGCCGATGACGACGTTGTTGCCGTCGGCGATGACGCGGATCGGCGACGGATCCTCGAAGTTGAAACGCAGCTTACCGGGGCGCTCGATGAAGAATTTTCCGCCGGTCTGCTCGCCGCGCGGGCCGAACTGCACGAATTCGCCCATCATGGTTTTGACCGAGGAAAAATGGTCGGCGATCTTCTGGGCCGCCGCACTGCTGGAGCTCTGGGCAAAGCCGAGATCCGGCGCAAACGCGGCCGCCGCCAGGCCCGCAAGCCCGAGCGAAAACTGCCGGCGGCCGAGCGCGCCAGCACTAGTGTTTGAAAGGATGGTCTTTTCGTTCTTCATTCTGGTCTCCTTTCGTTACTCCTCCGCACCAAAGGCGGCGGCTTGATGGCCGACCCCTGGCGATCACGAAAGCCTTACCGTTCGAGAATGTCGCCCTCGGTCGGCACCAGGATTTCGCGTTTGCCGGCATGGTTGGCCGGCCCGATCAACCCCTCCTGCTCCATCCGCTCGATCAGCGAAGCGGCACGGTTATAGCCGATGCCGAGCCGGCGCTGGACATAGGACGTCGACGCCTTGCCGTCCCGCAACACGATCGCCACCGCCTGATCATAGGGGTCGTCCGACTCCGCGAGATTGGACATGCCGGCCGGGCCGGAACCGTCGCCATCCTCGTCGTCATCGGCCGTGATCGCATCGAGATATTGGGGCTGGCCTTGAGTTTTCAAGTAGGCGACGATGTCTTCCACTTCCGTATCGGAAACGAAAGGCCCGTGGACGCGCTGGATGCGGCCGCCCCCGGCCATGTAGAGCATGTCGCCCATGCCGAGCAGCTGTTCGGCACCCTGTTCCCCGAGGATCGTGCGGCTGTCGATCTTCGAGGTGACCTGGAAGGAGATGCGGGTCGGGAAGTTGGCCTTGATCGTGCCGGTGATGACGTCGACGGACGGGCGCTGGGTTGCCATGATCACATGGATGCCGGCCGCACGCGCCATCTGCGCCAAGCGCTGGACGGCCCCTTCGATATCCTTGCCGGCGACCATCATCAGGTCGGCCATTTCGTCGATGATCACGACGATATAGGGGATCGGCTGGAGATCGAATTCCTCGGTCTCGTACATCGCCTCGCCGGTATGGCGGTCGAAGCCGGTCTGCACGGTGCGGGTCAGCACCTCGCCCTTTTCGAGCGCCTGCTCGACGCGGCTGTTGAACCCGTCGATATTGCGCACGCCGATCTTCGACATCTTCTTGTAGCGCTCTTCCATCTCGCGGACGGTCCACTTGAGCGCGACGACCGCCTTTTTCGGATCGGTGACGACGGGCGACAGGAGGTGCGGGATGCCGTCGTAGACGGAGAGTTCGAGCATTTTCGGATCGATCATGATCAGGCGGCACTTCTCCGGCGTATAGCGGTAGAGAAGCGACAGGATCATCGTGTTGATCGCAACCGATTTACCGGAGCCGGTGGTACCGGCCACGAGCAGGTGCGGCATCTTGGCAAGGTCCGCGACGACGGGCTCGCCGCCGATCGTCTTGCCGAGCGCCATGGCGAGCTTCGCCTTGCTGCCCTCGAAATCCTTGGAGCCGATCATTTCGCGCAGATAGACCGTCTCGCGGGTGCGGTTCGGCAGTTCGATGCCGATCGCGTTGCGGCCGGGCACGACGGCGACGCGGGCGGCGATCGCGCTCATCGAACGGGCAATGTCGTCCGCAAGGCCGATGACGCGCGACGACTTGATGCCCGGCGCCGGTTCGAGTTCGTAAAGCGTGACGACCGGACCGGGGCGGACATGGATGATCTCGCCCTTGACGCCGAAATCCTCGAGCACGCCCTCAAGAAGGCGAGCATTCTGCTCCAGCGCATCGGCGGACAGCGAGGCGTCGCGGGCGACGGCCTTCGGTTCGTTGAGGAGATGCACGGAGGGAAGCTGGAAGCCGTCGGGCGCGATGAAAGAGCCCTGGGCTTCGCGGGCGACACGGGCACTTGGCTTCGGAGGCGCCGCCGACGGGGCGACACGCTGCTGGACACGGACGCCGTTGACGGTCTGCGGCGCGCGCGAGGCGACGAACGGCGCATCATCATCCTCGTCGTCATCGGCCAGGATGCCGGCCGGACGGGGCGGCATGTCGTCCCGGTCGAACGTTGGATCGTAGTCGTCGTCATCGTCATGGCTGGAAATCGGTGGAGCTGCCACCACGCGACGCGGCGAGGTGACCCGCTCGGCAGGACCATCGAGCGAGGGCTCCATGCGACGGCCGGGGGCCACGGGGGCCGATCTCGCGCGAACCGGCTCGTTCAGCGTCCCGAACTCGTCCTCGTTGAAATCGTAGGGCTGGTCGAAGTCCATACGGCTGCGCGGCTTGATGCCGGCAAGGCGGCGCAATCTCGCCTGGGCGATATACCAGTAATGAGCGATAGCGCCGAACGCCAGGAAACCGGCGAACCCGCCCTCGTCGTCCTCTTCCTCGATCTCCTCGCGCTTGGAACGGGTTTTTGCTGCCGCAACCGGCTGGTCGTCGTCCTCCGCATCTTCCGCGAAGGCTTCGCCGACGAGGCCGGAGGCAAACAGCATCAGCCAGGCGCAGGGGATGATGAAGAGGCAGCCGAGCACCATCGCCACGGTACCCGTCGGATAGGCGCCGACGAACAGCGCCGGGAAGCGCAGGATCATGTCGCCGATGACACCGCCCGTGCCGTTCGGGATCGGCCAGGTGGGCGGCGCGGGAAAGCAGCCCAATGTCGCCGAGGCGAGCAGCGTGCCGCCACCCCAGGCCGCAAGGCGCGCGGGAATGCGGTCGTATTTGCGCCCGGCGATCAAAGCCAGGGCGAAGGCAAGCACCGGCAGCAGGGCGACGAGGCTTGCAAGCCCTAGGAACTGCATCATCAGGTCGGCGAAGGCCGCACCCGGAAAGCCGAGAATATTGGTCGGCGCATTGTCGGTCGCGTAAGAGAAGCTCGGGTCGGCGACGTTCCAGGTCGCCAGTGCCGCAACCGCCAGCGCCAATGCGAGGAAGACGCCGAAACCCACAAGCGCCACCGCCTGCCGCCACACAAAGGCGGTGAGCACCAGGCGGGTGGACCGGTTTGCCATAGCCGCTGAACTGCTTCTGCCCATCGTTTCTGCCCGCCGTCCTTGAACGCAACTACAAGCGCGAATCGGCAGCCTGGCAGCTGATTCACGCAATTCCAGCGGAGAATAGCGCGGTGGTGGTTAATGTCGCTTTAACCACGACAGGCCCGGCGAAGGCTGAAAACATGAATAAAAAAGCCCGGGTCGAAACCCGGGCCAATGCTGCTACGCCGAAGTTACGGCAATGTGCCGCGGCGGCGGTTGTCCGCCGCCACCCGTGATCAAGACGAGTGGTAGGCGGCTTCGCCGTGGGTCGCGAGGTCAAGACCTTCGCGTTCGGCTTCGACGGTGACGCGCAGGCCGACGATCAGGTCGACGACCTTGTAGAGGATCGCCGAACCGATGCCCGACCACAGGAGGGTCGTCAGGACGCCCTTGAGCTGAGCCCAGACCTGCGTCGCAGTGCCCGAATAGGACGCTGCGAAGTCGGCTGTCGAGTAGTCGACGATGCCTGCGCCGCCGAGTGCCGGGTTGACGAGGATACCGGTGCCGATGGCCCCGAGGATACCGCCGACGCAATGGACGCCGAAGACGTCGAGCGAGTCGTCGTAGTTGAACTTGTTCTTCACCACGTCGACGAAGAAGTAGCAGACCGGCGAAACGATGAGGCCGAGAACGATCGAGCCCATCGGGCCGGCAAAGCCGGCAGCCGGGGTGACGGCAACGAGACCGGCAACCGCACCCGAGGCGGCACCCAGCATGGAGGCCTTGCCACGGGAGAAGGTTTCGACCAGGCACCACGACACGGCGGCAGCAGCCGTTGCGACGAAGGTGTTGATCATGGCAAGCGATGCGTAGGAGTTGGCTTCGAGGTTGGAGCCGGCGTTAAAGCCGAACCAGCCGACCCAGAGGAGCGAAGCGCCGACCATGGTAAGGGTCATGGAATGCGGCGCCATGATGTCCTTCTTGTAGCCGGTGCGCTTGCCAAGCATGATCGCGCCGACAAGGCCCGCAATACCGGCGTTGATGTGCACGACGGTGCCGCCGGCGAAATCGATCGCTCCATAGGAGAAGATCAGGCCGGACGGATCCGCATAGGCGCTCGGGCCGCCCCAGAACCAGACCATGTGCGCCATCGGGAAATAGACGAACGTGACCCACAGGATGACGAACAGCATGACGGCCGAGAACTTGATGCGCTCGGCAAAGGCGCCGACGATCAGGGCCGGCGTGATGCAGGCAAAGGTCATCTGGAAGCAGACGAAGGTCAGTTCCGGGATGGCGACGCCCTTGGTGAAGGTTTCGGCCAGCGACGAGGTGGTAACGCCGGCCAGGAACATCTTGGAGAAGCCGCCGACGAAGCTGTTCAGCGAACCGCCGTTGGTGAAGGCGAGCGAATAGCCGTAGGTGACCCAGATGATCATCACGACAGCGGTGATCATGAAGACCTGCATCAGCACGGACAGCATGTTCTTGGCGCGGACGAGGCCGCCGTAGAAAAGTGCGAGACCCGGAATGGTCATCAGCAGCACGAGAATGGTCGAAACGAGCATCCAGGTGTTGTCACCCTTGTCCATCGTCATCGCCGGAGCTGCTGCTGCAGCTTCAGCCGCCGGTGCGGCAGCCGTCTGCGCAAAAGCGACGGCGGGCGCGAGAAGCGCCGCAGCGGCAGCCCCCAGACGTCCCAGAGTGGAAATCTTGTTAAATTGCATAGCTTAAAAACTCCCCTGTCAGCCGTGCTTTAAAGCGCTTCTGTGTTGGTTTCGCCGGTACGGATGCGCACGGCCTGCTCGATCGAATAGACGAAGATCTTGCCATCGCCGATCTGGCCGGTCTTGGCGGCCGAAGCGATCGCATCCACGGCCTTTTCGACGAGGTCGGAGGGGACTGCGATTTCGATCTTCAGTTTTGGCAGAAAACTTACGGCATACTCGGTACCGCGATAGATTTCGGTATGCCCCTTTTGGCGCCCGTAACCTTTGACTTCGGTCACGGTCAGGCCCTGGATACCGACAGCCGTGAGGGCTTCGCGCACCTCATCCAGCTTGAACGGCTTGATAATGGCCATCACGATTTTCATCTGGCTTTCCCATCCTTTGTTTGTCCTCGGCCAAGGCCGACTCTCCTCATCGACGTCAAGGTCATGACAGCGACTGACGAGATACATTCAAGGGGCGTGCCAGTTTCAATGCAGCCTATAAGTTATTGAAATGTAAAGGCTTGTGAAGTGGCCCTCAAAAAACGGGCATTTGGATGGCGCGAAGACGTCCAAAACTTGTGCAAAATTGGAAAATTGCACAACTATTAATCATTTGCCTTTTTCCGAATCAGTCCTTCCTGGGCGACCGAGGCGATCAGTGTGCCAGAACGGGTGTAAATGCTGCCGCGGGTCATTCCGCGGGCACCGGAGGCGCTCGGGCTGTCCTGTGTGTAGAGGAGCCAGTCGTCGAATGTGACCGGCCTGTGAAACCACATCGCGTGGTCGAGGCTCGCCGCCTGAAGCGTCGGATCGAAGATCGAGGTCCCGTGCGGATAGAGCGACGCATCGAGCAGCGTCATGTCGGAGAGATAGGCAAGTACGGCTGCCTGATAGTGGCGGTCGAAGGGCACCTCGCCGATGGTCCGGACCCAGATGTCCTGCCGCGGGTCGAGCTTGTCCCTGGTGAGATAGTGCACGAGCGAGGTCGGGCGCACTTCGATCGGCCGTTCCCGGCTCCAGTAACGACGCACGTTCTCCGGTGCCTTTTTAAGGAATAGTTCCTTGAACTCCTTTTCGCCCATCAGGTCTTCCGGCTGGGTGACAGAAGGCATGTCGATCTGGTGGTGGTAGCCGCCCTCTTCGACCTGGAACGAGGCGGACATGGCAAAGATCGCCTTGCCGTGCTGCACCGCCACCGCCCGGCGGGTGGTAAAGCTTGACCCGTCGCGGATGCGCTCCACCTGATAGAGGATCGGCACCGAAGGATCCCCGGGGCGCATGAAATAGGCATGCAGCGAATGCACGAAACGATCGGCCTCGACGGTGCGCTGGGCGGCCATGAGAGCCTGGGCGATCACCTGTCCGCCGAAAACCCGCTGCCAGCCGACATCCGGGCTGGTGCCGCGATAGATGTTCTCCTCGAGCTTTTCGAGGTCGAGCGTCGCGATGAGCTGTTCCATGGCGGAGGGGGATTCGGTCTGGCGCGACATTATGACGAACTCCGGCGATAGGAAGCGGCTGCCAGATGATCTATATCCACCACATGATATTCTCAAGGCTTACGGGAGTTTAGGCAAATGCTGGACATGCTGGTTGTAGGAGGCGGTTATGTGGGTCTCGCCGCCGCTGTCGCGGTCAAGCAGGCGGCGGCGCATCTGCAGGTCGACGTGATCGAGGCGGCTCCTGCCGGCACCTGGGAAAAGGACGAGCGGGCCTCCGCCATCATCGCCGCGGCGACCCGCATGCTGGACGTCTTCGGCATCTGGGACGAGATTGCCGTCGATGCCCAGCCGATCAACCGGATGATCGTTACCGACAGCCGGACGTCCGATCCGGTGCGACCGGTTTTCCTCACCTTCGATGGCGAAGTCGAGGAAGGCAGGCCGTTTGCCCACATGGTGCCGAATGTCGCCATGGTGAGAGCCCTGCGCGGTGCTGCCGAACGGCTCGGGATCACCATCCGCCACGGGCTTTCCGCCACCGGCTTCCAGTCCGGCAGCACCCGCTGCACGGTGTCGCTTTCCGACGGCTCGACGGTCGAGACCCGCCTTCTGGTCGCCTGCGACGGCGTGCGCTCCAAACTGCGCGACATGGCCGGCATCAAGACCGTCACCTGGGATTACGGCCAGTCGGGCATCGTCGCGACGGTTGCCCACGAGCGGCCGCATGAAGGTGTGGCGGAAGAACACTTCCTGCCGTCCGGCCCGTTTGCCATCCTGCCGCTCACCAACAACCGTTCCTCGCTGGTCTGGACCGAACGGACGGCAGAGGCCAACCGGCTGGTCGCCGCGGACGATCTGGTGTTCGAGGAAGAGTTGCAGCGCCGTTTCGGCCACAAGCTCGGCGAACTGACGGTGGTCGGCGACAAACGCGCGTTCCCGCTTGGCCTGACGCTCGCCCGCGCCTTCGTCGCCCCGCGCGTCGCCCTTGCCGGCGATGCGGCGCACGGTATCCACCCGATCTCCGGCCAGGGCCTCAATCTCGGCTTCAAGGATGTCGCAGCCCTCGCCGAGACGGTGGTCGAGGCCGACCGCCTCGGCCTCGATATCGGTGCGCTCAACGTGCTGGAGCGTTATCAGTCCTGGCGACGTTTCGACACGTTCCGCATGGGGGTCACGACCGACGTGCTGAACCGGCTGTTCTCCAACGACATCACCCCGATCCGCATCGCCCGCGATTTCGGGCTGGGCATCGTCGAACGGCTGCCGAAGCTGAAAAGCTTCTTCATCGACCAGGCGGCCGGCAAGAGCGGCGAAGACGGCCCAAAGCTGCTGGCGGGCCAAACAATCTAGCCACGGCCCAGAGCCCCTCATCCCGCTGCCGCGACCTTCTCCCCGCACGCGGGGCGAAGGTGCCGGCAGGCGGATGAGGAGGCAAACCTCAGTCCTCGATCTTGCGGGCCTCGGAGATCAGCATGATCGGGATGCCGTCACGGATCGGGTAAGCGAGCTGGGCCTTCTGGGAGATGAGCTCGTTGGTTTCCCGGTTGAAGGACAGCCGGCTCTTGGAGAGCGGGCAGACGAGCAGGTCGAGCAGTTTCGGATCGACCTTGCTGAGTTTCTCGTCCATGCACTTGGGCCTTACTGGAGGATGGTGTCGGAATCGCCGAAATCCCGCGCCAGCAGGATTTCCGTGATGGCGATCAGCGTTTCGGCGCGTGTGCGCAAGTCCGGCGCTTCGAGAAGCGCCTGTTTCTCGGCCGGTCCGAAGGGCGACATCATCGACAGGGAGTTGACCAGCGTGCGGTTGCCGGCGCGCTCGACGCTTTCCCAATCCGCCTCGAGCTTGTTGGCATCGAGATAAGCGCGGAAGACGCGCAGCAGTTCGGCGCGGTCGACCGTGCTCTCGTCGTCCTCGGTGGAGAGGTCGGTCATCATCGGCGCGATCTTGAAGGTGCGATAGGGATGGCCGTGCCCCACCTCTTCGATGAGCCGGAAACGGCAGATGCCGCTGATCGAGGTGATGTAGCGGCCATCGCCGGTTTCGGCAAATGATGTGACGCGACCGATGCAGCCGACCGTCGAGAGCGGAGCCCGCGGGCCCTCGGCGGTCTCGCCGGATTCCAGCAGCGACGGCTGCACGATACCGATCAGCCGGTTACCTGCGAGCGCTGCATCGAACATGGCGAGATAACGCGGTTCGAAGATGTTGAGCGGCAGCTGTCCGCCCGGCAGAAGCAGTGCACCGGTGAGAGGAAAGACGGGAACCGTCTCCGGCAAATCCTCCCGCTTTAGATATCTCGCATTTCCCACATGCATGGGTCCGATACCTCCCAGACGACCACTGGCTCAGGCCAAAGATTCGTCGCTTCGAATAATGTGGGGCGCCTACCGGAGAACGCAAGGCCAATCCTCAAGGATTGGCCTTGGCTTACAAAAACAGTGCCGGGCTCACGAAAACAGGATGGAGGACAGGCGGCGCCGGGCGGCGATCGTCGCCGGATCCTTCGGTCCCCAGACCTCGAAGAATGCCAGGAGCTGGCGGCGGGCGCCGTCGTCGTCGAAGGTGCGGTCCTTGCGCATGATCGTCAAAAGGTGCTCGGCGGCCTTGTCGCGCTCGCCCTCAACGTTGAGGATCTTGGCAAGCTTCAGGCGGGCGTCATGATCGTCCGGATTGGCGCCGAGCTGGCGTTCCAGAGCCACCGGATCGCCGAGCTTGCGGGCCTCCTCGATGTGTTCGAGCTTCTTGGCGACCGCCTGGATCGCCGGATCCTTGGCAAGCTCTTCCGGGAGGGAGGCGAGCATCTGGCTGGCGCGCGCCGTCTCGCCCATGGCGATCAGGCACTGCATCATGCCGGCGGCAGCCTTGGCATTTTCCGGATCGGCCTGAAGGACGGCGCCGTAAAGCTGTGCGGCTTCCTGGATTTCACCACCGGCAAGCAGGGTTTCCGCCTCGGCAAGAGCCGCTTCGATCTCGGCAGCATGGTCGGCGCCGGGAGGTCCGGCGAGCTTGTCGATGAACTGGCGAACCTGGCTTTCCGGCACCGCGCCCATGAAACCGTCAACCGGGCGGCCGTCGACGAAGGCGATGACCGCCGGGATCGACTGTATGCCGAGCTGGCCCGGAATCGACGGATGATCGTCGATATTCATCTTGACGAGCTTCACCCGGCCCTGGCCTTCGTTGACGACCTTTTCGAGCACCGGCGTCAACTGCTTGCAGGGGCCGCACCAGGGCGCCCAGAAATCGACGAGAACCGGCTGGCGGCGCGATTCTTCGAGGACGTCCTTGGTGAAACCGGCCGTGCTCGTATCCGATACGTAACCCCCCGCAGGAGCCGATGCGGCGGGTGCCGCGCCAAAACTCGCCGAAGCGGTCATCTGCCCACCGTAGGAACCGCCATAGGGGTTATTGCTGCCGCTCATGAATGTTCTCCCGGGAACGCTTTCGCATCTTTGCCATCTAGGCTGCAAAGATCGTATGTCAGTCTGTCACTTTCAAGACAAGCGGCGCGTGGCCGGTCGCTTCCAGAAAGCGGATGAGATCGCTGCTGGCGACGGACGTCGTGGCGTCGTTCGACAGTGGGTGGCCGTTGATGATGTCGTGCTTCATCAGGTCTTCGTCGAGCACGAAGGTAACATTGCGCCCGGTATCGTTGAAGGCACCAAATACCGTCACCGAGCCGGGAACGACGCCGAGATAATCCAGCAGCATTTCCGCTCGTCCGAAAGAGACGCGGCTCGAAGCGCCGATCACCTTGTGCACGGTCTTCAGATCAACGGTCGCGTTCTCCTCGACCGTCAGGACGAAATACTGATCCTTCTTGTCCTTCACGAACAGGTTCTTGGTGTGGCCACCGGGGATCTCGTCGCGCAGGCTTTCGGATTCCGCCACGGTGAAAACCGGCGGATGCGTCCTCGTCGAATGCGGAATATTCAGGCTGTCGAGGAAACGGAAAAGATCCTCGGCGGTTTTCGGCTGTGTCTCGGTCATGCGGATGGAATTGGCTCTGTTGGCGGGCGGTCGGACTATAACCATAACCACAATGTTCCGCTTGGCCAAGCGAGGCGCACACGATCTCGTGAAGCGCTTGAACTGGTATGATGGTCGACCATTTATCAGATGTGGAGAACTGGCATCCGGCTATTCGGTCGGCGGTCCGTAGCCAATTGATAAATAATAACTACTCCAGTTAACTCAAGTTTATTCCGCGCGATGTTCCGCGCCCTTGATACCGGCCCCGGCCGATAACAGCCGCTCAATCTGCAGTGCCGGCGCAGCGCCCGGCTTCTCAACTGAAAGGTCCCCCTATGGTCACCTTCACGCTCAACGGACAGGAAAGAACGTTCGACGGCGATCCCGACACCCCGCTTCTCTGGGTCATTCGCGACTTCGAAAAACTCACCGGCACCAAATACGGCTGCGGCGTCGCCCAGTGCGGCGCCTGCACGGTTCATCTCGACGGCATGCCGCGACGTTCCTGCGTGACCCCGATCGCCACGATCGAAGGCTCGGAGGTCGTCACTATCGAGGGCGTTTCCGGCACGGAAGCCGATGCGGTCAAGACCGCCTGGACCGGCCTCGACGTACCGCAATGCGGTTACTGTCAGTCCGGGCAGATCATGTCGGCAGTCGCCCTGCTGCAGATGGTACCGAAGCCGACAGATGCCGATATCGACGGCGCGATGGCCGGCAATATCTGTCGATGCGCCACCTACCATCGCATCCGTGCGGCGATCCACAATGCCGCCAGCTCGATGGAGGGTTGAGCCATGACAATCCAGGATATCAACACCACCCGCCGCGGCTTCCTCGCCGGCTCCGGCCTTGTCATCGGCGTCGCGATTGCGCCCAGAATGCTCCCCGCAGCGCCGACCGGCGTGCATGCCGGCGGCGATGCGGCGCTCGCCCCGATGAACGCCTTCGTCAAGATCGGCACTGACGACACGGTGACCGTGCTCGCCAAGCACATCGAATTCGGCCAGGGACCGTTCACCGGCCTTGCCACGCTGGTGGCGGAAGAACTCGATGCCGACTGGAGCCAGATGCGCGCCGTCCATTCGCCAACCGACAACAAGGTCTATGCCAACCTGATGTTCGGCCTGCAGGGAACCGGCGGTTCGAGCTCAATCGCCAATTCTTACGAGCAGATGCGCAAGGCCGGCGCCACCGCGCGCGCCATGCTGGTCGCAGCTGCCGCCGAAGACTGGAAGGTGCCGGCCTCCGAGATCACCGTCCAGAAAGGCCGCATCAAACACGCCGCTTCCGGCAAGGAGAGCGGTTTTGGCGCATTCGCCGAAAAGGCCGCCCGCCAGACGCCGCCTGCCGAGCCGAAACTCAAGGATCCCAAGGATTTCGTGCTGATCGGCACGGAACTGCCGAAGCTCGACACACACGGCAAGATAAACGGCACGGCGATCTTCACGCTCGACATCACGCCGGACAACCTGCTGATCGCGGTCGTCGCCCATCCGGAACATTTCGGTGCCACGGTGAAGAGCTTCGACGACGCTGAAGCCCGCAAGGTGCAGGGCGTGGTCGACGTGAAGCAGGTGCCGTCGGGCATCGCCGTTTACGCGGACAACACCTTTGCGGCGCTCAAGGGCCGCGATGCGCTGAGTATCGAATGGGACCTCTCCAAGGCCGAGACCCGCTCCTCGGAAGAGCTTTCCGCCGACTACCGGAAGCTCTTCGGCGAAAAGGGGCTGGAGGCGACCAACAACGGCAATGTCGACGACGCCTTCAAGGCGCCCGGCCTGCAGACGGTGGAAGCCGAGATCGTCTTCCCCTTCCTGGCGCATGCGCCGATGGAGCCGCTCGACGCCGTCTTCATCAAGGCAGATGACGGATCGGTCGATATCTACAACGGCGCGCAGTTCCCGGGCATGGACCAGTCGGTCGCCGCCAAGATCCTCGGGCTCGACGAAGCGAAGGTACGGGTGAACACCCAGCTCGCTGGCGGCAGCTTCGGCCGCAAGGCGCAGTTCGGCTCGCCCTACATACAGGAAGCGGCAGCCGTCTACGCCGCGACCGACCGGACCCGTCCCCTCAAACATATGTGGACCCGCGAGGACGACATTCGCGGCGGTTACTATCGCCCGATGTATGCCCACAAGATGCGCGGCGCCATCAATGCGCAGGGGCAGATCACCGCATGGGAACAGGTGATCGTCGGCCAGTCGATCATGGGCAAGGCGGACCTCGACGAGACCTCCGTCGAAGGCGCCTCGAACCTGCCCTACACGATCCCGAACCTGAAGGTCAGCGCCCATAACGTCCAGCTCTCAATCCCGCCGCTCTGGTGGCGGTCCGTCGGCCATACCCATACCGGCTTTGCTGTCGAGACCTTCGTCGACGAGCTGTTCCAGAAGATCGGCAAGGATCCGGTCGAGGGACGCCTTGCGCTGCTTGACAAAAAGCCGCGGCACGCGGGCGTGCTGAAGAAGGCCGCGGAAATGGCGAACTGGGGCGGGCCGGTACCGGAAGGCCGCGCCCGCGGCGTTGCGGTGGTCGAAAGCTTCGGCACCTTCGTCGGCCAGATCGTCGAGGTCTCGGTCGGGCCGGAAGGCGCTCCGCGCGTCCATAAGGTCTGGTGTGCGGTCGATTGCGGCGTCGCCGTCAATCCGAACGTCATCGAAGCGCAGATGGAAGGCGGCATCGGCTACGGCCTTGGCGCGGTCCTCTTCGACGCGGTGACGTTGGCCAAGGGCGGCAAGATCGTGCAGTCGAACTTCCACGACTACCGGTCGATCCGCATCAACGAGATGCCGGACGTGGCGGTGGAGATCATCAAGTCGAGCGAAAAGCCGAGCGGCGTCGGCGAACCCGGCGTGCCGCCTGTCGGCCCGGCGGTTGCCAATGCCTGGCGGCGCCTGACCGGAGCGCCGGTCCGGCAGCTGCCCATCGTCAACATCGTTTCGGCCTGAGGATCAGAACCCGATGAATTGGAAAATCGCTATCACCGGCGTTGCCGCCCTCTGTCTATTCGTAGGCGCCGGCACGCTGCTGTCGCCGGCCTCCGTCGCCCAGGATGCCCAGGCAAACACCAAGACACTGAAGCCCGCCGCCTCCTTCCAGTCGATCGCCAACGAGCGGGAACGCTCCGTCGCGCTCTTCCAGGAGGCCGGCAAGGTCATCCAGCACCCGCGCTGCGTCAACTGTCACCCGGCGACGGACCGGCCGCTGCAGGGCGCCAACATGCGCCCGCACCAGCCGCCGGTCGTCCGCGGCGACGGCGGCATGGGTCTGCCCGGCATGCAGTGCACCACCTGCCACAGCGCGGAAAACACGCCCGTTGTCGGCCAGGCCGATACGGTCAAGAGCATTCCCGGCAATCCCGCCTGGCATCTCGCGCCGGTCGAAATGGCCTGGGTCGGCAAATCGCTCGGCCAGATCTGCCAGCAGATCAAGGACCCGGCCCGCAACGGCGGCAAGAGCATGGATGAGATCGTCGAGCACATGGCGCATGACGAACTGGTCGGCTGGGGCTGGAACCCGGGTGCCGGACGTGAACCGGTGCCGGGCACGCAGGCCGAATTCGGCGAACTGATCAGCGCCTGGGTGAAGTCCGGAGCCGCCTGCCCCGCTTCCTGACAACGAAGCAGCCGCCGGTTCCGGTCGGAACCGGCGGTTTACAAGGCGTTTGGCGGGCTCCCAATTTTTCTTCGCGCCAATCGTCATTTCCCTGTTGCATTTGAAAAAGGACTGGGCCATATAGCGCCCGTCGCCGGCAACGAGCCACGACGCCCCGGTCAAGCTTTACTACCACGGACCGGTGGATTGATGAGCGGGTGTAGCTCAGTGGTAGAGCACAACCTTGCCAAGGTTGGGGTCGAGGGTTCGAATCCCTTCGCCCGCTCCAAATCTCCCTTGTCCGTTCTGGGCTCTTCAAGATTTTACGAACATGACCGGGCCAGGACGCACGCGGCGTCGATGCTGATGTGAGGCGTGCCTCCGTTCCACTGCCTTTCCCCATGAATTTAACGACTTCCGCATATTCACCAAATGAGCGAGATGCCATATTGGTTACAACCTGTCAGGCGACATTGCGCTGTGATTCGGGTTGAACTGGAGATAAGCCGTCATGGAATCTCGCCCACACCACCAGAAGCTGAGTCAGAAAACCGCTGTTGAAACCATGCAAAGGCTCGAGGGCATCGTCGCCTCGGCGATGGACGGGATCATCACCATTGATGACGAGCAACGGGTGATCCTGTTCAATCCGGCCGCCGAGCGCATGTTCGGCCTATCGGCCAACGAGGCGCTTGGCCAGCACATCTCCCGTTTCATGCCGGAACGCTATCGTCCCACCCACGCGGCGCATATTCATCGTTTCACCAAAACCGGCGTGACCACCCGTCAGATGGGATCGCTCGGTGCAATCAGCGGCTTACGCGCCGACGGCAAGGAGTTTCCGATCGAGGCGTCGATCTCGCAGGTCGAAATCGGCGGCGAACGCCTGGCCACCGTCATCCTGCGCGACATCACCGAGCGCAAGGCCGCCGAGGATGCTCTGCTGGAAAGCCGCATGCGCATGGAGGGGATCGTCGAATCGGCGATGGACGCGCTGATCACCGTCGACGAAGGTCAGCGGATCGTGCTGTTCAACCCGGCCGCCGAGCGCATGTTCGGCGTCGCGGGCCAAGATGCGATCGGCTCGCCGATCGAGCGGTTCATTCCCGAGCGGTTCCGGCATGGGCACGCCGAGCATATCCGCCTCTTCAAGGAGACCGGCGTTACCAACCGCCGGATGGGCGCCTTGGGGGCGATCAGCGGCCTGCGGGCCAATGGCGAGGAATTCCCTGTAGAGGCGTCGATCTCGCAGGTACAGATCGGCGATGGAAAGCTCGCAACTGTCATTCTGCGCGACATTACCGAACGCAAGGCCAACGAGGATTCCCGCCAGTTGCTGGCCCGCGAGGTCGACCACCGGGCCAAGAACGCCCTGGCGGTGGTGCAAGCCCTGGTCTCCCTGACCCGTGCCGAAACCAAGGAGGCTTTCATCGTCGCAGTTCGGGGTCGCGTTTCGGCGCTGAGCCGCGCCCATTCGCTGCTCGCCCAGAACCGGTGGCAGGGCGGAGACCTCACCGCGGTCCTCACCGAGGAAACCCGGGCCTATCAGAGCGTCAATCAGCTCATGATCGGCGGCCCCGCCGTCACCCTCACGCCCAATACCGTGCAGCCGGTCAGCCTCCTCATCCATGAGCTTGCCACCAACGCGGTCAAATACGGGGCATTGTCGGTCGCAGAAGGAAGGGTCGATGTCTCCTGGCGTATCCTGCCGTCCCTGGAACTGGAACTCCGCTGGACCGAAGCCGGCGGGCCGGCGGTGCAGAAGCCGGAATCCAAAGGTTTCGGCTCAACCCTGGTGGCCGAGGTCGTCACCCGTCAATTGGCGGGCAAACTCGACATCAGCTGGCCTGCAACCGGCATGTGCCTTGTCGCGGTGCTACCCCGATCCGTCTACCGTCCCGATATCTTGGGCGGCTCGGTCTCCGGCCAAGAGGTCGCAGCCAGGTCGTCGGAGGCCGGCTCGGCGGGACGGATTCTTGTCGTCGAGGATGAGACCCTTATCGCCATGGAGCTCTGCAGCGAACTTGAATCGCGCGGCTGGGAAGTTGTCGGACCGGCGGCGACCACCGATGAAGCCATGCGCTTGGTCGACGGCTCGCAACTTCCCGACTTCGCCGTCCTCGATGTCAATCTCGGGGGAAAGCCCGTCTACCCATTTGCGGAATGGCTCCAGACCCATGGTGTGCCCTTCCTGTTCTGCACTGGATATGAGCAGCTCGATGATCACCACAGTTTCAGAAACCGGACGATCATCCGGAAACCTGTAAACATGACGTTGCTGGACGGTGAACTGCGCCGCATGATCCAGCCGACATAGCCTTAAAACGGCAAAAGCCGCCGGCTTCCGGCCGGCGGCGTCGTCAATTCGAAAAAGCCCGATCAGGCTGCCCGCGAGCGATAGCCACCGGAAGCGTAGCTCCGAGAGTGCGCGCCCGCCTCGCCGACTGGCGCTGGTGTTCGAGAGTTATTTGGCCAGGCCCTTGACGAGCCCGGCCCCAGAAGGCCCGGCGCGATTATTGCTTCGAGAAGACATAATCCGTTTCCTGCAGCAACACCTCGCCCGGGCGCAGCACGGCATTCGGAAAACCGGCATGGTTGATGGCATCCGGCCAGACCTGTGTTTCCAGGCAGAACCCGGCGAACGGACCATAGTGGCGGCCATCGAGGCCCGGCGCTGGGATCTGCGGCAGCTTGAAGGCGGCATAAAGCTGCACGCCCGGTTCGGTGGTACGAACCTCCATCGACACGCCGGAATGGATGCTGCGCGCCAGAGCCACGGAACGCTTGGCTGTCCGCTCCGGCGACAGGCAGAAATTGTGATCGAACAGGACCTGGACGTCGCCGTCGAACCGCTTCATCGGCCCCATCTCGCGCAAATCGAAAGGTGTGCCCGCAACCGCCATCAATTCGCCCGTCGGCACCTGCTTGTCGTCGAAGACGAGTACATGGTCTGCGGCGATCATGATGTCATGGTCGAGCGCATCCTCGCGGCCGTCGAGATTGAAATAGGTATGCTGACAGATATTGGCGAGCGTCGGCTGATCCGTGGTGGATTGGTAGACGACGGAGAGAACGCCGTCACTTTTGAGTTGGTAAGTCGCCGTGACCGTGCAGTTTCCCGGATAGCCGGCACGACCGTCGGGATCGGTGATCCGCAGTACCACCCTGTCGGCAGCATGTTCGACGATCGTCCAGTTGCTGCGGCCGATGCCGTCCGAGCCGCCATGGAGATGGGTGACGCCCCGCTCGTTCAGTTCCAGCTGATATTGCTTCCCATCCAGCACGAAGCGGCCGCCACCGATACGATTGGACGAACGGCCGGGCGTCGCGCCGAAATAGGGGGAGTGGTTCAGGTAGTCCTCAAACCGTTCCAAGCCGAGCACGAGCGGGGGCTCGTGGCCTTCGAGCCTGAGGTCCTGGATGACAGCGCCCCAGGTGATGACACTCGCCGTCAGCCCGCCCCCGGAGATCTGGACGCGATAGACGGTTTCACCCTTTTCCGTGGTGCCGAAAACTTCGAAATTCTGATCCGCCATGGGACTGTTCCTCCGCCAATATGCTTTGCGGCAAACTGCGCGATTTGACGGCAGGCCGCAACGCCGGAGACCGATAAAGTTCCGGGAAAAGCAAAGTCAGCGAGTGAGCATCCGAGTTGCCTGTTCCAGCCCGCCGAGCGTCAGCGGAAACATCCGTTCGGTCATCAGCCGCCGCATCACCCCGATCGAGGTCGTATGGCTCCAATGATCGTCCGGCACCGGATTGAGCCAGACGCAGCGATGGAAGTGATCGGTGACGCGCCTGATCCAGGCCTCGCCCGGTTCCTGGTTCCAGTGCTCCACCGAACCGCCCGTATGGGTGATCTCATAGGGGCTCATCGAGGCATCGCCGACGAAGATCACCTTATAGTCGGCGCCGTAGCTGCGGATCAGGTCGAGCGTCGGCATCCTGTCCGAGCGGCGGCGGTTCTCCTTCCACACGCCTTCATAGAGGCAATTGTGGAAGTAGAAATGTTCCATATGCCTGAACTCGGCCCGCGCCGCCGAAAACAATTCTTCGACGACACGGATATGATCGTCCATCGAGCCGCCGACATCGAAGAGCATCAGGAGCTTGACCGCATTGCGCCGTTCCGGCCGGGTCTGCACGTCGAGATAACCGTGTTCGGCAGTGGATCGGATCGTGCCGGTAAGATCGAACTCCTCGGCCGCCCCTTCCCGCACCCAGCGGCGCAGACGCTTCAGCGCCAGCTTGATGTTGCGGGTACCGAGCTCGACCTTATCGTCGAAATCGGCGAATTCGCGTCTATCCCAGACCTTCACCGCCCGGCGATGGCGGGACTGGTCCTGGCCGATCCGCACCCCTTCCGGATTGTAACCATAAGCCCCGAAGGGCGACGTGCCGCCGGTTCCGATCCATTTCGAGCCGCCCTGATGCCGACCCTTCTGTTCCTCCAGCCGCTTTCGCAGCGTCTCCATCAGTTTTTCGAAACCACCGAGCGACTCGACGAGTTTTTTCTCCTCGTCGGTCAGATGCTTCTCGACGAGCTTGCGCAGCCATTCCTCCGGGATGTTGGCGATATCCAGGCCCGGCTCGCCGGAGACCATCTCCAGTCCGCGGAAATAGGAGGAAAAGACCCGGTCGAACCTGTCGATATGCCGCTCGTCCTTCACCAGCGCGGTGCGGGCGAGGAAATAGAAGGCTTCGACATCGAAATCCGCGATCCCCTCTTCCATGCCTCCAAGAAGGTCCAGGAATTCCCGCAGCGTCACCGGGATTTTGGCTTCTTTCAGGTGAAGGAAGAAAGGGATGAACATCGCGTCGAAACCTATTCGGTGCCGATCTTCTCCAGATCATAAGGGGTCGTCTGGTAGATCTCGTTGATCCAGTTGCCGAACAGAAGATGGGCATGGCTGCGCCACCGGTTCAAGGGCGTCAGCGTATCGTCGTTATGCGGGAAGTAGTTGTGCGGCATCTTGATCGGTACGCCGGCATTAACGTCGCGGAAATATTCGTCCGCCAGCGAGGTGGAGTCGTATTCCACATGGTTGAACATGTAGAGCCGCTTGCCGGCCTTCTCGTGCACCAGGCAGATGCCCATTTCCTCGGATTCCATCAGGATTTCGAGGTTTGGGTTCTTCTCGATGTCGGCGCGGCGGACTTCCGTCCAGCGCGACACCGGCACCTGAAAATCGTCCGAAAAGCCGTTGAGATAGATCGAGGACGGCACGAGATTGCGGTGGCGATAGACGCCGAACGCCTTTTCCTTGAGCTCGTATTTCGGCACGCCATGGAAATGATAGATGGCCGCCATCGCGCCCCAGCAGACATTCATGGTCGAATGCACGTTGGTCGCGGTCCAGTCGAGGATTTGCCTCATCTCGTCCCAATAGGTGACGTCCTCGAAGGCAAGCGTCTCGATCGGGGCGCCGGTGATGATGAAGCCGTCGAACTTGCGGTGCTTCACCTCTTCCCAGGTCTCGTAGAAGGAAAGGAGATGGTCTTCCGACGTGTTCTTCGCCCTGTGGCCGCCGATGCGGATCAGCGAGAACTCGACCTGCAGCGGTGAGGCGCCGACCAGGCGGGCCATCTGCAGCTCGGTCTTGATCTTGTTTGGCATGAGGTTCAAGAGCCCGATCTGCAACGGACGAATGTCCTGCCGCACCGCCATGGTTTCGGTCATCACCCGCACGCCTTCGGAAACGAGCGTGCTGAATGCGGGCAGCGTATCGGGAATCTTGATCGGCATGTCTCAAACCCAACAAAAATAAAAACCGGCAACGATAAAAATCGCAACCGGTCCGTGGGAAGACATCTTCTCGCGGCCCTTTAGCGACTTTTTTAACGTGGCTGCAAGCCGGCCGGCCAAATCACCACGAATTCTGAAAAGCTCAAATACGCCTTGCCATGCCCGGCGTCAATGGGAGCATAATTTACCGCTTACCGCTCCCGCCGCGCCATGAAGGCCATCCGCTCGAACAGATGCACGTCCTGCTCGTTCTTGAGGAGAGCGCCATGCAGCTTCGGCAGCGCGTTCTTGACGTCACCGCGCAGGTCCGAAGGGTCGACGTCGTCGGAGACCAGAAGCCGGATCCAGTCGAGCGCTTCGGAGGTCGAGGGCTTCTTCTTCAGTCCCGGCATCTCGCGGATTTCGTAGAATTGGGTGAGCGCATTGCGCACCAGCGTCTGCTTGATGCCGGGATAATGAACCTCGACGATGCGGGCGAGCGTATCGACATCCGGGAAGCGGATATAGTGGAAGAAACAGCGGCGCAGGAAGGCGTCCGGCAGTTCCTTCTCGTTATTGGAGGTGATGATGACGATCGGCCAGACCTTGGCGCGCACCATTTCGCCGGTCTCGTAGACATGGAATTCCATGCGGTCGAGTTCCTGCAGCAGGTCGTTCGGGAATTCGATATCGGCCTTGTCGATCTCGTCGATCAGCAGGACGAGCTTCCTGTCGGAGGCAAAGGCCTGCCACAGCTTGCCGCGACGGATGTAGTTCGCGACATCGTGGACGCGCTCGTCGCCGAGCTGGCTGTCGCGCAGCCGCGAGACGGCGTCGTATTCGTAAAGCCCCTGCTGCGCCTTCGTGGTGGACTTGATGTTCCACTCGATCAGGTCGAGGCCGAGGGCGGCGGCCACCTGCCGCGCCAGTTCGGTCTTGCCGGTGCCGGGCTCGCCTTTCACCAGCAACGGACGTTCGAGCCGGATCGCAGCGTTGACCGCCACCATCAGATCCTTGTCGGCAATATAGTCCGCTGTACCCTGAAACTGCATCTCGTGATCCTGATCGGTGAACGCGCCGCAAACTAAAAGCTCACCCGTGGCGGTGCAACAGCTTTCCCTTTGTGCCGGCTTTGCGCTATGGGCAATGCGCATGAGCCATTCGACCTTCACCATTCTGCTCGGCGGCAATCTGACCGTCACCGACCGCCTGCGGGACGCGGTTGCCGGCAGCCGCTTCATCGCGGCCGACAGCGGCATGCGGCATGCGTTGGCGCTGGGCGTCACGCCGGAACTCTGGGTCGGCGATTTCGATTCCTCTGATGCCGCGCTGATCGCGCAGTTCCCGGGCGTCGAACGGCAGGCCTTTCCGCCGGCCAAGAACGAGACGGACGGCGAGATCGCCACGGCTGAGGCAATCCGGCGCGGAGCCACGCGACTGATCTTCGCCGGCGCCATGGGCGGCGAGCGCAGCGACCATGCGCTCCAGCACTTTTTTCATGCCATGAGCCTGGCGGAAGGCGGCCTTGACGTCATGCTCGCCGCCGGCGACGAGGAGGCAACCCCTCTCCTCCCCGGCAATGGCAAGACGCTCGACCTGCCCAGGGGTTCGCTCTTTTCCGTCGTCGGTTTTTCAGCCCTCGAAGGGCTCGATATCATCGGCGCACGATATCCGCTCGACAACTTCTCGCTTCCCTTCGGCTCCTCGCGCACCGTCTCCAACGTTGCGGAAGGCCCTGTGGAATTCCATCTAAAGAGCGGCAGGGCCATGATCCTTGCCCGCCCCTACGACTTTACAGGAGCCTGACTTTGGCGCCCCCAATTCTGAAACTTGACGATATTTTCCTGAGCTTCGGCGGCGCGCCGCTGCTTGCCGGCGCCGGCATGCAGGTGGAGCCGGGCGACCGGATCTGCCTCGTCGGCCGCAACGGTTCCGGCAAATCGACGCTGATGAAGATCGCGGCCGGCATGGTCGAGCCCCAGTCGGGCGAGGTGTTCCGCCATCCCTCCTCGACCATCCGCTATCTCGAACAGGCGCCGGATTTCGCCGATTATTCGACAGTGCAGGCCTATGCCGAAGCGGGCCTCGGCCCGGGCGATGATCCCTATCGCGTCACCTATCTGCTCGAACATCTGGGCCTCACCGGCCAGGAACACCCGAACACGCTCTCCGGCGGCGAATCCCGACGCGCAGCGCTTGCCCGCGTCATGGCGCCCGAACCCGACATCCTGATGCTCGACGAGCCGACCAACCATCTGGACTTGCCGACCATCGAATGGCTGGAAGACGAGCTGCGCAAGACGAGAAGCGCGCTCGTGGTAATCTCGCATGACCGGCGTTTTCTCGAAAAGGTCTCGAACGCCACCGTCTGGCTCGATCGCGGTACGTCGCGGCGCCTCAACCGCGGTTTCGGCGAATTCGAAGCCTGGCGCGATGAGGTCCTGGAAGCCGAAGAGCTGGAGCAGCACAAGCTCGGCAAGGCGATCGAGCGCGAGGAACACTGGCTGCGTTACGGCGTCACCGCACGCCGCAAGCGCAACATGCGCCGCCTCGGCGAGTTGCAGACGATGCGCGGCAATTACCGCGGCCACAAGGGGCCGCAGGGTACGGTCCAGGCGACCGTCAGTGAAGGCCGCGAATCCGGCAAGCTGGTCATCGAGGCCGAAAACATCACCAAGAGCTACGACCGGCCGATCGTCGCGCCTTTCTCGATCCGCGTGCATCGCGGCGACTGCATCGGTCTCGTCGGACCGAACGGCGCCGGCAAGACGACGCTTCTGAAAATGCTGACCGGCCAGCTGGCGCCCGACACCGGCACCGTCAAGCTCGGCACAAACCTGGAGATCGCCACGCTCGACCAGAAGCGCGAGGACCTGGACCCCGAGGACACGCTGTCCCATTATCTGACGGACGGACGCGGCGAAACGCTGCTGGTCAACGGCGAACAGCGGCATGTCGCAGGCTACATGAAGGATTTCCTGTTCCAGCCGGAGCAGATCAGGACACCGATCAAGAACCTGTCCGGCGGCGAGCGCGCCCGGCTGATGCTCGCCCGCATCATGGCAAGACCCTCGAACCTCCTGATATTGGACGAACCGACCAACGACCTCGACATCGAGACGCTGGACCTGCTGCAGGAAATCGTCGCCGGTTACACCGGCACCGTCATCCTCGTCAGCCACGACCGAGACTTCCTCGACCGCACCGTGACCTCGACCATCGCCCCCGCCAATCCCGATGCACCGGATGGCCGCTGGATCGAATATGCGGGCGGCTACACCGATATGCTGGCACAGCGCAAAGGTGCGCAGGAAGAAAGGCGTCGCGCGGAAAAGGCGGACAAGGCAAAAACCGATGCCGCGGCTCCCACCGCTGAAGCCCCCCGCAGCAAGGGCAAGCTCTCCTTCAAGCAGAAATTCGCGCTCGAAAACCTGCCGAAGGAAATGGCGAAAGCCCAGGCCGAGATCGCCGTCCGCGAGAAGAAAATGGCCGATCCCAACCTCTTCACCAAGGATCCCGCCGCCTTCAACAAGCTGGCCGCGGAGATGGAAAAGCTGCGTCAGAGCATCAGCAAAATGGAGGAAGAATGGCTGGAGCTCGAAATGCTGCGTGAGGAAATCGAAGGCTGATTTTCGATTTGTTAAGCTTAACAGGTAGTTAGCTGAAAAAAGTTTTGTCGCGGACCGGAACATATGATGTCCCGAGACGTTCTGGGTGCGAACAGTGGTCGAAATGTCCCGGGGACGGATCGGCCTGCCGGGAACCGATCAACCGAATGGGGACATCCAATGCTGACAAATGTTACGCGTCGTCGGCTGGCCACTGAGGCGATGAATCAGCGAGTTATGATCGTCGAAGACGAGTTTCTGATCGCGCTCGATGTGGCCGAGACGATCGAATCCATGGGCCTGAAAGTCGCCGGTTTTGCCAATGCCCGCAAACATGCGCTGGCTCTGGCTGCCCATGCCGATATTGCTCTGGTGGATGTCAATCTCTCCGACGGCCGGACCGGTCCGGAAATTGGCCGCGAGCTTGCCGAACAATATGGCATCACCGTAGTTTTCATGACGGGCAATCCGGAAGATGTGGAAGACGGCGTCAAAGGCTCGCTCGGCGTTCTCACCAAACCGGTCATGCCCGATGTGGTCGAGAAGGCGATCGGCTACGCCGTCGCCAACCGGCTCGGCGGCATGGCGGTCGTTCCGCGTGAACTGAAAGTGTTTTCTCAGAACCGCTGAGAAATCTTGATCCTGCGGGATCCGCCCGTAGCCGGCAAGAGGCCGCCTCTTGCCAGCCATTCCCACCACCGCTAAATCTGATCCGCTCTAACGGGGTGCCGCGCGTTTTCACGCGGCTGAGAGGCCTTCGGGCCAACCCGCGGAACCTGATCCGGTTAACACCGGCGGAGGGATTAGACGGCTCTTCATCAGCGCCTGGTCCCCTTTGTCACCAAAACGAGGAGACGCTCATGCGCGGGACCATTCTTTCGATATTCGCGGCCGCGGCCGTCTTTTCCCTGTCCGCGCCCGCCGAAGCGCAGGAAAAGACGCTGACCGTCTACACCTACGAGAGTTTCATTTCCGACTGGGGACCAGGACCCAAGGTCAAGGAGGCGTTCGAGAAGACCTGCGCCTGCAAGCTCAATTTCGTCGGCGTCGCCGACGGCGTGGCGCTTCTCACCCGCCTGAAACTCGAAGGCCCGGGTACCGATGCCGATATCGCGCTCGGCCTCGATACCAACCTGATCTCCGAGGCGAAAGCGACCGGCCTCTTCGAGCCGCATGGGCTCGACGCCTCGGCGGCCAAGGTCCCTGGCAATTACAGCGACGACACGTTCATCCCCTACGACTACGGCCATTTCGCCATCGTCTACGATGCGCAGGCGATGAAGAACCCGCCCAAAAGCCTCAAGGAATTGGTCGAGGGCGATCCGGCGCAGAAGATCGCCATCGAGGACCCGCGCACCTCGACACCGGGCCTCGGCCTGCTGCTCTGGGTGAAATCGGTCTATGGCGACAAGGCTCCGGAGGCCTGGATAAAGCTTCGCAGGCGAGTGCTGACCGTCACTCCCGGCTGGTCGGAAGCCTACGGCCTGTTCACCAAGGGCGAAGTGCCGATGGTGTTCTCATACACGACCTCGCCGGCCTATCACATGATCGAGGAGAAGACAGACCGCTACCAGGCCGCCTCCTTCTCCGAAGGTCACTATATCCAGATCGAAGTCGCCGGCATGCTGAAGGGGGCGAAGGACAAGGATCTGGCGAAACAGTTCCTGAAATTCATGGTGTCTCCGGCCTTCCAGGACGTCATCCCGACCACCAACTGGATGATGCCAGCTGCCAAGACGTCCGAGCCGCTTCCCGACGCCTTCGGCAAGCTGGTTCAGCCAGCAAAGACGTTCCTGATGGGCTCGGACGAGGTCGCCAGGAACCGGCAGGCCTGGATCGACGAATGGCTGACCGCCATGAGCATGAACTGATCCGATGCTGACGCGCGCTGAACGGAGAAGGGGGATAGGCTGGGGGCTGCTGAGCCTTACCGGAATCGCCTTCTTCGTCGGCATGGCGGTCGCCGCACTTCTGTCCTTCGATGCCGGCAGCACCCAAAGCCGGCTGTTCACCGCTTATACCTGGCGAATTCTGCGCTTCACCCTGTTGCAGGCGGCTCTCTCGACACTCCTGTCGGTGGTTTTCGCACTCCCCGTCGCCCTCGCGCTCGCGCGCCGCCCAGGTTTTCCGGGCCGCATCTGGATCATACGGCTGATGGCATTGCCGATGGGCCTGCCGGTGCTGATCGGCGCGCTGGGCCTGATCGGCATCTGGGGCCGGCAAGGAGTAATGAACAGCCTGCTGTTGAAACTGGGCCTTGAGCAACCGGTGAGCATTTACGGGCTATCCGGCATCTTGATTGCACATGTGTTCTTCAACCTGCCGCTCGCCGCAAGGCTGTTGCTGGCGGCACTGGAACGGTTGCCGGCGGAATATTGGCTGCTTTCGTCAGGCCTGGGGATGAAACCCTTTTCCGTCTTCCGTTTCATCGAGTGGCCGGCGGCGCGCCGGGTCATCCCCGGAATAACGGGCTTGATCTTCATGCTCTGCGCCACGAGTTTCACGCTCGTCCTGGTGCTTGGCGGCGGGCCGGCCGCAACGACGCTTGAAGTAGCGATCTACCAGTCGCTGCGTTTCGATTTCGATCCGCCGCGCGCCATAGCGCTGTCGCTGCTGCAGATCGGCATTACGGCGCTCATACTGATCGCGATCTCGTTTCTTCCAGCCCCTGACGACGCTGGCGTGACCGCCGGCCGGGCGACCCGCCGGTTCGATGGCCGAACGTTGCCGGCAAGGCTTTGGGATACGCTCGCTATCCTGCTCGCCACGACATTCCTGATCCTGCCGCTCGCATCCATCGTTGGCGCAGGCGTCCAGGCCAATCTCTGGGGCCTCGTCAACAGCGCCGCCTTCCTGCGCGCTGCCTGGACCAGTTTCACCATTGCGCTTTCCGCCGGCCTGTTGGCCGTTCTGATCTCGCTGGCGATGATTGCCGGGCGTGAGGCAATAGCCGACATGAAGCGGCCCGGCGGAACGGCCAGGGCGTTTTCCGTGTCCTTGGGTGGAATGTCCTCGCTGGTGCTGCTCGTGCCGCCGGTCGTGCTCGGGACCGGCTGGTTCCTGATGCTGCGCCCGTTCGGCGATGTCGCGCGCTTCGCCCCGGCGCTGGTGGCGATCATCAACATGCTGATGGCGCTTCCCTTCGTGATGCGCGTTTTGTCACCCGCCGTCGAACTGCATCGCAGGCGGACCGGCAGGCTTGCCGCAAGCCTCGGCCTCTCGGGCTTTTCACGCTTGCGCAGGATTGATCTGCCGGTTCTGGCAAAGCCGCTGCTGACGGCGCTGTCCTTCGCCATGGCGCTCTCGCTCGGCGATCTCGGCGCGGTGGCGCTATTCGGCTCCAGCGAGCTCACCACCCTGCCCTGGCTTGTCTATAGCCGGCTATCCAGCTATCGCACCAATGATGCCGACGGGCTGGCGCTCATCCTCGGCATCATCTGTCTGGGGCTGACGATGATCGGCACTGCCGGTCAACGGGAAGAAAAGCATGGCTGATGGGATCGTGCTCGAAGAGGTCGAGCTCAGGCTTGGTATGAAGGAATTTCGCTTCGATTGCGTGGTTCCGGCCGGCGCCGTGACCGCGATCACCGGCCCTTCCGGCTCCGGCAAGTCAACCCTCCTCAACCTCGTTGCCGGCTTCGAGGCGCCCGACCGTGGCCGTATCCTGATCGCGGGCGGGGACGTGACGAAAAAACATCCCTCCGAGCGTCCCGTATCGCTGGTCTTTCAGGACAACAATCTCTTCGCCCATCTGGACCTCGCCACCAATGTCGGACTGGGCATCAGTCCTTCGCTGAAACTGTCCGGCAGTGACCGGGCCACTATATCGCAGGCGCTGGAGCGCGTCGGGCTGGGCGGCTTTGAGAAACGGATGCCGGGGACGCTCTCCGGTGGCGAAAGACAGCGCGCCGCCTTTGCCCGGGCTCTGGTTCGCAGAAAACCGGTCCTGCTGATGGACGAGCCGTTTGCGGCGCTCGACCCCGGCCTCCGGCTTTCGATGGCCAACCTGCTCATCGACCTGCATCGCGAGACAGGCAATACCGTGCTGGTCGTCACCCATGATCCGGATGAAGTAGGCCGGTTGGCGGACCAGGCGATCTTCATCGACCACGGCCGTATCCTGCTGCAGGCGCCGGCCGAGGAATTCCTTAGCCAGCGCGATATACCGGCACTTGCCGAATTTCTCTCCGGCTGATCAGGCCGCCCTTGCGCGGAACCAGGCGCCGGAGCGGATCGCGAGGAACAGGATCCCGCCATAAGCGACCAGTCCGGCCGCCAGCGCGAAGAACAATCCGTTCAGCGATCCGGTGAATTCCAGCGCCAGCCAGCCGCCGAGGCCGGCAATGGCGAGCCTCAGGAAACCGCAGGCAAGCGGCCAGAGCAGCTGGCCCGCCCCTTGAGAGGCGAAATAGAGCGCCAGCCCGCCGCCGAAGAAACCGTAGACCGGCCCGACGATCTGCAGATAGGCGACGCCCGCGTCGATCGCTCCATGCTCCTCGCTGAACAGCGAAATCCACGCGACCGGGAAGATCGCCGCGATCAGGCCGATCGTCTCGGTGATGACGAAGGCAATCGCGGCGCCGGTGAAGGCGATGCGCATTGCGCGATCTTTCTGGCCGGCGCCCATATTGGTGCCGACCAGCGCCACCATTGGCGCACCGATGCCGAAGATCACCGGGATCAGCAGATATTCGAGCCGTGCACCTGTGCCGAAACCGGCAACCGCCGAGACCCCCGCCTTGGTCGCCACCAGCGCCGTGGCGATGCCGATGGTCACGTTGGTGAGAACCGAATTGATCGCCGCAGCCGCTCCGAGACGGACGATATCCCGAAACATCGCCCAACGGAGCGGACCGACGCCGAAGCGCACGAGATTGCGGCCGGAGACGATATACCAGGCGAGAACCGCAGTGCCGCCGAAACTGTAGAGCACCAGGGCCAGCCCGCCGCCGGCAATGCCGAGCCCCTGGAACGGGCCGAAGCCGAAGATCAGCAACGGCGATACCGGCACGAGCAGTGCAGCCCCCACGCAGGTGACCAATGCCGGAAACAGCATGTTGCCCGTTCCGCGTACGACGCTTGCCAGGCCATTCATCAGCCAGACGAAGATCATGCCGCCGAAGACGACATTCGAATAGGTGAGCGCGGCTTCGAGTTCCGGCCCCTCGCCGCCAAGCGCGCGATAGATCGGCCGGCCGAAAGCGATCATGATTGCCGAGAACAACAGCCCAAGCGCCACATTGACCACGACTGCGTGCCAGGCAAGCAGTGCCGCGTCCTCACGCCGGCCGCTGCCGAGCGCACGGGCGACGGCCGAGGAGATCGCCCCGCCGAAACCGCCAGCCGACATCATCTGCATCAGCATCACGGCCGGAAAGACCAGGGCCATTCCTGCCAGTGCCGCGGTGCCCATATGCGAAACCCACCAGGTTTCGATCAGCCCCGTCGAGGCCTGGGCGAGCATGATCAGGATATTTGGCCAGGCGAGCCGGATCAGCATCGGCAGGATCGGATCCTGCAGCAGCTGCCGGGTTCGGGGGCTGATCGGCGCCGCGTCCACGTCTTCGAAGATAGATGCCGCTTCGACGGCTTCGGTGGTAACGGCGCTCATCGATCGGCCTCCCTATGCTGCGGGAACTGGTTCATGGACGGGTAACGGCGGCGGATGCGTTCGTTCGCGGCAGGCCCCGCCGCATTGGTGAAAACCGGGTCGCTGAGCGGCTTGCCGCTGCGGCGGTCGATCATCACCGGCTCGGCCTGCTCGCCGGTCTCCTTGTTGACGATCACCACACTTTCGCCTTCTGGCGCCAGATGCTGGTTGCCCCAGGTGAGCAGCGCCTGCACCACGGCCCTGAAGTCGCGGCCGCGCTGCGTAAGGTGATATTCGTCGCGCGGAGGACGTTCGCAATAGCGCCGCTTTTCCATCAGCCCGGATTCGACCAGCGACTTCAGCCGGTTGGTCAGGATGTTTGGAGCGATCTCGAGATTGCGCTGGAATTCGTCGAAGCGGGTGGCACCCGCCAGCGCATCGCGCAGGATCAGGATACTCCAGGCCTCGCCGACATGTTTGAGACTGCGCAGCACCGGACATCCGGTGTCGGTGGGACCTGCTCGTTTCATGGGATCGCTCCAGGTGACGGCAGCCTTGTGGCATAAGTAACTAGCAAATTGCAAGTCACTATTCGCGTGATCACGTTTCGCAACGGAGACGGCCGGACCGTCAGAAAGCTCGCCACAATTTGGACGTGCCACGATGGCATCGCGGAAAGGCAGCGGGGATTTTCATTGCAAACGCACCAGCAAGACATATTTCAATAAGAGCATCTGTGCATTCGACGCGAAAATCGCTAAGCGACATAGAGAAGGAGCCGGCTTGGATCGAGAGGACCTCTGCCAAGCTGGATGGCGGACCTTGGGAATGATGGTGCGGAAGACGAGGACGATGAGGCGCGACACAGCGATCCCGGCTGTCTGGACGATTGTCCGTGCCCTGCCCGGTCGGCGGGCCTTGGGCGCCCTGCTGTTCAGCGGTGCGATCCTTTCCGGCTGCCAGTCGCTCTTCGACCAGGCCTATACCCCGAATGTCTCTCCCTCCGACTCGCCGCAAATCGTCGACGAGGTGCAGAAGAACGATCCGCGGGCGCAGATGGGCGCGCGCGAGCATCCGCGCATCGTTGCGAGCTACGGCGGCGAATATCGCGACGCGAAGACCGAGCGGCTGGTCGCCCGCATTGCCGGCGCGCTGACCGCCGTTTCGGAAAACCCCAACCAGTCCTTCCGCATCACCATTCTGAATTCGCCGGCGATCAACGCCTTCGCGCTGCCCGGCGGTTATCTTTACGTGACGCGCGGCCTTCTGGCGCTTGCCAATGACGCATCGGAAGTCGCGGCCGTGCTCTCCCACGAGATGGGCCACGTCACAGCCAACCACGGCATCGAACGCCAGCGCCGCGAAGAGGCGGAGGTGATCGCGAGCCGCGTCGTCGCGGAAGTCCTCTCCAGCGATCTCGCCGGCAAGCAGGCGCTCGCCCGCGGCAAGCTTCGCCTCGCCGCATTCTCGCGCCAGCAGGAACTGCAGGCCGACGTGATCGGCGTGCGGATGCTCGGCGAAGCGGGTTACGACCCCTATGCCGCGGCGCGCTTCCTGGATTCGATGGCTGCCTATGCCCGCTATTCGGCGGTCGATCCGGACAACGATCAAAGCCTCGACTTTCTGTCGAGCCATCCGAACTCCGCCCAGCGCGTCGATCTTGCCCGCCGTCATGCCCGCAATTTCGGCCAGGAGGGCACCGTCGGCGACAAGGGCCGCGATTATTACATCGCCGGCATCGATGGCCTGCTCTACGGTGACAGCCCGCAGGAGGGTTATGTTCGCGGGCAGACTTTTCTGCATGGCGGCCTCGGCATCCGTTTCGACGTGCCGCCGGACTTCCGGATCGACAACAAGGTGGAAGCGGTGCTGGCGACCGGCCCGGGCGAAACGGCGATCCGCTTCGACGGCGTTGCCGCAGGCGATAACGACAATCTGCCGAACTATCTGACGAGCGGCTGGGTCGCGGGTCTGCAGCCGGAGACGGTGCGGGAGATCCAGGTGAACGGCATGCCTGCGGCAACTGCCCGGGCTTCCGCCGAACGCTGGGATTTCGATGTGACCGTCATCCGGGTCGACAATCAGATTTTCCGCTTCTTGACGGCGGTGCCGAAGGGCAGTCCGGCGCTCGATACGACTGCCGAGATTCTGCGTTCGACCTTCCGCCGGATGACGCCTCAGGAAATTGCGGCGCTGAAGCCGCTGCGAGTCCGCATCGTCACGGCGACCAAGGACGACACCATCGCATCGCTTTCGGCGCGCATGATGGGAACGGATCGCAAGCTCGATCTTTTCAAGCTGATCAACGCGCTGCCGGCCGGGGGGACGATCTCCCCGGGCCAGAAATTCAAGATCATTTCCGAATGAGATCGGGGGGCCGCCTCAGCAGGCGGCCGCAGCCATCTGCGGATTGGCCGACACCAGCGCCGACTTGAGCTTTTCGATAGCCCGGCTTTCGATCTGCCGCACGCGTTCCTTTGAAATGCCGAGTTCGGCCCCCAAGGCTTCGAGCGTCGCGCCATCGTCCGTCAGGCGGCGAGCGCGAATAATCTTCTTTTCCCGGTCGTTGAGCTTGGTGAGCGCGCCCTGCAGCCATTTCAGCCGCCGTTCGCCGTCGATCATCCCGGAAACCTGCTCATCCGGCAGCGGTTCGGCACTCGCCAGCATGTCGAGCCGTTCGCCGCTATCCGCATCGCCGGCGATCGATGGCGCCTGCAGCGAGGAATCATTGCCGGAAAGGCGGGCATCCATGGTCTGGACATCGGCGACGCTGACGCCGAGCGCCACTGCGATCTCTTCGTGAATTGCCCGGGCGGTGAGATTGGAATCGCCGCGGGCGAGCTTGGCGCGCAGCCGGCGAAGATTGAAGAACAGCGCCTTCTGCGCGGAACTGGTGCCGCCCCGCACGATCGACCAGTTTCGAAGAATATAATCCTGCATCGAGGCGCGGATCCACCAGCTGGCATAAGTGGAAAAACGCACGTCGCGGGCGGGTTCAAACCTTGCCGCCGCTTCGAGCAGCCCTACATAGCCCTCTTGTACGAGGTCGCTCATCGGCAATCCGAAGCCACGGAACTTCGAGGCCATGGCGATCACGAGACGCATATGCGCAAGGGCAATCTGGTTGCGGGCATCCTGGTCCTGATCGTCCTTCCAGCGGACCGCCAGATCGCGCTCCTCCTCCCGGGCGAGATATGGAGCGGACATTGCTATCTTGATCATGGTGCGATCTGCGGACATGGCTGTCATCGTGTTCTCCGTGAACGGTCTGATCCGACAAAAACAGCGGGCACAAACTAGAGACACCGTGCGACAAGCCCGAACGATGATTGCCTGTTTTCCTGCCGCCTTTGCTCCCCTCGTCTTGAGTTCAGCGGGGGATTCACAATCGGTTCGAAAGACCGATCTTCTGCCCCGCACTTAGCTGTCCCGAACGCAAACCGACGCACATCAGTTCGCCGTTCCGGCGGATTAACGCGGAGACAGGCAAAAAGTTCCAATAAAAAACCCGGCACGAAGGCCGGGTTTTTGGTAGGACTATGGATGGATGATCAGGCCGCTTCTTCCTGCGCCTCATCTTCCTCGATGTTCTTGCCGCGCTTGGGACCCTTGGCGAGATTGACCTCGACAAGGCGGACGGCTTCGGTTTCGGACATCTTGTTGACGGCAGCGATTTCACGAGCCATGCGGTCGAGGGCGGCTTCGTAAAGCTGACGCTCGGAATAGGATTGTTCCGGCTGGTTGTCGGCGCGATAGAGGTCACGAACCACTTCCGCGATCGAGATCAGATCGCCGGAATTGATCTTTGCATCGTATTCCTGGGCGCGGCGCGACCACATGGTGCGCTTCACGCGGGCCTTGCCTTGAACAACCTTGAGAGCGCGTTCCACAAAATCCGTTTCGGACAGCTTGCGCATGCCGATGCTGACGGCCTTTGCGACCGGCACCTTGAGGCGCATTTTGTCCTTTTCGAAATCGATTACGAAAAGCTCGAGCTTCATGCCGGCAACTTCCTGCTCTTCAATCGCAGAGATAGTGCCTACACCATGAGCGGGATATACGATCGATTCACCAGTCTTGAAGCCCTGGCGTGCGGGAGAAGTCTTTTTCTGCTGAGTCGTCATTCGTTTCACAAACTCCCTGTTACTCACCCATTGCCGGGTCGGGGGAACCGGGTCTGTCAGGCCCGGATGAGACGGGGGAAACCGTCGGGTCACTCCATACTGGTCCGACCAACGCGAGCGAAAAAACACCCATCGGGGTACTGCGACCGACAACATTCAAGCGTTGCAATGTCACGGAAACCGCGCTTTGGGTGGTCTGTTGCTTTCGTGATGTTTTTTGGGCACACACGTGCCGTCTTGTGGAACAGTTCTTGTTGTCTACCACAAAAAAGTGCGGAAATCAATAATTTGCTTTTGCAGGTGCACAGAGCGCTACAGCCGCGCTCTGCCCAACAAAAAGGCAAAGTGATTCGAAACAGCTTCCGAGCCATTCCGTCGCGGCAAATCTCAATCGCCCTTGCCGGGTTCGGCGGAGAAATACTGCTCGTACTTGTTAGTGACGCCGTCCATCTCCTTGGCCTCGGGCAGCGCATCGCGCTTGACCGTGATATTGGGCCAGATCTGAGCGAATTCAGTGTTTATCTTGAGCCATTTGTCGAGACCCGGTTCCGTGTCCGGCTTGATCGCCTCGGCGGGACATTCCGGTTCGCAGACGCCGCAATCGATGCATTCGTCGGGATGGATGACGAGGAAGTTTTCGCCTTCATAAAAACAGTCGACCGGGCAGACCTCGACGCAGTCGGTATATTTGCAGCGGATACAATTGTCGGTCACGACATACGTCATGCGGCACTCCAAGACTATCGCGGATCAGCGGCACGTCGACGGATGGGAAGCGCCGGCACACCGGAAAGCCGGGAGAGGCGAAAACCCAACTGCAAAAATGACAGGAGGTAGGCGATCCGGCTTTTCGACAGTCAGGTAAAGCCTTTGGCTTTGCTTAGCAAGGATATCCGTGCTGAAAACCTAGGCGCAGCGGGTCGTTTTTTCTAATCTAGGTCCGCATCGATACCCGGAAACAGCCGATCGGTCTCGCGGCGCTCCTTCTTGGTCGGTCGGCCGCTTCCCTGCGCGCGTTGCGCCTGTTCGAACAAGGTCAGCCTCTTGGTTTCTTCAGGAGGAGGACTGAGATCTTCGTAGAGCATCCGGGCCTCTTCGAAAGGCCCTCGCCTTTCCCCGCCGGCCTTGACCACCAGCACGAGACCGCGACGCTCCAACGTGAGATCGATACGGTCACCCGGCTTCACCTGGGAACTGGGTTGGGACACCAGGTCCCCATTCACCCGCACGTGGTTCGAGCGGATGAGATCCTGGGCGATCGACCGCGACTTCGCCATGCGGGCAAAAAACAGCCACTTGTCGATGCGCTGGCGCGAACCGGATTGTGGCTGTTTTTCCGTCATGGGCCTTACTTCTTCATCTGCTCCTTGAGAGCTGCAAGCTTTGCAAAGGGCGAGTCCGGATCGATGGGCTTTTCCTTGCGGGGGGGCTTGGCCTCGAAGCGCGCAGGTTGCGACCCTTTGCCGCGGTCGTTGCGGTCGGGACGCGGACCACCTTCGTGGCGCTCCCCGCGGTTGGGGCGATCGCCCCCGCGATTGTTGGTATTATTGTTATCTGGCCGGCGGTTGTTGTCGCGGTTCGGCTTGCCGCCGTCCTTGCGTTCACCACCGCTGCGCTCGCCACCACGTTCGCCGGCCGGGCGCGCATCGCGCCGCTCGCCACCGTCGCGACGCTCATCACGACGGCCCTGGGCCGGCTGGCCGGCCTCGCCACCGGCATTGTTGCGCTGGCCGCCATGGCCACGACGATCGCCATGCTGAGGGCGTCCGCCGCGCTGGTTGTTTTCACGGCCGCCGCCCGGACGCCACAACAGGACCGGCTTCGGCTCTCCAGCATCGGCAGCCTTTGCCTCGTCGGTGACATCTCCAGCCGCAGCCTGCTCAGCGGGAGCCTCTTCCGAAGCAACCGATTCTGCAGTCGCCGTCTCAGCCGGCGCAGCATCGACCACGGCCTCGGCGGGAGCCGCTTCCGTCGCATTCTCGGCCGAAACGGTTTCCGTTGCAGTCTCGACCGGAGCGTCACTCGCATCGGCGTCATCTGCTTCGGAGACTTCCGGTGCCTCTCCTGCCGAAGCTGGAGCAGCCGCAGCGTTCACGGAACTTGCATCGTGGCCTGCGAGGAACGCCTGTGCCTCTTCCGCCTTCACGGCGTCGGCACGGTACCCGAGGCCCTTGAGGATTTCTTCCATATCGTCCGGCGTAGCGCCGAGAATGGAGAGCATCGCGGTCGTAGCCGTGAAGCGGCGACCGTCATACGCCCCTTCCGGACGCGGCGTCGAGCCCGGCTTCCATTGCAGAAGCGGACGGATGAGATCGGCAAGGCGCTCCAGGATGTCGATACGCACGGCGCGCTTGCCGAGGAAACGGAAACCCGCGAGTTTGTAGAACATCCGCTCGAATGTCGGATCGGCGACGACCGACGTGCGCCCCGCGGCCAGAGCCGGAATGAGATCGCCGTAACCAGGCTTGTCGAGGCCGTCGTTCCCCAGCGCCCAGAGGAGCGTGATGAGTTCGGCCGGAGCCGGCTTCAGAAGCAGGGGCATGAAGACGTGGTAGGCGCCGAAACGGATGCCGTAGCGGCGCATCGAAGCGCGCGCGTCCTGATCGAGCGACTTCACGTCGTCGGCCACGTCGCGCCTGAACAGCACACCGAGGCTTTCGACGAGCTGGAAGGCGAGCCCCTTGGCGAGGCCCTGAAGGTCTTCGGCACGCGACAGATCGTCGAGCGGCTTCAAAACCGTCGCGATGTGATGATTGACGAAGCGCTCGAGGCGGGCGAGCACATGTTCACGGGCATGGCCGGTCAGTTGCTCGTCGGCAAGCAGGATGACGCGCGGACGCATAACATGGTCGCTTGCCGCAAGACGGGCGATAGGCTCGCCGAGCCAGCGCACGAAACCATCGGATCCGACCGCCAGGTCGCTATTGCCCGATGCATAAAGCCTTGCCGCCCGCGCCTCGAATTCGAGCGCCAGCGCTTTCTGAGCGGCACCCTGCACCGCCTTGGCGTCGGGCCCCTCTGTTCCCGAAACGGGCGTGAACCGGAAACCGGCCAATTGCCCGACGTGATGTCCCTCTACAAAGACATCGCCATTCACACTGATTTCAGCTTCCAGCATCGCATTCTCTCTCAGGCGCTTCATGAGCACAGATGTCCTGCGATCAACAAAGCGTTTCGTCAACCTTTCATGTAGCGCGTCCGATAACCTATCCTCTATTTCCCGTGTCTTTTCTTGCCAGTGTGTCGGATCGGCAAGCCAACCAGGGCGATTAGAGACGTAGGTCCAGGTCCGGATCTGCGCTATGCGGGCCGATAATGTGTCGATTTCACCATCGGTGCGGTCGGCGCGGCGAACCTGCTCCGCCATGAATTCTTCATTCACCGTCCCGAAGCGTACAAGATCGGAAAAAAGAGTCGAAATAAGGTCGGCGTGCTGTGCCGGCGCAATTCGACGATAGTCCGGCAGGGCACAGGCCTCCCAGAGCTTCTCGACCCGCTGGGGCGTTGTGGCGATATCCTTGATTTCGGGATAACGCGAAAGATAATCAAAGGCTTGGCTGTCTGTCGCAGGAAGCGCCCGCGTCAACCCTTGCAGGGTCGGGGAGGCATCCAGGCTTTCCCGCAGAGCCTTGAGCGACGAAAAGTCGAGGTTCTTCGAACGCCATTGCAGCACTTTTACCGGATCGAAGTGGTGGCTTTCGATTCGCTCGACCAGTTCGTCCTCGAAAGGCGCGACCTGCCCGGTCACGCCGAACGTCCCGTCCCTCACATGCCGCCCGGCGCGGCCGGCGATCTGAGCGAGTTCCGCCGGATTGAGGCTGCGGAACTGATAGCCGTCGAACTTCCGGTCCTGAGCGAACGCCACGTGATCGACGTCGAGATTGAGGCCCATGCCGATCGCATCCGTCGCCACGAGATATTCGACGTCGCCGGACTGGTAGAGGCCGACCTGCGCATTGCGGGTACGCGGGCTGAGCGCGCCGAGCACCACCGCCGCGCCGCCGCGCTGGCGGCGAATGAGCTCGGCGATCGCATAGACCTCGTCGGCCGAAAACGCCACGATCGCGGAACGCTGCGGCAGGCGGGTGATCTTCTTCTCACCGGAATAGAAGAGCTGCGAGAGCCTCGGCCGCTCGACGACGGTTATTCCCGGCAGCAGCCTTTCGAGGATGGGCCGCATGGTCGCCGCCCCCAGAAGCAGCGTTTCATCGCGGCCGCGCAGATGCAGGATGCGGTCGGTAAAGATATGGCCGCGTTCGAGATCTCCCGCGAGCTGCACCTCGTCGATCGCGACGAACGAGGCTTTCGTCTCGCGTGGCATCGCTTCGACCGTGCAGACGGAAAAGCGGGCGTTCGGCGGAGTGATCTTTTCCTCGCCGGTGACAAGCGCCACCTGGGAGACACCGACCTTCTCGACAAGGCGCGTATAGACCTCGCGCGCCAGCAGCCGGAGCGGCAGGCCGATCACACCGGTGCCATGCGCCACCATTCGCTCGATGGCATAGTGGGTCTTGCCGGTATTGGTAGGTCCGAGGACGGCGGTGACGCCGCGCCCGCTGAGCATCATGGGCTGGAAATTCAATGCCTGGTTCCGCGCATCACATAAGCCTCAAGTCTCGCGCCTTCGCCCAAAACTCAAGGCAACGCAACACATGGCGATCTCGGCCGGCAAACGCAAGCCTGAAGAATGGTTTTGCGGCCGCAGAATGATCGCCGAAGGCAGCAAATCAAGGCTCGGCGATTCGAATTTCAAACGCCCAAGGAACAGACGCGAACGAATCGGAGACGAATCGCAGACTCCAGAAGATTCAGCTTTTGTTCACCGCTATATGTTGATGCGGTCCCGGGTCCGCCCACGACATCCTGAATCTGCATCAAGATTGGGTGCATACCACCGAAGGATTCATCCCGAAGCTGCGCTTTCATGAAGAATCGAAAGAGTCAATCCATTGATATGGTTAATGTTTCATCAACCGATCGAGGCTGCTCCAGCCTCGTTCGAGCACGGAATTAAGATTCGGGCCAAACGCGGAACGAATCGCCGACGAATCACAGACATCCATGTCTTCGCCATTTGTTCTCACAAGATATGGTAGGTGCCACCAGGAGAGACCCGCAAGAAAATCGCTGCGGTAAAGACCTCGGAAGCGAATCGTTCAGGTGCCATTAACATTGGCTAACGCACTTTCACCACCCGTGAGAGCACACGCGTGCAAGCCGATGGAACAAAAATCGCGGTGCTACGTTTCCTCGCCAAATCCATACTGGATTGTCTAGCGGAGTAGAAAAACCATGCTCGGAACCGTGTTGCTCGTCATCCTCATTCTGCTACTCATTGGCGCGTTGCCGAATTGGGGCTATAGCCGGGGTTGGGGCTATGGTCCGTCGGGCGGATTGGGCCTTGTAGTGCTTATCATCATTATCCTGCTGCTGATGGGCAGGATTTAAAAGCGGCGTAGCCGTGTGTACCAAAGGGAAGGGAAACTGACATGATGAAGAAGATTCTGATTGCGGGCTGCATGATCGGCACGCTCGCCTCCTGTACTGCAACTGAACGCGGCACAGCAATCGGCGCCGGAACGGGTGCGGTGATCGGTGGTGCCGTGACGAATAGCTGGGGTGGTGCGGCAGTTGGCGCGGTTGCAGGCGGCCTTGTCGGCGCTGCGATCGGCCAGTCCTCGGAACGCCGCGGCTACTGCATCTATCGCGACCGCTACGGCCGCCGTTACGAGGCGCGTTGCCGCTAATCGCGAGCAATAATCCAGTCCCTCAGGACCGGTGCCCGAGCAATCGGCGCCGGTTTTGTTTTGCCTCACAGACCGTTGGCATTAACCCGTGGCCAAAGCCGGAACGAATCGCCGACGAATCGGCGACATCACCCGTTTCGCGGTTTGTTCACCGCAATATGTCGTGCAAAAACAGTTTGTTAACCATATAGACCGGCCGTTTCGGCGCACCACCATGCGCCGAAACCCGCTCGAAGGTTAATGCCGGAGATCAGCTCGCGAAGAACTGGCCGCCATTCGCCGTCAGCGTCGAACCGGTGATGAAGCCGGCATCGTCGGAAGCGAGGAATACGACGCAACGGGCAATCTCTTCCGGTTCGCCGAGGCGCCCGACCGGGATCAGCGGAATGATCCGCTCGTTCAGCACCTTTTCCGGCACCGCCCGCACCATTTCGGTGGCGATGTAACCGGGGCAGATGGCGTTGACGGTGATGTTCTTTGCAGCACCTTCCTGGGCCAACGCCTTGGTAAAGCCGAGATCGCCGGCCTTGGCCGCCGAATAGTTCACCTGCCCCATCTGGCCCTTCTGGCCGTTGATGGAGGAGATATTGATGACACGGCCGAAACTGCGGTCGCGCATGCCCGTCCAGACCGGATGCGTCATGTTGAAGAGACCGGTCAGGTTGGTGCCGATCACCTCGTTCCACTGTTCAGGCGTCATCTTGTGGAACATGCCGTCACGGGTGATGCCCGCATTGTTGACGAGCACCTCGATCGGGCCGATCTCGGCCTCCACTTTTGCTATGCCGTCGACGCAGGCCTGGTAACTGGAGACATCCCATTTGAAGACGGGAATCCCGGTCTCGTCGTGGAAAGCTTTCGCCTTTTCCTCATTGCCCGCGAAATTTGCGGCAACACGATAACCGGCCGCCTTCAACGCGACGGAGATGGCTGCTCCGATCCCCCGCGTTCCTCCCGAAACCAATGCAACCCTGCTCATGCGATCTTCCCCTCTTCGATTTGATCCAGTCCTTCTGTGTGACCGGATACTTACCTATTTTGACATGCTTGATGGGGAGATAGTCCCGCCGCGCAGTTTTGCAACCTGCGGGATACCCACATCCGTCTAAAATATCACATGGCTTCGAGACACATGGCGACGCCCATCCCGCCGCCGATGCACAGCGTGGCAAGGCCCTTCTTGGCGCCGCGGCGCTTCATCTCGAAAAGAAGCGTGTTGAGGATGCGGGCACCCGACGCGCCGATCGGATGGCCGATCGCGATCGCTCCGCCGTTGACGTTGACGAGCGACGGATCGAAGCCGAGATCCTTGGTGACGGCGCAGGATTGCGCGGCAAAGGCTTCGTTGGCCTCGATGAGATCGAGATCGCCGACCTTCCAGCCTGCCTTTTCGAGCGCCTTGCGCGAAGCCGGGATCGGGCCCGTTCCCATGATCTGCGGATCGACGCCGGCCGTCGCCCAGGAGACGATACGCGCCATCGGCGTGATGCCGCGGCGGGCGGCTTCCGCCTCCGTCATCAGCACCGCAGCGGCCGCACCGTCATTGAGGCCGGATGCGTTCCCGGCGGTGACGGTGCCTTCCTTGTCGAAGGCGGGACGCAACTTCGCCATCGAGTCGAGTGTCGCGCCGGCGCGGATATATTCGTCGTTCTCGACGGTTACATCACCCTTCCGGGTCTGGATGAGGTAGGGGATGATCTCGTCCTTGAACCGGCCGGCATTCTGTGCAGCTTCCGCCTTGTTCTGCGAGGAGACGGCAAACTGGTCCTGCTCCTCGCGGGAAAGCTGCCACTGGCGGGCGATGTTTTCCGCCGTGATGCCCATGTGGTAGCCGTAGAACGCGTCGGTCAGGCCGTCCTTGATCATCGTGTCGATCATCTTGAAATCGCCCATCTTCACGCCGCCGCGCAGATGCGCGCAGTGCGGCGCCATGGACATCGATTCCTGGCCGCCGGCAACGATGATCTTGGCGTCGCCAAGCGCGATCTGTTGCATGCCGAGCGCGACGGCGCGCAGGCCCGATCCGCAGAGCTGGTTGACGCCCCAGGCGGTGGCTTCCTTCGGCACACCGGCCTTCATCGCCGCCTGGCGGGCCGGGTTCTGGCCCTCGCCGGCCGGCAGGACCTGGCCGAGGATCACCTCGTCCACCTCAGCCGCCTCGACGCCGGCGCGCGCCAGCGCACCCTTGATCGCCGCCGCACCCAGCTCGTGCGCCGGGACATTGGCAAAGGCGCCGTTGAAGGAGCCGACCGCGGTACGGCCCGCGGCTGCGATCACGATGGATGGATTGGTCATGGGGCGTTTCCTCTTATTAGATATTTATCCGTGAGACTGGCAAAGCTTTAGCCGAGAGTCAAACCCCGATCGGACACCGGGAGGCAGCCACCGGCTCTCATCAAAATGCCCGTTAGATTTCACGGGTTTGCTGCGCAACAAAGCAGTCGCCGCGCCGCACAAATCGTTTGTAAGTCCTCGTCATTTAGGCTTACATTCCTGTTGGGAGAAGCAATGCCAATCGATAATGACCAAACCATATTGACGGGAGCAGGAGGCAATCATGGCAAAGACCGAAGGCGAAATCATAATCAAGAAATATGCCAACAGGCGCCTCTACAACACGGGCACCAGCACCTATGTGACGCTGGAAGACCTGGCGAAGATGGTGAAGAAGGGCGAGGAATTCACGGTCCAGGACGCCAAGAGCGGCGATGACATTACCCATTCGGTTCTGACCCAGATCATCTTCGAGCAGGAATCCAAGACCGGCAACACGCTGCTGCCGATTTCCTTCCTGCGGCAGCTGATTTCCTACTACGGCGACCAGATGCAGATGGTGGTGCCGACCTTCCTCGAACACTCGATGAAGGCCTTCACCGACCAGCAGGTCCAGATGCGCGAGCAGATGACGCGCGCCTTCGGCGATACGCCGCTCAGCAAGAACCTGCAGATGCCGATCCAGATGATGGAAGAACATGTGCGCCGCAACACGGACATGTTCCGCCAGGCCATGCAGATGTTTTCGCCGTTTACGGGCCAGCCCCAGGCGCCTGCCGCCAAGAAGACCGACGCCAAGGACATCGACGAGCTGAAGGAACAGCTCCGCAACCTGCAGAGCCGCCTCGACAATCTCTGAGACCTGAAGGGCGCCTAGAGCCCGATCGATACGTCGCGGCCGGCCGAGCGGATTGCCACCGCGAAGCCGCCGATGACGTCGACGAAAGTGATCGTCATCAGGATGAAGAAGATCTGCGTCGCGGCATCCCGCACCAGCAGGAACTCCACCAGATAGGCGATGAAGACCAGCATCGACAGCATGTGGTTGATCAGCGAACCGCGGCCGTTGCGGCTGGCTTTGAGGATTTCCACGAACAGGAAGACCAGCGAGACGACGATGATCACGTCGCCGAGCGTCATGGTCCAGACGGCACCCGATAGCATCTGAAGCGAGCTGATGACGTTGCCGAGCGACGCGACCCCGCCCCCGCCCAGGATGCCGAGCATGCCCAGGTTATAGAGAATGAACGGGATGATCATCAGCGGCAACGCGGCAAGCATGGTCTCGGCCTCCAGTCGATATGGCCGGACTGTACGTGCTTGCCTTGCTTTCGCAAGTGTTGGCGCAGCAAAACAAGTTCTTCGCGCAACAAAAAAGGCCGGCAGAGCCGGCCTTTGATGCAATAGAACGAAAAACGCTTATGCATTTTCCTTCGGCGTCAGAACCTGACGGCCGCGATACATGCCGGTCTTCAGATCGACATGGTGCGGGCGACGCAGTTCGCCGGAGTTCTTGTCTTCGATATAGGTCGGAGCCTTGAGTGCGTCTGCGGAGCGGCGCATACCGCGCTTCGACGGGCTCGTTTTTCTCTTCGGTACAGCCATTTTGATTACTCCACTTGCGTGCAAAACATAATCCCCGGCCGGAACTGAGGCCGATTGGACATGTCTCGATCTCGGAAATTTGGGCGGCTTATACATGCCCCACCGGGCTTTGACCAGTCCCTGCCCGGATTTTTTGAGAAATATGCGACTTAAACCTCATCCTCCGGGACGATCCAGGTTTCGGCAAGTGCGGCCTCCTGCCACTTGAGCCAGGCCGGATGGGATTTCATCGCCGTCATATAGGCGAGCGTCTCCGCATCCGTCGCCAGGTCATAGACGTCGAAACGGCTGACGACAGGCGCAAACATCGCGTCCGCTCCGGAAAAATCGCCGAACAGGAACGGTCCGCCGGATTTCGCCCGGAGCTCGCGCCAGATGGTCTCAATGCGCGCCACGTCGTCCATCACGCCGTCCGCAAGCGCGATCCTGCCCTTCGGCCGGCGCATGTTCATCGGGCAGGCGTTGCGCAGCGCCCGGAAGCCGGAAATCATCTCCATCGAGATGGAGCGGGCGACGGCTCGGTCTGCAGCGGCTTTCGGCCAGATGCCTTTGTCAGGGAAAAGTTCGGCGGCGTATTCGATGATCGCAAGCGATTCCCAGACGCGTATATCGCCCTGGTGCAGCACCGGCACCTTGCCGGTCGGCGAGATCGGCTCGAATTTCGGATTGCCGGCCGGGAAGTCGAAGGGGATCAGCACTTCCTCGAAGTCAATGCCCGCCGCCGTCAGCGCGATCCATGGGCGGAAGGACCAGGAGGAATAATTCTTGTTACCGATATAAAGAGTAAGCTTTTCCATGGTCACGTCCCCCATTGGTTTATTCAGCCTATAATGGCCGTGGCCGGAGACGACCAATGAAATCGATAGACCTCAGTCATAAATGCATTTGATGTAATCGCCGGAACCGCGGGCCCGACTCTCGACGACGCCGGCCAACCGCTGCACGCCGCGGCTCGGTTTGCTGGCGACGCGGGTAATGGGATTGGGGAGAGCGACCGCGAGAAGTGCGGCCTGCCGGGCGCTCAGTTTCGAAGCCGGCACCTTGAAATGATATTGCGCCGCCGCTTCCGCCCCATAGATGCCTGGCCCCCATTCGGCGATGTTGAGATAGATCTCCATCATCCGCCGCTTCGACAAGACGAGGTCTGCACCCAGCGCCAAGGGCAGTTCCAGCCCCTTGCGGATGAAGGAGCGGCCGTTCCAGAGGAACAGGTTCTTGGCGGTCTGCATCGGAATGGTGCTGGCGCCGCGCGTCGCCTCTCCGTCGAGCGCATCCTCGACCACGCCGCGCATCTGGTTCCAGTCGACGCCGCCGTGGAAACAGAACTGGCCGTCCTCGGACATCATCACCGAACGGACGAGATTGGGCGAGATCGCGTCGAGACTCACCCAGCGCCGGTCGTATCCACGAAACAGCGCGAGCTCCGACAGCATCAGCGTCGAGACGGGACGGGTGAACGGCAGCGCGTAGACGAAGATCAGAAGATAGGGCAACACCACCAGCGCGATCGCGACCAGCACGATCCGGCGGATCAGATTGCCCGAAACCGGGCGCCGTCTCCAGCCGGCCCTCACGGGCTCCTCCTGCACCTGCTGTTCGGGTGTGAAGTCCAATATCCCACGCGTCCCTCGTTTTAAGTTTCATAACCGCTCAACGTGGCCAAGGCGAGTCCGGCGCCGAAAACTTCGCGTGTCCCGGTGAATCGCCGTTGCCAGCCAACCATCGGCATGCCAAACAGCGGCCATGACGGACGCGAAAACGGCATTCGAAACACGGCTGCGGCAGAGCGCCGCGGAGACGGGAGCACTGCTTTCGTCTCTCCTGTCCGATACCCCTCTTCCCGACGAGATGACCCGCCCGGCGCATCTGATGGCCGCCATGCGGCATGGATCGCTGAACGGCGGAAAACGGCTACGGCCCTTCCTCGTCCGCGAGAGTGCGGCCCTGCTTGGCGGTCCGGCCGATGCCGCCCTTCGTGTCGGCGTCGCGCTCGAATGCCTGCATTGTTATTCGCTGATCCATGACGACCTGCCGGCCATGGACGATGACGACCTGCGCCGCGGCCAGCCGACCGTTCACAAGGCCTTCGACGAGGCGACCGCGATCCTCGCCGGCGACAGCCTGCTGACCTACGCCTTCGATATCGTCGCAGCACCTGAAACCGCGCTGGCCGACCGGCTGAAGACGGAACTCGTCCTGTCGCTTGCCCGCGCTGCGGGACCGGGCGGCATGGCCGGCGGCCAGGCACTCGATCTCGCAGCGGAAAAATCGCCCCCCGACGAGGCGGGCATCACCACATTGCAGGCGATGAAGACCGGTGCGTTGCTGCGGTTTGCCTGCGAGGCAGGCCCGATCATCGCCGGCTCGCAACCGCAGCATCGCGAACGGCTGCGGCTCTTCGGCCAGAAAATCGGCCTTGCCTTCCAGCTCGCCGACGATCTGCTCGACCTAACCTCGGATGCCGCCACCATGGGCAAGGCAACCGGCAAGGACGCCGGACGCGGCAAGGGCACGCTCGTCGCGCTGCACGGCATAACCTGGGCGGAAAACCGGCTGGACGTTTTGACCGCCGAGGCCGTCGAACTGCTTGCGCCCTACGGCGAAAAGGCGTCCATTCTCCAGGAGACCGCGCGCTTCATCGCCAACCGGGAAAACTAAAAAGGAATAGGAGACGAGAATGCCGGACGTCCTGAGCTATCTGCCGTACATGTGGCCGGCCTATATCGCCTATGTCATCAATGTCGCGAGCCCGGGTCCGGCCAATTTCGCCATCATCGGCACCTCGATCTCGCAAGGCCGCCGCGCCGGCCTGATCACGGCGCTCGGCATCGCCAGCGGCTCGTTCACCTGGGCCTGCGCCGCCGCACTCGGTCTTGCAGCACTGCTGCGCAACTATGCGATCGCGCTGGAAGTCATGAAGGTACTCGGCGGGATCTACCTGATCTACCTCGCCTGGAAGGCCTATAAGTCCGCGCGCCTGCCGGATTCCAAGGTTGCACTCGGCAATGCCAGGACGAACTATACCGCCCGCCAGCTCTGGCTGCGCGGTTACGCGGTCCACGTCACCAATCCGAAGGCGATCTTCGCATGGCTGGCGATCATCTCGCTCGGCCTGCCGGACAATGCGCCAACCTCGGCGATCCTCCTGATCATCGCCGTCTGCATGAGCTCGAGCCTGCTGATCTTCACCACCTATGCGCTGGTGTTTTCGACATCCCACGCACTGCGCGGCTACAAGGCCGCGCGGCGCTGGGTCGAAGGTACGATGGCTGTGTTCTACAGCGTCGCCGGCCTGAAGCTGCTGACGAGCCGCATCTGAGCGGCCCGCCTTCCTTATCCGCCTTCTTCTGATCAGCCCTGGGTGATAGGCGCGATCGCCACTTCGACACGGCGGTTCTGCGCACGGCCGTCCGAGGTCGCATTGGTGGCAACCGGCTGCGACGGGCCGAAGCCCATGGTCGACATGCGGCGCTGATCCACACCACGGCCGCCGAGATAATTCGCGACGGAGGCGGCGCGGCGTTCGGAGAGGGCCTGGTTATGCTGCAGGCTGCCAGTCGAGTCCGTATGACCGTTCACGTCGATCAGGGTGCGGTTGAACTTGTTCAGCACGATCGCGACGGAATCCAGCGTCCGATAGAAGGGCGGGATCACCTGGTCCTGGTCGGTGGCAAAAGTGATGTTGGACGGCATGTTAAGAATGATCCGGTCGCCGACACGGGTCACCGAAACACCGGTGCCCTGCAGCTGCGCGCGCAGTTCCGCTTCCTGGTTGTCCATATAGGCGCCGATCCCGCCACCGGCGAGCGCGCCGATACCGGCACCGATCAGCGCATTGCGGCCCGCATGGCGTCCGCCGGTCAAGCCGCCGGCAAGTGCCCCGAGGCCCGCGCCGATGGCGGCGCCGCCGGCGGTGTTGGAAACCTTCTGCTCGCCCGTATAGGGGTCGGTCGTGGTGCAGGCGGAAAGATAGGTCGCGCAAAGTGCGACGATTGCGATTTTCTTGAGCATGTAAATGGATATCCCCGTCGTCAGTGGTGATACCTCATTTACCACGAATTGCGGCAATAGCGAGGAGGGCGGAAGGTCTTCGTCATCGACAGGCAGCAGGTCGGACCGGTGCCGGTCCAGACACCGGGCGAAGAGATCCGATACGGCGATAAAACGGGCGGATCAGACGGCCGCCGGCAGGCCTTTCAGAACGTCGAGCAGCCGGTCGCATTCGGCATCTGTGCCGATCGAGATGCGCAGATAGTCGGCTATGCGCGGCTTGTTCCAGTGCCGCACCAGCACGCCCTCGGCCCGCAAAGCCGAATAGACTTCGGCGCCCGCCAGGGCCGGATGCCGGGCGAAGACGAAGTTCGCCTGTGACGGCAGCACATCGAAACCCATAGCCTGCAGTTCTTCGCTGACGCGGTCGCGGGTCGCGATGATCTTCTGCCGGCAGGCCTCGAACCAGGCAACATCCTCGATCGCGGCCGTCGCCGCGACCTGCGCCAGCCGGTCGAGCGGATAGGAATTGAAACTGTCCTTCACCCGTTGCAGGGCATCGATCAGGTGCCGCTGGCCGAGCGCGAAACCGACACGCATGCCAGCAAGCGAACGGGACTTCGACAGCGTCTGGATGACGAGAAGGTTCGGATAGCGCGCGATGAGGCTCGCGGCAGTCTCGCCGCCGAAATCGATATAGGCCTCGTCCACCACGACAGGCGCGTCCGGATGCGCGGCAACCAGCGCCTCGATCTCCGTAAGGGCCAGGCCGATGCCGGTCGGCGCATTCGGATTCGGGATGATGATCGCGCCGCTGGGGCGGTCGTAGTCGGAAAACCTGATCCGGAAGCCTTCGTCGAGCGGGATCTCGACGACGTCGATATCGTAGAGCCGGCTATAGGTCGGATAGAAACTGTAGGTAATATCCGGATAAAGCAGCGGCTTGTCGTGCTTCAACAGCGCCTGGAACGTGTGCGCGAGCACCTCGTCCGAACCGTTGCCCACGAAAACCTGGTCCGCTTCCAACCCGAAACGCGCGGCGATGGCTTCACGCAACGCCGTTGCCGACGGATCCGGGTAAAGCCGTAGCGCATCGTCCGCCGCCGCCTGGATTGCGGCAACCGCCTTCGCAGAGGGCCCGTAAGGGTTCTCGTTGGTGTTGAGCTTGACCAGGTTCTGAATACGCGGCTGCTCGCCCGCGACGTAGGGCGAAAGCCGGCTGACGATCGGCGACCAGTATTGGCTCATGAGATTATTCGGCAGCCGTGCGTTGGCCGAAGCGCTGCTCGATGTAGTCGACGACCAGCTTCTCGAAATCGGCGGCGATATTCACACCACGCAGCGTCATCGCTTTCTTGCCGTCAATAAATACCGGTGCGGCCGGCGTTTCGCCGGTGCCTGGCAGCGAGATGCCGATATCGGCATGTTTGCTCTCGCCGGGACCGTTGACGATGCAGCCCATCACCGCGACGTTGAGCGCTTCGACGCCCGGATATTTCTCGCGCCAGACCGGCATGTTCTTGCGAAGGTCGTTCTGGATGTTCTGGGCAAGTTCCTGAAACACAGTCGAGGTCGTCCGACCGCAGCCGGGACAAGCCGCGACGACGGGCACGAACTGGCGAAAACCCATGACCTGCAGCAGTTCCTGCGCCACCTGCACTTCGCGGGTGCGGTCGCCGTTCGGCTCGGGCGTCAGCGAAACGCGGATCGTGTCACCGATCCCGTGCTGCAGCACGTAACCCATGGCCGCCGACGAGGCGACGATGCCCTTGGAACCCATGCCGGCTTCGGTGAGGCCGAGATGCAGGGCATGGTTGGAACGCTCGGCAAGCATCGAATAGACGGCGATCAGGTCCTGCACCTGGCTGACCTTGGCCGACAGGATGATGCGGTTGCGCGGCAGGCCGATCTGCTCGGCAAGCTCGGCGGAAATCAGCGCCGACTGGACGATCGCCTCATGCATGACCTGGCGGGCCGACAGCGGCGAACCGTCTGCGGCGTTGCGATCCATCAGCGTGGTCAGCAGGTCCTGGTCGAGCGAACCCCAGTTGACGCCAATACGCACTGGTTTGTCGTAACGGATCGCCATCTCGATGATGTCGCCGAACTGCTTGTCCTTCTTGTCCTTGAAGCCGACATTGCCGGGATTGATCCGGTATTTCGCCAGCGCCTCGGCGCAGGCCGGATGATCGGCGAGCAGCTTATGGCCGATATAGTGAAAATCGCCGACCAGCGGCACATCCATGCCAAGCCGCAGCAGGCGCTCGCGGATTTTTGGTACCGCGGCGGCACTCTCGTCACGATCGACGGTGATGCGGACTATCTCCGAACCGGCCTTGTAGAGGGCGGCGACCTGGGCGACCGTTCCGTCGATATCGGCGGTATCGGTATTGGTCATCGACTGCACGACGACTGGCGCGCCCCCTCCGACGATGACGCCGCCGACATCGACGGCGACTGTGGCGCGGCGCGGTTTCGGGTCGTAGTCGATGGGTACGGTCATCGGAAGTCTCGTCGCCTTGGGAATGAAGCGCCTTTCAGGTGGCGTATGGCTTGCAGCTTGTCAACCGCCGCGACACTCACTTTATCGCACCGGTCCTTCCCGTTCCAGCCCGGCCCCGTTCCAGTCCGGCGCCGTTCCAACCCGGCAAGCCGACGCAGCCTCAGTGATGCGCTGTGTCCGCATGCCTGGCCAAAGGCGAAAGCACCAGCACCACGACAATCAGCGCCGAGAGGCCGGCGAAGATGATCGCAAGCCCGGTATGTTCGGCGATAAAGCCGATAGCGGATGGGGCAACGAGGATGCCGGAATACCCCATGGTGGTGACGACTGACAACCCGACGCCGGCCGCCATGCCCGGCAGGTTGCCGGCGGCCGAGAAGGCGATCGGCACGATGTTGGAAATACCGATACCCGTCAGCGCAAAACCGGCGATCGCCATCGGCGCGTTTTGGGCAAAGCCGATCAGCAGCAGGCCGAAGATCGAGATGACGGCGCAGACACGCAGCGTCTTCACCGCGCCAAAACGATCGCGGATCAGGTCGCCGGCAAACCGCATCGTCGCCATGGTCAGCGAAAAGGCCGCGAAGGCGAACCCGGACAGGGTGACGGAGGCCGCAAGCTCGTTGCGCAGGTAAAGCGCGCCCCAATCGAGGATCGCACCTTCCGGGATCATGCAGAACAGCGCCATGATGCCGATCAGCCAGGGCAGCGGCGAACGCGGCAGCCGGCTTCCGCTGTGTTTGGCCTCGTCCGGATGTGGCGCATCGTGCAGCACGGTCCGCCAGGCCGCGACGATCATCAGCGCCGCCAGAACGGTGACGAGGATGGCATGCACGGAAACGCCGATATGTTCGATCAGAAAGCCGCCCGTCGACGAGCCAAGCAATCCGCCGAGGCTCCAGAAAGCATGGCAGGATGACATGATCGCCCGGCGCATCTTCTTCTCGACCGAAACCGCATTGGCATTCATCGCGACGTCCATCGCCCCGATCAAACCGCCGAACAGGAAGATGGCGACCGCACCGGACCAGATGCTGCCGACCCAGGTGAGAAGGAGCAATGTCGGCGTCAAAAGCACCGACGTGTATTTGGAGACCTGACTCGATCCGAAGCGGGCGATCTGGCTGCCGGCAAGCGGCATCATCACGAGCGATCCGAGCCCGAAGGTCAGGATCATCAACCCGAGCGAACTCTCGCTCAAGCTCAATCGGCTTGCGAATTCGGGAATTTTTGGTGCCCAGGCGCCGACCATGAAGCCGTTCATCAGGAAGAGCAGCGACACACCAACTCTTTCGCGGGTGATGAAAGTTCGTGAGCCTGAGGCAGTGTTTACGGGCGCGCGACTATCCATGGGTAAGCTCCTTTTCGATCGCCGCGACCATATTTAAATCGATTGAAATTGCAACGCCGCGAAAGGGCCCTCCCTCTCACAAATTGTATCGAGGGGAAACCCGCAACGGCGAGAAATGTTCGCGAAGATGATAGCTTGCCGAAACTCCGGCTTCCGGGGGCCTGCGCGGCGGTGTAGCGCAGTACCCTTATTTCGAGGGCATGCGCCGGTCTCGGTGCTCGCTCCGTTCGAATATACCGCGCTCGGTTTCCTGATCTGGAGCGATCCACCGGCCGCGAACGTCACGGCCGGCGCAATCCTGATCGGCGGCGCCGGCCTGATGATCATCTTCGGCGAAAGGCTCGGCCGGAAAGTCCGGGCAGCCAGGGAAAGGCGGCCGAATTCAGCCGCCGTAGACGATCAGCAGATCCTTGGCGTCGATCTGGTCGCCGGCCTTGACCAGCACTTCCGCGATCGTGCCATCCTTTTCGGCATGCAGTGCGGTTTCCATCTTCATTGCCTCAATGGAGAGCAGCACGTCGCCGGCCTTGACCGCCTGGCCCGTTGTCGCAAAGACGCGGCTGATGACACCCGGCATCGGCGCGCCGAGATGGGTCGCATTGCCTAGTTCGGCTTTGCGGCGCACCGCGCTGCCGGAAGCCCCATGCGCCCGGTCCGGCACCTTGATGCGGCGCGGCTGGCCGTTCAGCTCGAAGAACACGGTGACCATGCCCTGGGCATCCGTGCCGCTCATCGCCTGATTGACGACGACCAGCGTCTTGCCCTTCTCGATATCAGCAAACAGTTCCTCGCCGTCGCCGAGCCCGTAGAAATAGGCATGCGTCGGCAGCACCGAGACCGGGCCATAAGTGTCGGAGGCCAGCGCAAAGTCCGTGAACACTTTCGGATACATGAGGTAGGACGCAAATTCGAAATCATCGATCTTGCGCTCCAGCTTGTCCTCGATGACTTTTCTTTCCGCTGCGAGATCCGCCGGGGCCAGAAGCGAGCCGGGCACCGCCGTATAGGGCGCCTCACCCTTCAGCGCCTTTTTCTGCAGCGCCTGCGGCCAGCCGCCGGGGGGCTGACCGAGATCGCCCTTCAGCATCGACACAACCGAATCCGGGAAGGCGATGTCCTTGGCGGGGTTCTCGACATCGGCGACGGTGAGGTCTTGTGAGACCATCATCAGCGCCATGTCACCGACCACCTTGGAGGACGGCGTCACCTTGACGATGTCGCCGAACATCTGGTTCACATCCGCATAGGTCTGCGCGACCTTGTGCCACTTGGTGTCGAGGCCGAGCGACCGGGCCTGTTCCTTGAGGTTGGTGAACTGACCGCCCGGCATCTCATGCAGATAGACTTCCGACGCCGGCCCCTTGAGGTCACTCTCGAAGGCGGCATATTGGTTGCGCACCGCTTCCCAATAGAACGAGATGCGACGAATCCATTCCGGATCGAGGCCCGGATCGCGCTCGCCGCCGGCCAGCGCCTCGACGATCGAGCCGAGGCAGGGCTGCGACGTATTGCCGGAAACCGCATCCATCGCCGCATCGACCGCATCGACGCCCGCATCAACCGCCGCAAGCACGGTCGCGGCCGAGATGCCCGACGTATCATGGGTGTGGAAATGGATCGGCAGCGAGGTCGCCTCGCGCAGCGCCTTGAACAGCACCTTTGCCGCGGCCGGCTTCAGGAGACCGGCCATGTCCTTCAGCGCGATGATATGGGCGCCCGCCTTCTCCAGCTCTTCGGCCAGCGAGACGTAATATTTGAGGTCGTATTTCGGGCGCGCGGAGTTCAGGAGATCGCCGGTATAGCAGATCGCCGCCTCGCAGAGCTTGTTCTCCTCCTGGATCGCATCCATCGAGACACGCATGTTCTCGACCCAGTTAAGGCAGTCGAAGACACGGAACAGGTCGATGCCGCCCCTTGCGGCCTGGGCAACGAAATATTTCACCACGTTGTCGGGATAGTTCTTGTAGCCGACGCCGTTGGCACCACGCAGAAGCATCTGCAAGAGCAGGTTCGGCGCGCCCTCGCGGATCATCGCCAGGCGTTCCCACGGGTCTTCGGTGAGGAAGCGCATGGAAACGTCGAAAGTCGCCCCGCCCCAGCATTCCAGCGAGAACAGGTTCGGCAACGCTCGCGCATAGACGCCGGCGACGCGCGCGATGTCATAGGTGCGCATGCGGGTGGCCAGCAGCGACTGATGGCCATCGCGCATCGTCGTGTCGGTGATCAGCACGCGCTTTTCGTTGCGCATCCATTCGCCGAATTTTTTCGGACCGAGCGTGTCGAGGAGCTGTTTGGTACCGTCCGGGACCGGGCCGTTGATATAGGGCAGGACAGGCTTTGCGGCGTGCTCGGAAGGTAGGGGCCGGCCCTTGGTTTCCGGATGGCCGTTGACGGTGACGTCGGCAAGATAGGTGAGCAGCTTGGTGGCGCGGTCCTGGCGCTTGACCTGCTCGAACAGTTCCGGAGTCGTGTCGATGAACCGCGTTGTATAGGAATTGTCGCGGAATTTCGGATGGCCGATGATCGCTTCGAGGAAGGTCAGGTTGGTGGCCACGCCGCGGATGCGGAATTCGCGCAGCGCCCGGTCCATGCGGCTGATGGCTTCCTGTGGCGTCGAGCCGGCGGCCGTCACCTTGACCAGCAGCGGATCGTAATAGCGGGTGATGACCGCCCCCGAATAGGCGGTACCGCCGTCGAGACGGATGCCGAAACCGGCCGCCGAACGATAGGCGGTGATACGGCCGTAGTCCGGAATGAAATTGTGTTCCGGGTCTTCGGTCGTGATACGGCATTGCAGCGCGTGGCCGTGGAGGCGGATGTCGGCTTGAGCCGGGACGCCGGATTCAGGCGTGCCGATCGCAAAACCTTCGAGGATATGGATCTGCGCCTTGACGATGTCGATGCCGGTGACCACTTCCGTCACGGTGTGCTCGACCTGGATGCGCGGGTTCACCTCGATGAAGTAGAACTTACCGGTATCGGCATCCATCAGGTACTCGACCGTGCCGGCACCGACATAATTGGTCGCTGCGGCGATCTTCAGCGAATAGGCAGCCAACTCCTGCCGCTGTGCTTCCGACAGATAGGGTGCCGGAGCACGCTCCACGACCTTCTGGTTACGGCGCTGGATCGAACAATCGCGCTCGAAGAGATGCACGACGTTGCCATGCGTATCCCCGAGGATCTGGCTTTCGACGTGGCGGGCGCGCTCGACGAGCTTTTCGAGATAGACCTCGTCCTTGCCGAAAGCGGCCATCGCCTCGCGCTTGGCTTCAACGACTTCCTTGGCAAGGTCCTTCGGATCGCGGATCGCGCGCATGCCGCGCCCGCCGCCGCCCCAGGAGGCCTTCAGCATCACCGGGTAGCCAATCTCTTCGGCCATCTTGGCGACTTCGGCCATATCGTCCGGCAGCGGCTCGGTCGCCGGCACCACCGGCACGCCGACCGAAATCGCCAGGTTGCGGGCAGCAACCTTGTTGCCGAGCTGGCGCATCGTATCCGGCCGCGGACCGATGAAGATGATGCCCGCATCGTTGCAGGCCTCGACGAATTCCGGGCTTTCGGACAGCAGGCCGTAGCCCGGATGGATGGCATCGGCGCCGGAAAGCTTGGCGACGCGGATCACCTCCGGAATCGAAAGGTAGCTTTCGATCGGTCCCATATCCTTGGAAAGATGTGGGCCTCGGCCGACCTGATAGCTCTCGTCGGCCTTGAACCGATGCAGCGAAAGCTTGTCCTCTTCCGCCCAGATCGCAACAGTCTTGATGCCGAGCTCATTGGCCGCACGGAAGACCCGGATCGCTATTTCAGAACGGTTGGCCACTAGGATCTTGGAAATGGGCAAGACGGATCTCCTCAGGCGCCATCGAGAGTAATGCTGCACCGCAAAGAAATCAGTATTGCCTTAATCAGGCAAGCGCAATTTGTCGGGGGAGACGGGACGTGTCGCAACGAAACCAAATGCTCAGGCGATGAGACCTAAACGAAATGCCGAAGCGACCACGTGCTGGCGGTTCTTGGCGCGCAGCTTCTCCTGAAGCCCGTTGATGTACCAGTCGACGGTATGGCTGGAGATGTCGAGCGACTTTGCGACCTCGTTGGAGGTCAGGCCGTCGGCGAGCAGTACGATGACCTCCATCTCGCGGCGGGTAAGCTGGGTGTCCACCTTTGCGGCGGCCTCAAGTTCTTCCGCCTGGCCGCGCAGGTCCAGAAACCGCCAGAATACCTTCTTGGCAGCAGCCTCGAAAAGCGCCATTTCAGCGGGCGAGAGATCCACCGGGCGCCCCCCGAGCGTCATGTTGCCGAGCAGGCCGTTGCGGCCATGGACCGGAAACAGGTAACCGTCCTGAAGGCCGTGACGTGTCCCCTCCTGCATCATCCGCTGCATGCGCTGCCGATGCGGATCGTTCCGGAGCCTGAGGACCGCATCCCGCCAGCGGAAGGGCCTTTGCGCGATGCCGAGCATTCGAACGGTCGGATCGACCAGGGCATATTTGCGGGCCTCGTAGATTTCCTGCCAGCCTTCCGGCCAGCGGCCGGCCAGGACAAGACCGGCCGGATTTTGAAGGGAGCGCGGCCGCACGACCAGTCCATAATAGTCGAATCCGTAGGCCTTCAGCAGAGATTCGAGCTGGGCCGTCAGCTCCGCCTCGGTCTTGATTTCCCCCACGAGTACCAAGAGTTGCACGACCAGCTGAATGTTCAAGGCTTGCTCCCCGCCGCGTTCTTTCCGGGCGATTCTTGTCTTTATGTTAAATTTCAGTAACTTCCCTTATTCACAATCGATTAGCATAGTTATCATTCATTGAAGGTATACCGCGAAATCTAGCCCTTGACGGCTTTCTGCAATAAGCCGTGGGTTGGTTCAAGACACTGATTGCGGGAAGCCTTGCCCTCCATGAAACATTTCTGGCAGAAGAGTATTATCTCCGGCTTCCGTCGCGGAATTGCCGTTTCCGATCACTAGATTACCGGCGCCGCCCCGATGGCGGCTCCATATGAAAGAGGTTGCGCCAGTTGACGCTGTTCCAGGTTTACGCACGAGCGCTCCAATATCTGGCGAAGAACAAATGGCGCGTCGGCGCCGTCGTCATCGCCAATATCGTGCTTGCCGTCATCACCATTGCCGAACCGATCCTTTTCGGCCGGATCATCGATGCCATTTCGTCCGGCGGTAATGTCACACCAGTCCTGATGTTATGGGCCGGTTTCGGCGTCTTCAATACCGTTGCCTATGTGCTTGTCGCCCGTGAGGCGGACAGGCTCGCCCATGGCCGCCGCGCATCGCTGCTGACCGAGGCTTTCGGGCGCATCATCTCCATGCCGCTCGCCTGGCACCACACCCGTGGCACCTCCCACGCGCTGCACACCCTGCTGCGTGCCGCAGAGAGCCTGTTCGGCCTGTGGCTCGAATTCATGCGTACCCATCTCGCCACCGCTGTGGCGCTCGTCCTGCTGGTCCCCACGGCGATCTCGATGGATTGGCGGCTGAGCCTCGTCCTTCTGGTGCTGAGCATCCTCTACTGGATCATCGGCGTGACGGTGATGAACCGCACCAAGGAGGGGCAGGCGTCGGTCGAAAACCATTACCACACGGTCTTCTCGCATGTGAGCGACGCGATCAGCAACGTATCGGTGCTGCACAGCTACAATCGCATCGAGGCCGAGACCCTGGCGCTCAAGGACTACACCAAGGACCTGCTTGCCGCCCAGTATCCGGTGCTCGACTGGTGGGCTCTGGCGGGTGCGCTCAACCGCACGGCCTCGACGGTGTCCATGGGTGTCATCCTGGTCATCGGCACGCTTCTGGTCCAGCGCGGCGAAATCCGGGTCGGCGATGTCGTGGCCTTCATCGGCTTCGCCAACCTGCTGATCGGCCGTCTCGATCTGCTGCGCCAGTTCGCGACGCAGATCTTCGAAGCGCGTGCCAAGCTCGAGGATTTCTTCATCCTCGAGGATTCCGTCGAAGAGCGCGCCGAGCCGGCCGATGCTGCCGACCTCGGCGAGGTTCGCGGCGAGGTGGAATTCCGCGATGTCTCCTTTGGCTTTGCCAGCACCAGCCAGGGCGTCCACAACGTTTCCTTCACGGCGAAAGCCGGAGAGACCGTTGCCATCGTCGGCCCGACGGGCGCCGGCAAGACCACCCTCATCAACCTCCTGCAGCGCGTCTACGACCCGCAGGAGGGCAAGATCCTGATCGACGGAGTCGATATCGGCAAGGTGACCCGCAAATCGCTGCGCCATTCCATCGCCACCGTCTTCCAGGATGCGGGCCTCCTGAACCGGTCGATCAGCGAGAACATCCGCCTCGGCCGCGAGGGCGCCAGCGAGGAGGAGATCGCCCGGGCGGCAGAAGCCGCCGCTGCCGCCGAGTTCATCGAAACGCGGCTGAACGGCTACGAGACCCCGGTCGGCGAGCGCGGCAACCGTCTGTCCGGCGGCGAACGCCAGCGTATCGCCATTGCCCGCGCCATCCTCAAGAACGCCCCGATCCTTGTACTCGACGAGGCGACCAGTGCGCTGGACGTCGAGACCGAGGCTCGCGTCAAGACAGCCATAGACCGCCTTCGCGAGAACCGCACCACCTTCATCATCGCCCACCGGCTTTCGACCGTTCGCGATGCGAACAAGGTGATCTTCCTCGAGAACGGACGCGTCGCCGAAATGGGCAGTTATGAGGAACTCAGCGCCAGCGGCGGACGCTTCGCCTCGTTGCTGAAGGCAAGCGGCATCCTGACCGACGACGAGGACGCGGAGGATCCTGGCGGTTCGCTGGCCCAGCCCGCCGGATCGCTACCCGCCTGATCGCTAAGGGAACTTCAATGAAAAACCCGCCGCCATTCACATGGCGGCGGGTTTCTTTTGACAGCTTCCAGCTTCCTGGCCGGCCGAAGGCTCAGCTATTGGCCGGTTCCGGCAGACGCTTTGCATCCGCCCCGCCGAGCAGGAAGCCTTCCGTTTCATTGACCGCCTGACCATCGATCGTCACCTTGTTGCCCTCGACGACGATCTTGTGCGCCGTGTCCTCGATGGTCAGTTCCGCGGTGAAGCCATTCCAGTCGGTCGGCAGCACCGGATTGACGAACAGCCGGTCGCCCTGGCGACGGATACCGAGGATGCCTTCGGTCGCCGCGCGGTAGAGCCAGCCCGCCGAACCCGTATACCAGCTCCAGCCGCCGCGACCGGTATGGGAACCATGACCGTAGACATCGGCCGCCACCACATAGGGTTCGACGCGATAGGTCTCGGCCGCGTCACGATCGAGCGCATGGTTGATCGGGTTCAGCATCTGGAAGCACTTCCAGGCGTCGTCGCCCCGCTTCAGCGCCGCCAGCGCCAGCACGACCCAGATCGCCGCATGGGTATACTGGCCGCCGTTTTCACGCACACCTGGCGGATAGGCCTTGATATAGCCCGGATCCTTACGGGTATCCTGGAACGGCGGCGTGAAGAGACGAATGATGCCGGCTTGGCTGTCGACCAGCTTTTCGAGCACCGCATCCATCGACTGGGCGGCACGTTCCGGATCGCCGACGCCCGAGAGCACGCTCCAGGACTGGGCGAGCGAGTCGATGCGGCATTCGTCGCTGGTGCTCGAGCCGAGCGGTGAGCCGTCGTCGAAATAGCCACGGCGATAGTAGGTGCCGTCCCAACCGGCCTTTTCGAGCGCCTGCTTGAGCGTCTCGATATGATCCGTCCAGCGCTGGATGCGCTTCTTGTCCTTGCGGGCTTCCGCATAGGGCAGGAAGTTGCGCAGTGCTGCGGCCAGGAACCAGCCGAGCCAGACGCTCATGCCGCGACCACCGATGCCGACGCGGTTCATGCCGTCATTCCAGTCGCCACCGAGGATGAGCGGCAGCCCCTTGTCGCCGGTGCGCGTGATCGCCAGGTCCAGCGCCCTTGCCGCATGCTCGTAGACAGTTGCGGTCTCGGTCGAGACCGTCGGCTGGATGAAGGAGTCGTGCTTGTTCTTTTCGAGCACCGGACCGTCGATAAACGCCAGTTCCTCGTCGAGCAGCGATGCGTCGCCGGTTACCGAGACATACTGGTGGATACCGTAGGCCAGCCAGACGACGTCGTCGGAGATCATCGTCCGGACGCCGGCGCCGGAGCCCGGCAGCCACCAATGCAGAACGTCGCCTTCCTTGAACTGCCGCGAAGCCGCGTTGACGATCTGGCGGCGGGCGAGCGACGGCTCGTGCACCAGGAACGCGAGCGTATCCTGCAGCTGATCACGGAAGCCGAAGGCGCCTGATGCCTGGTAGAAGGCGGTGCGGGCCATGATGCGGCAGCCGAGCGCCTGGTAGGGCAGCCAGTGGTTGACCATGTTGTCGAGCGACTTGTCCGGCGTCGAGATCTTCAGGCGGCCGGTAAACCCGGTCCAGAAGTCGCGGTTCGCCTCAAGGATCGGAACGAACTCCTCGCCGCGCAGCTGAGCGACCAGCGCCTGAGCCTCTTCCTTCGTATCGGCATCGCCGAGATAGAAGGTCACCGTCTTCTCTTCGCCCGGCGCGAGCTCGACGTCGTAGGCGAGTGCCGCGCAGGGATCGCCGTCGAGATCGAGGGCGTTGTTGAGCGCGGAAGCGGACATCACCGCCCCCGGCATCTGCACCGAACCGAAACGGCCGATGAATTCGCGGCGGCTCGCCGTGAAGCCGACCGGCGTCTCCTTCATGCCCATGAAGGCAAAGCGGCGGTAGTCGATGCTGTAGGAATTGGTGGCGAAAAGCGTCCCCGTTTCCTCGTCGCGGCTGGAGAGAATGAACGGGATGGACCGGGCCGGATTGGCGCCGAGCAGCCACTCCACATAACCGTAGACGCGCAGCCTGCGGGTTTCCGAACCGCCGTTGTGGAGAAGGATGGATGAGAGCTTTACCGCCCGCGTCCGGTCGACCGTCTGGGTCAGCCTGATCTTCAGGCCTTCTTCTTCGCTCGAAAAGACCGAGTAACCAAGGCCGTGCCGGGCCTCGAACTTGACCTCCGGCTTGCGCGACAGGACCGCGAACGGCGTCATGACGGCGCCGTTATCCCGGTCGGCGATGTAGAATGCCTCGCCGGGACGGTTGATGACCATGTCGTTGGTCCAGGTCGTCAGCTGGTAGTCGCGGGAATTCTTGGCCCAGGTGAAGCCTGACCCTTCCGCCGAAATGTGGAAGCCGAACTTGTCGTTGGAGATGATGTTGATCCACGGCTGCGGCGTCGACTGGCCGCCGTGCAGGCGCACCACATATTCGCTGCCGTCCTTGGTGAAACCGCCGAAACCGTTCCAGAAGTCGAGATCCGCCGGTGCCTCGATCGGAGCCGGAGGCTGGAAGATCTCGCCGTTCAGAAGCGGACGGCGGTCGACCTCGATCTGCTGGTCCTTCGGCGGTGCGAAAATCGTCGCCGTGCGGTTGAGCTGGTCGCTGATCTTGCCGTTGCGGGCGTGCAGAACCACGCGGGATGCGGCGATCATGCCTTCCGAACCCTCGTCGTCCATGATGTCGCGGCGCAACGAGAAGACATGCTGGCGCTGGCCCTCCTGCTGGCTGAGGCGGCGGGCGCTCTCGGAAAGATGTTCCAGTGCCTGCTGCATTTCCTGCGCGTAGGAGGCCGCCCGCTCGTTGAAGATCACGAGGTCGGTGACCACGCCGCGTGAGCGCAGATATTCCTGGGCGCTCATCGCCTCCTTGGCGACCGGCATGTCGTTGTCGTCGTTGATACGCAGCGTGAAGATCGGGAAATCCCCGGAAACCGACGAGGGCCAGAGCGACGACTGCGGCTGCATGCCCGCATGGATGGTCGCCTGGTCGGCGCGCAGCTGCATGTCCGGATAGATGAGATAGCGCGCCAGGTGCTGGAACGCCGCCGCATCCTGCGACGAGACGCCGAGATGGCGCATCTGTACCTGCGTGCGCGTCCAAGCCTGCGTGAGCTCGGTCTGGAATGCGTCCGGATGGCGATAACGTTCGATCGCCTGGTCGAGTTCTTCGCGACGGGGCGCTGCGATCGTCCAGAAGATCACGCTCACCTTCTTGCCGGCCGGCACGCGCACGACGCGGCGCAGCGACAGGATCGGATCGAGCGTGAAGCCGTCGGTGCCCGACAGCGTTGCGCCGGGATCGAAGGCGGCAGCTTCCGAAAGCGTGCGGCCGCGGCCGAGGAACTTGCGGCGGTCGGTCTCGAACTCGGTGGGGCGAGCAGAACCGGCATTGTCGGCCGCCAGATGGGCAATCACCATGTCCGGCTCGTTCGGCGCGCGCTTGTTGCGCCACGCGCGGATGACGTCGCCGCGGCGGCCGATTTCCGTGCGGACGAACATCCGCTGGAAGACCGGGTGGGCGTTGTCGTCGTCCTCGGTGGTCAGCACGGGTTCCATATAGGAGGTGACTTCGATGAAGCGATCCTCGGTACCCATGTTGAGCAGTGTCAGGCGGCGGCCTTCGGCATCGTGTTCGCTCGCGACTATGCATTCGACCGTGCTCGTGAGGTCGCCGATCGTCTTGTGGAATTCCGCCCGTTCGTCGGAGAAGATCGCCCTGGTCTTTTCGCCTTCGATACGACGCGGCTCCGCGGTGGCAGACCACCATTCGCCGGTCGTGGTGTCGCGCAGGAACAGGAACTGACCCCAGCGATCTTCGGTCGGATCGGGTTTCCAGCGGGCGACAGACAGCCCGTTCCAGCGGGAATATCCGGAGCCAGTCGCGGTGAGCATGACCGAGTAGTGACCGTTGGAGAGCAGCACCAGTTCGCGGTCCTTGGTGGCCGGGTTGGTGATGGTGCGGATTTCCGAGCGCAGCAGCTCCCCCTGGCCCTTGCCGGGGGTTTCTTCGTGCTTGGCGCTCATCACCGGAATGTCGCGCGGCGCCTTTTCCTGCAGCAGCAGTTCAGCTGCCTCGATGGTCGGGTCGGAATGGAAGAGCTCGCGCAGCAGACCGTTCATCACGACGTTGGCGATCGCGGCGATCGACATGCCGTGGTGGTGGGCATAATAGTTGAACACCACCGCGTAGCGCTTGCCTTCCGGCACGCGGGTCGGCGTGAAATCCACCGCATCGTAGAAGCCGAACACCCCAAGCGCTCCGAGCGAGCGCAGTTCGGTCAGGTTTTCCGAGGCAGCGATCGGATCGTACTGGCTGGCCAGGATCGACGCATAGGGAGCGATGACGGCGTTCTGCCCGAGACCGCGCTTGAGGCCGAGCGTCGGCACCCCGAAGTTCGAGTATTGATAATACATCTGATGGTCGAGAGCGTTGAACGCCGCTTCCGAAATGCCCCATGGCGTGCCGAGGCGGCGGCCATGATTCATCTGTTCCTTGACGATCAGATTGTTGGTCTGGTTGAGAATGCCCCCCTGGCGCTCCTGCATGACGAGCGGCGGCATGAGGTATTCGAACATCGAGCCGGACCAGGAGACCAGGGCGCCTCGCGCACCGATCGGCACGACCTGGCGGCCGAGCTTGTACCAGTGTTCGGTCGGCAGGTCGCCCTTGGCAATCCCGAACAGGCTGGTCAGGCGCGCTTCGGATGCGAGCAGGTCATAGCAGGCTTCATCGATCTCGTTGGTTTCGACGCGATAACCGATCGACAGAAGGCGGCGTTCCTTGCGGAACAGGAAGCTGAAATCCATCGCGAAAGCAAGGCGGCGGGTTCGGTCGCGCAACACGCCGAGCCGCTCCCGCAGCGATTCGATATTGGCATTGTCGAAGACGCTGTCGGCGATATGGGCCTCGCAGGCGGTGACGAGCGAAGCGGACCAGCGGATAACTTCATCGCTCTGTGCCGAACGGACTTCCTGGTCGAGGTTGAGCGCAAGCTTCTGGATGTCGCGGGCAAGCACGGCGAGGTTGATGATCCGGATCGATGCGAATTCATGCTCGCGCTTGACCGCGGCGAGCGCGTTGCCGAAACCGACGATACGCTCTTCGAGACGGCGACGCAGCGGGCGCACGGTCTTGCGGTCGTCCGGCAGGGCCTTCAACGTCTCGGCCAGAATACCGGAAACGTCGCCGAGGCCGTCGAGATTGCCCTGGAGATGCGCGGAAGGGGCTTCTGCCCAGATCCGCAAAGCCGACGAGATGGCGATCAGATGGCCGGCGAAATTGCCGCTGTCGACCGACGAGACGTAGCGGGGCATCAGCGGCTGCAGGGTATCGGTATGATACCAATTGTACATGTGGCCGCGGAACTTGTCGGCTCTTTCAACCGCCGAGATCGTCTGCTCGATGCGCTCGATCGTATCGGTGAAACTGATCCAGCCGAAATGCCGCGCCGAGATCGTCGACAGCAGGTAGACGCCGATATTGGTGGGCGACGTGCGCTTGGCGATGACCGGGTTCGGCTTCTCCTGGAAATTGTCCGGCGGCAGGTAGTTCTGCTCCGCGGTCACGAAGGTCTCGAAATACCGCCAGGTGCGGCGGGCGATCTTGCGCAGTTCGACCGACACGGGTTCCGGCACGAACAGCCGGTCTTCGGTCTCGGCCGACTGGCTGACATACCAGGCGACGAGCGGCGAGAATATCCACAGCACGGCGAACGGAATACCGACCAGGAACGCATTGTCGCCCGGCATGGCCGCCAGGATGATGCTGAGCACGGCGATCGCCGGCGCATGCCACATCGTCTTGTAGTAATCCTGCGGGCTGCCCTGGGCGCTCGACTGGATCGACGCAGCCGTGCGCCATTCCAGCATCAGCTTCCGGCTGAAGAACAGGCGGTAGAGCGACCGGGAGATCGCGTCCGTCATGATGCAGGCGGAATCCGCGATGAAGACGACGCGCAGCGCGACCTGTGCGTTGGCGGAACGCATGTCCGACCAGACGGAATAAAAATGCGCGCCCGGGACGATATCGGTAGAGCCCGGCAGAAGGCCGGTGACAAGGCTGAGGGTCGGAGCGACGAACAGCGAGAAGATCAGCAGGATCTGCCAGATCAGCGCGCCGAGCGGATCCATGAAGTACCAGCCGAGCACGGAAGCGAAGAACCAGGCGATCGGGGTCAGCGACCGGCGCAGGTTGTCGATCATCTTCCAGCGGCCGAGCGCAGTCACGCCCCGCTTCGGATCGAGGATGTAAGGCAGGAGCTGCCAGTCGCCGCGGGCCCAGCGATGCTGGCGCGAGACTTCGACCTCGTAGCGGACAGGAAAGTCCTCGACCAGCTCCACGTCGGTGACGAGGGCGCAGCGTGCGAACGAACCTTCGAGAAGATCGTGGGAGAGCACCGAATTCTCATCGATCCGGCCCTTCAGCGAAGCCTCGAAGGCATCGACGTGATAGAGGCCCTTGCCGGTGAAGCTGCCTTCGCCGGTCAGGTCCTGGTAGACGTCGGAAACGGTGAAGACATAAGGGTCGAGGCCGCGGCCGACGGAGAAGACACGCTGGAAGACCGAGGCTTCCTTGCCGGTCGTCAAAGACGGCGTCACGCGCGGCTGCATCAGGCCGTAGCCATGGATGACGCGATTGGTTTTCGGATCGAGCACCGGCTGGTTGATCGGGTGGTGCATCTTGCCGACGAGCTTGGTCACCGCGTCGCGCATCAGGCGCGTATCGGCATCGAGCGTCATGACGTACTGGACGTTGGCCGGCACGGTGTTGGCGCCCGTAAGATAGCTGGTATCGCGATCGCCACGCAGCAGCATGTTGAGTTCATGCAGCTTGCCGCGCTTGCGCTCCCAGCCCATCCATGCGCCTTCGTTCGGATTGAACAGCCGGCGGCGATGCAGCAGATAGAAGCGCGCCTTGCCGTCTTCCCCATACTTGGCGTTGAGCGCCGCGATCTCGCGCTTCGCATAGTCGAGGATTTCCAGGTCGGTATCGGTCTCCTCGAACTTGCTGTCGCGCCAGTCGCTGAGCAGCGAGAAATAGATCTCGCCATGCGGATTGGCGAGATAATGGACTTCGAGGTTGCGGACGAGTTCGTCCACCGTATCGCGGTCGGTGATCAGGCAGGGGACGGCGACCAGCGTTCTTGCCGCTTCCGGAATGCCTTCCTTGAACTCGTAGCCGACCAGCCGGGCCGGTCTCACCACATAGGTCACCAGCGTGTTGAACAGACCGGTCGCGCCCTCGGAAGCCGGCAGCGCGAACATCAGCAGGAAGCAGAAGACGACCGGCAGCGGAATATCCGCCTGCACCAGGAACCAGCCGGCAATCGCCATGGCAAGAACGGTGATCAGGATGACCGGGCCGGCAATCGCAAACCAGTTGAGGCGGCGAACAAGGCGGACAAATTTCTGGACGAACAGCAGACTGTAACCGACTGCCGCTTCCAGCTCCCGCCGCCGGCGGCCGACGACGAAGGCGCCGACATTGGTCTCGCGCGGGTCGGCGTTTTCTTCGCCCGACGCCTTTTCGGCGAGCTGGATGGCAGCCTCCGCAACCTCGGCCTCGCTCTTGCGGGAGCGGCGGGCAATCTGTTCGATACGGTTGCGATAGGCGTTGCGCGAGCCGAAATCGAGCGCCTGGTAGTCGGTGCGCTGGCGGAAGATCTTGTCGATCTGCGAGACGTCTTCGAACCAGACGCTCCATTCCGTATCGTCGATCTCGCGCAGGCTCTTGATGATATTGCCCATCGTCACGTTGCCGGACGAAAGGCGGTTCTGCTCGGCGAGCATCACCTCTTCGACGTCTGTACCGGCCTGTTCGAGACGCTGCTCCAGCCAGGCGACGGCAAAACCCGAGGTCTGGGAGGCGTTGCGAAGGCGGTAGAGGAACTGGGCCGTGAACGTATTGTCGTTGGTCAGGGCTTCGATGCCCTTCAGGACATCGGCGCTCGCCTCCTCGTTATTGAGGCGGATGATCTCGTCGGCCGTCTCGTTGGCGCGGCGGCGCATGTTGCGGGAGCGATCGACGCGGGTCGCGATGCGGCGCAGGTTCTCGATCAGCACGAAACGGATGAACGACGGCAGTGCCCAGAGTTCGCCGATCTCCAGCGGTTCCTTGACCTGGAACCCATCGACCATCGCGGCCAGAGCTTCGCGGGAAACGCTGCTGTGCGTGTGGGCGACATAGAGCCAGGCGAGCACCAGGGTGCGCGGCATTTCCTGGCCGCCGACCTTCATCGTGGGCAACTGGCGAAAGAACTTCTTCGGGAAGTCGCGGCGGACTTCCTGGATCGCCTCTTCGACGATGTAATAGTTGTCGAGCAGCCATTCGGCGGCGGGCGTGATCGACGCACCGGCATCGACGTCGGTGGCAGTCGCCCGGTAGACCCGCAGGATCTCCTTCTCGTTCTCCTGATGCCGCTTGAAGAATTCGAACTCCAGGACGCCCGGCAGGCTGGGCGTGCCCTCCTTGCCAAGTTTCTCGCCGCATTCCCTCAATGCATCGATGTTGAAATAGGTCGAGCGGATCGAGTCGTTGTGATCGATCTGCTTGGCTTCGGTTTCGCGCGAGGAAGCTGACGGCGTAGTGTGAAATGACATGGATACGGGCTTCTGGTGAAAACTCTAAGGGTTTGTCGGCCTCGCCTTACTCGGCCTGCATCGGAAGCGCCAGTCATCATTTGGATTATGGTGACCGGCCGGATGCAAACCCGCGAGGATGGGAAATAGAGAGCAGTCCGGATATTGCAAACGACTGACGGGAATCTATTGCTCACTTCCTGCGGATTGACACATGTTCCGGCTCTAGCGAGGATAGCCTGAATGGAACCTGAACGGAGGCAGCCCATTGATAATGCGGCAAATTTCGCCCTTGCACGACAGGCCCACCTGAACGTCTTGCGGCAGCTGGACAGAGGGAAATTTAAACGCCGAGGGTTACCTTCCAAAAGCGGCGCTGCTATTTATCTCAGACACAAGGGCGATCTCGTCGTGCCCCGCAACCAATCCAATCGAACTTTCGGTGTTTTGAGCAATGACGATCCAGTTTTCCAATGACATGGCCGACGTGGTGGCCACCCGCCGTTACCTTCATCAATATCCGGAACTCGGCCTCGCGGAATTCAACACGTCCGACTTCGTCGCCCGGCAGCTTGCCGACCTCGGATATGCGGTCACCCGCGGTCTCGGCCGGACGGGTGTGGTCGCCACCCTGAAGAACGGCACCAGCGGCCGGTCGATCGGCATCCGGGCCGATATGGACGCGCTGCCGATCGAGGAGGAAACCGGTGCGGAATATGCGAGCAAGAACAAGGGGCTGATGCATGCCTGCGGCCATGACGGCCACACCGCCATGCTGCTCGGCGCCGCCAGGATCCTTGCCGAGAGGAAGAATTTCGACGGCACCATCCACCTGATCTTCCAGCCGGCGGAAGAGAATTTCGGCGGCGCCAGGCTGATGATCGAGGATGGCCTCTTCGAGCGTTTTCCGTGCAATGCCGTCTTCGGCCTGCACAACGACCCCAGCCTGCCCTTCGGCCAGATCGGCGTGAAGGAAGGCCCGATGATGGCCGCCGTCGACGAATGCCGCATCACGGTCAATGGCCGCGGCGGCCATGGCGCGGAGCCCCAGGACACATCGGACCCGATCGTCTGCGGCGCGAGCATCATCATGGCGCTGCAGACGATCGCCTCGCGCAACATTCATCCGCTCGACCAGATGGTGATCACCGTCGGCGCTTTCCACGCCGGCATGGCGAGCAACGTCATTCCCGAGCGGGCGGAAATGCTGCTCACCATCCGCTCCTTCGATCCGGACGTCCGCAACGAGCTGGAAAGGCGCATCCGGTTGGTCGCCGAAGGCCAGGCCGCCAGCTACGGCATGAGCGTCACGCTCGATTACAAGCGCGGTTACGAGGCGACCATCAACCACAAGGCGGAAACGGATTTCGTCCGTGATCTCGCCCGGCATGTCCTCGGCGAGGACAAGGTCGTCGACCTGCCCCGCCCGTCCATGGGCGCCGAGGACTTCGCCTATATGCTGGCGGAGCGGCCGGGCACCTATTTCCTGCTCGGCACCCGGCGCACCGACAACGATCCGCCACTGCACCACCCGCGCTTCGACTTCAACGACGACGCGCTGCCGATCGGAACGAGCTTCTGGGTGGAGCTTGCCGAAGCCTATCTGCCGCCGAAATAGGCCCTTAAACGAAAACACCTCCCGGGCGGCGAAGCGCGGGAGGTGTTTTCGGCCTTGGGAGGACCAAGCCCGAATTTCAAAAGGCGAAGCCCGAAGGCCTCAGGGGAAAAGGCCGAGTGTCACGGCGCCGACAAAGATGAAGGCTGCCGTCACCAGGGCGGTATTGACCGCCCACTGCCATTTGCCCGCGGCGCCGCGGACTGGGAAAGACCGTGTCTGATGCTCGATATGACGCATGGATGTCTCCCGGGTTCTGGTTCCGCCCTTTTTCGAGCGTTCTCACTATGCTAGCTTATCTCTACCAACCCGATAGAGATAATGTTCCAAACACCCACCGGTTCCGTAGAAAATCCTTTTTTCTTAACGGCCCATCCGCGTGTTTAACGGTTTATTATACCCAAACCCATTGCGAGCCCTTCAGGCGCCAAAACGATCCAGCGCCAGACGGAAAATGTCGGGGTCGATATTGCCGCCCGAGCAGACGGCAATCACCGTATCGCCCAGCGTCTCGCCATGGAAAAGGGCGGCCGCCAATGCCACCGCCCCACCCGGTTCCACGACGATCTTCAGCCGGCTGAAGGCGAGTGCCACCGCATGCAACGCTTCGTCGTCGCTCACCACAAGGCCAGCGCCGCAGAGCTTCGACATGATCGGGAAGGTGATGTTTCCCGGCTGCGGCGTGACGATTGCATCGCAGAGCGAACCGCCCTGGGTCGCATTGCGCTCGATCTTTCCCGACGCCAGCGAGCGCGTCACGTCGTCGAACCCCTTCGGTTCGCAAGGGTGCACGACAAAACCGGGCGCCTTGGCGTTCAATGCCAGCGCGACGCCGGAAATGAAGCCGCCCCCGCCCGTCGGCACCAGCACGTCGGCCTTTTCGATCCCTTCCTCCTTGGCCTGCTCGGCGATTTCGAGCCCGGTCGTGCCCTGGCCGGCGATCACCAGCGGCTCGTCGAACGGCTTGATCAGCGTCAGGCCGCGCTCCTGCGACAGCCGCGCGCCGATGGCATCGCGGTCCTCGTTGAGGCGGTCGTAAAGCACAACGTCTGCGCCATAAGCGCGGGTATTCTCGATCTTGATCCGCGGTGCGTCGGTCGGCATGATGATCACGCTCGGGATACCGTGCATCTTCGCCGCCAGCGCCACGCCCTGGGCATGGTTGCCCGAGGAGAAAGCGATCACACCCTTGGCGCGAATATCCGGCGCCAGCGCCGAGATTGCCGACCACGCGCCGCGAAACTTGAACGAACCGGTGTGTTGCAGGCATTCCGGCTTCACGAAGATCCGCCGCCCGGCGATTTCGTCGAGGAAGGGCGAGGACAGAAGCGGGGTGCGGCGCGCGTGACCATCGAGACGGGCACGGGCGGCTTCGATCATGGCGATATCGGTCATGCGGGGGATCCATTCGGAAACAGAAGGGCGGGTGGAGACGCAAACCTATCGACGCTTTCCGCTTCGGTAAAGGCCGGAAAAGCAGGCTTACCCGACTTCCGCACCTTGAGAAAACGGCAAGGAACCGAGCTTCACCACGGCCTTGATGGGCAGATGGTCGGAAGCGAGCCGCGCAAGCGGACTGTCATGGGTTTCCACCGCATCGATCAGCCCGGGCTGGTTCGCCATGATGCGGTCGAGTGCCAGAACAGGCAGGCGCGACGGGAAACTCGGCACCGCGGCCGGCAGGCCGAAAACGGTCGCGAGCGTGTTCAGGGAAGAGCGATCACCGAGCCGCCATTCGTTGAGATCGCCCATCAGCACGGTCGGCTGCTCGTCACGCGATCGCAGAATGTCGAGAATCATGCGGGCCTGCTGCTGCCGCGAACGGTTGAGCAGGCCGAGATGGGCGGCGATGATCCGGAATGCGCTGCCGTCCTTGAGCTCCAGTTCGGTGATCAGGGCACCACGCGGCTCGAGCCCCGGCAGCTTGACCTGATGAACGTCGCGCACCAGGCCTTCGCGAAAGAGGATCACATTGCCATGCCAGCCATGCGCCTTGGCGACACCGGAAACGGGCACCGGGAAAAGCCCGGTCTCCCGCTCCATCCAGGCGAGGTCCAGCAGGCCACGCCGCTCGCCGAACCGGGAATCCGCTTCCTGCAGTGCGATCACATCGGCGCCGATCTCGCGGATCACATGGCTGGTGCGGCCGGGATCGAACTTGCCGTCGATGCCGACGCATTTGTGCACGTTGTAGGAGGCGATCAGCATGCCGTGCCCGCGGTCACGGCCATCATCCGTTCCGGCACCGCGGTTCCTTCGAGCCCGGATCGAAGCCAGAATGCTTTTCGGAAGACTTGGGCGTTTTTCCCGCATGGTTCTTTTTGACTATTCGCCGGTGGACAAAATTATAGGACAGCTTACGCGCCTATCCAGAAACTAGAGATAGGGCGAGCCCAGCCAAAGCACGCGTTCGATGAGGCGCACAAGGAAAGATCTTGCCATCAATTCCTCAAGCTTCACTTCGGTTGCAGAAGAAATGGCCAAGTCTATCCTCCGTTCCAGGGCTTCCGCGAAAGAGCAATCCAGAACTTCGAGATCGACCTCGAAATTGAGCCGGAGCGAGCGCGGATCGAGGTTAGAGGAGCCGACATAGGCCCAGCACCCGTCGATCACCAGAAGCTTGGAATGGTTGAACGGGCCGGATGCCCGCCAGATCCGACAGTAGTTCTTCAGCATCTGGTCGAACTGCGCCGTCATCGCCCGGTCGACCAGAACCAGATTGTTGGCGGTCGGCACGACGACATCGACCTCCACCCCGCGCCGGGCGGCGGTGACGAGCGCGGTGATCAGTTCACGGTCCGGCAGGAAATAGGGCGATACGATGCGGATAGAGGAGCGCGCCACGGAAAACGCACCCATCAGCATCTTGTGGTTCGTCTCGACGCTCCGGTCGGGTCCGGAAGAAACGGCGCGCATGACGACCGGCGAACCGGGCTCCGTCTCCGGCGCCTGCAGCGCCCAGGCCCCGCCCTCCAGCGCCTCGTCGGCGGCGTATCGCCAATCGGCGGCGGCAATCGCAAACAGGTCGGCGACAACCGGCCCCGTTACTCTGAAATGCGTGTCGAACGCACATCTGTCGCCGCTGATTTCGCTCGAAAAGCCCTCGCGGATGTTCATGCCGCCGGTAAACGCCACACGGCCGTCGATGACCAGGATCTTGCGGTGGGTGCGCAGGTTGGCATAGGGCAGCCGCAGACCCATGATGACATTGCCGTTGAAGACATCGGCCGTGACTCCGCCGTCCCTGAGCGTACCGAGCACACTCGGCACCGAATACCGGGCTCCCACCGCATCGATCAGCACCCGCACTTCGACGCCGCGCTTGACGGCGGCGATCAGCGCATCTGCGAACCGGTTGCCGATCCGGTCCCGGTCGAAAATATAGGTTTCGAGAATGAGGCTGCGTTGCGCTTCGCCGATCGCCTGCAGCATCGCCCGATAGGCCTCGTCACCGGTATCGAGCGCGACGATCGTATTGCCGGTCGTCAGCCGGTGGCGCGTCACCCGGTCGCCGAGCGTCTTCATCGCCCGGAAGCGGTGTCCGAATTCCTCGATGACCAGATCGTTGGTCGCATCGTAGGAAACGACATGCGCACGGATTTCCCCTTGCAACAGCGCGCGGCGATCACTGATCACCGCGCGGCGGATGCGGTTTATCCCGGCAACCAGGTAAAGCAGCGCGCCGACGATCGGGGACAGGACGATGACACCGACCCAACCGATCGCGGAGCGGACTTCCTCCTTGGTCATCGCCGCGTGGATCGCAGCCGCAGCCCCCATCAGGACCGACAATACGAAGAGGATATGCGGCCAATAGGGTTCGATGAGATCCAGCATGGCGAGCAATATAGGCGCGCTCGGCCCAAGCGCAATCGGAGCCGCACCAATAGGTTAGCACGGCTCCCGGAGGTATCAGGCAGCCAGCTGCTTCTCGAAGACCTCAAGCGACGCTTCGAATGTGTCGAAGATCGTATCGATCTGCTGTTCATTGATGATCATCGGCGGGCAGAGCGCCAGCGAGTCGCCGATTGCCCGCGAGATCAGGCCCTTTTCCAGCATGATCGCCAGCAGCTTGGGGCCGAGCTGGCCGGCCGCGAAACCGTCGCGCGGCTTGAGTTCCAGCGCACCGATCAGGCCGACGCCGCGCGCTTCGATCGCCAGCGGATGGCCTTCCAGCGCCTTCAGCCGGCTCTGGAACTTCGGCGCCAGCGCCCGGACATTGCCGACGAGGTCGCGTTCTTCGATGATCGCCAGGTTTTCCAGCGCGACCGCCGCGGCGACCGGATGGCCGGCGGCGGTCACGCCGTGGCCGAACGTGCCGATCTTCGCCGATTCATCGGCAAGCGGGCCATAGACGCTGTCGTTGATGAGCAGCGCCGAGATCGGCTGGTAGGACGACGAAAGCTGCTTCGACAGCGTCATGATATCCGGCTGCAGCGAGTAGGTCGTGGTGCCGAACATCTCGCCGGTGCGCCCGAAGCCGCAGATCACCTCGTCGGCGATCAGCAGGACATCGTATTTCCTGAGCACCTTCTGGATCGCATCCCAGTAACCGGCCGGCGGCACGATAACGCCGCCCGCCCCCATGACTGGCTCGCCGATGAAGGCGGCAACCGTTTCCGGGCCTTCCTTGAGGATCAGGTCTTCGAGGTCCTTGGCGCAGCGCTCGACAAAGGCTGACTCCGTCTCGTTCTCCTGCTTGAAGGCGCGGTAATGCGGGCAGGTCGTGTGGAAGACACCGGCCAGCGGAAGGTCGAAGGAGCGGTGATTGTTCGGCAGGCCGGTCAGGCTGGCGCTGGCGATCGTCACGCCATGATAACCCTTGATGCGGGAAATGATCTTCTTCTTTTCCGGCTTGCCGAGCGCGTTCGAACGATACCAGACCATCTTCATGGCGGTGTCGTTGGCTTCGGACCCGGAATTGGTGAAATAGGCCTTCGACATCGGCACCGGCGCCATCTGGATCAGCTTTTCGGCAAGATCGACCGAAGGGCTGTGAGTGCGCAGCGTAAAGGTGTGGTAATAGGGGAGCTTCGCCATCTGCCTGGCGGCCGCTTCGACAAGCCGGCTTTCGCCGAAACCGACGCCGACGCTCCAGAGCCCGGCCATGCCCTCGATATATTTGTTGCCGTTCACGTCGTAGACATAGATGCCCTCGCCGCGGTCGATCACCAGTGATCCGTCGCGCTCCAGCGCACGGGCATTGGTGTAGGAGTGAAGCTGGTAAGCCTTGTCCCGGGCTTCGATGGAATTGGGCTGAATAGTCACGACGGACCTCCTGTGAGACACGCAACGGTCTATGAATCTCATAGGCGGAAACGGCGATATTGGACAGCCCAAATCGCCGTTTTCAGAGAGGCCGACTGTTCAAAATAGTTGACGCCTCGATCAGTTTATTTGGTCATTTCAGCGTCATTGCCGCGACCGGAGGTTCGGCGCCGGCCGGGATCGGGCTTTTGTAGTCCTGTCCCTTGCGCCGCTTCTTCAGATCGGCCCAGGCAGCCTCGCGGAGCTGATCGCTTGTTATCGCGGCCAGTCCGGTCGCTGCCATCGCCTTGGCAACGGAAACCATGCCCTTATGGGCAAGCGGGCTCTTGCCCTGCGCCACTACCTGCCACGTATGAAGCTGGGTGCCGATGGCGAGCGTCGCGCCATAGGCCTGCACGGTCGGCACCACCCAGCTGACATCGCCGACATCCGTCGAGCCGCCCATCTGGCGGTTTTCGGTGTGGGCCGGCAGGATGAAGTCGGCAAGCGGGATATCCCGCTGCTCCAGGCGCTCCTGGCTCCAGCTCGCCGCAATGTCTTCCGGGGTCAGCGTGGCGCGGATCTTTTCGGCAAAATCGATGTCCGCTGCATCGAAAGGCGGCGGCCCCATGCTGTCCCAGACGTCCTGCATGACGTCCATCAGCGGTGTGTTGACGACGAGGTTGGAAACACCTGCCAGGATCGTGCTCTCGACCTTGGTCTCGGTCATCAGCGCCGCACCCTCGGCAACCTTCTTGACCCGCTCGATCAGCGCAAAAAGCCCCGGCAGGTCCGCCGAGCGGACGACGTAACGCACCTTGGCATGCGCCTGCACGACGTTCGGCGAGATGCCGCCGCTGTCCAGGACCGCATAGTGGATGCGGCTCTCGGACGGCATGTGCTCGCGCATATAATTGACACCGACGCTCATCAGCTCGACGGCATCGAGCGCGCTGCGGCCGAGTTCCGGCACGGCGGAGGCATGCGCCGCGCGGCCCGTGAACGTGAAGTCGATCCGGCAGTTGGCAAGCGAGGTCTCCCGCTGCACGCCCGCGAAATTGCTCGGGTGCCAGCTGATCGCGATGTCGACGTCCTCGAAGGCGCCGGCCCGCACCATGAACGCCTTGGCGGCGCCGCCTTCTTCCGCCGGGCAGCCGTAGTAACGCACGCGGCCGGGGGTGCCGGTCTTTTCGAGCCAATCTTTCACGGCGGTGGCGGCAAGCAGCGATGCGGAGCCGAGAAGATTATGGCCGCAGCCATGGCCGTTCGCGCCGGGGACCGTCGGATCATGCCGGGTGACTCCGGCCTTCTGGCTGAGGCCTGCCAGCGCATCGTATTCACCGAGAAAGGCAATCACCGGGCCGCCCTCGCCCGCCTCGCCGATCAGCGCGGTCGGGATGCCGGCCACGTTTCCGGTGATCCTGAACCCCTGCGTCTCCAGCATCTCGCGATGCGCGGCAGCCGAAAGCGTCTCCATGTAGCAGGTTTCCGGCGTCTCCCAGACGCGGTCCGCGAGTTCGGTGAAGACCTCTTTCTTGCGGTCGATGAGATCCCAAACGAGGGGGAGATTGGAATTACCTGTCGTCATGAAACCACTGCCTCGATACATCTATGCTGGTCGGAAGGCCCGAACCGTAGCCAATTCTCAGCCGATGGCAATGCGGCATTGCAGCGGAAATCGACGCTGCGGAGGGATTGGGAGGAGGGAATGCGGATGTGATTGGTACGCGAATCTTAGCATCTCGACAACCGGATCATAATCGTTATGCTCCCGCGCCACGGCCCGCAGTCAAATCTATGAAACGCGCCGAAACTAATAAAAATGCACCGGGATTTTGCCAATTTTGTGGAAAATTTTCTAAGGAATGAAGCGGGCGTGAAATTCGATACGGCGGGAGGCCGTTGATCGGAATCAAGAAACAGGGACATGCGCGGCGAAAGGCCGAAGCGGACCCGCCAGGAGAAACGCATTTTGAAGGCCGGCCGCAGCGAAATATCGCCGGCTAGGAGGTGAACACGGGAATACCAGTCGTTGGGCGCTATATACGCACCATTCCAGCTGAAGACATCAACCGGGCACGGCACCTAAGCCGGCCACAGGTCATTGGGAGATCCACATGAAATACAAACTCACCCTTGCCGCAGCGCTGCTGTCGGCAACCTTCTTCGCAAGCGCCGCCAGCGCCAAGACCTTCGTATATTGCTCGGAAGGTTCTCCGGAAGGCTTCGATCCCGGCATCTATACCGCCGGCACGACCTTCGACGCTTCGGCACATCCGATCTACAACCGCCTGCTCGAGTTCAAGCCGGGCACGACCCAGCCGGAAGCAGCGCTTGCCCAGAGCTGGGAAATCTCGGCCGACGGCACGGTCTACACCTTCAAGCTGCGTCCGAACGTCAAGTTCCAGACGACCGACTTCTTCAAGCCGACCCGCAACCTGAACGCCGACGACGTCGTCTTCTCGCTCGGCCGCCAGATCGACGAGAAGAATGCCTGGAACAAGTATATTTCCGGCGCGACCTGGGAATATGCCGACGGCATGGGCTTTCCGAAGCTGATCAAGTCGATCGAGAAGGTCGACGACCTGACCGTCAAGGTCACGCTCAACCGTCCGGAAGCACCGTTCCTCGCCAACGTCGCCATGCCGTTCGCGTCGATCCTGTCGAAGGAATATGCCGACAGCCTCGAGAAGGCCGGCAAGAAGGAACAGCTGAACCAGATGCCGGTCGGCACCGGCCCGTTCACCTTCGTCGGTTACCAGCAGGACGCCGTCATCCGCTACAAGAAGAACGCCGATTTCTGGGGTCCGGCTCCGAAGATCGACGACCTCGTCTTCGCAATCACCACCGACGCCGCTGTTCGTTACCAGAAGCTGAAAGCCGGCGAATGCCACCTGATGCCCTATCCGAACGCCGCCGACGTGAAGGCCATGAAGGCTGATCCGAACCTCCAGGTTCTGGAGCAGGAAGGCTTGAACGTCGCCTACCTCGCCTACAACACCACCAAGGCTCCGTTCGACAAGGTCGAAGTCCGCAAGGCGCTGAACAAGGCGATCAACAAGAAGGCGATCGTCGATTCCGTCTTCCAGGGCATGGCGACACCTGCCGTCAACCCGATCCCGCCGACCATGTGGTCCTACAGCAAGGCCACCCAGGACGACACCTACGACCTCGACGCGGCCAAGAAGATGCTCGCCGACGCAGGCGTCAAGGACCTTTCCATGAAGGTCTGGGCGATGCCGGTTTCGCGTCCCTACATGCTGAACGCCCGCCGCGCGGCTGAAATCATCCAGGACGATTTCGCCAAGATCGGCGTCAAGGTCGAGATCGTTTCTTTCGAATGGGCCGAATACCTGCAGCGTTCGAAGGACAAGAACCGCGACGGCGCTGCCATCCTGGGCTGGACCGGCGACAACGGCGATCCGGACAACTTCCTTGATACGCTGCTCGGCTGCGATGCCGTCGGCGGCAACAACCGCGCCCAGTGGTGCAACAAGGAATTCGACGAACTGGTGAAGAAGGCCAAGGTCGTCTCCGACCAGGCCGAGCGCACCAAGCTCTACGAACAGGCTCAGGCAGTCTTCAAGAAGGACGCTCCCTGGGCAACCATCGACCACTCCCTCTCGGTCGTTCCGATGCGCAAGGGTGTGACCGGCTTTACCCAGAGCCCGCTCGGCGACTTCACCTTCGAAGCAGTCGATATCGCTCAGTAATTACCGCTTCACGACGATTTTGCCGCGGGACGCGTTGCGTTTCCCGCGGCATTTTCTTATGAGACGCCAAAATTTGGCGCAGACGCCACAATTGCCGCCTTCATGGCTTGACAAATCCGTGAACCGGCCACGAACCAAAAACCACTAAAGGTTTCGAATGTTTGGCTTCCTTTTACGGCGTATCGCCGTGTTGATCCCGACTTTCATCGGGGTCTCGATCATTGCGTTTTCATTTATCCGACTTCTGCCGGGTGATCCGGTTGCGCTTCTTTCCGGTGAACGTGTCATGTCGCCGGAGCGGCATGCCCAGATCAGTGCCCAGCTCGGCATGGACCGGCCGCTGATAGTCCAGTATTTCGATTATCTCGGCGGCGTGCTGACCGGCGATTTCGGATCGTCCATCGTGTCCAAGAAACCGATCCTCGACCAGTTCTGGGCGCTGTTTCCGGCGACCGTGGAGCTTTCCTTCTGTGCCATCGTCATTGCCGTCGCTCTCGGCATTCCGGCCGGTGTGATCGCCGCGATCAAGCGTGGTTCGATCTTCGACCAGGGGCTGATGGGCATCGCGCTTGTCGGTTATTCGATGCCGATCTTCTGGTGGGGCCTGCTGCTGATCATCCTCTTCTCCGGCACTCTGCAATGGTTCCCGGTTTCCGGCCGCATCTCGCTGATGTTCTTCTTTCCGCCGGTCACGGGTTTCATGCTGATCGATTCGCTGCTCTCGGGACAGCAGGGCGCCTTCGCCTCGGCGATCAGCCACCTTGCCCTGCCGTCGATCGTGCTTGCGACCATTCCGCTCGCCGTCATCGCCCGCCAGACGCGTTCCGCCATGCTGGAAGTGCTCTCGGAAGATTACGTCCGCACCGCCCGCGCCAAGGGCCTTTCGCCCTTCCGCGTCGTCGGCATCCATGCGCTGCGCAACGCCATGATCCCGGTCATCACCACGATCGGCCTGCAGATCGGCGTCATGCTCGCCGGCGCCATCCTGACCGAGACGATCTTCTCCTGGCCGGGCATCGGCAAGTGGATGGTCGACAGCGTCTTCCGCCGCGACTACGCGGTCATCCAGGGCGGCCTGCTCCTGATCGCGGCCATCATCATGTTCGTCAATCTCATTGTTGATCTGCTCTACGGGCTGATCAATCCCAGAATCCGACATTGATCCGGCACCAAGAAGGAGAAAATCCCATGGCCGATACCACTGTTACCAAGACCGCCGAGCCGGTTTCCAGCGCCGCGATGCGCCGCCAGATGCTCCGCGAGTTCTGGTTCTACTTTTCCGAAAACCGCGGCGCCGTTCTGGGCCTCATCATTTTCGTCGCCCTCGTCATCGTGGCGATCTTCGCGTCGCTCATCGCCCCGCATTCGCCGTTCGAGCAGTATCGTGATTTCGCTCTGCTTCCGCCGGCCTGGGCCGAGGGCGGCAACCCGTCCTATCTGCTCGGCACCGATCCTGTCGGCCGCGATATCCTGTCCCGCCTGATCTATGGCGCACAGTATTCGCTGTTCATCGGCGTCTTCGTGACGACGCTGTCGCTCACCGGCGGCATCATCGTCGGCCTGATCGCCGGTTATTACCGCGGCTGGATCGATACCGTCATCATGCGCCTGATGGACATCATCCTCGCCTTCCCGTCGCTGCTGCTCGCCCTCGTGCTCGTCGCAATCCTGGGCCCAAGCCTCACCAACGGCATGATCGCCATCGCGCTCACCCTGCAGCCGCATTTCGTGCGCCTCACCCGCGCCGCCGTGATGGCCGAGAAGAGCCGCGACTACGTGACCGCGGCCCGGCTTGCCGGGGCCGGTCCCATCCGCCTGATGTTCCGCACCATCCTACCGAACTGCACCGCACCGCTGATCGTCCAGGCGACGCTTTCCTTCTCGAACGCCATCCTCGATGCGGCCGCCCTCGGCTTCCTCGGCATGGGCGCCCAGCCGCCGGCACCGGAATGGGGCACGATGCTTGCCGAAGCGCGTGAATTCATCCTGCGCGCCTGGTGGGTCGTCACCTTCCCCGGCGTCGCCATTCTCGTCACCGTTCTCGCCATCAACCTGATGGGCGACGGCCTGCGCGATGCGCTCGACCCGAAACTGAAGAGGTCCTGATCATGGCGCTTCTGCAAATCGACAACCTCACCGTCGAATTCGAAACCGCCACCGGCTGGTTCCGTGCCGTCGACGGCGTCTCCATCTCGGTCGAAAAGGCCGAGGTCCTGGCAATCGTCGGCGAATCCGGCTCCGGCAAGTCCGTCGCCATGCTCGCCGTCATGGGCCTTCTCCCCTGGACGGCCAAGATCACCGCCGACCGCATGCTCTTCGAGGGCCGCGACATCCAGAACATCAGCCCGGCCGAGCGCCGCAAGCTGATCGGCAAGGATATCGCGATGATCTTCCAGGAGCCGGTCGCCAGCCTCAACCCGTGTTTCACGGTCGGCTTCCAGATCGAGGAAGTGCTGCGCATCCATCTCGGCCTCGACGCAAAAGCCCGCCGCGCCCGCGCCATCGAGCTGTTCAGCCAGGTCGGCCTGCCCAACCCGGAAGAGCGGCTCAACCACTTCCCGCACCAGATGTCCGGCGGCCAGTGCCAGCGCGTGATGATCGCCATTGCGATCGCCTGCAATCCGAAGCTGCTGATCGCCGACGAGCCGACCACCGCGCTCGACGTCACGATCCAGAAGCAGATCCTCGACCTGATCATGGCGCTGCAGGCGAAGAACGGCATGGGCCTGATCATGATCACCCATGACATGGGCGTCGTCGCCGAGACCGCCGACCGCGTCGTGGTGCAGTACAAGGGCCGCAAGATGGAGGAAGCCGACGTGCTCTCCCTCTTCGAAAACCCGAAGAGCAACTACACCAAGGCGCTGCTGGCGGCGCTGCCGGAAAACGCCACCGGCGACCGACTCACCACCGTTTCCGCCTTCTTCGACGGCAATCCGGAACCCGCACCTGGGGTAAGCGCATGAGCGAGACCATGACCGATAACACCATGCTCGAAGTGCGCAACATCAAGCGCGATTACGAACTGCCGGGCGGCCTCTTCAAGCCGAAGAAGATCATCCATGCGGTGAAGGGCGTCTCCTTCAAGCTGGAACGCGGCAAGACACTGGCAATCGTCGGCGAGAGCGGCTGCGGCAAGTCCACCCTTGCCCGCATGCTGACCTTCATCGACGAACCGACCGGCGGCGACCTCCTGATCGACAACAAGAAGGTCGATACCCGCCCGGGCCACCTGACCCAGGACATGCGCCAGAAGGTGCAGATCGTCTTCCAGAACCCCTATGGTTCGCTCAATCCCCGCCAGAAGATCGGCGACGTGCTCGGCGAACCGCTCGCGATCAACACCGATATGTCGGCGGCCGAACGTCGCGACCGCGCCAGCGAAATGCTGAAGAAGGTCGGTCTCGGCCCGGAACATTATAACCGCTACCCGCACATGTTCTCCGGCGGCCAGCGCCAGCGCATCGCCATCGCCCGCGCGCTGATGATGAACCCGAAGCTGCTGGTCCTCGACGAGCCGGTTTCGGCGCTCGATCTCTCCGTCCAGGCCCAGGTGCTGAACCTGCTCGCCGACCTGCAGGACGAGTTCAATCTCACCTACGTCTTCATCAGCCACGACCTCTCCGTCGTGCGCTACATCGCCGACGAGGTGATGGTGATGTATTTCGGCGAGGCGGTGGAATACGGCACCCGCGACGAGGTGTTTTCCAACCCGAAGCACGACTATACGCGCACGTTGTTCAAGGCGACGCCGAAGGCCGATATCGAGTCCATCCGCGCCCGCGTGGCGAGGAAGAAGGCGGCAGCGGCGGCCTAGTGCGTCCTTCAGGCGACCGTATATGCTTTCTGAAAAGCCGATTTTCGGGAATGTTGAACGGGGCGGTCGTCAGGCGATTTGAGAGTCGTGCCATGAGGCACCCCCTGCCGGACAGAGGGGGGTATCGCGGGGTGTGCCTTCCGACACTGTCTTTCGGTGTTCGCCCGTGGACAACTAGTACTCCATCGGCTTTACCGGACGGTCTTTACTCCACGAAAACCCTCACACTCGCCGCCCGCCCCGCAGCGTCGATCACCGTCAGTGTCGAATACCCAGCCCCATCAGGCGTCCATTCATTGGTGCGGCGGCGGGACAGATCGCTGAGCGGCTTGCCGTTGGCGAGCCAGCGGAACGGCGCCCGGCCGCCCTGCAGCTTCAGGACCAGCGGCGAAATATCGCCCGATTGCGCGCCGAGATCGACGCGCGCGCCTTCCGGCGGATAGACGATCTGCGGTGCCGGCTCGCGCGTCGAAGCGGAAACGAGCCCGCTTGCCGTCATCGAAAAACGCCGCTGGCTGATCGGCAGCTCACCTTGCGCGATGCGGACGGCACCCGAAGGCGCTGACGGCAGCGGCGTGATCGGTACGCCGGATCTCGAAAACGCCTCGAACAGGATCGGCGCCGCGGTCTGATAACCGGCAATGCCCGGCACCGCACCATTGTCCGGCCGCCCGACCCAAACGCCCAGCACATATCGCCCGTCGAAGCCGACCGACCAGGCGTCGCGATAACCGTAGCTCGTGCCGGTCTTGTAGGCGATGCCGAGCCTTCGGCTGCCCTGCGGCGGCAGCACGTCGGAGAGAATGTCGGCGACGTTCCACACCGCCTGCGGTTCGAGCAACGGCTCGCCGTCAATCAAACCCGGCTGGTCCTCGATGCCGTTGCCGATCCGCACCGGATTGCCGCGATTGGCGAGCGCCGCATAGGCCTGCACCAGATCCTTGAGCGTGATGCCGACGCCGCCGAGGCCGATCGCCAGGCCCGGCGCCTCGTTGGCCGGCAGGACAGGCCGCACGTCGGCGCGGCGAAAACGGATCATCAGCCGCGAGGGGCCGACCGCATCCAGCAGCCGCACCGCGGGCACGTTGAGCGACAGTTGAAGGGCCTGCCGGACGCTGACATCGCCCTGATAGGTCATGTCGAAATTCTTCGGCCGGTAACCGAAGAAATCCGCCGGCCGGTCCTCGATGATCGTCTCCTGGGACACCAGTCCCTGCTCGAAGGCGAGCCCGTAGATGAACGGCTTCAGCGTCGAGCCCGGCGAACGGTTGACCCGCGTCATGTCCACCCAGCCGGACCGGCTCGCATCGAAATAATCGGCCGATCCTACTTCGCCGACGATCGCGCCGGTGGTGATATCCGCCATCACCATGGCGACGGAGACCTTCGGGCTGAGCTTCACCGAAGCTTCCCTCGCAACCTGCTCCAGTCTCTGCTGGACACTTCGTCTCAAGGTCGTTTTGTGCTGCTCGACCTTCGGTTGCTTGCGGATCGCCGCTTCGGCGAGATGCGCCGCATAGGCCGGCAACTGCAGGCGCCGGGTGGGAATACCATCGCCCGCCGCCCGTTCCGCCTCGCCGTCGCCGGTAACCGCGGCCACGGCCGAGCGCATCAGCACGCGCTCCCGCGCCGCTTTCGCTATCCTGAAATGCCGGTCCGGCCGCCGACCTTCCGGCGATTGCGGCAGGGCGACCAGAAGTGCCGCTTCCGCCACCGTCAGCCGCCGCGGCTCCTTGCCGAAATAGGCAAGGCTCGCAGCGCGCACGCCTTCCAGATTGCCGCCATAAGGCGCATGGGTGAGGTAGAGTTCGAGAATTTCCGTCTTGGACAGCCGTCGTTCCATCTGGACCGCGCGAACGACCTGGCGGAGTTTTGCCGCGACAGACCGGCTCTCGCGCGGCTCGATCAGCCGCGCCACCTGCATCGACAGCGTCGAAGCGCCAGACACGACATGGCCGTTGGTGACGAGTTGCAGCATCGCTCGGCCGAGCGCCCACGGATCGACCCCGCCGTGCTCGTAGAAACGCTGGTCCTCATAGGCGACCAGCATTTCGAGGAATCGCGGATCGACATTCTCGATCGTCGTGCGAAGCCGCCAGCGGCCTTCGGGCGTCGCAAAGGCGCGCAGCAGCTCGCCATCCGCATCCAGCACTTCGGCGGAAGCCACCCGCGCCCTTTCGAGCGGCGGCGGATAGGCCCTGTCGGCCGCATCGAGGCCGACGATCAGCCCCGCCGCAGTGACGAGGCCGACAGCCAGACCGATCGAAAGTTTCCACCTGAGCTTCATCGGAACGAGCTGCCGCTTACTGGGCGGCAAGCACCTCCATCTTGCCCATTGCGGTACGGGCCGAGAACTGCGGACGATACATGTCCTCGACCTGGGCTGCCGGATGATCGTAGACGCCGGGGGTCACGGCGCGGACCACATAGGCGAGCGTGATCTCGCGGTTGTCGCCGGCGCTCCGGTCGAAGGCCGCGACGAAACGGTCGTTGCGGAATTCGGTATGGGCTGCCTGCACTTCCTCGATCCAGTCGAAGTTCGCAAGGCTCGCACTGTTGACGATGCTCGGGTTGTCGATCTCGAACCCGGCCGGCAGAAGGTCGGTGACGACGATGCGCGACGGCCAGCTGTTGCTCTCGGTGATCGTGATCACCGCAACATAACGCTGGTTCTGCTCTGCTTCGCTGACATTCGTCTCCTCGCCATCCATCGAATAGTAGGTGCGGGTGATCTGGAAACCGTCGCCACCGGCAGGCAGCGGCTGGGCCGGTGCCGCGACCGTGGTGATCGAAGCCGACAGCGGATCGGCGCTGTTGTTCTTGACGGTCAGCGGATGGCCGATCAGCGCATCGCCGGTCATCTGCGACATCAGCGTGCCGCGATGGTCGGCACCGTTGACCTGCAGGCGCAGGCCGTCATCGCCGTTCTGCAGCGCCCGGGCGGCGAGCAGCATCCAGGTCTGTTCCTGGGTGCTGGTATATTTCTTCTGGCCCCATTCCTTGGCAACGATGGTGGCGAGCGCCGGAACGATCGGCGGCACCGGCCGGCTTTCGGCGGCGAGCGCCAGGACCGCGGCGCCGTCACGCAGCGACGAGCCGTAATCCGAGCGGGACAGGCTCACCCGATGGATTTGCGCGTCTTGCGACATCTGCAGCGAGGCCGCAAAGATATTCTTTGACCGCTGGGCATCGCCGTAAAGCGCCAGCGCCGCGGCGATATGGGCCTTGGCGAGCGGTGTCGGGAAATCGTTCAGCATCGTGTCGGCATAATAGCGCAGGTCGCTGATCGCGGCCTTGCGGTTGCGGGCGAGCACATAGAGCGCATAGGCGATCTCGTTGCCCTGGTCCTTGACGTTGTTGGTGAAACCGAGCGAGTTCTGCAGGCTGTCGAGAGCCTGGACGAGCGCCTGTTCGGGCACGTCGTAACCCTGTTCGCGGGCGCGGCTGAGGAAGTCGCTCACATAGGAATCGAGCCACAGATCGCCGCCGCCCGGACCCCAAAGGCCGAAACTGCCGGCCGAGGACTGATAGGACAGCACGCGATAGATCGCATCCTGGACCCGCTTCTTGACCTCCGTATCGTCGGCAAGGCCGTTCTGCACCGCCATCTGGCTGAGATAGAGGAGCGGCAGGGCGCGGCTGGTCGTCTGCTCCGCGCAGCCATAGGGATACCGGCTGAGACTCATCAGCAGCGCGGGGATATCGAAGGCGGTCGAGCGGCTGACATTCACGCTGACCGAGGCACCCGGCAGTATGCTGTCGGCGAGCAGGTTGGCATCGACCGTCACGCTGGCGCCCGGTTTCAGCTGGACAAGCCGCTGCTGGGTGATCGGCATGGCGGCCGGCCGCACCGGAATATCGAGCACCTGGTCCAGCGACATGCCCGACGCATTCGAAAGACGGACCAAGATCGACCCGTCGCCCGGCTCGACACCGCGCAGAGCGAGCGTGACATCCGACTTGCCGCCAGCTGCGAGCGTGATCTTTCCGGTCCCCTTCTGATCTACGGCGACCGGTCTGTTGGTGGTGATGGCAAGCTGGTAGTCGCCGGCCGGCGCATCGGTGTTGGCGATGTCGAGCCTGAGATTGGTCTGGTCGCCGGGGGCGAGGAAGCGCGGCAGGCTGGCGGTAATCACCACCGGATCGCGGATCACCACATCCTTGACGCCATGCCCGACGCCGGTCTTCGACCAGGCAACCGCCATGACGCGCGCCGTGCCGTTGAACTGCGGAATGTCGAAGGAGACATTCGCCTTGCCCTGCGCATCGAGCTTCACCGGACCCGAGAAGAAGGCGATCAGCTTTTCCTTGGGCGGGCTCGACTGCAGCGCCGTGCTGCCGCCGTCACCGCCGGTGCGCAGCCGCCCGGTGGCTCCGAGCGAACCGTCGATCAGGCGGCCATAGAGGTCGCGGATTTCGAGGCCGAGGCGGCGCTGGCCGAAATACCAGTCGTCCGGCGCCGGAGGCTGGTAACGGGTCAGATTGAGGATGCCGACATCCACCGCAGCGACGGTGACATAGGCGTCCTCATTGGCGCCGGCACCGGCCACCTGCAGCGAAATGTTCAGAGGCTGGCGCGGCAGCGTTTTTTCCGGAGCCGTGATCTGCACCTGCAGATCGCGGTTTTCGGGATCGACCTTCAGCCAGGTGACGCCGATGGCGCGCATCGGCATGCGGCTTTCCTGCGCCTGACCCGGACGATAGAGCGTCGCGGTGACATAGGAACCGGCGCCCCAGGCCGCGGTGACGGGGATCTCCACCTCGCCGCCATTGGCGCCGATGCTGGCGGTCTTGACCGCAATCAGGCTCTCGGAACCGGAGGTGATCATCAGCTCGCCGGCATATCGCGACGAGACCTTGAGCTTGGCCGTCTCGCCGACCTTGTAGCTTTGCTTGTCCAGCGCGATTTCCAGCGCGTCCGGAGTCTCCGTCGAGGTCGCGGTCACAAACCAGCCGGCATCGAATTCGACGCTGGACGTGGGGCCACCGATATCGGCCGTTTCGACCTCGAGCCGGTAGCGGCCCCACTTGACCGGAACGGAAACCTTGCCGCCATCGGCCGTGACATTCACCGTGCCATTGGCAGCCTGGCTGGTGCGGGTCACCGGCTCATACCGCCAGGACGAACCGTCACGGTACCATTGATAGTCACGGTCGATCTTGATCAGCTTCCAGGGCAGGTTCTGGATAGCCTGCTTCTTGCCGGCCGCGTCCACCATGATCACGGTGAAATTGCCGACCGAATTCTCGCCGAGATCGCCGGAGAATTCCGGCTTGATGCCGATCCGCGCACCTTCCGCCTTGACCGGCAGGGTGATCGAACGCTCAATGGCGCGGCCGCCCGCCTCCTGCATGCGCACGATGATATCGGCATTCACCAGCTGCGTCGTCGAAGGCGCTTCGGCGACGGTCGCGTCGAAGGTCGCCTTGCCGTCGCCGTCGAGTGGTTCGAGTTCTTCCAGCGGAATCCGCACCGCTTCGCTCGCCTCTTCATCGACGAGACCGAACTGGTAACCCGGGAAGGCCGGATTTTCGTGGGTCGTCTTCAGCGCGATCTCGCCTTCGAGATTGAGGCCTGCGGCAGGCGCTCCGTAGAGATAACGGCCGTCGATATTGACCGGCACCGGCTCCCCGACGGTGATTTCCTTGGCGTCGCTGGTCATGTCGAATTCGATGCGATCCGGCACGAAGTCATCGACGAGGAAGGTCTTTTCGCCGATCGCCGTACCCTTGGGATCGGTGAAGATCTGCATCGTCCAGGTGCCGCGCATCGAGGTGGCCAGCAGCGGCAGGTCGAGCGCGTAACCGCCGAGCGAACCGTTGTTGACCATGCGCCTGTCCTCGACGCCATCGGGGCGCAGGAAAACGAAGGTGAGCGGCAGGTTCTCGATCGCCGTCGCATCGATATTGCGGGCGAGCGCCGAGGCATGAACGGTCTCGCCAGGGCGATAGATGCCACGTTCGGTCCAGGGCAGGATGTCGATCGCGCCGGGCGCCGGACGACCGGTGACGCCGCGGTCGGAAAGGTCGAAGCCGGCACGGGCCATGTCGAGGAAGACATAATCCTGGCTGTTGTTCTGGGCGGCCAGCACGGCCGGCACCATGGCCGCCGTGCCGCGCATCAGGCCGGCGGTAAACACCGCGCGGCCATCCGCATCGGTCTTCGCCGTACCGAGGATTTCGTTGTTCTTGGCGAGAAGCTGGAGGTCGACCCCGGCCATCGGCTTGGCGCTGCCGAGCGAACGGGCAAAGACGTTGAGGCCGTCCGTGCCGGCATAGGTGGCGAGACCGATATCGGACACCACGAACCATTGCGTCGCCTTGGTATCGTATTCCTGGCTCGTCGCATTGGCGGCAGCCGCCGTCAGCATGTAGACGCCGGGCTTGCGGGTCGGCAGCGCTTCGTCGACCGGGAAGCTGGTCACGACGTCCTTGTTGAGATCCTGGGCGATATCGATCGTGCCCTGCCAGACCAGTTCCCCGCTCTGCTCCTCGATCTGGGTGGCGTTATAGCCGTCCATCTGGGTCAGGAACTGCGAATTGGCGAGCAAGGGTGCAATGCTGCGGTCGCCGACGCGATAGAGCTTCAGATTGGCCTTTTCGGTATTGACCGAGACGATCGGAATGCCGCGGCGCGCGGTCGACGGGAGAACAAAGCTGTCGCCGGTGAACCGCACGGTCGCCGAACGGTCCTTGACGTAGATGTCGATATCGACCTGGGCAACAAGCGGCTCGTCCACGGAAGACGGCAGGCCGCGGCGCAGCGACAACTTGTAGCGCTGGCCATGGGCGAGGCCTTCGACGCAGATCTGGTTGTCCTTGGCTTCCATCGCCTTCGGCGCCTGGCCGTTGAGCACGACGAAAGGTGCGTAGTCGACGCCGATCTTCACCAGCGGTTCGGAGAACTGCACGCAGACGCGCGGATTGGCGCTGTCGGCATCGACCGTGTTGCCGGTCATGCGGAAACCCTGGCGTTCGCGCAGGTCGTTATAGGCGGCCTGCACGGTGCGGGCGTTTACGAGCGCGAGGCTCGCCTTGTAGGCGTTGAGCGCCGCGCGATAATTCTGCTGCTTGGCCAGTGCTGCGGCGAGAACCGCCAGCGCATCGGCGCGGGTCTGGGTGGTGCGCGAAAGCTGGTAGCCATTGACCGCGGCAAGAGTGCCTTCGCCATCGGCGCTGCTGTTGTTCTTGGCGGTGCCGGCGGCGCGGGCAAGCTCGATCCAGAGGGCACCGTCTTCGGGGATGATCGAAAGCGCGCCTTTGAAATTGTAGATCGCCATATCGACATTACCGGCCAGCAACTGGCCCTGGGCGATCGTCTTGAGGTTTTCGACCCCGTAACCCTGCTGGTTGTCGCCGAGTGTCAGGCCATCCTTCTGATCACGCGCCTGCTGGAGAACCTCTTCCGAGAGGAAGGAGAGTTTCGGTGGGGCGCCGATATCGGGCTCCACGGCGGTTACGACGATCTTGCCGGCCGTGGCGCCCTGGAACGGGTTGAGCTGGCTGTAATCCGACTTGAGGAAGCACCATTTGGCCTTCTCGTTATAGGTGAAAGCCTTGCAGGCATTGTCGCCGATGCAGGCTGCCTCGCACTGGGGCTGGCTGACATTCTTCACGGTTCTGAGATCGAAACCGAGATAATCGCTGTTCGGAGTGCTTTCGATCCGCCGGTCGGCCGCGGTCAGCGGCGAGACGGAGGCGAATGCGGAAACGATGAGAGCGAGAAAGCCGAAAAACGCGCGCCTAGACATAGAAAGTCCCCCCGTGGCTGCCGTCGGAAGTTGCAGTTTTCTAATCTATCCCGTGACTTGTCAACGAACCTCAGCGAGTCGCGCCGCCTATTTTTATGAAGAGATTGTCACAAGACGAATGGCGTGCCGGAACGGATCAGGCCATCAGCCCGGCAGCGGTAAATCCGCCATCGACGGCGAGAATCTGGCCGGTCACATAGGAAGACTGGCGCTCGTCGACGAGGAAGGCGATGGCCGTGGCGATCTCCTCCGGCCGGCCGTAGCGGCGCATCGGCACGGTGCGGTTCCACTCCTCGCGCGTCACGGCCGTATGGTTTTCCTTGACCATCGGCGTCTCGATCGGTCCCGGCGCAATCGCGTTGACGCGGATCAGGTCGTCGGCGAGTTCGACGGCCATGATCTTGGTGAGCGTCACCAGCGCACCCTTCGACGCACCATATGCGGAGCGGCCGAGATTGCCCTTGATGCCGGAAACCGAGGCGATGTGGACGATCGAACCGCCGCCGTTTTCTCGCATGATCGGCGCCAGCGCCTGGGACAGCGCAAACGCGCCGACGACGTTCACCTCGTACATCCGCCGAAGCTGATCGGTCGTGGTCTCGGCAAAACGCACGTTCGAACCGATGCCGGCGCTGTTGACCAATGCCTGCAGCGGGCTCTGGAGGGCCTGGCAGCGATCGGCAAGTTTGGCGATCGCCTTTTCGTCGGTGATATCGAGGAGAACCGTAGTGAGGAGACCGGCGCGATTGCCGAGCCGTTCCATCAGCCGTTCGAGCGCCGCGGCATCGCGGTCGGCGGCCAGCACATGCCAGCCGGCCTCGATCAGAAGCTCCGTCGTCGAAAGGCCGATACCCGATCCCGCACCCGTGACGACGACGCTTCGCATGTTCAGCTCTTCCGGTTTTCGATGATGACCAGTTCGAAAGTGACGCCGACCGGGTTGTCGCCGCGCGCCAGCCGGCCGTGATAGATCACGCCGTCCGTATCGACGACCGCGGCATCGATCGAGGCCTGGAGCCCGTCCGGCGTCTTTTCGAGCACGCCCTTCTCGATGGCGATCTCGGTCGCGAGGCAAACGATCCGGCGCCCGTCCTCGAAGACAGGCTCGTTGATGCTGCCTATGCCGTAGATGCGGGCACTCTCGATGCCGTGTGCCCGGCAGACGTCTTCGATCGCCAGCCCGACATCCTCGTTCGGGCGCACCCGCAGCAGGATGCCGTTCCCCTCGCCGCTCTCGCCCTTGGCGGAAAACAGCGTGAAATTCGTTTCGGGATCGGGGATGGACGAGAAGGTCGCGGTGGCGCTGCCATACCCTTTGACCGCGATCGGCCGGCTGACGATGCTGTCGAAGGGCAGCACATGCCCCATGCGCAGCGCCCCTTCACCCGTGTCCCAGATGCCGTGGCAATGCAGGAAGGGCGCGCCGTCCCTTTCGCCGACCATGGCCGTCGCAGCCTCGAACTTGCCGCCCGCTTGCGGCGCGAAAGTCGCGCTGTACCAGGCGGCATGGTCCTTGTCCGGCGAGAAGGCCGGCAGGACATAACGGAACGGATCGCAGCCGCCGCCCTCGATATTGAGGAAACCGCCCTTGCAGCCCGCCTCCGCGAAAATGCGCGCCATCCCGGCCATGAAGACCTCACCCGGCCGTAGCACACCCTCGACTGGCTTCAACGCAGTCCGTAACGCCTCTCGCCTGATCGGCACGACAGGGCCTGGATGCTTGAGTTGGCGCAGCACCGGCTGATCATTAGCCGGCTTATCATCAAGCTCGCCGCGCGCCTGCAGCTCTTCGCGGATCATCTTCTTGGTGATCTTGCCATAGGCGGATTTCGGCAGCGCGTCCCAGAAGATGAAGCGCTTCGGCATCTTGTAGCGGGACATCTTGCCGTCGATGAAGGCGAACAGGTCCCTCTCGGTCACCGCCGAACCCGGCTTGGCGACGCAGACGGCCACGCCGACTTCGCCCCAGAGCGGATCCGGCACGCCGAGCACCGCGACTTCGCTGATTGCCGGATGGGTAAGAAGTTTCTCCTCGATCTCGCGCGGATAGACGTTCGAGCCACCGGAAATATACATGTCGGAGGCGCGGCCGGTGATGTAGAGAAAACCCTCGGCATCCATGTGGCCGAGGTCGCCGGTGCGGAACCAGCCGTTGCGGAACGCCTTCTCGTTGGCCTCCGGATTGTCGTAATAGCCCGCGAAGACCGCCGGGCCGATGCAGCAGATCTCTCCGGTCTCGTAAGGACCGACCTCCTCGCCTGCCTCGTTCTGGATAGACACCTGCATGCCGGTCCGCTCCATGCCGCAGGTGCCGATCCTGGCGGCTTCGCCGTCCTCGACCGAATGCAAGGCTGGCGGCAGGACGGTGATCGCCCCGGTCACTTCGCCGAGCCCGAAATACTGCACGATCACCGGACCGAGGCTTTTCAGTGCCCGCTTCTGGTCCTCGCGATACATCGGCGCGCCGGCGTAGATGACGTATCGCAGCGAGGAATGGTCGTATGTGTCGGCCGCCGGGTGCTCGACCAGCAGCTTCAAAATGGTCGGCACGGTGAACATCGTCGACACGCGCCATTTCTCGATCAGCGCCCATGCGGCGTCGATATCGAACTTTTCGGTCGGCAGCAGGATGGTCTTCACCCCATGCGCGACCTGGGTCAGCTGATGCACGCCCGCGCCATGCGACAGAGGGGCAACGACCAGCGCCGCATCGGCGGAGGTCACGCCGGGCATCAGGTCGCAGAGATGGTTGTTGATCACGAAGGCCATCTGGCCGTGGGTCAGCACGGCCGCCTTCGGCCGGCCGGTCGTACCCGACGTGAAGAAGAACCAGCATGGATCGTCGCGCTCGACCCGCGCCTCGGCCGGCTTCTTAGCCCGGAACTCCTCGACGATCGCGTCATAGGATGGACCGAAATCCGCTGCACCGATCGCAATGACGAAACCGATTCCCGGATTGTTCTCCCGCACCACGTGCGCATGATCCGGAAACGATGCATTGCAGATCAGGCCGGTCGCGCCGCTCGCCTTGGCGAGATAGGCGACCTCTTCCGGCGTCTGCCGGAAATTGGTCGGCACCCAGACGGCGCCGATCCGGAAACAGGCGAACATGCTCTCGAACATCTGGTTGCAGTTCTGCGACTGAACCAGGATGCGGTCGCCCTTGGTCACCCCGAACTGCTGCTGCAACGCCGCAGCCATTGCATCGATGCGGATCTCGAACTCTTCCCAGGTCCAGGTCTTCTCGGCCCAGACCAGCGCGATGCCCTGCGGTTCGCGACGCATCGCCTGCGTCACGAAACGGGCAAGGTTCATCACCCGCGTCGAACGGGGGCTCAGCCCTCCCTTCGGCTCAGTCCGATCGCCGACGCCAACCGAGGTCGTCGCATTCATTTCGTCCGCTCCAGGATCGACACGTAGTTGGCGACGGCAGCACCGCCCATGTTGAAGACGCCGGCCATCGTCGCCTTCGGCAACTGCATCTCGCCTGCCTCGCCGCAGAGCTGCATCGCCGCCATCACATGCATGGAAACGCCGGTCGCGCCAATCGGATGGCCCTTGGATTTCAGCCCGCCCGACGGATTGACCGGCAGACGGCCATCCTTGCGGGTGATGCCCTCACGGATGACGCGATACCCCTGGCCGGGTTCGGCAAGCCCCATCGCCTCGTATTCGATGAGTTCGGCAATGGTGAAGCAGTCGTGGGTTTCGACGAAACTCAGGTCGTCGAGCGAAACGCCCGCTTCCGCCAGCGATTTCTGCCAGGCCATGCGCGCGCCCTCGAAGGCGATCGGGTCGCGACGCGACATGGCAAGGATATCGTTGACATGGTTATGCGCCTTGAAGGCGACGGCGCGCTTCATGCCGGCCGCGACTTCGGGCGAGGCGATCACGATCGCCGCCGCACCATCGGACACCAGCGAGCAGTCGGTGCGCCTCAGCGGCGCCGCCACATAGGGGTTCTTGTCCGACACCGTGTTGCAGAAATCGAAGCCGAAATCCTTCTGCATATGGGCATAGGGGTTCTTCATGCCGTTCGCGTGGTTCTTCGCCGCGATCATCGCGAGCTCTTCCGAGCGGTCGCCATAACGCTGGAAATAATGGCTGGCGATGCGGCCGAAGAGACCGGCAAAACCGCCTTCGACATCCGCCTCCTCCTCGCGATAGGAGGCCGACAGCAGGATGTCGCCGGTCTCCCTGGTGGGCAGCGCGGTCATCTTCTCGGCACCGACGACCAGCGCGATCTTGCCGCGGCCGGAGGCGATGAAATCGAGCGCCGAATATAGCGCCGCCGAGCCAGTGGCGCAGGCATTCTCCATCCGCACGGCCGGCACATGGTCGAACCCGTCTGCCGCCATCGCCACCAGCGCGCCCTGAAAATCCTGCTTGGAAAAGCCGTTGTTGAACACGCCGACGAAAATGCCGTCGACATCCCTGGCCGTGATGCCGGCATGTTCTAGGGCCGGATTGATCACCTCGGCCATCAATTCCCGCGTCGAGCCCGCTTCGGACTTGCCGAATTTCGAATGCGCCCAACCGACGATCTCTGCTCCTGCCATGACCTTCTCCTTTGTTTCAAACGCGTTCCGGTGTTCTCGACCGGGCCGCCTGCGGCGCCTTTCGAAGCGCCGGTTTCTCCGAACTGAAAAGCACCTTCAGCTTGCCCTGCACCCGCTCGACCTCATGAGCCAGCAGCCCGACAAGCTCCTTCTGGCGCACCTCGCCCATGCGGCTGTCGATCGCGGCGATCGACAAGGCCCCCGCAAGCCGTCCGTCGGGCAGCAGGATCGCCATGCCGATCCCCCAGGAATTGGCGATTACCCGCCCTGGATTGAGCGCGTAACCGAGTTCGCGTGAGCGGGCGACATCCTCGCGGATGATATCCGTCGAATAGCCCGGATATTGAGCGGCAATGACGCCTTCAATGCGGCCGAGGACCGCCTCCACTTCCGCGTCGGGCAATGCCGCCAGCATGGCGAGCGATCCGGCGCCGACGCCAAGCGGGTTCTGGTCCCCGGTCAAGAGCGCGTGGGTGCGCACCGGATGCGTGCCCTCCTCGCGATGCAGGCAGACGGCATAGTCGTCCCGCCGCATGGAGACGAAACTCGTGTCGGCGGACTTGGCAGAAAGCCGTTTCAGGCTCTCGCCCGCCATTTCCAGGAGACCGTGCCGGCGCGAGGCCAGCATGCCCAGCACGTAGAGCTCCCCGCCGAGATAATACCGACGGGTAAGCTCGTCCTGCTCGACGAGGCGGGACCGCATCAGCGCCATCAGCAGCCGCCGGGCTGTGGGTTTGTTGAGGCCACTATCGGCAACCACATCGGCAAGCGCCACGCCCTTTTCCGCGCCGCGGCCGACGATGGAGAGAAGCTGCAGCGCCCGCTCCACCGCCTGCGAGCCGGAAACGGCACCTTCCCGAAGACCTGAGGGGATCTCGATCACCTGTTGCATATGCCGTTTCCCATCAGATGCATGCCCGTCGCCAATCAGCTCAATGACTTGCCGATAGCCTTTTCGAGGATGGCCCAGGCCTCGTCGCCGTATTTCGACTTCCAATCCTTGTAGAAATTGGCGGCGCGCAGCTTCTCCTGGAAAAGGGCGCCGTCGGGCTTGTTGAACTTCATGCCCTTGCCTTCCAGTTCGGCCTGGACGGTGGCGTTGAGGCCCATCACGTCCTTGCGCTGCAGCTCGGCGGCGGCATTGAAGTGCTTCGAAACGATCCCCTGCAGATCCGCCGGGAGAGCCTGCCACGAGCGGCGGTTGAGCAGGATCCAGAACCCGTCCCACATGTGGTTGGTCATCGAGACGTATTTCTGCACCTCGAACAGCTTGGCCGTGGTCAGGATGGCGAGCGGGTTTTCTTGCCCGTCGACGATGCCGGTCTGCAGCGCCGTATAGGTCTCGGCAAAATTGATGCTGGCGGGCGCCGAACCGAAGGCGGTGAACATCGAGGTCCAGAGCGGGCTCACCGGCACGCGGATCTTGAAGCCTTCGAGATCCTTGGGGGTGGTGATCGGTCCCTTGGACGAGGTGATCTGCCGGAAACCGTTGTCCCAGATCTTGTCGAGCGTCAGCAGCCCCTTCTTCTCGATCTCGCCGCGAACATATTTGCCGAGTTCGCCGTCCATCGCCGGCCACACCTTGTCATAACTCGGGAAGGCGAAGCCGACGCCGTTCAGCGAGGCATTCGGCACCAGCGTCGACAGGATGATCGGCGACAGGCTGAACATTTCGACGCCGCCCGAACGCACCTGGTTCAGCATGTCGGTGTCGGCGCCGAGCTGGCTCGACGGGAAGATGTTGATGGCCATGCGCCCGCCGCTCTCCTCCTGGATCTTGGCAACCGCCTCCTTGGCGCGGACGTTCATCGGATGCGTCAGCGCCTGGTTGTTGGCGAACTTGTAGGTGAACTCGGCGGCGTTGGCCGGCCGCGTGCGGATTGAAAAGGTCGTGGCGATGCCGGTCGTGGCCGCGCCCAAAAGAAGCGTTCTGCGGTTAACGTTCATGAAATCCTCCTCCGATTTCGTTCCAAGTTTTTTGCCTCACAGCCCTTAGAGAAAGGCAGTCGAGAAATAGGGCACGGCTGCGATCACCAGAAGGCCGATCATCAGTGCGCCGATATAGGGCCAGATGGCCTTCATCGCCTCATCGGGCGAGACATTGCCGATCTTGCAGGCGATGTAGAAACCGATGCCGATCGGCGGCGTCATCAGGCCGATATTCATCGCCGTCACCACCACCATCGAATAGTGGATGTCGTTGATGCCGAGCGAGCGCGCGACCGGAAACATGATCGGCGCCATCAGCACGATCGCCGGCAGGCCTTCCAGCACGCAGCCGAGCACCATGAAGATCAGGATGGTGACGCCCATGAAGCTCAGCCAGCCGCCCGGCAGCCCCTGCACTGCCTCGACGAGCTGCGCCGCAAACCCGGTCTGGGTGAGCGCCCAGGCCATGGCGGAGGCGGCACCCAGGATCATCAGGATCGCGCCGGACAGCGCTGCGGTTTCCACCAGCATGGAATAGAGCTTCTTCAGGCTGATGCCGCCATAAAGCGTTGCTCCGATGATCATCGCGTAGAGCACGGCGATCGTCGAAACTTCGGTCGCGGTGGCGATCCCCTCTCCGACGGCGGTGCGGATCAGGAAGGGCAATAGCAGTGCGGGAGCGGCGACCAGAAACGCCTTCTTGATCACCGACAGCGGCGCCCGGCGCACCCCGGCCATGGATTCGTGCCGCGCCTTCCAGCGCGCCAAAATCGCAAGCACCAGCAGCAGGACCATGGCGATGGCGAAACCGGAGGTGAACAGCCCAGCGATCGAAACGCCGGCGGCGGATCCGAGCACGATCAGCACGATCGACGGCGGCACGGTTTCCGCCATCGCCGCGCCGGTTGCCAGAAGCGCGATCATCTCCGGCGGCTTGTGGCCGCGGCGTTTCATTTCCGGGAAAAGTGCGGGCGCGACAGTCGCCATGTCCGAGACCTTGGAACCCGAAATCCCTGAGACCAGAAACATCGAGCCGAGCAGGACATAGGACATGCCGGCGCGGACATGGCCGAGCAGCGAGGCCAACACCTCGACAATCGCCCTGCCCATGCCGGTCGCGTCGAGCACGCAGCCAAGCAGCACGAAGATCGGCACCGACAGCAGAATGATGCTCGACATGCCCTCGTCCATCCGGCCGATCATCACGAACACGGGCACCGAGGTGGTAAAAGTCAGGAATGCCAGCGTCCCGAGGCCGAAGCAGAAAGCGATCGGCACGCCAAGCACGAGGAACAGCGCCACGAAACCGACGAGGAAGATCGGGATGTTCCAGTTGCCGATCTGCTTCAGGCCTGGCCCGACGAGCCAGAGAAGCGCCGTCACGGCGGCGATGACCACCACGGACATCGCGACCTGCCTGAAGGTCGACCGCTTCAGCGCATTGGCGACCGCGAGGATCAGCATCAGCCCGACACCGACCGGCAGGGCCGCGGCACGAAAGCTCATCGGAATATTGAGCGCTGCCGAGGTGATATAGGATTCCTCGATCGCATATTCATAAGCCGGCCGCAGCATCACGCCGAGGAAGAGCGCCATCAGCAGCAGAGCCAGCGTATTCGCCAAGCCGTGCAGCTTTTCCGGCAGCATGCCGACGAAGAGGGTCAGCCGCAGGTGCTCGCTGCGATCGACGGCCATGGCCGAACCGAGCATGGCAAGCCAGAGGAAGGAGATCGATGCTACCTCGTCGATCCAGACGACCGGCAGCGAGAAGACATAACGGGAAATGACCCCTGCCAATAGAAGCGCGATGATGCCGACGAGAAGGGCAGCAGCAATCGCTTCTACCGGTCGCATCCAGACAGAACCGCTCTGCTGCGGCGCCACGCCCTCGAGCCCGGCGAGCAGAGAAGCCTCATCCATGGGCTCGATCGTATTATGGGCTGCCGTCACGCATCATCCTCCTCTGTGCTGTGCAGGAGACAGACGGAAGAAACGCTCCGGATCGATCCGCGAATCCAGGCGGACTACACCCCTCTCCGGCGTGCCCGCTTCTCCTCCCGGCGTCCGGCTCCTCCAGCCATCCGCAATGGTCCATTATCTGGATCTTGTTCTTCTTCAAGTTGCCGGAGTTTGCTGAAGACGGACGGATTAGGCAAGCCTAAATTTGTCGGCGAGGCATAAAACTTCGAAGCAGATCCATATTGTAGACCAGACCATGTCGTGCCTCTGACCGTTTCAATTCAAGCTGCCGGAGACCGTTACATGCAGCCCGCCATCGATCGGAAGCTCGACCCCGGTAATGTATCTCGCCTCGTCCGATGCAAGGAAAACCGAGGCCCAGGCGATATCCCAGCCGTCTCCCTGGCGTTTCATCGGCGAAAGCGCGTCTCTTTTAGCCTTCATTTCATCGGGAGAGCCGTAGTAGCCGCTGATCTGTTTCTGGATATGCGGCGTGTCCATCACGCCGGGCAAAATCGCATTGGCGCGGATACCCTTGGCCGCATATTCGATCGCAATCGCCCGCGTGAAGTGATTCAGCGCCGCCTTCGATGCATAATATGAAACGTATGGATAGCCGGTCCATCTGATGGAGGCGAGCGACGAAATATTGACGATCGCCCCGCCGCCCTGCTTTTCCATGATCGGCAGAACGGCCTTGCAGGTGAGGAAGGCGCTGGTCAGGTTGACGTCCATCACCTTGCGCCAGCTCTCTTCGGTCGCCTCAGCTGCCCCGCCCGGCAGGTTGATGCCGACATTGTTGTGCAGCACGTCGATACGTCCGAAACGCTCCATGGTCCTTTCGACGACGACGGCGATGTCGGAGGATTGGGTGACGTCGGCGGCGAGCGCCAGGCCCGTGCCGCCCTCTGACTCGATGACGTCGAGCGTATTCTTAGCCGCATCGAGATTGACGTCGACGCAGACGACGCTGCCGCCCTCGCGGGCATAGGCGACGGCGGCGGCCTTGCCGTTCCCGAAACCCGGGCCGACCGAACCGGCGCCGAAAACGAGAACGACCTTGTTCTTCATGCGATCCATAAACTGCTCCTCCGAGCCACCCTCCCCGGCGGCGCGAAGCAACTTACGGTGCGGTTTCCGTTCGGTCCATGTCCAATCGCGGACAGAACATGTGCAAAAAGGTACATAACCGCCCGGAAATGCCCGATGTCCGCGCATTTTCGCCGATATGCCGCAATGAAAAAGTTATTTCGCGTCTGCCGGGCCGGTTTCGAACGCGGCTCGGGCGAGGGATCGGGCATGGTCCCGGATGTCCGTCGGCCAACTCTCCGTCAGTTCCTTGAAGCGACCCTCTTGTCCGGCATAAAGCGCCCGCGCCGCTTCCTCGTATCCCGGCTGATCCCCGGCGAGCGCCCGCATGAAACGATCGGCGGCCTCCTGAGCGCGGCGCCGATCATCTCCCGAACTGCTGGCTGCGCGCGCCGCATCGACGAGCCTGCGCAGAGCAACCGACGCGCCGCCCGGCTGCTGGCCGAGCCACTCCCAATGCCGCGGCAGCAGCGTCACCTCGCGCGGCACCACCCCAAGTTTGGGGCGCCCGGGCCGCCGTTCCACCGGCTCGACAGGCTCCGCATTATCCTTGGGAAGGCGACCGAGACAGTTTTCGAGTGTGCCGCGGAGGTCGAGATCGACCGGCTTTCCCGTCGCATCGTCAAAAACCAGGACGCTTTCATGTTCACCCTTGATCGCCGTCACGACCTCGGCCGGTGATCCGCTCGCGATGCGGTTTTCGCCTCGAAAAGCTGTCCAATGAAAATCTGCCATCTGCTTCCTCGGAATTGAGACGTAGATTTACCCGGGTAAAATAAAGCCGTCAATCCGGATCAGGCCGTCCGCTGTCTCAGGCGGCCGAGACCTTCTCGAAGATGACCCGCGGCGCGGATGATCGCCCGCCGCCCCGCCGGTTCGATGGTCCGTGCGATGATCCAGGCAACGAAAAGCAGGACGGCAATCACGCCCAGAGCGACGAGCCAACGGTTCTGCTCGGTCCCGAAACGGGCAAATACCGCGTAGCCGATATTCTGATGCAGCAGGTAGAGCGGATAGGTGAGACCACCGAGCCCGATCGCCAACCCTGGAGAAATGCGCAGCGACGGGGCCGCCGCGCAGACCGCGACCGCTGCAAGGGCCAATGGCCCAATGAGGGCAAGCCCGACGGCGTTGCGACTCAACGCGTATGTTGCGACGAAATCCGGTTCGGTCAGGAAGGGCGTGGCGATTGCCCAGCAGACTGCGGCAGCAAGCACGCAGAGGCTCGACAGGGAAGCGTGCTGCCGCATCTTGTGGAGCGCCAGGCCGAAGGCGAAATAACCGGAATATTCGGTGATTAGCAGTTTCTGGATGGCGACGCTGCCGATAAAGGCCTCGTTGACGACGGAAATCGCCAGCCATGCCAGCACGACGACGCGCCAGCCGCGCTCGAAAAGGCCGGTCGCGATCAGCAGGAAAACCCAGAAGTAGAAGATGATCTCGTAGGCGATCGTCCAATAGGCGCCGTCAAGGAACGGCTGGCCGAGGCCGCGCGAAATAATCACCACATGCGCCAGCCATTGCCTGGCCGTCGGCGGATCGAGGGTCGGCACATGCCAGACGGCGAGCACGGCGGCGGTGATCGTCGCGCAGGTGATGAAGGTCGGCCAGAGCCGCGCGAAACGACCAGCCGCGAAATCATAGGCCGAGCGGCCTTCCGCCGACATGGTGATGACATAGCCGGAAATCGCAAAGAAGATCAGCAGGCCGGTGTCGAACCACATGGCAAAGGGTGCGAGTTCCGGAAACCCGATGCCACCGCCCTCGCCGGAAATCCGCATGCGGAAACCGTAGTGGAACGTCAGCACCATCAGCGCCGAGACGAGGCGCAGGATATCCAGGTTCAGCAGCCTTGGCGTCTTCGGGGCCGTCATCCGATCCTCTGGGTGTGGAACAAATCCGCCCGACCCTATCGCACCCGCCTTTGGAAAACGTGAATTCTTCCGGGACAATATGAGCGGTTCCGGCTGGAAGACGCCAGGTGATGCGAGGACTTCCCTTCCCTTGACGAATATCGTTTGTTGTCAAATTCATGACAGGGCCTACAGAGGGTCCTGAGGGAGGTTTCGATGTCGATTTTTCTCTGCGGCGCCTGCGGCACGTCCTTCGACGAGGCTGAGGACGCGCCGCAAAGGTGCCCCATCTGCGCGGACGAACGTCAGTATGTGCCGCCATCCGGGCAGGCCTGGACGACGACGGAAAAGCTTGCACGGACGCACCGGAATGCTTGGAGGCAGCTCGAGCCGGACCTGATGGCGGTCCAGACGGTCCCCGCCTTCGCGATCAATCAGCGCGCCCTGCTGCTGCGGACGTCGGCGGGAAATATCCTGTGGGATTGCATCGCGCTGCTGGACGACGCGACCAAGGCGATCGTCCAGGCGCTGGGCGGCCTCAGCGCCATCGCGATATCCCACCCCCATTATTACACGACCATGCAGGACTGGGCGGCCGCCTTCGATGCGCCGATCTATCTGCATGCCGCCGACAGGGAATGGATCTGCCGTCCCTCGGATCATGTCCGGCTGTGGGACGAGGATGCGCTGGTGCTCTCCTCTTCCGTCACGCTGGTGCATGGCGGCGGGCATTTTGCCGGCGGCACCGTGCTGCATTGGATGGGCGAGGACGGCAAGGGCGTGCTGCTGGCCGGCGATATCGTCCAGGTCACGCCCGGCACCGACCATGTCTCCTTCATGTGGAGCTATCCCAACATGCTGCCGCTGAGTGCCGCCGAAGTTGCCGATGTCGCAGAGCGCCTGGCACTTTGGCCTTTCGAGCGCATCTACGGCGCCTTTTCGCACCAGAATGTCCGGGCGGACGGGCAGGCGATCGTCGCCCGCTCCGCAAAACGTTACATCGACCGGCTGTCCAAATGAAAAACGCGCGGGCGTTTGCCGCCCGCGCGCTCGATAGCTCAGAAAACCGGATCGCTTATTTCAGGCCGAGAAGCTTCTTGGCATTGCCTTCGTAGATCTTCTGGCGGGTGGCGTCGGAAATGTCCATGTTGTCGAGAACCTGAATGGTCTCGCGAATGTACATCGGCCCGCCTTCCGGGTCGAACGGCGCGTCGGACGCGAACAGCACGCGGTCTTCGCCGAAGAACTCGATTGCGTGCTCGATCGCCTTGGTCGAACCGAAGCTCGCCGTATCGGCATAAAATTCCTTGAAATATTCGAGATGCGGACGCTCCAGAGCCTTCAGCACGGTAGAGAGATCGCGGTCGGAGGTGCGCTTGCCCATCTGATCCCAGCCGGCACCGACGCGGCCTTCGAAGAAGGGCACCATGCCGCCGGCATGATGGGTGACGACCTTGAGGCCCTTGTACTTGTCGAAGATGCGCGAGAAGACCAGGCGCGCCATTGCCGCCGAGGTTTCATAGGGCCAGCCGAAGGTCCAGAAGATTTCGTATTCCGAACGGTCTTCGGTCAGGTAGTCCGGGAAATTGGCGCCGCGCGACGGATGCAGGAAGACCGGCTTGCCGGACTTTGCCATATATTCGAAGAAAGGCTCGAACTGCGGCAGGTCGAGCGGCTTGCCGCTGTAATTGGTGAAGATCTGGACCGCGCAGGCGCCGAGATCTTCGACGACCCGCTTGGTTTCCGCCATCATCCATTCCTGGTTTTCCATCGGCACGGTGGCGATGAAGGCCGGGAAGCGCTCCGGAAATTTGTCGCAGAGTTCCTTCTGGGAATCGTTGCCGATCCGGCCGAGATCGTAAGCGCGCTCAGGCCCGGCCAGCTTTTCGAGCGGCGGCGAAGCGAGCGACAGGACCTGCTGGTAGTCTTCGCCGAACATGTCCATCACCTGGAAACGACGGTCGAGATCGGTCATCATCGGCACCGCGCCCGAGCGCATGGTGACGTCGGTCATCGTGCCGATATAGCCGATCAGCTTGTCGAAAAAGGGCTTTGGCCAGATATGGTTGAAAGCGTCGATCTTCTTCATGGAATGCTCCTCCTGCCTGTCCTGCTGCGGCACCGCGAACTTGAGGGAAGTCCAGTGCCCCTAGGCGTTTAAAAATCCGCAAGCGAAGACATGCCGAGGTTCCGGCCACGCTCCGCCGCGGCAAGATGCGAAGGCAGGCGCCGAAAGTCAACACATTTTCTTGCAATATGAGATTATTGACTCGAAATTCGATGTCGGTGCGAGGCGAGCGCGGCGCTGATCTCGCCGGCTGCGCGCAGGACTTCCCGGCCGATCTCCTCTACAACAGGCCCAGGGACATGATCCTGGGCGATCGTTACAGAAAAACTTGCAATCGGGCTCTGCCCCGCGTCAAAAATCGGCGCTGCGAAGCCGACGACGCCGGGCGTCACTTCGCCATAGGCCACGGCATAGCCTTTCTTGCGAACGGACTTCAGCCCGTCCAGGACCGCTTCCACGGTGTCGCCGGCGCCTGCCGCCTGCCATTCGTCGAGCGTGCGCTTGATCAGCGGCACCTGATTGCGGCGCGGCAGGAAGGCGACGATGGAGCGGCCGATCGCGCCGCGGCTGAGCGGCATCGGCCGCCCTCGCGGATAGCTGCTGATCGCCTCGCGGCTGGAACTGATCGAATCGACGCAGAGGATCTTTTCGCCGTACCAGCGCACCAGAAGCGCCGTGCATTCGTATCGTCCTGTGAGCTTTTGCAGATAGGGCGCGCCGGACAGGATGAGGTTGTCGGACTTCCGCAGCAGGTAATCCATCTCCACCACCCTTGGTCCGAGCGTGAAGCCGGTATTGGGCATGGAGGTCAGAAAACCGCTCTCCTTGAGGATCTTCAGATAACGATAGAGCGTTGGCCGGCTATAGCCCAACTCCTCCATCAGCTCTTCCGGCGTCCATTCCAGACGGTCCTCGGTGAAGACCTCAAGGACTGCCTGCAGGCGTTCGAGACTGTTGACGGCCTTTTTTCTCAAGAATGCTCCCGCTCTCTGCTGGCGGCGCGTGACATCAGACCGGCCGGACATTCGGCAATAACGATAACCCCGAAAACTGCAATGGCAAGTGGCGCTACTCGGCGGCCTTGAGCGCGGGCAGGCGGGCACCATCTGCAGCGCTGACCGCCTCCTCCGTCGCCACCACGCGACGGATCGCGGCCAGATATTCGGCCTGAAGAGCGGTCGGCTGCCAGTTGCGCCGGGTGGTGATGCCGATCGACAGCGGCTTTCCCGGCACGTCATAGTTCAGAAGCGTCAGGAACCCCGCCTTCAGCTCATGCCGGAGCTGATGCCGGGAGAGCAGCGCCAGCCGATCCGTCTGCATCAGGATACCGCGCAACGCCGTCAACGAACCGGTTTCCACGGTTCCCTGCGTCTGCGGTCCATCGGGGAACTTCGCCGCCAGCGCATCGAACGTGCTGCGGTTGGGCGTGCCCTTGCGCGCCACGACCCATGGGTAGGAGGCAAGTTCGGCAAGCGAGACATCCGTCTTGCCGGAAAGCGGATGGCCGGCACCCGCGACGACCGCGAGCCGGAAATCGAAAAGCGGTTCTTGGCTCAGCGACGACGTCAGGCGGCTGCGCAACGCACCGATCAGAAAATCGATATGCCCCATTTCCAGATCGCTGAGGAGTTGTTCGTAACTGCCTTCGAGGATTTCGAACCGCGCCAGCGGATGGGTGAGGGCCAGCGACGCGATCGCATCCGGCACGATGGTGGTGCGCGCCATGGGCAGCGCGCCGATCGATACCAGGCCGTCGAACTTGCCGCGCAGTTCCTGCACTTCCTCGGTGGCGTTGCCGAGCTCTTTCAGCGAAAGGCCGGCCCAGCGGGCAACGGCACGGCCCGCGCTGGTAAAGCGCGTCGCGCGGCCGTCGGCCTCGAAAAGGCTTGTGCCGAAGATCGCCTCGGCATTGCGCGCCGTGCGCTGAACCGCGGCACCCGATTGTTCGAGAATGCGCGCCGCACCCGGAAATCCTCCGGTCTGGGCAAAGGCCTGCAGGGCGCGCAGGTGCGAGATCGTCAGCCTTGCGTCGGCCGGGGACCCTCGCGACCCCGAATCCGCCTGGAGTTTTTGGCAACCGGTACGAATAAGTTCAAGCGCGCGCAGCGACCGGGCCTGAACGACGCGGCCCGCCGGCGTCGCCATGGCATGCCCCGGACCGCGCTCGAGAAGCCGGGTGCCGAAAAGGTCTTCGAGACGGGAAATCGCCTGCGACGCCGCAGGCTGGGTAACGCCGACGAAATCGGCCGCCCGCGTCAGCGAGCCGGTGCGCAGGCAGGCGCAGAAAAGACGAATGTGGCGCAGATTGGGATAGTCCACGTATCTGTCCTCCCCTGCCAATCTCCTCCCGGCAGCGGGTCAAGCGGGGCAAGCCTATCGCCTGTCCCGCCTCGGTTAAATCACGGTGCGACGTTGCGCTCGCCGGTCTGCTGTTCGTTCATCCATTCCGCGCTGGCCCGAATGCCGCCGAGCGGGAAGACATGGATCTTCTCAATCAGGCTTCCCGGATGGGCGGTCTTGTAGTTGGCGATGTCGGTCAGCACTTCGGTCGGGTCGTAAGGAACCAGCAGCTTACTGAGGTCCATCGCGCGCTTCTGCAGCACGCTGAGCGACGGGCCGACGCCGCAGGCGATGGCAAACTTGATGAGTGTCTGCAGCTTGGTCGGGCCGGCAATCCCGAGATGGATCGGCAGCTTGACACCGGCAGCAGCGATGCGCTCTGCCCAGGCGATAACCGGCTTGGCGTCGAAGGCGAACTGGGTGGTGATCGCCATCTCCGCATCGGTACGTTCGGAATAGGCCTGCTTGAACTTCAGCGCCTCATCGACGATCCTGGAACTGCCGTCCTTGTCGATATCCTTGTTGCCCTCCGGATGGCCGGCGACATGCAGCCGCTTGAAGCCGTAGCGGTCGAACAGGCCGGTCTCGATCAGCTGGATGGAACTGTCGAAATCGCCGGCCGGCGTCGATACGCCGCCGCCGAGCAGCAGCGCCTGGTCCACGCCCGCCTCGTTCCTGTAGCGCGTGATCCAGTCTTCCAGGATCGCGCGGCTTGCAATGATGCGGGAGGGAAAATGCGGCATGACAGGGAAGCCGTCTTCGTGGAGGCGCCTTGCGGTCTCCACCATGTCCTCGATCGGCGTCCCGTCGATATGCGCGATATAGACCCGCGTGCCCTTCGGCAGCAGCGTCCTGAAATCCTCGATCTTGGCCGCGGTGCGCGGCATGACTTCGATGGAATAGCCGTCGATAAGGTCCCTGAAGCCAGCTGGCTCCGCAGCCTTCTCTTCCTGCTTGCTCCTGAACAGATTCAAAAGTGCCATTGTCGATCCTCCCCCCATTTAGCCGGTAAAAACGTCCGCTCAGAACGGACGGAGCGGCGTGCGAGAAGAGCTTTCTCGCACGCCATGACCATTAGAGGGCCTTCTTGGTGCGCCAGCTTTCGGCGTAATTTTCGCGGGCTTCCTGAGCATAAGGCACGGCTGCGACACGAACGCGGATTTCAGCCTGGCCGTGGCCCTGCTCGACCGAGGTCTTGGAAGTGCCGCCATCCGGCTCGCCCCAGACGAGGGTGAGGATGTCGTTTTCCTTGATGTCGGCATCGACGACGCCGAGCGACAGCATGGAACGCTCGTTGTAGCTGTAGCCGTTGAACATCGACAGACCAACGACCTTGCCGTCCTTCAGCACCTTGTCGAAGCTCGACGAGGCATAGTTGGAAAGCGGAAAGTCGATCCACTTCTTGGCCTGTTCGCCGGGCTGGAAAGCCGAAGCGATGACCTTGACGACGTCGTCGGAGTTCCACTCGAAGGTGACCTTGCGGCGCTGCGGGGTTGCCTTCTGCTTTTCGACGGCGGCGCGGCCTACGAAGTCATGGTCGAACTTGACGTAGACGCCGTAACCCAGCTCGTAGGGGTTCAGGTAGTAGTCTTCGATATTGTCCGAGACGTAGCTGCCGCCGATCGAGCCCGAAGCTTCGTAGCTCTGGGCGGAAAGCCAGTCGCGATAGGCCTGCAGTTCGTCACCGGTGTAGATCGCCGGAAGCGGCGACGGGATCCAGCCGGATTCCAGGGTGTTGGTGGCGTAGGCGCGGCTGCCGACCGGGCGCAGATCGACGCCGGCTTCTTCAGCTGCCTTGATGATGGCAGCGCGGACTTCGTCCTTCTCCGCATACGGACCCCAGATTTCGAGACCCGGAGCGCCGGCCATGCCGTGACGCAGAGCCTGAACCTTGCGGCCGCCGACATTGATCCAGTCGACATGGAAGAACTTGATCTCCGGGATCGGGCCGCCGTTCATCTTTTCGAAGACTTTCGGCGCATCCGGACCCTGGATCTGGAAGCGGTAATGGATGCGGGTGACGAGCTTGCCATCCGGACGCGAAGGCGAACGCGGGTCGTGGGTCAGCTTGACGTTATGCTTGCCGAGCGACGCATTGTAGAGCAGCCAGTTGGCGGTCGGCGCGCGGCCGACGAGGACGAACTTTTCTTCGGTTTCGCGGAAGATGATCATGTCGCCGATGACGTGGCCGGCAGGCGTGACCGGAACGTAGTGCTTGGCGCGATCGACGCCGAAATTGGCGAAGCTGTTGATCGACAGGCTTTCGAGGAACTTGGCAGCGTCCGGACCTTCGACGACCAGTTCGTCCATGTGATGCGACTGGTCGAAAAGAACGGCGCCTTCACGCCATGCAGCCTGTTCCGAGCGCCAGTTCGAGAATTCCGGAGCGACGACCGGGTATACATAGATGCCGGTCTTGGAGTTGCGCAGATGCTCGACGGTGTTGCCCGCATCCTTCAAAACTTGAGTGAGATTGGCCTGAGTCACGGAATTCCTCCCTATGGTTTGCCTGTGGCTTGCGATATCATGTATACATGACGGCATCGGCAGACAAATTCAAGGGGAAATATTCGGCAGGCTGATGATCACCTCCGGATAGGAAACCGAAGGCTTCCGACCATGAAAAATGCGGCAGGCAGTCGGGTCTCAGGAGTTGAGGAGCACCAGGCCCGGAACGGTCAGCATCAGCTCGGGATCCTCAAAGACGGCGTATTCGAGGTTCTTGCGGGCGATGCGGGCATGCTCGCGGGCGATGAATTCGGCCCTTGCACCCTCGCGCCCGGCAATCGCCGACACCAATGTGCGATGCTGTTCCTGCGCGATATGCAGCGACTGGCGGAAGGCCGCTACATGCGCCCGACCCGACAGAAAGGCCGATGGTGACGCGAACGGCAGCCGTGTCGCGCGCTCGACCTCCCGCTGGATAACGGTACTGCCGGAAAGCTCGACCAGCACCGCATGAAACTTCGCGTTCGCCTCCGAATAGGCTTCCAGATCCACATCGTCCGCAGCTTCGCCGAAACAGTCGTCGAGCCGGGCCTGGATTTCCCGAAGTTGGTCCAGACCTGCCTGAGAGACGCCGCGCTCGGCGGCCAGCCGCGCCGCGGTCCCTTCCAGCACGCCGCGCAGCTCGATCGCATCGACGGCATCCGCATAGGTGAAGCTGCGGACCACGAAACCGCCATTCGCCAGCCGGTCCAGCAGCCCCTCTTCCGCAAGGCGCGACATCACCTCGCGCACCGGCGTTCGGGAAATCTGCAGCGTTTCGGCCAGCGATACCTCGAAAAGCCGGGTGCCGCCGGGATAATCGCCGCTCAGGATCTTCTTGCGCAACTCCATCAGCGCGCGCATCGTATGGGTCGTTCTCGAGGTCTCTTCCAAATCCGCACCTTTGCCCGGACAAGGCGCACAACTTCCGCCTGTCGATCACAAATCTTAGCCATATCTGATGGATTGGCCAAGCCTCATGTATACAGGGGTTTCGGGCTGTGGATGACGGCGGATATTTCGGGCGGAAAAGAATGGCGCGTATACAAGGAAGGCCCTGAAGAGACGGCCTTATTTTCCTTCGCGCCGAGCTGAAAGAACCCGCGCGACCGTATCCCTGAGATCGTCGGCCGGCTTCACGCCGCTCGCCGCCATTTCGTCCTGGACCGCAGCAATCTCGCGGGCGAGGCCACCGTTGAGCCCCAGCGCATCGAGCGTGACGCCGCTTTCGCGCATCTCGGCAGCCCGGCGGCGGCCGTGGCGGGTCGTGCGCTCGAACTGGTAATCGGCAAATTTCGACCAGTCGAGACCCGGAAAACTCCGGGACAGCGAGAACAGGATCTCCTCGAAACAGCCCGAGGCTTCTGCCGCGAGCAGCGCCTCGACAGTGATCGCTTCCAGACCCTTGACGAAAACGGACCGAACCATCTTGATGGCCGTCGCGGAGCCCACTGCTTCTCCGGCTACATCGGCACTGAAGCCAAGAGCGCGAAAACGTTCCAGAAGCTCGGCGGCACTTTTGCCGGCAATCAGAACCGGGGTCGCATGGCCCTTCGGATGGACAGGGGCCATGACCGCCATGTCGAGGTAGTCGGCACCAGTTTCGTTGATCAGCACGGCAGTCTCGCGTTTGCGGCCGGGGGAGACGGAGTTGATGTCGATCAAGAGAGCGCCCTGGCCGAGATGCGGTGCGATCGATTGGGCTGCCTTGAGGCTCTGGTCTGCCGTGACCGCACTGAATATCCATTCGGCATCGGCAAGACCGGCAGGCGAGGCCTCCGGTCGGACCCCACGGCTCGTCATCGCCGCCTGCATCTCGCCTGCCTTGTCGGCATTGTCGAGGAGCAGGTCATAGGCACGGAATTCGCCATCTCCGAGCTTCGGCGCCAGGCTGTCATGGAAGGCGCGTGCCGCTTCGCCGAAACCCAGGAATGCGATCCTCATGCGCTTATCCTACTCTCAGTCCCCGAAAACCACGCCGTCGAAAAGCTTGCGCGCCGTGCGCAGCACGGCCGCACGATAGACTTCGCCGTTCTTCATAGTGGCGATGACGCTCATCTCGCCCGTCGGATGTTCGATCGACAGCAGCTTTTCGTCACCATCCGGAATGACGGCCAGTTCCGAAGCCGGACCTTCCGGCAGAAGGCAGGCCGTCGCAACGCTGACCGCGCCGAGCACGCCGATCGCGTCATGGCACGTATGCGGAATGAAGGTGCGGGTCGAGATCGCCCCGCCCGCCGTCGGCGCCGAAACCATCGTCATCTTCGGAACGGATTTTTTGGTGACGTCCCCAAGGTTCATCATCGGCCCGGCCTTCAGCCGGATCGCCTCCAGTTTGGCGCGAAGCTCCTGGTTCGCCTCGAGATCCTTGGGGCTTTCGTTACCGGTAATGCCGAGCACATCGCCGCGCATGACGACGCAGGGCATGCCGTTGTCGATCAGCGTGCAGGCAATACCTTCGATGACGTCAACGGAATTTCCGGTCGGCAGCAGCGCGCCGCAGGAGGAACCGGCCGTATCCGCAAACACGATCGGCACCGGCGCGGATGTGCCCGGTACGCCGTCGATCCGTGCGTCGCCCTTGTAGGTCACCTGGCCACCGGGTGTCTCGATCGTTGCGATGGCGATCTGGCCGGTATTTTCCATGAAGATCGAGACTTCGGTCTTTTCGCCCTTAGCTGGCACCAGCCCGCGTTCGATGGCGAAAGGCCCGATGCCCGCAAGAATATTGCCGCAGTTCTGCGCGTCGGTGACGATCGGCTGGTCGACGAAGACCTGCAGGAAGAGGTAGTCGACATCGACCCCTTCCCGCTCGGATTTCCGCACCACCGCCACCTTGGACGTCAGCGGATGGGCGCCGCCCATGCCGTCGATCTGGCGGGGATCAGGCGAACCCATGACCCGCAGCAGGAAGGTGTCACGATCGGCCGGCAGGTCCGAGGCGAGAAAATATCCGCCTTTGGAGGTGCCGCCGCGCATCCACATGCAGCGAATGCCGGTTTCAGTGTCAGTCATTCTCCAACCTCCCTCTTCTCCCCTGTAGGAAAAGGAGAAGCAACTTTCGCTGGCCGCGTGCCGGAAAAGGTTTCAACCTTCTCCACCGCCATCCTCGGGCTTGTCCCGAGGATGGCGCAAAAACTCACCGCTCAGATATACTTCAAACCCTTTTCGGCGAGCTTGCCGCGCATGTTATAGATATCGAGACCGAGTTCGCCGGCCGCGAGCCGCTTGCGTTTGTCTTCTTCCGCCGCGACCCGGGCTTCCGCCTTCCTGGCGACCGCTTCCGCTTCCTCGCGGGCGACGACGCAGACACCGTCGTCATCGGCAACGATCACGTCGCCCGGCCGAACATAGGCGCCGGCGCAGACGACCGGGATGTTGACCGAACCGAGCGTCTCCTTGACGGTGCCCTGCGCATAGACCGCCTTCGACCAGACCGGGAACTTCATGGCGGTGAGATCGACCACGTCCCGCACGCCCGCATCGATGATCAGACCCTTGCAGCCCCGCGCCTGCGCCGAGGTGGCGAGCAGATCCCCGAAATAACCGTCTTCGCAGGGGCTGGTCGGCGCAAGCAGCAGGATATCGCCGGCCTTAAGCTGTTCGATCGCTACATGCAGCATCCAGTTGTCGCCCGGAGGTGCGGAGATGGTGACGGCGCTCGCGGCCAGCCGCGCGCCCGGATAGATCGGCCGCATGTAGCTGGCGAGCAGGCCCTTGCGGCCCTGGGCCTCATGTACAGTGGCGACGCCGCAGGCGGCCAGCCGGTCGATGACCGACTGATCCGCGCGTTCGATATTCTGGACGACAACCGACATCAGAGTTCGTCCCCTATCAAAGTTCGTCGACAGTGCGCGGGAAGACCGACTGGAAACCTTCCGCATGGGTCGATTTGCGCCCGCTGGCCTGGCCGCCTGAATTGCGCATGAAATGGTTGCCGCGGTTCTCGGCGACGTTCTTGTAGAAGTGCCAGAGATGTTCCTGCCCTTCCATGCACTGGATGGCCGCCCACTTCTTTTCCCAGACGGGCGAGATGTCGAGGAAGACGTCCGGCTTCCATTCCATCTGTTCGGTCTGGTGCGGCTCGAACAGATAGAGTTGCGGCGCGCCAAGGATCTTTTCACCGGGATTGTGGCCCCAGGCCTGGGCGATCATACGCGCCTCGATCGCCACCTGCGTCGCATACATGTGGTCGGTATTGTAGGGGTCCCACTTGGAGTGCGAGAGCATGAATTCCGGCTGAACCTTGCGGATCACATCGACCAGCTTGAACTTGGCGTCCTGGTCGACGACCAGCGGATAATCGCCGAGATCGAAGAACTGGATGTCGGTGACGTCGAGGGCTTTTGCGGCGTTTTCCGCCTCCTTGCGGCGCTCGGTCTTCACCTTTTCCAGCGTCATGCCCGGGTTCTTCCAGAGCTTGGCGCTTTCGCCGCGCTCGCCATAGGACAGGCAGATGACGGTGACGTCATAGCCCTTTTCCTCGTGAAGCGCGATCGCGCCGCCACAACGCCAGACGAAATCCGCCGAATGGGCGCTGATGACCAATGCTGTCTTTGCCATGGGATACCCCTTGCTCTTACTTGTGCGCAACCGGCGGCGTGCCGTGCGTATGGAAGGTTTCGATCGTCTTCATGCCCCAGGCCTGGCCCTTCTTGCGGTCGGTTTCGGTCCACACGACCGGCTTCCAGTCCGGCCGCAGGATCAGGCGGGCGCCGGCATTGGCGAGTTCGACGCGGTTGCCGGCAGGCTCCCAGACATAGAGGAAGAACGTGCCCTGGATCGCGTGTTTGTGCGGCCCGGATTCGATGTGCACGCCGTTCTCCAGGAAGATGTCGGCGGCGCGCAGGATGTCCTCACGCTGGTCGCAGGCATAGGTGACATGGTGGAAGCGGCCATGCGAGCCGGTATGGTCCTCGGAGCAGGCGAGGTCATAGGTCTTGTTGTTGATGGTGAACCAGCAGCCGCCGAGGCGGCCATTGTCGAGCTGGATCATCTCCGTAACGCGGCTGCCCAGCGCCGTGGTCATGAATTCGCGGATGAGGCTGACATCGGCTGCGAGCAGGTTGACGTGGTCGAGGCGGCGCGGGCAAGCGCCACGGCCATGGTAACGCTGGGCGATGTTCTTGAGCGCCGGCTTTTCTTCCGGCGGCGCCACATATTCCCTGGTGTCCCAATAGAGTTCGAACAGATGGCCGTCGGGGCTCTTGAACTGGTAGGCGCGGCCATGGCCAAGATCGCCTTCCGTCCAGCCAACGCCCCAGCCCTTTTCCTCGATTACCTTTACGCGGCGTTCCAGCGCTTCCGCAGATGACGTCCGATAGGCGATATGACCGACACCCGTGGTGTGATGTTTGGTGAGCTTCAGCGTGTGGAACTCGTAATCGTCATAGGCGCGCAGATAGACACTGTCGCCCTCGCGGCCGCTTTCGGTCAGCCCGTAGACACGGGTGAAGAAGTCGAGCGATTCCTCGAAACGGTCTGAATAGAGCTCGACGTGGCCGAGATGGGCGACGTCATAACAGGGTTCGGTCATGGCTTTTCCCAGATGAACGATCTTCAGCGCCCGGCGGACAGGCGCATTCTCCTCCAAAAATCGAGCCCGCGTCCTCCACTCCAACACGGCCGGCGCATGGGCGCCGCAGCTTGGCTTGAAGACATAAAAGCAGATCGGCAGCCTGACGAATAGGTTCTGCTGACGCGGCATAAGTTTTGGTTGAGATCAGGAAAAAGCCGCCCGGCAAATGGCGAGCGAAGACGGGAGTTGGAGACCCGAAGGAAACGGCGCGGCGGCAGGACCGCCGCGCCGGAAGACATTACCCGGCGATATAGGGCGCAATTTCGTGATAGCCGCGCCAGATCATCTCGAGCGCCACGTAAAGGATGACGGCCAGACCGACATAGGCAATCCAGCGATGCTTGTTGAGCAGGCGTGCAATGAAGCTTGCCGCGATACCCATCAGCGCGATCGAGAGGACCAGGCCGAAGATCAGGACTTCTGGATGTTCATGGGCGGCACCCGCAACGGCAAGCACGTTGTCGAGCGACATGGAGACGTCGGCAATGACGATCTGCCAGGCAGCCTGGGAGAAAGTCTTGCGCGGCGCGCCGCCCGCGACCGTACCGTCGGCATTGAGGTCTGCATTCTGCAGCGCCTCGTTGGCTTCGTCCTCATGCTGATGGGGGGTGCGCAACTCGCGCCACATCTTCCAGCAGACCCAGAGAAGCAGGACACCACCGGCCAGCAGCAGGCCGACGATCTGCAGAAGCTGGGTCGTGGCGAGCGCGAAACCGATACGCAGCACGGTCGCTGCGATGATGCCGACCAGAATGGCTTTGGAGCGCTGTTCCTTCGGCAGGCCGGCAGCGGCAAGGCCGATGACGATCGCATTGTCGCCGGCCAGCACGAGGTCGATCATGATAACCTGCAGGAGGGCGGACAACGCCTCTGCACTAAAGAATTCCATCATTTGGCACCCAATCTCTCAAAGGCGGGAGTGCCCGCGAGTGGACCGAGACGAACCTGAGACGCTCACGACCTGCATTTCCGCCTGCCGTAGGTCACCGCCGTTGTCGTCACATGATTTCCACGAACACCAGGCACCCAAGTTGGACTAATCCAGTCCGACATCACAGCTCAAGCTTGAACTGTCAGAGGGGCCCGGTCCTGGCGGCGTGAGATTTAGCCGCATGATCGCAGAAACTCAAGTGGCGAGTTTATGAAACAGCTGGTTTTGGGCTGTTTTTGCCCGGGATCGTTGACGATCCGTTGTAATCTGTCCACAGCGCCAATAGCGGCATCGATGGAAGTGGCCGCCGCGCTTGCAGCGAACCAGCCCCAGGTTACGAAAGGGTGGGGTCGAGCTTGTCGCGCAGCCAGTCGCCGACAATGCTGATCGAAAGGGTCGTCAGCACGATCACGACCGACGGAGCGAGCATGATCCACGGCGCGCGCGTCAGGTATTCGCGGCCGAAACCGACCATGTTGCCAAGGCTCGTCTCCGGTGGCTGCACGCCGAGACCGAGGAAGGAAAGGCCGCTCTCCATCAGGATGATTTCCGGGAAGGTCAGCGTCATCGAGACGATCAGCGTCGAGGCGACGTTCGGCAGGATATGATGGAAATAGACCCGCGCCGGTGTTGCGCCGAGCTGCACGACGGAGGCCGCATATCCTTGCGAACTGGCGGAAATCGCAAGGCCGCGGGCGATGCGGGCGTAACGTTCCCAGCCGTAGAAGCCCATGAGGCAGACGAGCAACACCATCGAGGAGCCGAAGAAGGCGAGCACCGCGAGCGACATGATCAGGAACGGCAGCGCTGCCTGAAAATCGGCAAGCACCAGCACGAGATGTTCGACCGCGCCCCGGAACTGCGCCGCCGCGAAGCCGAGCGCCGTGCCGAACACCGCAGACAGGATCGTGGCGCCGAAGGCGATGATCAGCGACACCCGGACCGATTGGAGAAGGCGCGAGAGCACGTCGCGGCCCAGTTCGTCGGTGCCGAGCAGGTGTTTCAGAGCCCCCGGATGGGAAAGGCGGCTCGAAAGGTCCATCGCCGTGATGTTGTACGGGCGGATCTGGTCGGCGAAGATCGCGACCGCGACCATGGCCGCCAGCCAGACAATGCCGAGCCCGACGGTGAACGGCACGTTGCGGCGCAGGCGCTTGATGAAGGTCGCATACCAGCCCGGCGGCCGCGAGGTTTCCGACAGATTGATCGTAGCCATATCTCTTGTCCTCAATGCGCCGCGTTGGAGCGAAGGCGGGGGTCGAGCCAACCGTAGAGCAGGTCGACGACCAGGTTCGAAACCACCATGGTGGCTGCGATGATCAGCAGGATGCACTGGACGACGGCGAGGTCGCGGTTACCGACCGAGACGATCAGCAGCCGGCCGATGCCAGGCCACGAGAAGATCGATTCGACCACGACGGCACCGGCGATCAGCGAGCCGACCATGAAGCCGACGATCGTTACGATCGGCACGGCAGCGTTGGGTAGCGCGTGGTTCCAGACCACGTCACCCCATTTCAGGCCCTTGGCGGAGGCAGTGCGGATATAGGGCTGCCCCATCACCTCGATCATCGCGCTGCGCGAGAACCGGGCGAGGATGCCGATCCCGCCGATGCTCATGGTAATCGTCGGCAGGATGCCGTGTACCCAGGTATCCTGACCGCCGGACGGCAGCACGCCGAGAATGACCGCGAAGATCAGCACCAGCAAGAGACCCATGACGAAGGAGGGGATCGTGAAGCCGAGAACCGCGAGCAGGATCACGCCGCGATCGGCAAAGCTCTGGCGATGCAGCGCCGCGTAGACGCCGGCGGGGATGCCCAAGGCGAGCTTCAGGAGCAGCGCCGGCACGGTGAGCTGCAGCGTCGCGGGCACGCGCTGCAGGACCAAATCCAGCGCCGACGCCTTGTCACGCATCGACACTCCGAAATCGCCGGTGAAGATCGATCTTATATAGGCGAGATATTGAACCCACAGCGGCTGGTCGAGACCCCAGGAACGGCGGAACGCATCGACAGCCTCCTGCGGCACGTCGGGACCGAGCATGACCTGCGCCGGGTCGCCCGACATGCGCAGAACGACGAAGGCGAAGGTGACGACGGCAAAGATGGTGATCAAAGCCCGCAGAAGTCGAACGGCTATGAAGCGGATCATCGAAAACTCCTCTCAGGCCGCGATCGAGGCGGCTTCACCGGCCACGATATGGCAGGCGGCCGTGCGGCCGTTGCCGATCGGGCGGAGCTGCGGCACGACGGAACGGCAGACATCCTGCGCCAGCGCGCAACGGGGGTGGAAGGCGCAGCCGGACGGACGATTGGCCGGGTTCGGCGGCTCGCCCTGAAGGATGACGCGGCCTTCGAGGATCTTGCCCGGCACCGGCACGCTCGAAACCAGCGCCTTGGTATAGGGATGCTGCGGCGAATGGAAAATCACGTCGGAGGACGCTTCCTCGACGATCCGGCCGAGATACATCACCGCCACCCGGTCGGCGATGTTGCGCACCACTTTCAGGTCATGGCTGATGAACACCATGGCGATGCCGTTCTTTTCCTGCAGGTCGCGCAGCATGTTGACGACCTGCGCCTGGATGGAGACGTCGAGCGCCGAAACCGGCTCGTCACAAACCAGAAGCTTGGGACGCGCGGCAAGCGCGCGGGCAATCACGGCGCGCTGCCGCTGGCCGCCCGACAGTTCGTGCGGATAGCGACCGGCCTGATCCGGACGCAGGCCAACGGCCGTCATCAACTCGGCAATACGGGCTTCCTGGTGCTGTTTCGGAATGAGCTTGTGGATCTCCAGCGGCTCGCCGATCTGTTTTGCAATCGTCACGCGCCGGTCGAGGGCCGCCAGCGGGTCCTGGTAGACGAACTGCATCTTGGCCCGCAGCGCGCGCCATTGCGGCGTCTTCAGATGCGGCATCGGCTTGCCTTCGAACCTGACTTCGCCGCCCTGTGCGGCGTCGATGCCGAGCAGCATCCGCCCGAGAGTCGATTTGCCCGAGCCCGACTCGCCAACGATGCCGAGCGTTTCGCCCGGCTTCAGTGCCAGCGAGATGCCATCGACCGCGCGCACGGGATGTGCCTTTGCAAACACGCCGCGGCGGATCTGGTAGATACGAACGAGATTGTCCGCTTCGATAAGGGCGGTCATTGCAGCATGTCCTCGGTCACTCTGGTTCTTGGCTCGACGGGCTCGTTCGCCGGAACCGGGCGGAAACAGGCGAGCTGCCGGCCATCGGCCGACGTCTCGAGCGCGGGGCGCTCGCTGCGACAGCCCTCCACTGCGCGAAAACAACGCGACGAAAAGGAACAGCCTTCGGGCGGATGTTTCGGGTTCGGGACCGTGCCGGGGATGGGGATGAGCCGGTGGCGGGGACCGTCGATCCGCGGGATCGCGTCGAAAAGACCGCGCGTATAGGGATGGCGCGGCTCGGAAAAGAGCTGCGCGACGCTGCCCTCCTCGACGATCCGGCCGGCATACATGACGCAGACCCGTTCGCAGACCTGGGAAATGGCGCCGAGATCGTGGCTGATGAACACCGTCGCCATGCCGGTCTCGGCCCGGAGCTGGATCATCAGGTCGAGGATCTGGGCCTGGATCGTCGCGTCGAGCGCCGTGGTCGGCTCGTCGGCGATCAGCAGGTCCGGCTCGCCGGCAAGCGCCATGGCGATCATCAGGCGCTGGCACTGGCCGCCCGAGAACTCATGGGGATAGAGATCGAAACGGCGGCGTGCATCGGGAATACCGACCATGTCCAGCAGCCGCAGCGCCTCTCTTTTCGCGGGGTCACCCCGCAGGCCACGATGCAGCGACAGCGCCTCGACGATCTGCCGACCGATCCGGAGCACCGGATTGAGCGAGCTCGACGGATCCTGGAAGATCATCGCAATCCGGCCTCCGCGCACCTGTTCATAAGCCTCGCGCGGACCGCCGGAGAGTTCTCTTCCCTCAAGCTTTACGGACCCGGTGACGCCTGCCTTGCCGGGAAGCAATCCCAGAGCCGCAAGCCACGTCACCGACTTTCCGCACCCCGATTCCCCGACGAGACCGAGCGCTTCGCCACGGCCCACATTGAGATCGATACCGTGCAGAACCTGGACGCCGTCGAAGGCGACCTTCAGATCACGCAGTTCCACCAGATTGGACGATGCCCTATCCATATCCCGCCATACTCCTGCCTCCCGCCGCTTCCGGGCGAAGACATTGCCGTTCTTGAAAACAAATGCTCCGGCGGCCGCATGGTCGCCGGAGCAGGGGAGAAAGATCCGATCAGATCGCCCAGTTGGTGGAGCGGAAGTCCATCGCGAAAGCCGGGGCGGCCTTCCACTTGAGCGACGACTTCATGCCCGTAAACACGGCGTTCTGGTGCAGGACCTGATAGACGGGGTCTTCGCGCTCGGCGATTTCCAGCATGCGGGCGATCGCCTTCTTGCGCAACGCGCGGTCGGTGGAGGTCTCCATGACCTGCGAAAGCTTGTTCATTTCGTCGTTGGTCCAGTCCTTCTTCTGCTGGATTTCGCCGTTCGGGCCGAACTGCACGACGAGCGGAGTGATCGGGTCGTTGATCGTATTGGAAGCCGACCAGTCGCGGACGCCCTTGACGCCTGCCGGATCATGGATTTGGCCCCAGTTTTCCTTCATCTCGATCTGCACGTTGATGCCGACCTGCTTCCACATCTCGACCATGATCTGGCCGTTGGCCGTCTGGTTCGTGTAGTAGTTGTTGAGCAGGCGGTAGGGGATCGGGTCACCCTTGTAGCCGGCCTGCTTGAGGAGATCCTTGGCAAGCTGCGGATTGAATTCCGGAGCGGCCCAGCCTTCGATGAACATGTCCGAGGTCCGGAAGGATTCGAACTGCAGACCGGCCGGGACGACGGTCTGGCCGGCCCAAAGAGCCTCGACGATCGCCTTGCGATCGATCGAATGCGTCATCGCACGACGCATCAGCGGGTTGGCAAGGATCGGGTTCTGGGTGTTGAAAGTCGAAACGCGGTGGTTCCAGATGGTGGAGCTCTGAACTTCAAAGCCCTTGGCAGCCCGTATCGTCGCGATCTGGTCCGGCGGCAGGTCGCAGGCGAAGTCGTATTGGCCGGAAAGCAGGCCGTTGACGCGCGAGGCAACTTCCGGAACTTCGACGAAGCGGATCTGGGCGAGCGGCGGACGGCCACCCCAGTACTGGTCGAAGGCGACGAGCGTCAGCGAGACGTCCGGCTTGTATTCGGCAACCATGTAGGGACCGGTCGTGACCGGCTTGCGGGCCCATTCGGTGAAGGACTTGGCTTCGTCCCAGGCGCGGCGGTTGGTGATCTGGCTGCCACCGGAATAGAGGCGGCCTTCCATCGTGACATCCGGCGTCGCGTTGTGGAAACGGACGGTGTACTTGTCGACGGCCTCGACGCCGGCAAGGGCCGGCCACAGACGGCGGCCAACGCCGGGAACGGTAGCCGGCAGTTCCTTGACGGTGGTCGGCTTGTGCTCCGATTCGAAAATCGTCTTGCCGCCGGCCGGCTCCGTATTGCCGAACACGCGCTCCCTGGAGAACGAGAACACGACGTCGTCAGCCGTCAGCTCGTCACCGTTGTGGAACTTCACGCCCTGGCGCAGCTTCAATTCCAGCGTCTTGTCGTCGATGCGCTTCCATTCGGTGGCGAGACCCGGAAGCGGACCCTGGTTGCCCATCCAGTTGCGCAGGATCAGACCTTCCCAGAGATTCGGGAAGAAAACGCGCTCGCCGACATTCGACTGTTCGTGCCAGACGTCGAGCGTATTGTTATTGGTGATCTTCTGGACGGCGATGGTGATCGAGGGGCGCTTGTCGCTCTGGGCGATCGAGAAGCGCGGCAGGATCAGCGAACCGGCAGCGGCGCCGGCAAGACCAAGCGTGCTGCGGCGGGTGAAGTTGACCATGGAATATGTCCTTTGGCGTCGGGTTAATGGACGAGCTCGATCAGCCCCTGCGGGCTGGAGCGGTGACGGTTGAGGGGTCGGAAAGCTTGAGCTGATAACAGCAAGCGACCCGCGCGGGCTGAGGACATGAAAGCCGCTCGGCCCGATCCGCGATGATGAAAAGCGTATTGCTGCGGCTCACGGCTACCCCCTGATTTGCAGGGGCTATTTGGCCAGCCTGTGTATCAGTTCCGTGACGCTATCTTGGCGATTCGATGAAATTGAACACGGATGCAAACTTCATGATCCTGCGTTACAAATGTAATATTGCCGACACAAAATTCTGGCATGGAGGCCTGTGCGAGGATTTTCTTCCGGCGCATTCCCCTCCCCACATTTCTTTGTTTAATGGAGTTTTCCATGTCCTCCCTTCCCGTGATCGGCGCCGCCATGACGCTTGGCGAGCTCGAAATTCACCGCAACTGGCTTTTCGACAAGCAGCGCGATCTCGAACTCCAGGATTTCACCACGGCTGATGTTCTGAACGGCGACTGGACGCCGCTCGCCGAACGCGCCAGGAAGCTGCTGGATGGTTTTGAAGGCCGTCTCGGCATCCACGGCCCGTTCTGGGGCTTCACCATCGCCTCCCAGGATCCGGACATCCGCGCCGTCGTCGCCAAGCGCCTGAAGCAGGGCCTCGACGTCTGCGCCGCGATCGGTGCTACGCAGATGGTCGCCCACAGCCCCTACACGACCTGGTCCTACAACAACCTGGACAACAACAAGGGCGAGGCCGAGCGCGTCGTCGAGCAGGCGCACCTGACGATGCGCGATGCCGTCAAGCGGGCCGAGGATATCGGCGCCGTGATCGTTCTGGAAAACATCGAGGATATCGACCAGCATATCCGCGTGGCGCTCGCCGACAGCTTCAATTCGCCGGCGGTTGCCGTGTCGATCGATACCGGCCATGCCCATTACGCACATGGCTCCACCGGCGCTCCGCCGGTCGATTATTTTGTGAAGGCAGCCGGCAACCGCCTGCAGCACGTGCACCTGCAGGATGCCGACGGTTACGCAGACCGCCACTGGGCGCTCGGCGAAGGCAATATCCTCTGGCCGTCAGTCTTCCAGGCGCTCGCCGAGCTCACCAGCAATCCGCGCCTGATCGTCGAGATCAAGGACAAGTCGAAGATCCCGGCTTCGGTCGAATATCTCGCTTCGCTCGGCCTCGGCCAGTAAGCATTCCTTGGACGAAGGCTCCGGCGCCCGGCGCCGGGGTCACCGCAATTCCGGGGACATCTCCCGCAGGTGTGATTGCGTGGCGAGGATATCCCCCACCATCATGTCCCGCGCGAGCGCACCGTTGCGCTCGCGCAGTGCGGCGACGATCCGGAAGTGATAGGATGAGAAGGGGTGCACGACGCCCTTGTCGAATTCCTTTTCCACATACTTGGTCAGCATCCGCATATAGGGGCCGAACCGCAGCCAGAGCATCTCGATATGCTGCGGCAGCACTTCGGAGCGCGACGCTTCGTAGATGCCGAAATGGAACTCCTGGTTCTTGCGCAGCATGCCATAGACGTCGCCGGCCTTGCCGGTTTCCTCGTGCTCCCGGGCAAGCGCCTCCGAACGGTCGATATCCTCGTCAGTCATGTGGACGGCGGCCAGCTCCGTCGCCAGGCCCTCGAGCGCGATGCGCGCCTGGCAGAGATCGTCGAGCCGCTCGCGGGAGACTGCCGGCACGCGGGCCGAACCGTTATGGCCGATCTCCAGGCCGTTCTCCGCCGCAAGCCGTCTCAGCGCCTCGCGCACCGGCATATGACTGGTGCCGAACTCGGTTGCCAGCGACGAAATGGTGATCGCCTGCGATGGGGCAAACGAACCCCACATCAGCGCCCGGCGCAGCTGCTCGTAGACCGTATCCTGAACAGTCACGCGCGACGTGACCTTCAAAAGCCCGCTATCCGCCATCCTTGTCCTCTGATCCATTCCCATCACAACCAGGCCTCGCATAACGGGCCGCGCTCTTCAAGTCTCCTCGCGTCCGGTCATCTCCCGTTCCCGAAGCAATTCCCCTTGATCAAATGCCGACCGCACAATAGAACATTTGAAAGTTTGATCAAATGCTCATTTGGTAACTGGGCCAAACATAAACACGGGGAGGCTCGTTGTCACCTGCATCCCTCCTCATCAATCCACGACATCTGGGAGAAATCCATGAACACGCATGTGACGGCAGGCGATAATCTCGCCAAGGCTTTTCCGGTCGATGAACTACGGCTGAAATTTCCAGCCCTCCAGAAATACAAGGACTTCATCTTCTTCGAAAACGCCGGCGGCGCCCAGGTGCCCCAGGCCGTCGTCGATGCGGTCGCGGCCCATCTCGTCGATTGCAACGTGCAGCGCATGGCGCCCTATCTGCATAGCCAGGGCGTCGATCGCACGATTGCCGAAGCCCGCGTTTCGGTTGGCCTCTTGGTCAATGCCTATCGTCCGGAGGAAATCTCCTTCGGCCTCAACGCCACGTCCTTCATCCGCCTCGTCAGCCTCGGCATCGCCAAGATGCTGCAGGAGCGCAACGAGATCATCGTCACCGACATGGACCACGACGCCAACATCGCTACCTGGACGGCGCTTGAAGCCGACGGCGCCAAGATCGTCTGGTGGAAGATGCGCGAAGACGGCACGCTGCATACCGACGACCTGAAGCCGCTCCTGAACGACAAGACCCGCCTCGTCGCCTGCACCGTGACAGCCCATTCGATCGGCACGATCGTCGATGTGGCAACCGTCGGCAAGCTGGCGCATGCGGCCGGCGCCGAGGTCTTCCTCGACTGCGTGCATTACGGCCCGCATGCGCTGATCGACGTTCAGGCCTGGGATTGCGATTATCTGGTCTGCTCCGGCTACAAGAACTTCTCGCCGCATATGGGCTTCCTCTGGGGCCGCTATGACGCGCTGGTGAAGCTTCCGACCTTCAAGGAAGACTTCATTCCGGACGTACCGCCCTACAAGATCGAGGTCGGCACCTTCACCTACGAGAACGTCGCCGGCATGAACGCTGCCGTGCTTTATCTGGAAGACCTCGGCCGCAGATTCCTGCCCGAAGGCGAGCATTCGCGCCGCGACGCGCTTGCCGCCGCCATGGGCGCCATCCGCGCCTACGAGCAGACGCTGTCGAAGAAGATGCTGTCGGTGCTGAAGAAGCACGGCGCCACGATCTACGGCGTTTCCGACGAAGCCCAGGTGGAAAAGCGCGTTCCGACGATCTGCTTCAGCATTCCGGGCCTGACCCCGCAATATCTCTCGGCCGAGCTCGGCAAGAACGGCATCGGCAGCCGCGACGGCCACATGTTCGCACCGCGCCTTATGAAACGCCTCGGCCTCACCATGGAAACCGGCTGCATGCGCGTGTCCATGGTCCACTACAACAAGGCGGAGGAGATCGACCGTTTCGACACGGTGCTCGGTGAGATCATCGCAAGGGCGAAGTGAGCGATGCCCGGCGCCAAGGCCGGGCATGACGAATGGTTGGGTTTGGCTGCCACGAAGGAAGCTCGCTTCACTTGAGATGATGGTAACGCCGCCGGAAATAGACGAGCGCCTCTTCATCCGCCGGGCCATGGGCAATCCCGATGACCCGGCAAAACAGCACATGATGCGTACCGCTCGCGACCGCGCTTTCCACTTCGCAATCGAACGAGACGATCGCATCGGTCAGCCGCGGCGATCCGGTCGCGCCGAGCACCCAGTCGCCAACCGCGAACCGTTCGTCCTGAGGCGTCGAGCCGCCGAACAGTTTCGACATCGCTTCATGGCTGGCATTGAGCGTATTGACGCACAATACCCGGTTCCTCTCGAACATCCCGGCCACCGAACTCGACCGGTTGAGGCAGACGAGAAGCGTCGGCGGCCGGTCCGTCACGCTGCACACGGCCGAAGCCGTAAAACCCGCAAGCCCGCCCGGCCCGTCGGTGGTGACGATATTCACCGCCGCTGCCAGCTGCGCCATGCCTTCCCGGAAGGCGAGCCGCGTTGATTCCGTTTCGTCGCTCAGGATATCCATCGTCATTCGACCCTTAGTCCCGCATCTCTCAACAAAGGCATGACGCGATCGCAGAAGAAAGGCAGCTCATAGGTGTAGTTCACGAAGGACATGGCAATACCGGAATACCCCTGTTCGGATATGGCGATCATGTCTTCGACGATTTTTTCGGGCGTACCGATCAACGGAAAACCGCCCGCGCCCCCTGCAAACCGCTTGCGATAGAGATCATAGGCGTTTTTGTCATGCGACTGGGTAAACTCCTTCTTGCCGGCCATATGCGCGTCGACCGCAGCGTGATCGGCCATCGTCACCGCATAACGCTCGTAATAATCCTCCGCCTCCTGCTGGGTTTCGCGACAGACGACGTGGCAGACCGTATAGGCGCCGACATCGCGCCCCAGCCCGTCCGCCCGGCCCTTGATGTCTTCCACGTGTTTTCCGGCTTCGGCAATCTCGGTGAAGGTCGTGAACAGATATTCGCAGTTCCTGGCCGCAAAATCCCGGCCCGGCCCGCCGAAAGCGGCGTTCATGGTAACCGGCCGCGGCGACTGCAGGCTGGCGGGCCGGCTGACGACGTCCTTGAGCTTGTAATAGGTGCCATCGTAATCGAACGGAGCGTCTGACGTATAGGCCCGCTCCATGATCTCCAGCCATTCGCCGGCCTGGTCGTAACCCTTCTCGACCAGCGGTACGCCGAACATGCCGAATTCCTTCGGGTTCCAGCCGCAGACGATGTTGAGCCCTGCCCGACCGCTGCTGATATGGTCGACGGTCGCCAATGCTTTCGCCGCATAGAGCGGATGCACGAGCGGGACGTGCACCGTCATGAACAGCCCGATCCGCTCGGTGACCGAGGCGAGGCCTGCCGCCCAGGTGAAGGTCTCGAACGACCATTCGCGCACCCGGTTCTTGCCGCCGAACCCCTTCCACCGCGCGATCGGCAGGAAGAAATCCAGCCCGCCGCGATCGGCGATCTGCACCGCGTTGAGATTGTCTTCCCAGCGCGCCTGCCAGCGTTCAGGCACGTCGGTAATCGCAAGCCCCCCGTCTGCATTCGGCGAAAACACGCCGAGTTTCAGTTTGCTGGGACCTTTCAGCGGATGCGGCTTGATCATGCTGTTCCTCTCTTCCGTGTTCTTCTGCGGGCGGGGCGCGCAGTCTCCGCCTCTTCCAACTGGCGCCGCCGGACGGAGAGATAGGCCTCCTCCGCCGCGAACATAAAAAGGGTCATGCGGTCCTGCGCCATCAGCGGATCGTGCGCCAGGAAAGCCGCGTGAATGCGGGAGAGACCGTCGATATACTGGTAGGCGGCGCCCGGATCGGCGAACGTGCCGAGCCGCACCGACTGGAAATAGTCGATGAAGCGCGAAATCGTTGCCGCCATATGCGGATTGTTGACCGCCTTCAGCCAGGCATTGCGGAAATCGACATTGGCCGCCAGCAGAGCCGGAATGTCGCTTCGGCTCAGCGCCAGCTCCACCCGGTTCATCGCCGCAGTAATTTCCGCCTCGATCTCGGGCGTCATGTCGCGGGCGGCACAGGCCGCAGCCCGCGGCTCAAGCTGACGCCGCACCTCGAAAAGTCCGGAAATATCGTCCAGCGACAATTCCCGCACCGCAAAGCCGCGGGTCGTGCCAACGAGATAACCCTCCGAAACCAGCCGAAGCAGCGCCTCGCGCGCTGGCATGCGGGAAATGCCGTGGGCGTTGGCGATCTCGGTATCCACCAGGCGATCGGCCGGCGAAACGGCACTCCGTTGCAGCTTCAGCCGCAGATCGGCATAGATCGCATCCACCAGATTGTCGTTCGGCTTTAACATGGAAATCTCCTGCGCAAACGGTATACTGATTCCAGCGATATTCAAGAGTATCTTTAAAAAAGCCTTTTGATGTGACTGATCGCTGGCATTTTTAGTATACTGTTTTATTCACTTGCGGCATCAAGAATTTTAGGCTTAAACTTTAATTTGGCGCATATCCCGAAGCCGCGCCGGGCAGATTGCAAAGGCACCCCGATGAGCGAATTCCGCAGGAAATGTATCGGTCATGAGCGCGTCATCGGCACATTCGCGGCGATCCCTCATCCGGTCGCCATCGAAGTGACTGCCGCGGCCGGTCTCGATTTCATCTGCATTGACGCCGAACATTCCCAGATCGGCCGTGAACTCATCGAAAACCTCGTTCGTGCCTCGGATGTCCACCGGGTGCCAGCCATGGTGCGCGTCCCGGGCCATGCACCGGAATCGATCGCCGGCGTGCTGGATGCCGGAGCCGCCGGCGTACTGGTGCCACGCGTCTCGACCGCAGCCCAGGCCAAGGCCGCCGTTCTGGCGACCCGCTATCCGCCGATCGGCGAACGCGGCGTCGGACCAGGACGCGCCGCAGGCTACGGCTACCGCATTCCCGACTACCTGCTATCAGCGAATGAAAGCCTCGTCCTGGCGATCCAGATCGAGACTGCCGATGGTCTCGCCAATGTCGACCAGATCGTCGCCGTCGAGGGCATCGATGTGATCTTCATCGGCCCGGGCGACCTCTCGGTCTCCATCGACGCGATGGGGCCGGATGGAGCAGCAAAGCTCGACGCGGCCATTCTCAGGATCACCGAGGCCGCACGCAAGGCCGGCAAGGCCGTCGGCATCTTCCGCCCTTCCGCCGATGACGTCGGCAGGTGGTCTCAAGCCGGCATCAGCTTCTATCTGCTCTCAAGCGATACGAGGTTTCTCGGCGCCGGCATCGCGGCCGACGTCGCCGCCGCGCGCTCCGCATAAGCCGCATCAATTTTCCGGGAGTGAAGACGTGAAGGCCATCCAATACAGCGAGCACGGCCCGGCCGACGTGATGCACTATGTCGATCTGCCTGATCCGGTTGCCGGACCGGGCCAGATCCTGGTGAAGCTCGAGGCCGCCAGCGTCACGCCTTTCGACTGGAAACTCCGCGCCGGTTATCTGCAAAGCCATTTCACCCTGCCGATGCCAAGCGTGCCAGGGCGCGATGGCGGCGGCACGGTGATCGCGGTCGGCGACGACGTCACGGAATTCAAGGTGGGAGACCGGGCCGCGGTCATTGCCGGCGTTTTCGCCCAGGGCGGTTATGCGGAAATGATCGCCGTCGATGAAAAGCATGCTGTCAAGATTCCAGACAGGCTCTCCACGATTGAGGCCGTGGCGCTGACCAATGCCGGCCTCAGCACCTGGATTGCGGTGCGAACCGCGGAAGTCAAATCCGGCGACAAGGTTCTCGTGCATTCCGGTTCCGGTGCGGTCGGCGGATTGCTGGTCCAGCTCTGCCACCATCTCGGCGCCCATGTGACCGCCACCTGCCGCTCGACCAACCGCGATTATGTCCTCGGTCTCGGCGCCGATCGCGTCATCGCCTATGACGAGGAGGACTTTTCCGAACTCCTCACCGATCAGGATATCGTCTTCGAACTGATGGGCGGCGAAGTCCATGACAAGTCCTACAAGGTACTCAAGAAGGGCGGCCACATGGTCTGGCTGGTTGCCGACCCGATCAGGGATCGCGGCGAGGAATTCGGCGTCAAGGTCACTCGCGCGATGATCACCGACGACAAGTCGGCGCTCCAATCGATAATGGATCTCGCCGGCGCGGGCTTGCTCAAGCCCCAGATTGCCCGCACCATGCCCCTGTCGGCGGCGGCCGAGGCTCACCGGCTAATGGAAAAAGGCGCCATCTCGCGTGGGCGCCTCATGCTGACGATGTGACGTGCATGTCCTCAAAGCCTGAAGCGGTTTTGGGATGACGACAGGCGTAACCAATAAAGTCAGTTGCCGCTCGGAAACAGCGGCGCTTGACGGCCGTTGGCGACGAAAGTCCGGAAATCCTCGATCGCATGCTCGTTGGCGAGCGCACAGAACGGCCCGCGGCTCACTTCGATGCCGTTGATCTTGTGCAGCCGCACGTCCATCTCGGCGCTCTTCAGCGCCACCGCCGCCGTGTTGACGACCGGCGCATGCAGGACCTTGAACCCATATTCGCCGCCGACCAGGAGACCCGGCAGTACGCCCGCCGGCACCACGACATCGGCGCCATCGCGCACCAGCGGCTCCGCGCAGGCGGTGAAGTTTTCAAGCATCCGCCACCGCGCCTCGTCGTCGCCCGCAAAGGCGGCGCTGAAATCCGACGGTTCGCAATTCATGCCGACCACGTGCTTCACGCGGTTGCCAAGGCCATAGAGATCGGCCTGCTCGTAGTGCCAGGCCTGGAAGACGTCGTCGAGAGTGACTAGCGCCATGCGCCGCCCGAGCCGCGCCGCATAGTGCATGCAGACCTCGCCGGTACCGATCACCGGAATTGTCAGTGCCGACTTGAGCTCGTAGAGGCCGGGATCCTGGAAATGGCCGATGACGACGGCGTCGTAGCCGCGGCTTGCCGCCTCCAGCCCGTTGTCGATTGCGATCGCAGCGCAGCGGAACTCAGCCAGCCGCCCGAAATGCCGGTCCGGCGGGTTGATGCCGAAGACGTCCACCGTCGTGCCCGGCTCGGCAATCCTATTCAGATAATTCGAGAGCCGCTTCATATAGGCGGCGCTTGACGTGGCGTCGATGAAGCTTTGCCAGAAGATGCGCATGTTCCCCTCGTTTCGTTCGTTTGCCCGTGCGATTTTGCGCTCGTCAAAACACCAATTTAAAGCTTTACTCCGATTGCAGAAAACACCCGGAGAGCCGCATGACGTCACCGACCACGCCCGAGAACCCGCTGAGCGACACGGCCGTCGAGATGTCGGAAGCCGCGCTGACGGAGTTCGAATGGTCGCTCTGGCGAATCTCCGCCGCCTTCCTGCGCTGGCAGGCGGAATGCTCCAGCGAACTCGCCGGCGCGGGCCTCAGCGGCCTCGACACCGCCATCCTGCACACGATCCGCTATCGCAACAAGCCGAAAGGGCTTGGCGAAATCTCCCGCCTGCTTGGCCGCGACGACACCGCCAACATTCAATACGCCATCAAGAAGCTGCAGACCCTGCAGCTGATCGAACGCGTCAAAGGACGGTCGCGCAAGGACACGCTCTACACGCCGACCCGCAAGGGCACCAAGCTCACCCAGGATTACCGGGCTCTGCGGCGGCATCTGCTGATTTCGCTGATCCAGAAGATGGACCATGCGGAAGAGGGACTTGGCGGGGCGACGGAAATGCTGGAACTGTTGACGAGCTTCTACGACACCGCCGCCCGGCGGGTGGCGAGCGGGTCTCATCCGGTCGAGCGTTCCTGAACGAGTGCCAGCACGCGCAACGGGCTGCCCGAACCGTTCTGGATTTTAAGCGGCGCCGCGACGATCATCGCGCCTGTCGGCGGCAACTGGTCGAGATTGGTGAGGCATTGCAGCCCGTAGCGGCCGGCGCCATGGAGGTAATGATGCGCCGGATAGGGTGGCGAAAAGTGCCCCGCCTGCCCGGCATCGGTGCCGATCGTTTCCGTCCCGAAGCCGATAATATCCCGTTCCGCGACAAGCCAGCGCATCACTTCCGCATCCGGCCCGGGCGTATGCGCGCCATCGGCCTGCAGGTTGGCATAGGCAGCGCCTGACTTCTTCGACCAGTCGGTGCGCAAAAATACCCAGGATCGCGCCGGAATGCGCCCGCGCTGCTCTTCCCAGGTCACGACATCGGCAACGCTCAGCAGGAAATCCGCATCCCCGGCCGCCTGCCGTGAACAATCGATCACGCAGGCCGGCGCGATCATGTCGGCCGGCGGCAGTGTATCGACGGAATTGAGCGGCAGATCGCGGCCCGTATACCAGTGGATCGGCGCATCGAAATGGGTGCCGGTATGCTCGCCGAAGGAGAGGTTGTTCCAATACCAGGCGGGCCCGCCGCCATCGTAGCGGGAGATCCTCTCCATGCGGAACGGCGCTGATTGCCCGAGTTCCGGCGGCATGACGATGACCGGAAAATCCGGCGACAGCGTGTGGGTGAGATCGACGACCCGGACTGCCCCGCTCGCCAAGGCTCCGGCGAATTTGCCCAGAATATCGCCGCTCATTGGCCAGCCTCCCGCTCGACGGCCTTCGGATTGTCGAACAGCCGCGCCTCGATATCCTTGGCGACATCGCCGACATAAATGTCTTCCAGCCCGCGCTTCAGCCCGTTGAGAACGGCATCGGCCACGGCCTTTGGCGCCACCTTCGGCGGCGGCACCGTCTGGAACCATTCGGTATCGAGCGGCCCGGTGAATGTGTTGATGACCCGGATACCGCCCGGCCTAAGCTCGGTGCGCAGCCATTGCGACAGCGACAGGCAGGCCGCATGCGCGGCGGAATGGACGCCGAACTGCGGCACATTGCTGAGCCCATGGACGGAGAGCACGTTGACCCAGGCAACGGCTCCAGCCGCACCATCGGCGCCGCGCGAACGCATCACCGGCCCAAAAGCCTGGGCAAGGCGCATCAGTCCCATCACGGTATGATCCATCGCCTCACACGCCGCATTGGCCGCTCCCGCGTCGAAAAGATGCGCGGGCCGGACATGATCGGCCGTGTTGACCAGGATCTCGACCTTGGCGCCGATATCCATCGCCAGCTCCTGCACGGAACGCTCGCTGGTCAGGTCCAGATCGACAAGTTCGATGCCCTCGATCGCCTCCAGCGACGCCTGCTGGTCAAAAGGCTTCCAGCGATCGGCGAGGCCTACGAAAATCTTCGCCGCTCCCCCTTTCCGAAGAGCCTGCGCCAGCGGCAATGCAACCGGGCAGCGTCCGTCGGTGATCAAAACCCGCCGATGCTTCGGATCGGCAGTCATTTCCCGCCATTGAGGATCGTCTTCCATGTGCGGCACCTCCGAAACGGGCTTGGCGAAGAACACGGCCTGTCCGGCCCGGTCCAGCTGCAGGGACAGTTTGAGCCGACTACCCGGCCCGCCGCAATCGCCGTGCAGATGCACAACGGCGACCGGCCCGCAATCGAGCTGAACCAGCCCCGTGCGCCAGGGCATATGCTCGCGGAAATAGGGGTCGCTGGTGACCTCGATCCGCGTTTCCGACAGCAGCGAACCGCCGGTCGGCGCGTCCCTGAACGTCAGGTCGGACGAAAGGCAGTTCGGGCAGGCCTCGCGTGCGGGATAGGTGTAGCGCCCGCATTCGCCGCAGCATTGCAGCAAGAAGCGGCCTGTCGCGGCAGCGAGCGTCAACCCATGCGCCTTGCGGCTGCGCGCTTGAGGCGGCAGCAGCGGCTGCGTGGTGCGGGCGAGCGGATTCTTTCGCTTCGGCTTGAGAAAGGGTCCGGTCATGATGCCCTCGCCAGAATGGCGGCCGCGGAAGCGAGCCCGCGGTCGTAGTTGATCATGCCGAAACCCGAAACCAGCCCGAGCTTCGCATCCTCGACCTGCCTGCCCTCCGCCGTCCCCAGAAGCTGGCGCATCGCTTCGGTAATCCCGAGATGCCCGCCGGCCGCCCCCGCCTGGCCGGCCGAAAGCTGGCCGCCGGACGTGTTGTGCGGAAAGGACCCGTCCACCGTGAACGTGTGCTGGCGCACGAAATCAGGCCCCTCGCCCTTGGCGCAGAAACCCAGATCCTCGAACTGCATCATCGAGATCACCGCATAATCGTCATACGTCTGGACAAAATCCACATCGCCTGGCGCCGAACCGGCCATTCCATATAGCTCGTCGCGATCGACCACCCAGCCGCCGCGCACCTGCACCGGATCCTCGGCAAACGCATTGTGCCGCTCGATGGCCGACAGCAGCCGGACGAAGGGAAGCCCCAGCGAAATGGCCGTCTCCTCCCGCATCACCAGAAAGGCCTCCGCGCCGGCGCAGGGCATGACGCAATCGAACAGATGGAACGGTTCGGCGATCGCCCGCGCCGACATATATTGCTCCAGTGTCAATGGCTTCTTCATCAGCGCATTGGGATTGCGCAACGCGTTGTCGCGCTGGGCGACGCAGAGCTTGCCGAAATCCTCACGCGTCGCGCCGTAGCGGTCCATGTAGTGGCGCGCGATCAACGCGAAACTCGCATTGGGGCCACCCGCGCCATAGGGATAGGAAGCATCCTGTGCGAAGCGGGAGAAGTTGGCGAGCGTCTTGCGGAAGGTATCGACTTGATTGGTGTCGGCCGCGACGCAGGCGACGATATCGGCGTCACCCGCCTGCACCGCCCGCGCCGCCCGACGGAGCGAGACGATACCCGCAGCCCCACCCATCGGCACGTGGTCGATATGGCGCGGCGACAACCCGAAGTGCTGGGTCAGGCCAACCGCGACATCCGGCCCCATCGTGAAGCTAGCGACCGAAAAACCATCGAAATCCCGATGGCTGATGCCAGCGCCTTCCGCCAGAGCCCTCAGTGCCTTGCCCATCCACCAATGCGCGGTCTCTATGGAATAGCGCTTGTAGGGAACCGTCACCGGAACCGCCAGAACGACGCCATCATAGGATTGCCGCGCGCGGGGAGAAACCATCAGGCCACCGTCAGCTTGACATCGACATTGCCCCGCGTCGCGTTGGAATAGGGGCAGCGCTCATGCGCACCGGCAACGATCTCTTCTGCGACTGCTCGCTCTATGCCGGGCAAGGACGCCACGAGTTCGACCGCCAGTGCGTAGCCGACCGGCACCGGGCCGATGCCGACCTTGGCGGTGATCGAAACATCATCCGGCAACGCGATCTTGCTGGTGCGCGCCACCAGCTTCACCGCGCCGAGAAAACAGGCCGCATAACCGGCCGCGAAAAGCTGCTCCGGATTGGTTCCCTCGCCACCCGGACCGCCGAGCCCTTTCGGCACCGACAGATTGACGGCAAAGCTGCCGTCCGTGCTCTGCGCTTTCCCTTCCCGGCCGCCGTGCGCGGTAACGGACGTCTCGTAAAGGATCTTTTCCGGGGTCATACATGTCTCCATATCATGATTTAAGCTGTGATTTATTGTATAACAGAAGCAACAGAGAACCGTAAGAGAATTCAGCCCGACTTGCGGATCGATGTCTTCAGCTTCCTGAGATCGATCGCCGAACCATCCTCGACCGCCTTCGCCGCCATCGTCTTGATCTCGCCGCGCAGCAATTTCTGGGTCGAACTCACCGGCAGTCTGTCGATAAAGACCACGTAGCCAGGAAGTTTGTGGTAGGCGATATGGGCGCCGGCCGCCTCGATGATCCGCTTCGCCTTTTCGGCCGGTTCGCCCACTCCGGCGGTCTCGCTTTCGACGATGAAGGCGAAAACCTCCTCGCCGCGCAGATCGTCCGGCACTGGCGTTACCGCAGATGCCTTGACCGCCGGATCCTTGGCAAGGGCTGCTTCCACCTCCAGCACGGCGATGTTCTCTCCGCTGCGCCGCACGATGCTCTTCTTGCGGTCGAAGAAATAGAGGAGCCCCTTCTCGTCGGCATAAACGACGTCGCCGGTGTGGAACCAGCCGCCTTCCCACGCCTCCTCGGTCGCCTTTTCGTCGTTAAGGTAGCCGCTGAAGAAGCCGTCTCGCGGATTCGGCCCCTTGGCGCGAACCAGCAATTCGCCCGGCTTGCCGAGCTCCGCGTCATTCCCCGCATCATCGACGATCCGAAAATCCATGCCGGCACGCGGCCGGCCGATGCAGCGCAGGCCTGGCGTATAGTCATCCGCCGCTGTGGTGGTCACGGCTCTGCCGCCGGTCTCGGTCATCGCCCAGGCTTCAACGATCGGGATGCCGTAACGCGCCTCGAACTCGATCTTGTGGCGCGCATCGACGCCCGGTCCCAGCGCGAATTTTACCCTGTGTGCCCGTTCCGCTTCGACAGCCGAGAGCTGCAGCAGGATCGCGGGGATGACGCCGAGACAGTGAATGATCGTCGCGCCGGAATCGGCGATCGATGCCCACCAGCTGCTCGAATGGAACCGGTCGAGCGGCACGATCGCACCACCCTTCATGATCATGCCGACCGCCGTGCAGCCGAGCGCATTCATGTGGAACATCGGCAGCGGCGTCAGCGCTACTTCGGCTCCCTCGCCCATTTCGGCGATGCCGCCCTGCGTCGTGTACCATTCGGCGATGCCGATGAAATAGATGTTCGAAAGAATACAGCCCTTCGGCTTGCCGGTGCTGCCGGAGGTGAACAGCAGCGCGCATTCGGCATCCGGACCGCCGGGTCGTGCCTCGCGGGTTTCGGGCGAAGGCGGAATGTTGTCGCCTGCAGCGATCACCGTCACCTTGCCGGGCGAGATGGCCCGCAGATCATCCAGCCGCTCGCGGATAACCACCATCAATGGGGCTTCGGCCATGTCGAGCTGGAACAGCAACTCGTCGCGGCGCAGATCGGGATTGATCGGCACGATCGAGACGCCGATCGCGTTCAGCGCCAGCCAGTAGTCGAAGAACTCCGGGCGGTTTTCGAGGAGGAGCGCTACGCGGGCTCCGATCCCGTATCCTGCCGCCACGAACTTCTGCTTCAGAAGACCGACGCGAGCGAAAACCTCGCCATAGCTATAGCGAAAGCCTTCCGGCGCATAAGGCAGTTTGGCGCTGGCCGGCGCAATCAGCATCGGCGCATCGGGGCTTTTCAGCGCCTGGTTTTCGAATAGGAGATAGGGAGAATGCATCGTCCTGTCCTTATGCCCGTTCCAGGATGCCCTTGATCAGGAACATTTCTGCCTCGTGGATCGTGCCGAACTGGATCCACTCCGCATCCGTCTGCGTCTCCAGCCGCCAGGTCAGCAGCGTCACCACGCACTTATCCGGCGCCATGCGAAGCAGTTCGCCCGGGATGACCCGGGACATGTTGCGGAACTGCATGGCGTCCTTGGCCGCGCCGACTTCGTAGTCCACCTGGAAGCGGGGCCGGTCGACATGGAGCCGCACGAATGTCTGTTTTCCCGTGAAGGTCGAGGTGCCGGCGAAGAGACCCGGCTCGACCTCCGTGCGGTTGAGGCTGCCCCACGCCCACTGGCCCTGTTTCAGCCCGTCCGACATCAGCTCGAAGGCGACCGCCGCTGGGCGCTCCACCATAATGCTGCTGGAATGACAATGCGGATCGATCATGAGCGTCCCTCTTTCAGCTGCGCTGGGCGTCATTTCTCTAAAAGACATTTTAAGCATAAAATAATTGGAAAGGACGTCAACGGATTTTTGTGTGCTCGGCCTTCGGCTGCCGCTTTGGCAATCGGCGCTCGTCGCGTTCTCAACCTGCAGGCTGAGAAAACCCCTGCATTTCCGGCCTTCCACACGCAGAAGTCGACAGGTTTCTCAATTTCTGACGATCGGAAATTTTAGGCTTGAAGTAATTTATACCTCGTTCTACGATCCTCTCAATTGTTAAGGGGACGACCGCAAAAAGCGGCATCGAAAATCAAGAGAAGCCCCTGGCAGGATTGCAGGCTTGCGTTTCACCAACCGCCGCAGGTCCGTCGGTCACGATCGACGGGCAAACCAGAGGGATCGTCATGACTTTTGAAATCGACCGCAGAAATCTCCTGCAGATGCTCGGCCTTGCCGCGGTCAGCGGCTCCGTGCTCTCGCAGGCCAACTTCGCCTTCGCCCAGGGCACCGACAGCGTCACCATCGGCTGGCCGTCCGACGTGCCGTCCTGGGACCCGAACCTGCGCTTCGTTCCGGATGCGCAGCCGCTCTTCAAGATGGTCTTCGACCAGCCGCTCGACCAGTCGCCGGACCTGAAGCTGATCGGCAATCTCATCACCAAGTGGGAGCTGAAGCCGGATGGCCTTTCGATGCCGTTCGAGATCCGCAGCGACGTGAAGTTCCATAACGGCGATCCGATGACGATGGAGGACTTCAAATATACCTTCGTCGATCGCATCAAATCCGGCCTGAAGCTCGACATCGCCAATTCCTGGCGCACGCTTACCGACATCGAAATCCTCTCGCCGACTTCAGGCGTCATGAAGTTCTCCGCCCCGACTCCGACCGCGCCGCAGTGGCTTGCCTTCCTCGGCAGCTATCTGGTGCCGAAGAAATATATCGAATCCGTCGGCCCGGAAGAATTCGCCAAGAAGCCGGTCGGCACCGGCCCCTATAAGCTCGTCGACTATCAGATGAACTCCCGCATCGTGCTGGAGCGCAACGACGACTATTTCGGCACCAAACCGAAGATCAAGCGCGTCACCATCGACATCATCAAGGACCCGTCGGCGCGCACCGCTGCCATCCAGTCCGGCCAGGTGGACCTGACCGTCAACATTCCGGTCCGTGAAGCCGAACGTCTCGGCAAGACCGAGGGCCTGACCGCCGAGATCAACCCGTTCACCCGCCTGATCCTTCTGCAGATGCGCAACGACCTGGGCTTTACGGACAAGGCCGTCCGTCTTGCCGCCCACCATGCGATCGACAAGGCAGCGCTTTCCAAGGCGTTTTATGGCGGTGCCGCAGTGCCGCTCTCGATTCCGGCAACCCCCGGCACGCCGGGCTACCTGCCCGACTATAAGTTCCCCTACGACCCGGAACTGTCGAAGAAGCTTTTGGCCGACGCGGGTTACACCGCGGACAAGCCCGCAACCTTCAAACTCGCCGCGACCAACGGCCAGTTCCCGAGCGACTTCGATATCGCCCGTGCCCTGGTGCAGATGTGGCAAAAGGTCGGCCTCAAGGTCGAACTCGAACAGATCGAATATTCGAAATATTTCGAGCTCAACCGCGGCGGCAAGCTGCCGGAAGCGACCCTCTACAGCTTCGACAACGCCACCGGCGACCCGGAAATCTTCTCCGGTTATCTGATGAACCCGAAAATGCCGTTCGGCGCCTGGAAGGGTCCGGAGATCGGTGAGAAGATCCTCAAGCTCTTCGTCGAGCCGGTCTATGAGAAGCGCATCGCCGGATATAAGGCCGTCGCGCAGGAGGCTGTCGAAACGGGCGCCAATATTCCGATCCTGCAGAGCGTTCAGACGCTGGTCAAAAAGAAGAGCCTCAACTACGTCAAATACGGCAATGCCTGGGTCCTGGGCAGCACCATGTCCTGGTCCTGATACCGGCTGACGTCACCATCCAGGGGTCCGGGCACGTCCGGACCCATTCCTTCACATCGTCATACGGGGCATGCGCATGATTGCGACCATTGCCAAGCTCTTGGTAAAGCGTGTCCTCACCGCGATACCGATCCTGCTGCTTGTTTCTGCGCTTCTCTTCTGCATCCTGCGCATCCTGCCGGTCGATCCCGCTGCAATGTCGCTGCCGCCCAATGCGACGGTCCAGGAAGTCGAGGCGATGCGCACGGAAATGGGGCTCAACCTTCCGCTCTATCAGCAGTATGGCATCTGGCTGAACAAGCTCTTCCATGGCGATATCGGCCGCTCCATCCATTTCCGTCAGGATGTGACGAGCCTGATCGGCTCAACCTTGCCCGCCACCATCGAGCTTGCCGTCATCGCCATGATGGTTGCCACCGTCTTCGGCCTCGCGGGCGGTCTCTTCCTCTTTTATGTCCGCGGCACCCGCGCCGAAGCGGTGATGGATTTCGTCTCCATCCTGCTGCTCTCGCTTCCCGAATTTCTCTGGAGCCTGTTCCTGCTCCTCATATTCGGCGTCTTTTTCGAGGTCCTGCCCTTCACCGGGCGGCTGAGCCCCGGTTTCGAGCGCCCACTCGTCACCGGTTTCCTGCTGCTCGACAGCCTGATCACCGGCAATATCCCGACATTCTCCAATGCGCTCCAGCACATGATCCTGCCGTGCCTCGCACTCGGCATCGCCTTGTCCCCCTCTCTTATGCGCGTGCTGCGCTCGAGCCTGCTCGATGCCTACCAGGACGACTACATCCAGCAGGCGCGCCTGCGCGGGCTTTCCGAAAAGCGCATCCTGATCTGCCACGGCCTGAAGAACGCCATCCTGCCGACGCTCAGCCTGATGGGCGTGCAGTTCGGCTTCCTGTTCGGCGGCACGCTGCTGGTCGAAATCATCTATTCCTATCCGGGCATGGGCAACCTGATGGTCGATGCGATCCGCAACGCGGACCTGCCGATCATCCAGGGCGCGGGGCTTACCTATTGTGTCGCCGTTCTGGTGATCAGCATCGTGGTCGACAGCCTCTATCTGATCCTCAACCCCAAACTGAGGGTGCGCTGACATGCTGCAATATACGAAGGGGCGACCGCTTCCACTCTGGCTGAAATCCGGCCGCGTCCAGACAGGCCTTGTGATCATCTTCATTCTGGCCGTCTGCGCAATCTTCGCACCCTATCTGGCGCCCAACGATCCGAACGAACAGAACCTGCTGTCGATCCTGACCCCGCCCGTCTGGGCCGACGGCGGCGATGCGATGTTTCCGCTCGGCACCGACAGCCTCGGCCGCTGCGTCCTGTCCCGCCTGATTTTTGGCGCCCGCGTGGCGCTCACAGTGGCGTTTACAGCCTCAATCGGCGCGATGATCATCGGCGCCTTTTTCGCCCATGTCGCCGGTTATTTCGGCGGCTGGGTCGATTGGGTGATCGGCCGTATCGTCGAAATCTGGCTCTCCTTCCCGCCGGTCATTCTGTCCCTGATCCTGATGGTTGGCCTCGGCACCGGACTGCGCAACGTCGTACTCGCCATCATCCTTGTCGACTGGACCCGTTTCTGTCGCGTACTGCGAAGCGAAGTCATCGTCCTGCGCCGACGAGACTACGTCTCTGCCGCGCAACTCATCGGCTTTTCCCACTGGCGCACCATCACCCGCGAAATCCTGCCTGGAACCCTGCCGCTGCTGATCACGCTGATGAGCCTCGAAATGGGCGTCGCCATCATCGTCGAGGCGATCCTCTCCTTCGTCGGCATGAGCGTCGGCTCGGAAACGGCCGCATGGGGCCAGATGATCGCCGATGCGCGCCAGAACATCTACGAAGCGCCGTTCAACCTGATCGCGCCGATCTTCGCGATCTTCTTCGCGGTCTTCGGTTTCAATATCCTGGGCGACGGCCTGCGCCGCACCCTCGACACGCGCCTGACCCAGACGGAGCGCACCTGACATGGCCATTCTTACCGCCCAAAATCCCATTCTTTCAGCAAGGAATCTCTGCGTTGAATCGGTAGGAGCCAAGGAGAGCTTCCCCGTCCTGACCGACCTCAACTTCTCCCTGGAGCCCGGCAAGATCCTCGGCCTGGTCGGCGAATCCGGGGCCGGCAAATCGATGATCGGCCGCACCATCTCGCAATATCTGCCGAAGGGTTTTGCGGTCACCAAAGGCACGCTCGCCTTCGACGGCGAAGACCTGGTGAGCATGCTGCCGGAACGACGCCGCAACCTTCTCGGCCGCGACATCGCCTTCATCCCGCAGGAACCGCTTTCCGGCCTCAACCCGGTGCTGACGGTCGGCCAGCAGATCAAGGAACATCTTCTGCGGATCGGCCTTGCCGCCGGCGAAAACTGGCGCGAGCGGGCTCTCAAGGAATTCGAATCCGTACATCTGCCGCATGGCGCGGCGCTGCTCGAAAAATACCCGCACCAGCTTTCCGGCGGCATGTGCCAGCGCATCCTGATCGCCATGGCCTTTGCCAGCCGCCCGCGACTGTTGATTGCCGACGAACCGACCACCGCGCTCGACGTGACGATCCAGGCCCGCATCGTCAAGCTGATCGCCGAAATGCAGAAACGCGACGGCACTGCGGTGATCTTCATCACCCATGACCTGCGCCTCGCTTCGCAGATCAGCGACGAGATCATGGTGCTCTATGCCGGCCGCCCGGCCGAGCGGGGCCCTGCCAAGCAGCTTTTCTCGTCCCCGGCGCATCCCTATACGCGTTGCCTGCAGCTGGCCAATCCGACCATCACGGGCCCGCGCCGCGGCCTCTTCATCCTGCCCGAACGAATGCCCGGCCTGCGGGTGCTGAAGGAGTTGAAGGGCTGCCGTTTCGCCTCGCGCTGTCCGAACGCGATCGAGGCCTGCACCCAGACCGAGCCGCCGCTTGCCGATATCGGCCCGAACCATATTGCCGCCTGCATTCGCACGGAAAAGACGCCGGACATCGTGCCGCCGCCGCTGGCGCCTGGCCGCGAGATCGCATCGGCCAGGATCCATCTCAATGGCGAGAAGCTGACCAAGGCCTACACGACCGCCTGGAGCCCGTTCGCCAAGCGCAGCAGCTTCAAGGCCGTCAACAGTGTCGATTTTTCACTCGGCGAGGGTGAGTTCGTCGGCATCGTCGGGGAAAGCGGCAGCGGCAAGAGTTCGCTCGCCCGCCTCGTCGTCGGCCTCGATACGCCGACAGATGGCAGGATCACGCTTGCCGGCCGCGACATCACCGCCAACGGCAATGCCGACCGGGCCTATCGCCGCGAATACATCCAGATGGTCTTCCAGGACCCGCAATCGGCGCTCAACCCGCGCCGGCGGATCGGCAGCATCGTCACCCAGGCGAACGAGGCGAGCGGGCTGCACAACAGCACCCGCGAACGTATGGACCGCGCCGCCGAACTCTTGAAGGAAATCGGCCTGCCGCCGGATGCGGCGATGCGCTTTCCCTCGCAGCTCTCGGGCGGACAGAAACAGCGCGTCAACATTGCCCGCGCGCTTTGCACCCTGCCGCGCATCCTGGTCGCCGACGAGATCGTCTCCGGCCTCGACGTTTCGGTGCAGGCCCAGCTTCTCGACCTTCTGCTGAAGCTTCGCGACGAACATGGCTTCTCGATGCTGTTCATCAGCCACGACCTTTCCGTCGTTCGTTATCTCTGCGACCGGGTGATGGTCATGTATCGCGGTGAAGTGGTGGAAAGCGGCCGAACGGAAACGGTATTTGCCGATCCGCAGCACGCCTATACCCGCAGCCTGCTCGCCGCCGTGCCGCCGGATGACGTCAACGCCGAATGGTCGCCGGTATTGGCGGAAGCCGGCTATCAGGTCGAGTGATGGCAATCGCCGGACGCAGATATTACAGCGGCCGGGATGTCAGCCGCGCCGTCACCATCGTCGACCTGCAGGCCATGACGCGCCGCCGCCTGCCGGCCTTCGTCGCGGAATATCTCGAGGGTGGCGCCGAAGACGAATGGACGCTTCGGCGCAACCGCGAAGTCTTCTCGGAAATCGAGTTTCGCCCCTCGACGCTGACCGGCGTCGGCACACCCGATCTTTCGACGACGATCTTCGGCCGAAAAATGCGGCTGCCCTTCATCATCGCACCGACCGGCTTCAACGGTCTGTTCCAGCATCAGGGAGATCGGCTGCTCGCGGAAGCCGCCGCCAAGGCCGGTGTGACCTTCACCCAGAGCACCGTCTCCAACATGCGGATCGAGGAACTTTCCAACATCCCCAACCTCTCCCACTGGATGCAGCTTTACGTCTTCCGCTCCCAGACCTTCATGGATGAGCTGGTCGGCCGCGCGGAAAGGGCCGGCTGCCAGGCGCTGATGGTGACGACCGACGCAGCCACCTTCGGCAACCGCGAATGGGACCGCCGCAATTATCGCTCCGGCATGGACCCGACCTTCCGCCACAAGCTGGATATTCTCTGCCACCCGCGTTGGGCATTGTCGGTCATGGCGCGCGGCATTCCGCCTTTCGGCAACCTTCTCGATTTCCTCCCCGCGGACCAGCAGACCTTCGCCCGCACGGCCATCTGGTCGCGCGAGCAGGTGGAGCCGGACCTTCACTGGAGCCACATCCGCCGCCTGCGGAAAATCTGGAAGCGCCCGCTGATCATCAAGGGCGTCATGACATTGCGCGATGCGGAACTGGCCGTCGATGCGGGTGCCGACGGCATCGTCATCAGCAATCACGGTGGCCGCCAGCTCGACGGCGCCCCCTCGCCGATCACCGTCCTGCCAAAGATCGCCAGCAAGCTGAAAGGCAGGATCACCATCCTCGCCGACAGCGGCTTTCGCCGCGGTACCGATATCGTCAAGGCCCTGGCGCTCGGCGCCGATGCGGTCATGACCGGCCGTGCGACACTCTATGGCCTCGCCGCCGGAGGTGAGGCGGGTGCCACCCGCGCCATCACCATCCTCGAAGAGGAAATCCGCCGCACCCTGGCGCTTCTCGGCTGCCGCTCGGTCGCGGATCTCGACCGCGACCATATCAAGCTCTGAGCAGCCTCATCGCCCTTCAAGGGACGATGATCTGCGTCTCCATCGGGAAGTGGGAATTGCCGCCTTCGAAGGGCGGGAAGGTCTTGAAGTCCTCGCGCATGGCGATGCGTGCCGGCGATTGCAGCGCGGCCTGCAGTGCCGCCGGGCTGTCGAACATCACCCGGTTGCGCTGCATGTGATTGACCCGCTCCCAGGGAAGGAAACCGCACCAGTCGATCCGCGACAGGACCTCGATCTTGCGGATCCCCGGGAAGGTGCGCATCACCGGCGGATGATGGCTGACATAGTGATGCATCCAGACGTTCAGGTCCTCCGCCGGACCGGTATAGTGCACCACGTAGGAACAGGGATTGCCGTTCTTTTCCATATCGAGCCTGGCGTCGTCGACCGGGAAATGCCGCGCATACATGGCCTGCTGCGTGCCCTTCGCGCCACGGATGCTCGAAAGCACGCCGGAAGCAGCGAGCTGGTGCAGGTGCCCAGCCGGCGCCATCGCGTCTTCCAGGTCGGTCAGGTCGTTGAAGTAGAGCTGCATGCCGAAGATCGGCGACTGCTCATCCTTGTTGTACATATCCTTGGTGACTTCGGGCGTGTAGAGATTGGCAGCGGTGAGGCCAGGTGTCAGCTTGACGATCTCGGCAACCGTCTCGACATCCGCCTTGCTCACTTCGAGCTGGCTTCCATCGACATTCTCGAAAAAGGCGAAATAGGCAAAACGCATGGCTTGGTTTCCTGCTTCTCTATGGGGCCGCAACGATTGCCGGCGGCCTCTGTTCCCCGGTCCTGCCGACTATCGAACCGGCAGAAAGAAAAAACAAGTTTAAACCTAAACTATTTGCGTGCCGTAATTTATGCACTCAAATAGGCCGCCCGGACTTGATTTAAGCTTCAATCTTTCCGCTTGAAACTTGCCGGATTTTCCATCACGATCCGCTCCAATCGCGCGTGGAAAGAGGGTATGAGATGGCGCTGGAGTGCTCTTGGAAGAGAGCTTGTGCCGGGCCATTCCATTTGCCAACGACCAAGAAGAATCGCATCCGATCCGGCAGAGGAAAAACGCCCGCCGGTTACGAAAACAGAGGGAACGCAATCATGACCATGACCTTTTTCCGCCGCGCCTTTTTTAGCCTCGCGGGTGCCGCCGCGCTGTCCGCCGCAGGCGCCGGCTTCGCCTCCGCCGCCGCACTCGCTGTCGGCTCTTATCCGAGCAACCCGCCCTTCGAATACAAGACGGCCACGGGCACGTTCGAAGGTTTCGAGGTCGACATCGTCAATGAAGTGGCAAAACGCCTCGGCATGACGGTCGAGATTTCCGACCTCGGTTTCCAGGCTCTGTTCGCCGCCACCTCCTCGAAGCGTATCGACGTGGCGATCTCGTCGATCACCATCACCAAGGAACGTCTCGGCAGCCAGTCCTTCACGCAGGCCTATTATGACGCCGACATGGGCATCGCCACCCGCAAGGAAGCAACGGTTTCCAAGATCGAGGACCTGAAGGGCAAGGTTGTCGGCGTGCTGGCGGGCTCCACCGGCGACAAGTGGGCCAAGGACAACAAGGAAAAATACGGCATCACCGACATCAAGAGCTACAATGCCCAGCAGGACCTGCTGATGGATCTCTCCGCCGGCCGCGCAGATGTCGCCGTCAGCGACGTTCCGGGCATGGAATACGCCTTCCTCAAGATGAAGGACCTTGCCGTCAAGGTGCGCATCAAGACCGGCGAACAATACGGCCTGATGATGACCAAGGACCATCCGCTGCTTGCCAAGGCGAACGATGCGATCACCGCGATGAAGAAGGACGGTACGCTGGCCGCGATCCACAAGAAGTGGTTCGGCTCGGATCCGGCCGCCGGTTCCGCATCCGCAATCGAACAGCCGCTGCCGAAGCCCTGAGCCGGCTACCGATAACACGCCTAATCATGCCGGCCGGCGACGGCCGGCTTTTTCGTGAGCATAGAGGCACCAGGACATGACCCTCCTCGATACATTCTTCAACCTCGGGGTTCTCGGCGACGCGTTTCCGGCGTTGCTGCGCGGGCTGATCAACACCTTCCTGCTCGGCGTGGCGGGCATCGGCATCGGCATTCCGATCGGCCTGGTGATAGCGCTTCTGCGCCTCTACGGGCCGAAGCCGGTGCGTTATCTGACGGTATTCTACATCGACATCTTCCGTGCGGCGCCGATGCTGGTGGTGCTGATCCTCATCTACTACGCGCTGCCGTTCGTCGGCATCCGCCTGTCCTCCTGGACGTCCGCGGGCCTTGCCTTCTCGATCGTCATGGCCGCCTACTCCGCGGAGATCTTCCGTTCCGGCATCGAGGGCATCCCGAAGGGCCAGTTCGAGGCAGCCGATGCACTTGGCCTGCCTTTCTACATCACTCTGCGCAAGGTCGTGCTGCCTCAGGCGATCCGAATCGTCATTCCGCCGATGACCAACAACTGCGTCTCGATGTTCAAGGATACTTCGCTTGCCTCGACCGTCGCGCTGCCGGAACTCCTCAAGGAAGCGACGGACGCACAGGCGCTTTATGCCAACCCGACGCCGCTGATCGGAGCTGCGCTGATCTACATCGCCTTCCTCTGGCCGATGGTGCGGCTGGTCAATCTTCTCGAACAGAGGTTCAACAAGGAAAAGAAGCGCTGACGCCGGAGGCAGCGAGCCTATTCGAAGGCGGCGGCGGCGAGGTGGTTGTTGGCGGAGGTCTTGACCGTGCCTATCTCCGACCAGAGCGCAGCAATCGCATGCGGGTCGATATCCGCCATCATGTCCTGCAGCCAGCCTTCATGCGCCGCGGCCATTGCCGCAAACAGTATCACACCCGCCTCGGTGAGTTTTGCGACCGTCACGCGCCGGTCGCCGTCCGGCGTCACCCGCTGGACGTAACCGTCCGCTTCCAGCCTTTCGACGAGCCCGGTGACATTGCCGTTGGTGACCATGGTGCGCTTGGAAAGCTCGCCAAGCCGCAGCCCGTCCTTTTCCCGATAGAGCTGCGCCATCAGGTCGAACTGCGGTAGCGTCGCGCCGAATTCGGCACGCAGGCGACGGCGGATTTCCTGGCTGATCAGCTTGGTCGTGGACAGCATCCGCAGCCACAGGCGCAGCTCGGGTTTCGACCGCCCGTGGGCACCTTGGACGATGATCTCCAGATCGATATCGATCGCTTCCGCTTCTGCCATTCCAAATATTGCCTCTGTAACCGATCCACCCTCTAGAAGCAGATATTTGAAATGTCAAAGGTTCGTCACCTGGATCGCCCCCTGCTGGAGGTCATCCTGTTCCCATTATTAATCCATATGCATATATTTTCGGAAGACGGCAGCACGGACGGGCAACGTATCGGCAGGTTGCTGCCGGTCGCGCTCGTCCTCGATCGAGTCCGAAACAGGCAAATTCCGGTGAAACTTCCGGCTTTTTCATTGGCACCCCCACCACCTAAATTTGCGCGATGCAGCCCCGCCCGATTGCTTGCATCCTCATATTTTCTGCAATAGGCTCCGTCATCGGTTAGCGGCACCCGAAGAGGAAAACCGGCTGCTGCCCGGCTCACGAAACCGGTCATTCAAGGGGAACCCGGCACCATGTCTTCCAGCACACTCACCAGTCTCGCTTCCGCTCTTCTCTCCGGCTCGGTCAAGGTCGTGGACCTGACGGCGCCGCTTGGGCCGGATACTCCCGTTCTCTACCTGCCGCCGCAGTTCGGCAAGAACACCCCCAAGGTCGCCGTCCACACGATCTCGGAATACAACGAGGACGGTCCGTTCTGGGCCTGGAACTGGCTGGAACTCGGTGAGCACACCGGCACCCATTTCGATGCGCCCTGTCATTGGATCACCGGCAAGGACAAGCCGAACAATACGACAGACACCATTCCGCCGCAGAATTTCGTGGCGCCGGTCAATGTCATCGACCGTTCCAAGGAAGCCGCCGAAAACCCGGACTATCTGCTGACCGTCGACAGCATCAAGGAATGGGAAGCAGAGCATGGCGCGATCGAGGCCGGCAGCTGGGTGCTGATGCGCTCCGACTGGTACAAGCGCAACGGCTCCACCGAAACCTTCCTGAATGCAGACGAGAACGGCCCTCATTCTCCCGGCCCGACCGCCGAAGCCATCCAATATCTCATTTCGAAAGACATTATCGGCTGGGGCCAGGAAACCATCGGCACCGATGCCGGTTCGGCCGGCGGCATGAACCCGCCCTTCCCCGCCCATAACCTCATGCACGGCGCCGGCAAATACGGTCTCGCATCGCTGTCGAACCTCGACCAGCTGCCACCGAAGGGCGCCGTGCTGATCGCCGCACCGCTGAAGCTCGTCAAGGGTACCGGCTCGCCTGTCCGGGCGCTGGCTCTGATCGCCTGATCCGATCGAAGGGCCGGCCCCGAAAGGTTCCGGCCCTTTCTGTATCCAGCGGGAAGACGGATGGCATGGCGGATTTCGACTACATCATCGTCGGCAGCGGCATCAACGCACTGGTCGCCGCCGCCATGCTCGGCAAGAAGGGTAAAAAGGTTCTCGTCCTGGAACGCAGCGACCGCATCGGCGGCTGCCTGCGCACGGAAGAGATCACCGCGCCGGACTTCATCCACGACGTGATGGCCACCACCATGGTGCTGTTCCTCACGTCTCCCGCCTACGCGGCGCTTGGCAAGGACCTGGAAGCCCGCGGCCTGGAATTTGCCCATGCCGACCTGCCGACCGGCGTGCTGCGGCCGGACGGTTGCTCCGTCATCTTCTCCAAGGATCGCCAGCGCAATATCGCCACCTTGGAGGGGCTAGCGACCGGCGACGGCAAGACTTTCGATAAGGAAATGAGCGCCCTTGGCGCGGATGCCGCCTTTCTGTTTTCTTTGCTCGGCGGCGCGCTCTGGTCCGGCGCAACACTGAAGACGGTCGCCAAACAGGGATGGGGCAAGGGCCTGCGCCAACTCGCCGCCTGGTTCGGCGATGCGCTGACGCCGGCGCGCGGTTATCTCGAAACCACCTACAGGTCCGAAGCCACCCACGCCCTCTGGGCGCCCTGGGTCCTGCATTGCGGCCTTGCGCCGGAAAGCGCCTATTCGGCCGAGATGGTCAAGGTCATCGGTTTTGCGATCGAACTTGCCGGTTGCCCGATCGTCAAGGGCGGCGCTGCCAATCTCGTCCGGGCGTTCGAACGACTGATCGCGGATCAGGGCGGCGCGATCCGCATCGGTGCGGACGTCGAACGCATCCTTGCCAGCCCAGGCCACAGGGCCGCCGGGGTGAGGCTCGCAAACGGCGAGACGATCGACGCCGCGGCCGGCGTCGCCTGCTCCACGACGCCGAACCAGATCTACGACCGGCTGCTAAAGGACTGGCCGCAACCGGCCCCGACCGAGATCCAGGAAGGCGTTGCCCGTTATCGCCACGGCAAGGGCAATATGCAGATCCACTACGCCCTCTCCGCACCGCCGCGCTGGAAAGGCGATCCGGATCTCGCCAAGGTGGCGCTGCTGCACCTGACATCCGGTCTCGACGGCGTCTCGCGCGCCACCAACGAATGTGAACGCGGTCTGCTGCCGGCCGAGCCGACCGTCTGCGTCGGCCAACCTGCCAGCTTCGATCCTTCGCGCGTGCCGGACGGCAAGTCGATACTCTGGCTGCAGCTTCCCGAAGCACCGCGCTTCATCAAGGGCGATGCGGCCGGTGAGATCGCCACACCTGCCGACGGCCGCTGGACCGATGAACTGCGCGAACTTTACGCAGATCGCATCGAGGCGCTGCTTTCCCGCCATATCGAGAATTTTGCCGAGATCAAGCTCGCCCGCCGCGCCTATTCGCCGGCCGATCTGGAATCGCTGAACATGAACCTCGTCGGCGGCGATCCCTATGGCGGCTTCTGCGGGCTCGACCAGTTTTTCCTCTGGCGACCCTTCAAGTCGTCTGTTAACCACCGCACCCACGTACCGGGCCTATATCATATCGGTGCCTCGACCCATCCGGGACCGGGGCTTGCCGGCGGCTCCGGCTTTCTGCTCGCATCGTCGTTGCGTTGAAACGACGTGGCCTAGGAGACATGGATTTCATGGCAGAACGGTTTTCAGGCGTGGTGCTGCGCTGGCATCAGGAGGGCGATCCGGAAAGTCGGCCGACCATGGGGGAGATCGGCCTCAACCATTTCGCACCCTACCTGATGAACCGCATCATCTCCCGCTGGAACTCCAACATGGCGGAGGAGCTGCGCGAGTACGACCTGTCGACCGCCAAGATGCGCACGCTCGCGGTCCTCAGCGTCTCCGCTTCGCTCACCATCAACGAGCTTTCCGTGTTCGCGGTCATCGAACAGTCGACCATGAGCCGCACGCTCGATTCCCTCGAAGACCAGGGCTACATCCGCCGCACGCCCCGAGCCGAGGACATGCGCATCCGCGATGTGACGATTACCGAGGAAGGCCGTGCAGCCTTTGGGCGCTTCTGGCCGACCATGTATGATTCATTGCTGCGGATGTTCGACGGCATCGACGAGGAGGAATACCGCGCCTTCACCGGCACGCTTCACAAGATCCTCCTCAACATCCGCAAGCACGAGATCTGATCGGCCTATTTCGTCAGCCGTGTCTGAAGGCTGTCGCGGATGCGCTTGCCGAGCGCCTGGTAGTTCTCGTCGAAATGATGTCCGCCCTCGATCGGCACGACTTCGACGCCCTTGTCCTTCAAGGTCGGGCAGGGATCGTCGTCCTCGTCGGTACCGTAGACACACTGGATGATCTTCGGATCGATCTTGACGACGTCGGTCATTGGGTCACCGCCCTTGCCGGCGCCGGCGACACCGAGCCAGCCGGTCACGGAAATCTCGTAGTCCACTTCATGCGACAGGCCGAGCAGCGTGATCTGTTTGACGCGCGCCCGGTCTGCCGCAGGCAGGAGGTTGTAGGTGGCGGGCAGCACATCCGCGCCGAACGAATAACCGACCAGTAATACGTTCTGAACGCCCCATTGACGGCGATAATGTTCGATGATCTTCGCCAGATCGTCCGCGGTCGCTTGCGGCGTGCGTTCGGACCAGAAATACCGCAGCGAATCCAGTCCGATCGTCGGAATCCCCTGGGACTGCAGATAGCCTCCCACTTCGCTGTCGAGATCTCGCCACCCGCCATCGCCGGAAAAGATCACCGCCATCGTGTTCATGGCCGGCTTCGCGTCGAGCACGTTCAGCGGAAGGTCGAGCGGCTGGTTGGTCCGGCCGGCAGCGGCGATGCGGGTTGCAAGCACTTGTGACAACGCCACGTCCGGCGCCTCACTGGAATTGATCAGCTCGACCTCTGGATGATCCTGTTTCAGGCGCTGTCCATGGGCCTTGCCGGCCGCGTCGGCCGAAGGCGTGGAAACGATCGTCACCGCCGCCGGTACTGCGCCGTCGTCAAAGCCATAGACCGTGCGATCGCCGACCTTCTGTTTGGAAGCCGGCGTGCAGAGTTCCTTGGCGAGCGGGATGCCGGCCAGCGGATCCACGGCAATCGCCTCGTCGATCGTCGCGTTCGGGCTCTGGGAGATCATCGCAAGCGCCAAGGCGCCGCCCTCGCCGATACCGGCGACGATCGGGTGGCGGTATTGCGGGTTGCCGATCCGCCGCTGCACCTGCTGGGAGATGTCCTCGATATCGGAAACCATATAGACGCAGTCGCCGTCATCGGCGGCCAGCGACTTGATATAGGAGGGGAAATCGATGCCGACCACGGCGGTACCGGAAGCGAGCAGCTTCTGCGCCTCGGTGTCCTCCCGAGCCCCCCAGCCCTGCCCGCCTGAAATCAGGAAGACGATGCCTTCGAGCTCGCTGCCATTGTTTGGCACGAGGATGCGCGGCTGCGGGATAAGGCCCGTATGGTAATCCTGCTGATCCTGCGCAGCCGCCATCGGGGCGCCGGACAGCAGCGCTGCAAACACGATAACAAGAAGACGCATATACATCATTTACCGACCACTCCCCTCAAGCCGCCGCCGATCAGGAGCGTTGCGTCCATCATCACGATGGCGGGGCTGACGCCCCCTGCCACAGCCAGATAACGGGGCTCCCAGGCGGGATGGAACTTCGACTTGAAAGCTTTCAACCCTTTGAAATTGTAGAACCGTTCACCGTGCTCGAAAACAACGCTGCCGATCCTGTCCCAAGCGAGTGCCGCCTCGCGTGTGGACATGCCGGACAGCGGCGCCATGCCGAGATTGAATTGTCCATAACCGGCATCGCGGAGATATTCCATAATCTTCACGAACAGGAAATCCATGGACCCTTTCGGCGCGTCCGGCATGAAGCGCATCAGATCGACGGTGCCTTCGTGTTTCGTGTTGGTGATCGACAGCGTCGCGAAGGCGACGATGCGGTCCTCCTTCTTGAGGATCGCGACCGGCTGGGCACTGACATAGTCATCCCGGAAAGCACCGAGCGAAAATGTCTTTTCGCGCGTGTTGTGATCTTCGAGCCAGGCATCCGAAACCCGCCGGAGTTCTTCGATATGTGCCATCACATCCGGCTGCTCGATGACCGAGAACTCCAGCCCCTCGCGCGCCCCCTTGTTGACGGCCTGACGAAGCCCGGCCAGCCGGCCGCCCTTGAGGTCGAAGCTGGACAGGTCGACGATCGCCAATTCACCGAGCTTGAAGGCCCTGAGGCCTGCATCGACGCAATGCGAAAGGAGGCCGGGCGAAATCTGGTAGAGCACGGCGCGGCCACCTCGAGCCCGGGCTTCCTCCACGAAACGCCAGACGAGATCCGCCGTCTCCTCCTGCGGCCCGACCGGATCGAAAAGCGCGATCCAGGAGCGGCCCTGGATGCCGTACATGATGAAGGCATTGCCGCTGTCGGAAAACATCAGCCGCTTGTCGCCCATCCGGACAAGGTTGGCATCGGCATTGTCCTGGGCCATGACAAGCTGGATCGCCCGCTCGAGATCGTCCGCGGTGGACAGGGCCGAGCGTCGGGCCGCCGGCCGCAACAGGCTGAACACGGAGATCGTCGCCGCAAAAATCGCAAGGCCAAGGACCGCGCGCAATCCGCGCGGCGCTTCCTCGGAGAATTCGAATTGCCACCAGAGCTCACGGCTATATTCCACTTCGCGATAAACGAAGAGCAGCACGGTGATCGCCGCGGCGACGACGATGAACATCGCGGCGATCCAGCTCGGCGTCAGCACCTGGCCGAACAGCGACGCCCGGCGCTTGAACTGCTTGGCACTCAGGACCAGACTGATCAGCAGGATGATCAGGAACGTCGCCTCGAAAAGCGCGATCGCCCGCATGAAGGCGAAAACCAGCGCCAGAGAGGTGCAGACCATGGCGGTCCACCACGCCCCGTCCAGCCGCTGGCCGATGCCGCGCGCCGCGACGAACAGCAGGAGACCCAGGATGCTGGAAAGAAAATGCGCACCTTCGAACACCGGCAACGGCAGGTAGTTGCCAAGAAAATTGATGTCGGAATCGGGCGTTGGCGTCACGCTCGAGAAGATCAGCATGGCGCCGGCGATCATCGAGAAGGTCGCCAGAAGCGGCGGCGCGAGGCGGAATTCAAGCTTTCGAAGCGTCGACGCAATGGGGTGATGGGCAAGCTGGCGAATTTCGACGCCGATCACGACCAGCGTGGCGATGAGCAGCGGCAGGACATGATAGATGACGCGGTAGAGGACGAGGCTGCCGAGCACTTCATCGAGGCTGACCGTGTTGCCGAGTGCCGCGACGATCACCGTCTCGAAGACGCCGAGACCGGCAGGCACATGGCTGAGGACCCCTAGGCCGATGGCGGTCGCATAGATCGCTAGGAAGGACGGCCAGCCGATTTCCGTCTGCGGCAGGAGCACGTAGAGGACGGAGGCGGAGGCGGCGACGTCAAGCGCCGTGATCAGGAACTGCTGCGAGGATGTACGGCTGTCCGGCAGGCGGATGCTCAATCGTCCGATGGATACCGTCCGTCCGCCACGCCCGAGGATCATAAGAGCGATGAGCACGAGGATGATCACGATCGCGCCGGCGCGGACCCACGTTCCGTCGATGTCGAGGATTGCTCCGATCCTCGGCGCCGTGACCAGCGATGCGAGCGCCGTGACCGCCAGAAGCCCTATACCGAAGGCGAGCGTCACAAATGCGATGACGCGACCGATATCGTCCGGCGAAAGCCCTAGGCGCGAATAGGCGCGGAACCGGATCGCTCCGCCGCTGAGGGCTCCGAAACCGGCCGTGTTGCCGACCGCATAGGCGCTGAAAGCCGTGATCGCGACAGGCACGAAAGGCAGCGTCCGGCCGATATAGGTGATCGCGTTGATGTCGTATCCGACCAGCGCCGCGAAACTCAGTGCCGTGAAGAAAACAGCAAGGCCGACCGAAGACCATCGCGTATTGCCAAGCGCCTCGATAACGTCGTCATAGCTGACTTCGTTGGTGAGTTTGTAGATGGCAAATGTCGTGAACGCGAAAACCGCCAGCGCCGCCAGGGCGATGAGGTAAGGACGGTACGTCTCAAGGATGTCTCGAAAGCGACTTGGCTGACGATCCGTGGATTCCATGTGGGCTGCCGGGGCTGAAGAACTGCGCATCTAGGTTTCGGTCAGATGCGCAGCAAAAGCAACGGGATCGCGGCTATAATGTGTCTTTATGCTTAAAACCTAAAGCGTAGAGACCGTCTTCAGCGCGCCGTCCAGCGCAATGCCGCTTTCATCGAGCAGTGCCGCCTGGCGCAGGCGTTTCATCCAGGCCGCACCGTCGTCGCGGTCCGCCAAGGTCGTGAGCGCCGACATCACCCGGTCGAATTTCGAAAGCCCGCGCGCGTGGGTGTCGGAATAGCCCTTCACCAGGCGGCGATTGTTGATCACTTCGACCGCGAGATCGTAGTTCCGCGACAGAAGCGAAGTCGCCGCACTGAGCCAGGCTTCGCGATGCTCGGCTTCCCGTGCGTGCCGCAGCGTGCCCCGACGGGTGCGGCGCAACGCCGCCAGCGTATAGAGCGTCAGGAACCAGAACAGCGTGCCGGTCTGCACCCGGCGGCCCTTGTTGATGCGCCGGTCGAGCCAGGCGAAAACCTTGGAGCGGTGTTCAACCCACAGGCCAAGCCGCTTCGGCATGGTCCCAACAACCTCTTCCATGCGCGGATGCATGTATTCGGTCATGTAAAGGATCTGATCCTGCTTCACGCCGACTTCCTTGGCGACGCGGTCGAACCGGGTGCCGCGGGTCTTGAGATCCGCGACGCGGATCACGTCGTCGTAAGCCATGGCGATGGCGACGTATTTCGCCGACTGGACGGTGAAGGCATAGTCGCGATCCTCGCCGCCATTGTTACGGTCGAGCACATGAAGTTTGCCGACCCGATCGAGATACTCGCCGGCATAGGCCGGATCCTGGAAGTCCGTGAGCTTCTTGACCCCGGCAAACAGCAACGGCCAGGCGGTTTCCGGGAACTCGGCGCGCATGCGATGGACCAGCCGATCGAGGTCCGGATGGCCGGCGGTTTCCGGCATGACGTCGAAACGCTTCGGCGCCGAGGCGGTGACTTCGTCCCGCGGCTTGGCCTTGGTGCGCTCGTAGGCGGCATTGAAAGCCCGAAGGCTGGGCTCGACACCCTTGCCGCCGCCGCGAATGGTCGCCTCGAAGGCTTCCTTCGGGAAAGGCAGCACGTCAGCCGCTGCAAGCGCGCCGAACATCGAGGCGGAGATCACGCTGCCGTTCTTGAGTGCCAGGCTATCCATGTCGAAGGCAATGGTGCGCCTGGCGGCGAAATCGGTCGCGCCAACCACCACGATCGGATCGCCGATGCCATCACCCGGCTTCTCCTTCTCGCCGACCGCAAAGGAACGATGCGTGGACGCAATCAGCGTGGTCCTGTCCGGCGTCACGAGGCCGCGCAGTACGGAACGACCGGCTTCCATCAGTTCGGCGGCCAGCACGACATCCACATCGCCCGGCGTCGGCATCAGCGAGAAGATCGGCGATACGCCGTCGCGCGCCGGCAGCATCTCGATATAATAGATCGTCGCGCCGGTGCGCTGGGCAACGCCCGGCACCGAGGTCGATTGCGCCATCCAACCCTGTTCTTCGGCAAGGCCGACGATCCAATCGGCCAGCACGCCGCCGCCCTGGCCGCCCATGGCCATGATCGCCAGCGTCAGCGGCTTGTCGGAAGCATGGAGCGTCTTCAGGTTCACGGTCTCGTTCATGGATCAAACCTCCGCGAAAACAACGCGGCCAGCGGCACGGCGGGCCTGCAGCCAGCCGATTACCGAAGCGCGGAATTTCGAGAGGAACTTGTCCCAGCCGGTCGGATTATGAATGATGTCGGCGCGATAGAACGAAGGACAGAGAACGGCGGCCTCGGAGACCTCGCCGCAATTTCCGCAGCCGACGCAGCTATTGTCGATCGCCGCGACCGGATCGTCCTTCAGCGGATCGTCGGTGTGCTTCACCGAAAGCGAGGGGCAGCCCGAAAGCCGAATGCAGGCGTGATCGCCGGTGCAGACATCCTCGTCCACCCCGAAACGCTCTTTCACCATGCGCTTGCCGTCCTTGACCGCCTGGTTGAAGAGCGGTTTTACACGGCGCTGCTTGTTCAGCATGCATTCGGAAGAGGCGACGATGATCTTCGGGCCTTTTTCCTTGCTCGTCAGCGCTTCCTTCAGCGTGTCGCGCATCTTTGCAACGTCGTAAGTTCGGTCGATCTGGCGCACCCAGGTGGCCCCGATACCCTTCACCGCATTGACGATCGAATTGTTGGTCTTGCGGTTCGGATTGATCGCCCGTGAGGACAGGATGTCCTGCCCGCCGGTCGCCGCCGAATAGAAATTGTCGACGACGAGGATGACGCCGTCCTGCTTGTTGAACACCGCATTACCGACCGAGGTCGCCAAGCCGTTGTGCCAGAAACCGCCGTCGCCCATGACCGCAATCGAGCGCTTGTCCGCCTCGACGTTGAAGGCGGACGCGGAAGCCGGGCCGAGGCCATAGCCCATCGTCGTACCGCCGATGTTGAACGGCGGCAGGATCGAGAACAGGTGACAGCCGATATCGGCCGACACGTGGTGTTCGCCGAGCTCCTTTTCGACCAGCTTCATGGCCGCGAAGATCGGCCGCTCGGGACAGCCGGTGCAGAAGCCGGCGGGGCGCTGAGGCACGACTTCGGCCAATGCCTTCACCTTCGGATCGTTGAGAACATCGCTCGGATCCGGCACAGGCGGCTGGTTGCCGAGCAGCAGCCGGTCATACTTCTCGATGAAGGTCTTCAGCCCCTTCATCATCACCGGCGCGGTATATTCGCCGCCGAGCGGCAGGATGTCCTTGCCATGCAGGCGGGTCTGGATGTCGCGGCGGCGCATCAGCGTGTGGAGCGACTGCTCGATATATTCGGGGGCGCCCTCCTCCACCATGATCACCGCCTTTTTGCCGAGACAGAAATCCACGACTTCGTCGTCGATCATTGGATAGGCGACATTCATCACATAGATCGGCACGGACGAATTGCCGTAGACATCGGCCAGGCCAAGCTGCTGCAGACCACGCATGACGCCGTTGTAAAGGCCGCCGAGCGTGATGATGCCGATCTCGCCTTCCGCGGGGCCGAAATGCTCGTTGAGCTTCTTTTCCTTGATGAAGTTGACGGCCGCCGGCCAGCGGCGCTCGATCTTGTCCTTGTCCTGCGCAAAATTCGCCGGCGGCAGGACGATGCGGTTGACGTCGCGGACCGGGTTTTCCAGCGCCTGGCGGAGCGTGAACTTTGGCCGCTGGTTATCCTTGGCGACGAACTGGCCGTGCACGTGACAGGCGCGGATGCGCACTTCGAGCATGACAGGCGTGTTCGACGCTTCCGACAGCTGGAAGCCGTCCTCGACCGCCTGAACCATCGCGGGCAGGTTGGGACGCGGGTCGAGAAGCCACATCTGCGACTTCATCGCAAACGCATGGCTGCGTTCCTGCATGATCGAAGAGCCTTCGCCAAAGTCCTCGCCGAGGATGATCAGCGCACCACCATTGACGCCGCCGGAGGAAAGGTTGGAGAGAGCGTCCGACGCGACATTGGTGCCGGCTGTCGATTTCCAGGTGACTGCACCACGCACCGGATACATCACCGAGGCCGACAGCATCGCCGCCGCCGCCGCTTCCGAGGCCGACGTCTCGAAATGCACGCCGAGATCCTCCATGATGTCCTTGGCGTCGGCGAGCACGTCCATCAGATGCGAGATCGGCGAGCCCTGGTAACCACCGACGTAGGAAACGCCCGATTGCAGCAGCGCCTTGGTGATCGCGAGAATGCCTTCGCCCCGGAAAATCTCGCCTTCTCCAAGCTTGAGATCCTCGACTTCGCGCGCAAAAGATCGCTCGGCCATGGCAGTTCCCCTTCGCCTTGTCGGCTTCAATCCATAATCATTTGCAAAAGCATATTTTCGAGATCAGCCATTTGTCAATTCACAAATGCCGCGAGGACAGTAGGCGGGACTTCAATCGAACGGCGGCATGGCAGGACAGCGAATAACAAGAACCAATATATATGCTGATGCATATTATTTGCTCGATCGGGCACGAAAACCGCCGGCGTTGCCACAAATCATCCTCGCCACCTTGGAGAGGTACGCCCTTGGCGCCGAAACCGACGCCTGAACCGGTGGCCCGGTAAAACCCCAATCACGGGAATTATCCGCTTGACGGGTCGATCAAACGCCATATAGTTTAAACTTAAAATAATCAGCGACTGAACGTCAGGAGGACTTGGATATGCGCATCGTCTGTATCGGTGGCGGCCCGGCCGGTCTCTATTTCGCGCTCCTGATGAAGAAGCTGCATCCCGAGCACTCCATTTCCGTCGTCGAACGCAACAAGCCCTACGACACGTTCGGCTGGGGCGTGGTCTTCTCCGATGCCACCATGGTGTCGATGAAGGCATGGGACCCGGAAAGTGCTGCCGAAATCGAGGATGCGTTCAACCACTGGGACGATATCGAGCTGCTCTTCAAGGGCACGCGCCAGCGCACCTCCGGCCACGGCTTTGTCGGCATCGGCCGCAAGAAGCTCTTGAACATCCTGCAGCGCCGCTGCGAGGCGCTCGGCGTCGAGCTTGTTTTTGAAACCGATTCCAACGGCGATGTCGATTATCCGGATGCGGACCTGATCATTGCCTCGGACGGCTTCAACTCCAAGATCCGCAACCGTTATCCGGAGGTCTTCGAACCGGATCTCGTCGTGCGCCCGAACCGTTATATCTGGCTCGGCACCAACAAGCTCTTCGACGCCTTCACCTTCGATTTCCGCAAGACGGATCACGGCTGGTTCCAGGCGCATATCTACAAGTTCGACGACAAGACCTCGACCTTCATCGTCGAAACGACGGAAGAAGCCTACGAAAAGCACGGCCTCGGCCGGATGGACCAGCAGGGATCGATCGATTTCTGCCAGGACCTGTTCTCGGAAGTCCTCGAAGGCTCCGAACTGATGACCAATGCCCGGCATCTGCGCGGCAGCGCCTGGCTGAACTTCAACCGCCTGATCTGCGGCAAGTGGAGCCATTTCAACGGCAACTCACATGTCGTTCTGATGGGTGATGCCGCCCACACCGCCCATTTTGCGATCGGTTCCGGCACCAAGCTGGCAATCGATGATGCGATCGAGCTTAGCAACCAGTTCAACAAGCTCGGCCATTCCAAGGACAAGATCCCGGAAGTCCTCGAGACCTACGAGGAAATCCGCCGCGTCGACGTCGCCCGCATCCAGAATGCCGCCCGCAACGCCATGGAATGGTTCGAAGTGGTCGGCCAGCGTTATGCCGATACGCTGGAGCCGGAACAGTTTATGTATTCGATGCTGACCCGCTCGCAGCGTATCAGCCACGAGAATCTCCGCCTGCGCGATCCCAAATGGCTGGAAGGTTACGAGCGCTGGTTCGCCAGGAAAAACGGTATCAAGGTGACCGGCAACGGCCGCACCCTGCCGCCGATGTTCACGCCCTATTCGCTGCGCGAAACCCATCTGCCGAACCGTATCGTCATGTCGCCGATGGCCATGTACTCCGCCAAGGACGGGCTGCTGGACGATTTCCATCTGGTCCACCTCGGCTCCCGCGCGCTCGGCGGCGCCGGCCTCGTGTTCGCGGAAATGACCTGCGTCTCGCCCGACGCCCGCATCACCCCCGGCTGCCTTGGCCTGTGGAACGCGGAACAGGCGTCGCAATGGAAGCGCTTCGTCACCTTCGTGCATGACAACTCCGCCGCCAAGGTCGGCATTCAGCTCGGCCATGCGGGCCGCAAGGGTTCGACCAAGGTCGCCTGGGAAGGTATCGACCAGCCGGTCGAAGAGGGTGGCTGGCCGCTGATCTCGGCTTCGGCGCTCCCCTACCTCAAGACCAGCCAGGTTCCGAAGGCTATGGACCGCGCCGACATGGATCGTGTCATCGCCGACCATGTGCGCTCCGCAAAGTTCGCGGCCGAATCCGGCGCCGACTGGTTGGAACTGCACTGCGCCCACGGCTATCTTCTGTCGAGCTTCCTCTCGCCGCTCACCAACATCCGCACCGACGAATACGGCGGCAGCCACGAGAACCGCGCGCGTTATCCGCTGGAAGTCTTCAAGGCGATCCGCGAGGTCTGGCCGCAAAACAAGCCGATTTCCGTTCGCCTCTCCTGCCATGACTGGTTCGAAGGCGGAAACACGCCTGAAGACGCGGCGATCTACGCGCGGATGTTCAAGGAGGCCGGAGCCGACCTGATCGACTGCTCGTCCGGCCAGGTATGGAAGGAAGAAAAGCCGGTCTATGGCCGCCTCTTCCAGACGCCCTTCTCCGACAAGATCCGCAACGAGATCGGCATCCCGACCATCGCCGTCGGCGCGATTTCGGAGGCCGATCATGCGAACTCGATCATCGCCGCCGGCCGCGCCGATCTCTGCGCCGTCGCCCGCCCGCATCTCGCGGATCCGGCCTGGGTTCTTCACGAGGCGGCCAAGATCGGCTTGACGGACATTCCCTGGCCAAAACAGTATTATTCCGGCAAGGCGCAATACGAGACCAACCTCGCGCGTGCGGCAGCCGCCGTTGCCCCTCCGGCCGCCGGCCCCGCGGCCGCGAAATAAGGATCGCATCATGAGCGAAGCGCCCTCTGCCAGACTTGCCAACCGTCACGCCCTCGTCACCGGCGCGGGCTCGGGCATCGGCGCGGCGATCGCAACGGCGCTGGTGGAAGCCGGCGCGCGGGTGACCCTCGCCGGCCGGCGGGCCGAGCCTCTGGAGGCACTTGCCGCAACGCTTGGCAGGGAAAAGGTCTGCGTTGCCGACGGTTTCGACGTCACCGACGAGATCGCCATCGACAACGGCCTGAAGACGGCGCGAGCCGCGTTCGGTCCTGTCGACATCCTCGTCAACAATGCCGGCGAAGGCCCGAGTGCGCCGTTCGAAAAGACCTCGCTTGAGATGTGGAACCGGGTGATGTCGGTCGATCTCACCGGCGTATTCCTCGTGACCCAGGCAGTGCTGCCGGATATCAAGGCTTTTGGCGCAGGCGCCCGCATCATCAATATCGCCTCGACCGCGGGGCTCACAGGTTATGCCTACGTCTCTGCCTACGTGGCCGCCAAACATGGCGTTATCGGCCTTACCCGTTCCCTGGCGCTGGAGCTTGCGAAGACCGGCATCACCGTCAACGCCGTCTGCCCCGGCTTTACCGACACACCGCTGATCGCCCGTTCGATCGAGACGATCGTCGCAAAGACCGGACGGACGGAAGAGCAGGCGCGACAGGAATTTACCAGGAGCAATCCGCAGGGGCGGCTGGTGAAGCCGGAGGAGGTTGCAGACACGGTTCTGTGGCTGGCATCGCCCGGAGCCGCGTCGATCAACGGACAGGCAATCGCGGTTGCCGGGGGAGAAGTCATGGCAGGCTAGTCGGCCTCGGCATGAACCAGGAAACGAAACCGGGAGAGCAGGATGGAACTGGAAAAGGGCATAACAGAGAATGGTAGCGGATATAACGGCACGAGCTGGAATATCCTCGGCCAGGTCTATTTCCCAAAGGCGGTCTGCGACGACACCTTCGCCTTTGAAACCAACAGCCTGCCGGGACAGTTCGTGCCTGTGCACGTCCACCCGACCCAGGACGAATTCATCCTCGTGCAGGAGGGTGAACTCGATCTGAAGCTCGACGGCCAATGGGTCAAGGCGAAGGCCGGAGATCTGGTGCGCATGCCGCGCGGCATCCCTCACGGATACTTCAACAAGTCCGACAAGCCGTGCCGGGCGCTTTTCTGGGTCTCACCGGCCCGCAAACTCCAGAAGCTTTTCGAAGAGCTGCATGAAATGACCGACGTGGAGGAGATCGTGAAGGTTTCCGCCGCGCACGAGGTGGATTTCCTGCCGCCCTCCGCCAACGACTGACCCGGGAGAGGTCCTGCCGCCCGGAAAGGGACGGTCGGCGAAAAGGAGAGGAGACGAACATGAGTGACGTGATGAAGGACATGAAGCGCAGTTTTCGCGATTACCAGCCGAAACATTTCCTCTGGGAAGTGAGCGAAAACGGCCGCGTCGGAACGGTTCGTCTCAATCGTCCGGAGCGCAAGAACCCGCTGACCTTCGAAAGCTATGCGGAATTGCGCGATCTTTTTCGCGATCTCGTTTACGCCTCCGACATCCGCTCGATCGTCCTGACCGGCGCCGGCGGTAATTTCTCCTCCGGCGGCGACGTCTTCGAAATCATCGAGCCGCTGACCCATATGGCGATGCCGGACCTGCTCGCCTTTACCCGCATGACCGGCGATCTCGTCAAGGCCATGAAGAAATGCCCGCAGCCGATCGTGGCTGCCGTCGACGGCATCTGCATGGGAGCCGGCGCGATCCTCGCCATGGCGTCGGACATGCGGCTGGCGACGCCGGAAACCAAGACCGCCTTCCTCTTCACCCGCGTAGGCCTTGCGGGAGCCGACATGGGCGCTTGCGGGATCCTGCCGCGCATCATCGGCCAGGGCCGCGCCGCCGAGCTTCTCTTCACCGGCCGTACGATGAGCGCCGATGAAGGCCAGGCATGGGGGTTCTACAACGCACTCCATGCCCAGGACGCCGTCGAGGCGGAGGCCGCCAAGCTCGCCCATTCGCTGGCGGACGGCCCGTGGTTCGCACACACGATGACCAAGACCATGCTGAACCAGGAATGGGCCATGGGCATCGAAGAGATGATCGAATCGGAAGCCCAGGCGCAGGCGATCTGCATGGCGACCAAGGATTTCCGCCGCGCTTTCGAGGCTTTCGCCGAAAAGCGCAAGCCGGTCTTCGAGGGCGACTGATGGCCAATCCCACGACCCTCAAAGGACCGGCACGCGATTTCCTCGACTGGCCTTTCTTCGACGAGAGCCACAAGGCGCTCGCCGAAAAGCTCGATGCCTTCACGGCGTCCGGCGCGCTGAGCCATATCGACCATTCGGATACCGACGGCGCCTGCCGGGGGATCGTCAAGGCGCTCGGACAGGCCGGCCTTCTCGATGCGGCGACCGGCGCCGGCGGCAGCCAGCCGATCGACAGCCGCGCCGCCTGCCTGACCCGTGAGACGCTGGCCTGGCATGACGGCCTTGCCGATTTCGCCTTCGCCATGCAGGGTCTCGGCACCGGCGCCATCGGCCTTTCCGGTTCCGAGGAACTTCGCCGAACCGTCCTACCGAAAGCGCAGTCGGGCGAATGGATCTCAGCCTTCGCGCTCTCTGAAAAGGAAGCCGGTTCGGATGTCGCCGCCATGGCCTGCGCCGCCCGAAAGGATGGCGACCACTATATCCTCGATGGCGAGAAGACCTGGATTTCCAACGGCGGCATCGCCGATGTCTACACCGTCTTTGTCCGCACCGGCGAAGCGCCCGGCACGCGCGGCATCTCCGCTTTCGTCGTGTACGCAGACGATCCCGGCTTCTCGATCGCCGAGCGCATCGACGTGATCGCCCCGCATCCGCTGGCGACGATCCGCTTCGAGAACTGCCGCATTCCCGCGTCGCGCCTGCTGGGCGCGCCGGGTGAGGGCTTCAAGATCGCCATGCGGACACTGGACATTTTCCGAGCCTCCGTCGCCGCCGCCGCTCTCGGTTTTGCCAAGAGGGCACTGGACGAAGCGCTCGCCTATGCCAAAGCGCGGCCGATGTTCGGCAATCACCTGTCCGATCTGCAACTGACGCAAGCTGCTTTCGGCGACATGGCGGCGCAGATCGATGCCGGCGCGCTCCTCACCTACCGCGCCGCCTGGCGCCGCGACGTACAGGGCCTGCCGACCACCAAGGAAGCCGCGATGGCCAAGATGGTCGCGACCGAGAACGCACAGAGCGTCATTGACCGCGCCGTGCAGATCTTCGGCGGCCGCGGTGTGAAGAGCGGTGAGATCACCGAAAGCCTCTACCGGGAAATCCGGGCGTTGCGCATCTACGAAGGCGCGACCGAGGTCCAGAAGCTCATCATTGCCCGCGAACTGTTGAAGACCTGAGGACGATCATGGCTTACAGGACCTCTCGCCGATTGAACTTTGGAGATTGCGACCCCTCCGGCATCGCGTATTTCCCCTCGTATCTGAACATACTGGTGGGGGTCTGCGAGGAGTTTTTTGGCGCGATCGGCTCGTCCTGGCCGGACATGATCAGCCACCGGAAGATCGGCGTGCCGACCGTGACGCTGGACGTCGCCTTCAAGAGCCCGGGCTACCATGGCGACATGATGGATTTCGCCATCAAGGTTATGCGGATCGGCAACAGTTCCGCCGATCTCGAGTACGAGGTGCGGGCCGGCGACCGGCTGCTCTGGACCGCCCGGCAGCGGCTGGTCGCCACCTCGAACGAAACCCACAAGGCCCTTCCCTGGCCCGATGATATGCGCACCGCGCTGACACAGCATTTGGAGAGACAAGATGCACACCATTCTGCAGCCTGAAGGCTGGGCAAAACCGATCGGTTACGCCAACGGCGTCGCCGCCACCGGCCGCCAGGTCTTCGTCGGCGGGCAGATCGGCTGGAATGGCCAATGCCAGTTCGAAACCGACGATTTCGTCGGCCAGGTGCGCCAGACGCTGCTGAACGTCGTCGCCGTGCTGGCCGAGGCTGGCGCCGGACCCGAGCACATCACCACCATGACCTGGTATTTTACCGACAAGGCCGAATATCTCGGCAACCTGAAGGGCATCGGCCAGGTCTACCGCGAAATCATCGGCAAGCATTTCCCTGCCATGGCCGCCATGCAGGTCGTGGCGCTGGTGGAAGACCGCGCCAAGATCGAAATCCAGGCGACCGCCGTCATTCCGGCCTGAGGCAATCATGAGCAAGGCGATCGAATTTTCCGCCACGGTTTCGGCCACGACCCGCAACGGAGTTCTGGTCGTCACGATCGACAACGCGCCGGTCAATGCCACGTCCGTCGATGTCCGCCGCGGGCTGGAGAAAGCGCTCGCTCATGCCGAAACAACCGCCGATGTAACCGCAGTCGCCATCACCGGCGCCGGAAAGACATTCATCGGCGGCGCCGATATCAGGGAATTCGGCAAGCCGGCCATGGAGCCGACCTTGCCTGATGTCATCGAGAAGATCGAAGGCCTGTCGAAACCGATCGTCGCAGCGCTCAATGGCGCAGCACTCGGCGGCGGTCTCGAAGTGGCACTTGCCTGCCACTATCGCATTGCCTCGCCGGCAGCACAGGTCGGCTTGCCCGAAGTCAAGCTCGGCATCGTACCCGGCGCCGGCGGCACGCAACGCCTGCCGCGCCTGATCGGCATTCCGGCGGCACTCGACCTCATCACCTCGGGACGTTCCGTGAAGGCCGACGAGGCCCTGAAGCTCGGGATCATCGACGAGGTGGCTGCGGGCAATCTCGTCGAGGCTGCAATATCCGCGGCATTGGCGCTGGCCGGCAAACCCCTCCGCCGCACGGGCGATCTGACCGTCGCCGCTGCCGATCGGGTCGAAATCGAAAAAGCCTCGGTTAAAATCCTTGCGAAGGCGCGCGGTCAGAAAGCGCCCGCGGAAGCGGTCCGGCTGGTCATCTCGTCCAACCGCCCGCTCGCCGAAGGTCTGGCGGACGAACGCGCTACCTTCCTCGCACTGCGCGACAGCCGCGAGGCTGCGGCCCTGCGCCATGTCTTCTTCGCCGAACGGGAATCCTCCAAGGTCGATGGTCTGGAAGGCGTCGAACCTCGTCCGGTCCAGACGATCGGCATCTGCGGCCTTGGCCTGATGGGCAGCGGCATTGCCGTCGCGGCCCTTGGCGCCGGTTATTCGGTGATCGGCCTCGACCAGACTGTTGAAGCTGCCGAAAAGGGCGGCGAGCGCATCGTCGGCCTGCTGGAACGCAACCTCGCTTCCGGCCGCCTCGACCAGGCCGGCTTCGAAGCCCAGAAGGCGCGGCTTTCCGTGACTGCCGAAGATGGCGATCTCGCCCCCTGCGATCTCGTCGTCGAAGCCGTATTCGACGATCTCGCCGTCAAGACCGATCTCTTCCAGCGTCTCGACAAGGTCATCCGCCCGGATGCCGTGCTGGCGACTAATACCAGTTACCTGAACCCGGACGAGATCGCCGCCGCGACCGCCCACCCGGAACGGGTGCTCGGACTGCACTTCTTCTCGCCCGCCCATTTGATGCGCCTGCTCGAAGTCGTGCGTTGCGCCAAGACCGCACCGGACGTGCTGGCAACGGGGCTGGCGGTCGCCAAGAAACTGCGCAAACTGCCGGTCGTTACCGGCGTCACCGAAGGCTTTATCGGCAACCGCATCTTTTCCGCCTATCGCCGCGAAGCCGAGTTCCTGTTGGAGGATGGCGCTCTGCCGCACGAAATCGACGCTGCGCTGGAGGATTACGGTTTCCCGATGGGTCTCTTCGCCGTCTATGACATGGCCGGCCTGGAAATCGCCTGGGCACGCCGAAAGCGGCAGGCGGCTACCCGTGACCCTTCCGCCCGTTATGTCGAGATTGCCGATACGCTGTGCGAAGCGGGTCGCCTCGGCCAGAAAGCCGGCCGGGGCTGGTACGCATACCCGGACGGCAAGCGCACCATCGATCCGGAAGTGACGGCTATCATAGAAGCCGCCCGAGCTAAAAGGGGCATTACCCCCCGCGCATTCTCGAAAAGCGAAATTCTCGAAAGAATGCTCGGTGCTATGGCTTCCGAAGGTGAGGCTCTGTTGGCCGAGCGGGTAGCCGCAAGAGCCAGCGACATCGACCTGGTGATGATCAACGGCTATGGATTTCCAGCCCACAAGGGTGGGCCGATGTTTGCCCGAGCCTAAGGCTCGCAGCTCCAACCATCATATATGGCATTGAAATTCTTGATATATTCCGATGCGCCTGCGCTTCGGAAGCGCTTCCGCGCGCCGGTATTTTGCTCGCCCGAAAGAGTTGCGCTCATTTGATCAAACATGCTTGCATGTTTCGTTATTTCGCCTATTGTTTGCCCAAGCCTCGCAAGTAGGCATCTCAAAACAACGACAGGGAACGCTGCATGCTCGCAATTCCAGGGCTCACTCCGTCGAGATATTTTAACTATAAAATATCTACCGCATCGTTGTTCCATATTCCGACTGTCTCGTAGCGCGCTTAGGAGATCATGATGCCTTTCCCGTTTTCTGCATTCAAACGTAAGATGCTGCTGGGTACCATCGCCGCAGCCGCGATTGCCGCTCCGCTCGGGGGCATTGCCCAGGCGGCGGATTTCAAGTTCGCAGGTCCGCTCGATGCCTATACGCTCGATCCCCATGCGGTTTCGAACACGCTGATCTTCGCCGTTCTTGCCAATGTCTACGAGCCGCTTGTGCGCCGTAACGCCGAGCAGAAGATCGAGGGCGCACTTGCGACCGACTGGAAACAGATCGACGGCACGACCTGGGAATTCAACCTTCGCAAGGACGTGAAATTTTCGAACGGCAATGCCTTCACCGCCGATGACGTGGTCTTCTCGCTGACCCGCGGGCAGGCCGGCGGCATCAAGGCCAACCTGAATTCGATCGCTTCGATCGAGAAGGTCGACGACTACAAGATCCGCATCAAGACGCGCGCCATCAACCCCATCCTGCCGAACCAGATTACCAACTGGTACATCATGGACAAGGAATGGGCCGAGGCGAATAACACGGTGCAGCCGGGCGCCGCCAACAACGCCACGGAAACGTTTGCCAACCGCAACGCCATCGGCACCGGTCCCTACGTCATCAAGGAACGCGATCCGGGCGTGAAGACGGTCTTCGCGCCGAACCCCGGTTGGTGGGACAAGAAGACCGGCAATGTCGACAACGCGACGTTCTTCGTGATCCCCAACCCGTCGACCCGCGTATCCGCACTCATCTCCGGCGAAGTCGACATGATCGACGGCGTACCGCCGCAGGATGCCGAGCGCATCGAGAACGATCCGAAGCTGCACATGCAGGCAGGCCCCGACCTTCGCACCATCTACATCCAGCCGGATGTCGCCCGCGACAGCCTGATCTTCGGCAGCGAAAAGACCAAGAACCCCTTCAAGGACCTGAAGGTCCGCCAGGCCATGGAACTGGCGATCGACACCGGCGCGATCCAGAAGCGCATCATGCGCAATTTCTCGGTCCCGGTCGGCCTGCCGATCGGCAAGGAAGTCAACGGTTTCGATGCCGCCCTCGGCGCACCGGTGAAGCCGGATGTCGACAAGGCCAAGGCGCTGATGAAGGAAGCCGGCTACGAAAACGGTTTCTCGGTGACACTGGATTGCACCAGCGACCGGTTCATGAACGACGAGGCGACCTGCCTGGCGGTCGCCGCCTCGCTCGCCCGCATCAATATCAAGGTCGATCCGCGCGCCCAGCCGACCGCCAAATGGGCGACCCAGGTCAATCCACCGGAATACAATACCAGCATGGCGATGCTCGGTTACTCGCCGGCCACCTATGACGCCCACATCTTCCTGACTTCGATCGCCGCCACCCGCGATCCCAAGAGCGGCCTCGGCGCCTTCAACATCGGCGGCTATTCCAACCCGGAAGTCGACAAGCTGATCGACCTGATCGGCAAGGAAACGGATCAGGCCAAGCGCACCGGCTATATCACCCAGGCCTTCAAGCTCATGAAAGCCGATGTCGCTTTCATTCCGCTTCACCAGTTGAACATTCTCTGGGGCGTCAAGGACAACGTCACCGTTGTCCAGCCGGCCGACCTTGCCTATCCGCTGCGTTATTTCACGGTGAAATAATGACGATTGCATCCGATATCTCGCGCCAGCTTGCCGGCCTCGTTGCTTTCCCGACTGTCAGCGCCGTTTCCAATCTCGACCTGATCGAATATGTCGAAGCCCAGACCGCCCCCTTTGGGGGGCGCGTCCGGCGCTTCGCAAATCCCGAGGGCGACAAGGCGAACGTGCTGATCACGATCGGCCCGGAAGCGCCCGGCGGCATCATCTTCAGCGGCCATACGGATGTGGTGCCGACCGAAGGCCAGGCCTGGACCGGCGATCCCTGGACGCTGAGGGAAGCCAACGGCCGCCTGATCGGCCGCGGCGCGACCGACATGAAGGGCTTTCTCGCCTGCTGTCTCGCGGCCGTGCCCGGCATTGCCGCCAAGAATCTCAAGAAGCCTGTGCACCTCGCCTTTTCCTATGACGAGGAGGTCGGCTGCACCGGTGTCGGCTCGATGGCCGAGTGGGTTGGCCAGAGCGACCTGAAGCCGCGCCTTGCCGTGATCGGCGAAGCGACCAGCATGGACATGATCGCAGCCCACAAGGGCGGCCTGATCGGCTGGTGCCGCATCAAGGGCAAGCCCGGCCATTCCTCGCAGCCGGACCGCTACGTCAACGCCGTCATGGTCGCCGGCGACATGATCGCCGAAATCAACCGCATTCGCGAGGACATGCGCAACGGCCCGCGGTTCGAAGGGCTCGACCCACCCTATTCGACCACCCAGGTCACCGTCATCAGGGGCGGCCTGCACGGCAATATCGTCTCCGAAAACTGCGAGTTCTTCTGGGAAATGCGCCTCATCCCCGGTCAGAGTACCTATGAGGTGCTGGACCACATGAAGCGTTTTGCCAGCGAGAAGCTCGAGCCGGCGATGAAGGCGATCGACCCGTCCTGCGGCATCGTCTTCGATGTCCAGGCCAGCATTCCCGGCCTGAAGCCCAACGACGATCCGGCGCTCGATGCGGAATTATTGACGCTTCTCGGCCGCACCGAACCCCGTTATGTTTCCTATGGCACGGAAGCGGGTATTTTCCAGATCGCCGGCGTCCCTTCGGTTGTCATCGGTCCGGGCGATATCGCCGATGCTCATCAGCCGGACGAGTCGGTCGCCATTTCCGAGCTCGAAAAATGCACCGCCTTCCTCGACAAGCTCGGGGACAGCTGCTGCTGAGGAGCCTGTCGTGCTGAATTATGCCGCGTCACGGATCGTGCAGACGGTCATCGTCCTGCTGGTGATCAGCTTCATCGCCTTCCTGCTGGTCGCCAATATCGGCGACCCGCTGGCGGCTCTCCTCTCCGCCGACGCGACCGTCAACGAGCGGCTGGAACTGATCGCCAAGCTCGGCCTCGACCAGCCGCTCTGGACGCGGTTCCTGCATTTCATCGGCAATATGCTGCAGGGCGATTTCGGTTTTTCCTATCGCACCCAGGATCCGGTCGCCAACCTGATCGCCGAACGCCTGCCCGCCACCGTCGAGCTCGCCTTCGTCAGCCTGCTGATCACCATCGTGGTCGGCGTGCCGGCCGGCATCTATTGCGGCGTCAACCCGAACTCGCTGTTCGGCCGCTTCATCATGCTGATCTCGACGGCCGGCATCACGCTGCCGAATTTCGTCGTCGGCATCCTGCTGATTGCCGTGTTTTCGGTTCAGCTCGGCCTGCTCCCCTCGTTCGGACGTGGCACGGTTGTCGATCTCGGTTTCTGGAAGACCGGGCTTCTCAGCGTTTCCGGTTGGCGGGCGATCATCCTGCCGGCGGCGACCCTTTCCACCTTCCAGGTCGCCTTCATCATCCGCATGCTGCGCACGCAGTTGATGGAAGTCGGCCAGAGCGAGCATATCCGCTTCGCCCGCGCCCGCGGCCTGTCGGAAGCGCGCATCTGGTATGTCTATGCGATCAAGAACACGCTGCTGCCGGTCATCACCATGCTCGGCCTGCAGCTCGGCAATATCATCGCCTTTTCGGTGGTGACGGAAAACGTCTTCGCCTGGCCGGGCCTCGGCTCCCTCTTCCTGCAATCGATCCAGGGCGCCGACATCCCGGTCATCGCCATTTATCTCATCTTCGTCGGCCTGGTCTTCATGGTCATCAATCTCATCGTCGAACTGCTCTATCCGCTGATCGACGCCCGCGTGTTGAGGAGGCAATCATGACGCCTGTCGTCAACACTCCCGCGGCCGGTCCCGCCCGCCGCAGCAGAGGCGCCAAGCTTCTGCGCGCGATGCGCAGGGCGCCCGGCCCCACCCTCTGCGCGCTCGTGATCTTCGCGCTGCTGATCTACGCCTTCGTCGTGCCGCTGTTCTCGCTGAACCCGTTCGAATTTTCCGGCATGTCGGTGCTGGACAGTTTCATTCCGCCGGCATGGATGGCGGACGGTTCTGCCGATTTCCCGCTCGGCACCGACGACCAAGGCCGCAACCTGATCACCGCCATGGCCTATGGCATGCGCACCTCGATCATCGTCGGCTTCCTGTCGGTCACCATCGGCCTCGTCCTCGGCGGCAGCCTCGGCCTGATCGCCGGTTTCGTCGGCGGCAAGGTGGATGCCTTCATCATGCGCGTCGCCGACGTGCAGCTCGCCTATCCCGCCCTGCTGCTGGCGATGATCATCGACGGTGCGGCCCGTGCAGCACTCGGCACCGAGCGCAGCGTCGGCACCGCGATCGCCATCGTCGTGATGTCCATCGGCATCGCCTTCTGGGTCCAGTATGCCCGCACCATCCGCTCGTCGGTGATGATCGAGCGCGATCAGGACTATGTCTCGGCCGCCCGCATCACCGGCCGCAGCAATTTTTCGATCATCGTCCTGCATATCCTGCCGAATGTCATGGCGCCGGTCCTCGTCATTGCCACCATCAACCTCGGCATCGCCATCATCACCGAGGCGACCCTGAGCTTTCTCGGCATCGGCATTCCGGTCACCTCGCCTTCGCTCGGCACGCTGATCCGCAACGGCAACAATTTCCTGCAGTCGGGCGAATGGTGGATCTCGGTCTGGCCCTGCCTGATCCTCGTCCTCTTCGTCGTCTCGGTGAACATCCTCGGCGACCACCTGCGCGACGTCTACAATCCGCGCCTGCGGGGCCGCTCATGACCGCCACAACCACTCCGCTCCTCGACGTCCGCGACCTCACCGTCACCATCAACCGAGATGGCGGGCTAGTTACCGCGCTCGACAAAGTCTCCTTTTTCGTCAATCCCGGCGAAGTGCTCGGCATCGTCGGCGAATCCGGCGCCGGCAAGTCGATCACCGGTGCCGCGATCATCGACCTCCTCGTACCGCCGCTCAAGCGCACCGGCGGCACCATCACCCTCGCCGGCGAGCGTCTCGACCAGCTTTCCCCGAAAGCGATGCGCCGGGTGCGTGGCGGCCGGATCGGTTTCGTCTTCCAGGATCCGATGACCAGCCTCAACCCCGTCATCACCATCGGCCAGCAGCTCTGCGACACCATCCAGGCGCATATGAAGCTCGGTGGCAACCAGACGAAAAAGAGGGCGCTCGACTGGCTCGACCGCGTCGGCCTGCCCAATCCCGACGTCCAGTTCAAACGTTACCCGCACCAGCTTTCCGGCGGCATGCGGCAGCGCGTGGTGATCGCCCTGGCGCTCTGCGCCAACCCCGCTCTGGTCATTGCCGACGAGCCGACCACCGCACTCGACGTCTCGGTCCAGGCGCATATCCTCGAACTGCTGCGTGACCTGCACCGGGAAAGCAATGTCAGCATGATGCTGATCACCCACGATCTCGGCGTCATCGCCAAGATGGCCGATCGCGTCGCGGTGCTTTATGCCGGCCGCGTCGCCGAGATCAGCCCGGTCGGCGAACTCTTCAACGCCCCGAAACATCCCTATACGCGCGGCCTGATCCGGGCGACGCCGATGCCATCGGCCACCGGCGAGATGCGGCTAGACCAGATCCCGGGCGCCATGCCCGGACTTGGCGCGGTTCCCCCCGGCTGCGCCTTCAATCCGCGCTGTTTCAAGGCGGAAAGTGACTGCCGAGCCACCATTCCGCCGCTCTATCACGCGGAAAGCTCTGCCTTTTCCTGCTTCCATCCGCTGGAAAGGGTGACTGCATGAGCGCTTCCGATTTCCTCATCCTCAACGACGTCAGCAAGGTCTATCCCCGTAACCAGAGCCTCCTGGAACGGTTGAAAAAGAACGAGACCGGCGGCACCAAGGCCGTCAGCGATGTCAGCCTCACCGTCCGCCATGGCGAGACCATGGGTCTGGTCGGTGAAAGTGGCTGCGGCAAGTCCACGCTGGCGCGCCTCGTCTCCGGCCTGATGGCACCCACATCCGGCGAGATCAGCTTTCCGCCGAATGCATCGGGCAACAAGCCGCGCCTGCAGATGATCTTCCAGGACCCCTATTCCTCGCTGAACGGCCGCTGGACGATCGAGGACATCATCGCCGAGCCCATCCGGGTGCATAAGCTGCGCCAGGGCCGCGCCGCGATCCGCGCCCGCGTCGACCAACTGCTTGTCCAGGTCGGCCTTTCCGCCGCCGACGCCGAAAAATATCCGCAGGAATTTTCAGGCGGCCAGCGGCAGCGTATCTGCATCGCCCGGGCGCTTGCCGGAGAACCGGACTTCCTGGTTCTCGATGAACCGACTTCGGCGCTCGACGTCTCGGTTCAGGCGCAGATCCTCAATCTGCTCCGCGACCTCCAGAAGAACCTCCACCTCACCAGCCTGTTCATCACCCACAATCTCTCGGTCGTGCGCATCATGGCCGACCGGATCGGCGTCATGTATCTGGGCGAACTCGTGGAAGAAGCGACGTCGGAAGAACTGTTCCGCAAGCCACGCCACCCCTATACGCGCCTGCTGATCGATGCCGCACCGGACATGGATACCAGCGATCGGTCGCTGCATCCGATTGCCGGCGAACTGCCGAACCCGGCCTTCCCGCCGTCCGGCTGCCGGTTCCACACCCGCTGTCCCTTCGCGCAGGATATCTGCCGCAATACCTCGCCGCCGCAGAAAGCGACCGAGAGCGGCGGCATGTTCCGCTGTCATTTCGATCTCGATCTGTCGAACGCGACGGTCTTTCCGCCGGCCGCACAGGTCAGGATGGCCTGAATTTTCAAGGATACCCCCATGACGACCGTCTCCCGCCAAGCAACGATCGACAAGGCCACCGGCTATCTCGATGACGGTTCCTTCGAAGAAACATTGCGACGGCGCGTGGCGATCCCGTCCGCCAGCCGCGTCGCGGCCAACAAGCCCGACCTTTGGTGCTACATCACCCACGACATACAGCCCTTTTTCGAACGACTGGGCTTCACGACGAAGATCTACGAAAACGATAGAGCTCCCGGCCCCTTCCTGCTCGCCGAACGCATCGAAGACCCGGACTTCACCACCGTCCTGCAATATGGCCATGGCGACGTCGTCGCCGGCCTGGACGGCCAATGGGAAGAAGGCCTCTCGCCTTTCGAGATGACCGAGAGGAACGGCGCTTGGTATGGCCGCGGCACGGCCGACAACAAGGGCCAGCATGCCGTGAACCTCGCCGCCGTCGAAACACTGCTCGCGGTCAAAGGCTCGCTCGGTTTCAACCTCAAATACCTGATCGAGATGGGCGAGGAATCCGGCTCCCTGGGCCTGGAGGAAATGTGCGCCGCGCACCGGGACGAGTTGAAGGCGGATGTCTTCATCGCCTCCGATGGCCCCCGCCTTGCCCTCGACCGCCCGACCATCTTCCTCGGCGCCCGCGGCGGCATGTCCTTCCATCTGGAGATCGATGCCCGCGAAAGCTTCCAGCATTCCGGCAACTGGGGCGGTATCCTCTCCAATCCGGGCATCGAACTCTGCCACGCGATTACCGCACTGGTCGGCCGCACCGGCCAGATCAAGGTGCCCGAAATGACGCCGGGTTCGATCCCGGAAAACGTCCGTGCGGCATTGAAGCATTGCCACATCACGCCCGCTGCCGGCGATCCGCCGATCGAGCCCTGGTGGGGCGAACCCGGCCTTACGCCGGAGGAAAAGGTGTTTGCCTGGAGCTCCTTCGAGGTGATGGAGATGGAATGCGGCAACCTCGCCCAGCCGCTCTACGCCATCCCGCCAAAAGCTCGCGCCCGCGTACAACTCCGTTTCCCGGTCGGCGTCGATCCGGATGCGGTGGTCCCGGCCGTCCGCAAAGCGCTAAGGGACGCAGGTTACGACCGCGTCGTGGTCAAGGATCCGACTGACGCGATTTTCCCCGCCAGCCGCCTCGATCCTGATCATCCGTGGGTCAAACGCGTCGCCGCTTCGATTGAAAAAACCGTCGGCGCCCCGCCGGCGATACTGCCCAATCTCGGCGGCTCGCTGCCGAACAACATTTTCTCGGATCTGCTCGGCCTGCCGACCATCTGGATCCCGCATTCCTATCCGGGCTGCCTGCAACACGCGCCGAACGAACACCTGCCGATCTCGATCGTCCGGGAAGGGCTCGCGATGATGGCCGGGCTGTATTGGGATATCGGCGAGACTGCGGCGTAACCTTCAGCTTCGGCGTCAGGGCCTGCGCACGGCGCCGCTCGCTATGACAGGACCGGTCGCTACACCGGTGGGCGAGCCGCCGAACGGTTCGAGGCTGACGGCAAGCGTCGCGCCCTCAGCCATGTCGCGACGCAGATCCGCAGGTATCACGAGCTCTCCTGCCTGATCCGGCTCGAACACGCCGAGAGACCGCGGGTCGCCGCTTCCGGGCACCAGCCAGAGCTCTAGCGACTTCTCTTCGCGTCCGCCGGCCGCGACCGGTACGATCCGCAAACGCCCGTTTCCGGCATCGTAGGACGCAAGCAGGTTGATCTGGCTATCGGTCGAGGACAATTCCGCCACCAGGGGCGCAGATCCCTGCGGTCCTTGGATCACGCCCGACGCATAGACGACGGCAACCACCGCAACCGCCGTCGTGGCGAATGAGAGCCGTCGCCAGAACAGCGCGGAATTCCACAGACCCCATGAAGATGGAGCAGCCCGGGCGGGGCCGAAGAGCCGCGTTTCGATCCGGCCGAAAATCGCCGGGCTCGGCGTCACGTCCTCATAGTCGTCGTTGAATGAGGCGAGGTCTGCTTGCCACCGTTCGACGATCCGGGCAAAAGCGCGGTCATTGGCGATCCGCTGTTCCACGGCGCGGCGGGCCTCGAGCGACAGAACGCCGAGCACATACTCGCCGGCCAGGATCTCGTCCTGCGGCCGCCTGCCCTGACTTTGTTCGCCCGACGTCATCGCTCCATGCACTCTCTCAATTTCAGAAGGCTCCGGCGCAGCCATGTGCGCACCGTATTCAACGGTACCTTCAATTCTTCCGCCAGTTCAAGATAACTCAAACCTTCGACATAGGCACGTCGAACCGCACGTGCATGCGCGGACGCGAGCTCCTCCATGCACCTGTCGATGCGACGGCCTTCATCCGCATTGGCCACCTGCTGTTCGGGATCGAGCGTGCCGTCGTCGGCAAGGTCGTAAGCGTCATCAAGGTCTTCTGCGACAGGCTTCCTGGCCCGGAGGATGTCGATCGCATGATTGCGGGCGATCGCCGCCAACCAGGCGAGCGGCGAACCGGTATCCACGGCAAAAGTCCTGGAGCGCTGCCAGACCCTGACATAGATTTCCTGAAGCGCTTCTTCCGCGTCGGCCCTGTCTTTCAAGATACGCAGGCAGATCGAAAATAGTTTCGCGCTCGTCGCATTATACAACGAGGCGAACGCTTTGCGATCACCCATCGCCACGCGATTGACCAGAGCCGCGATCTCATTGCTTTGCATTCGGAAAAAACCTCGCCGTCCCCATCTATAGAGAACGCAGATCTCAAAAAACAAGGCGCCTTCGTCGCAAAACCCGCAGCAGGGTCTTCCATCTCCTCGCAGCCGATATCCCGCCCTGGCTTTGCCTCGTCGGGATCACTGCTGCTCGCCGGGGCATTAGCAGGCGGCGTCGAGGGCCGGCACCGCCCGTTGACCCTTCGGAAAAGGCTTGAAGGTCAAGGCGATCAGGAAGGCGCCGATCCCGATCCCCCAGGAGCCGACATAGAGCCATGTGTAGCTGGCGAACGTGTCGTAGATCAGTCCTCCGGCCAGGGGGCCAGTCGCCATACCGAGGCCGCCGGCCATTGCCGTTCCGCCGATGACGGTGCCCATCATCCGCATCGGGAAGTTCTCGCGGGCGATCACCGCATAGAGCGGCATGACGCCGGCATAGATGAAGCCGAACAGGGCAGCGACCGTATAGAACGACCCAAGACCCTGCGCGAAAACATAGGCCAGTGCCCCGAAAGCCTGGACCAGCAGGCCGAGAACGAGAACCTGCTTGGCGCCGAACCGGTCTCCAAGAATGCCGAAGACGACACGCCCGCCCATGCCCGCCAGCCCTTCGATACTATAGATCGACACGGCAGCGATCATCGGAATTCCGCAGGTCACCGCATAGCTCACGGTGTGGAAGATCGGGCCCGAATGGGTTGCGCAGCAGAAGAAATTGGTGAGCAGCAGGATGATGAACTGGGGCGATCTCAACACCTGCGCCGTCGACATGGACGACTGCAGTTCGCCGTCGGCAGAGGCAGCGGCACCGCTTTCTTTCGGAGCCGGAGCACGTCGGACAAGGAAGGAAACCGGGATCATCACGACTGCCACGAGTATGGCGATGATCTGCAGGGAGGTTCTCCAGTCGTAGATCGACACGAGCCACGCTGCGAATGGTGACATGGTCATCGGCGCCATCCCCATGCCGGCCGAAACCAGCGAGACCGCGAGGCTTCGATGCGTGTCGAACCAACCTGTGACGCAGGCCATCATCGGCGCGAAGATTGCCGCGATCGCCGTGCCGACGGCGAGCCCGAAGATGAGCTGAAAGGCCACCAGCGATGATATAAGGCTTGCCGATGCGAGACTGGCGGCAAGCAGAACCGAGCCGGCAAAAACGATGGGGCGCGGCCCCCACCGATCGAACAGGCTGCCCCATGCAATGCTGGCGAATGCCATGGCGACAAAACCGATGGTCATCGCGCTCGAGACGCCAGTAACCGACCATCCGGTGTCGCGCGCGATGGGCAGGAGGAAAACGGGCAGGGAAAACATCGAGCCGATGGCAAGGCAGCCGAGTAGGCCGCCAGCGGCCACGATTACCCATCGATATTGAATATTGGTCATCTTCGTCTCCGTTTGGGGTGTCCGGCAAGCAGCCATGCGGCAATGCTGTTGCCTGCGCACGGCCGCGAAATCCCGGCATGTCAGAAGGTTAATTGCCTGGACCGGATCGACTTCCGTCGGCTCCGGTTCCTGTCGAGACGGGCCAAAGGCTGCCTCAATACTGGTCGTGCCGGCGCAGCCACGCCATCGGGAACCGGAATTCGTCCTCATTGCGGCCCTTGGGCACGAGATCGAGATAGTGGTAGGCGCCGTTGAGCATGTCGACGCCGCGCGAATAGCAGGAATAGGTGTGGAACACCTCGCCGCTCTCATCCCGGTAGAAGACGCTGATTCCCACTTCTTCGGATGCGTTGCTCGGCTGGACCTTGTAATTGTAATAGGCCACGCCCTTGGGGAGATCTTCCGGCCTCACCGACGCCTGATAGTCGAAATTGAAATCGCTGCCGTTCGAGGAGAACCACGGGAAGTTCCAGCCCATGCGCTTCTTGTAGGCGTCGATCTTGGCAAGCGGCGCCCGCGAGATGGCGACGAAGGTCACGTCGCGATGGTTGAGGTGGATTGGGATGCCGTTGAAATTGTCGGCCCAGAACGAACATGACTTGCATGCCTCCTCCCAATCGGGACCGAACATGAAATGATAGACGATCAACTGCGGGCGCCCTTCGAAAAGATCCCCCAGGGAAAGCTCGCCATCCGGCCCCTCGAACTGGTAGGGTTTTTCGACCCGTTCCCAGGGCATCGCCATCCGGCGGCGCGTCAGCGTATCCCGTTGGCGAGTGAATTCCTTCTCCGCAGCGAGCAGTTCAAGGCGGGCCTTCAACCATTCTTCCGGCGAAACGACTTGATTTCGCATATCAACCTCCTGTTTGTTGGAATGCAGCTTGATGGTCGAGGGATAGACTAGGGCCGGATATCGAATGGTGAGAGTGACAAGTGTGACGGGATTCCGATGGACTCGCTGATCACCGCCGCGGCGCGTGCGCTCGCCTCAGGTGATCCCCTTGGCGCCTTGAAACGGGTGGCCCTGCGCGACGATGCGCCTGCGCTCGCACTGAGAGGCATCGCCATGGCCCAGCTCGGCGATCTCGTCCGAGCAAAGGCTCTCCTCAAAAGGGCCGCCCGCGCGTTCGGTCCCAAAGAGACGATAGCGCGTGCCAGATGTGTCGTTGCCGAGGCGGAGATCGCCCTCGTCTCCCGTGATCTTGCCTGGCCTGTAAAGGCGCTCGACGCCGCACGGGCAACACTCGAAGCGCATGGTGACAGGGTAAACGCCGCACATGCGTTCACTCTGGAGGTCCGGCGCCTGCTGCTGATCGGCCGCCTCGACGAGGCCGAGCGTATGCTCGCCGCCTTCGCCCCGCCTCCGCTTCCGCCCGCATCGAGAGCTGCGTATGAACTGGTCGTTGCAGGCGTGGCGCTCCGGCGCCTGCGGATAGAGGCGGCCCGCGCCGCGCTCGCGCGCGCAGGACAGGCGGCACGGGAAGCCGACATTCCCCCGTTATCGGCAGAGGTCGAAAGCGCGGCGCTTGTCTTGAAAACACCTGCCGCCCGGCTGGTGGCGCGGGGGGTCGAACGTCCGATCCTGCTGGAGGAAGTCGAAACGGTCCTCGCCTCGGGCGCGCTCGTGGTGGATGCATGCCGCAACGTCGTGCGGGTCGGCGACACGCAGGTAGCGCTTTCGTCGCGGCCGATATTGTTCGCGCTGGCCCGCGCCCTGGGTGAGGCCTGGCCGGGCGACGTGCCGAGAACCACCCTGCTCTACCGCGCCTTTCGAGCCAGGCACGCGGATGAATCGCATCGTGCCCGGCTGCGGGTGGAAATTGGCCGGCTGCGCCTTGAGCTTCAGACGCTGGCGGATGTCACGGCGACGAAGAGAGGCTTTGCGCTGTCGCCGCGCGGAGATGGCGAAGTCGTCGTACTGGCCCCGCCCGTGGACGAGCCGCACGCGGCAGTGCTCGCCTTCCTTGCGGACGGCGAGGCCTGGTCGAGTTCGGCGCTGGCGATCGCGCTTGGCGCGAGTTCCCGCACCGTGCAGCGGACGCTGGACCAGCTCTTGGCAGCCGGCAAGGTGCAATGGTTCGGCCAGGGGCGGGCGCGTCGGTGGATGGCCCCCTCCGTGCCGGGGTTCCCGACAATCTTGTTACTCCCCAGTCCGCTCCCAAACGACTAGGATGAGCGCATGAAAAAATCTCAAGCCGAAATAATCCGAGAATACGGACCCTTCCCGGGGATAGATGAGGTGCATGGCGTCACCTTCGATGGCCGGCACGTCTGGTTTGCCTCGGGAAACAAGCTGAACGCCTTGGATCCGGCGAGCGGCGAGACGGTGCGCTCGGTCGATGTCGCCGCGCATGCGGGGACGGCCTTTGACGGCGAGCACCTGTTTCAGATCGCCGAGGATCGCATCCAGAAGATCGACCCGAAGACGGGCCGCGTGCTCGCGACGATCCCGGCCCCTGGGAATGGCGGTGATTCCGGGCTCGCCTGGGCCGAAGGAACCCTCTGGGTCGGCGAATATCGCGGCCGAAAGATCCATCAGGTCGATCCCGATACCGGCAAGATCCTTCGTACCATCGTGTCCAATCGCGTCGTCACCGGCGTGACGTGGATCGACGGCGAGCTCTGGCATGGCGTCTGGGAAGGCGACGAGGGCGAAGTAAGGCGCGTCGATCCCCGAACGGGAAAGATGCTGGAAACGCTCGAAATGCCACTGGGACTTGGAGTATCGGGTCTGGAGTCGGACGGCGCCGGCCAATTCTTCTGCGGCGGCGGAAGCAGCGGCAAGGTGCGAGCCGTCCGCCGTCCCAGATAGGATCTCGCGGCCAGTTCGAAAACGGGCTCTTTCATCCCGCGCAGCAAGGTCATCATCGGACGCCAATGTCGGCAAGGCGGCTTAGCAATCCCGCCGATGTCCGGAATTGCCGGATGCAGTGCTTTTAGGGCGGCTGGACCATTCCGTTCAAGGCAACGACCGCGATCAACGGTCAGCCGCCTCGGCCAGGGGTCTCGGCCATTTGCGGTGGGCGTTTCGGGCGATCTGAGGGTGATGCGTTCGAGCCTCCAAACGCACGAAAGCCCTCGGGTGAGGAGGGCTTTCGTGTTGATGATTATGTAAGATTTGGTTGCGGGGGCTCGCAACAAACCATTCCTGCGAATGGTTCAATGCGCGATACCAAAACTGGCAGAATAAGTTATTGGTATCTGGTGTTGAGACCATGCGACCCATCGGACCATGAGCGCAAATACTTACCTTTTAAGCCAGTATTGCCGGAGCCCCGGACGCGCTGCCGAGGATTTGATCCATCTTCTGATGACCAAATTTAATTCGGATCGGGTCCACATCGCAACAGCGGCGGCGTGGTCCCTGGTGGACGTTGCGGGTGCTTCCTTCAGCGCCCGCACCCCGCCTTTCCTGCTTCACGGCCAACAGCTGGGTCGAAGATGATCAATCAAGGCTGGCGCCGCACGCGCCACCGCAAAGCGGCTCGGGCCTTGAGGGAGTGACTTCGACCTGGCACACTCCCCGCAGGCAATCAAAGGAGGTTCCGCTTCGACCGGAAGCGTAAGCGCAAGCAGGCCCTGATGTAAGCCGCTTCAGAAGTCTACCGACAGTGAGAACGAGACTATTCCGCCTCGGGTTCGTCCCTGCCCGCACAACTTTCACCACCATGGTCGTTGGCGGCCGCCCACGCAGCATGATGCTCCCGAGCCATCTGTCGTCCGATCATTCGGGCAATGTCCAAGGCGACCCGTTCAAAGTGTTCACCTGCGGTGCGGCGGGTTTCGTCGACTCTGCATCCAGCGTCCTCTGGGCGCGCATTGTCTGCTGTCCCATGTCCCTTGTCGTCTGCGTCCATGTTCGACCTCTGCCTTACTCGTATGGAAATGCCATCTAAGAACCAGAGACAGGACAAGGAAAAGCAGAAATTCACTGCGTATCGTAGGGTATCGCAGAGCGTTGAAGGAACCGCGAAAATCTTCGCCTGCTATGTCTTCGCCTTCGGTGACCCCGCCAGCCCAAGAAAGACAAGTACCGCCTGATTGAGCCGCACGATATCCTCGTCGTCCAGCCGCCCTACCCTTGTTCCCACCTTTGATTTTGGAACGGTCGTGATCTTGTCGACCATCAATCGACACGGCGAATGCAGGCCGTTTCGCTCGTTCGGCTCCACCGGCAGGCGGAACAGTGGCGCCTCGGTCTCATCCGTGGTGAAGGCGCAGATGGTGATGGAATCTGTGGCGTCGAATGCTTCGTCCTGTACAACGACAACAGGGCGAGGTTTGCCCGCGTAATCCTTGCCGCCCGATACGGTCCAAATGTCGCCGCGTCTCACGCGTCGTCGCCATCTGCGAAATCGATGTCCGACACCGCATCGATGAAGGCCTGATCGCTCAGGGCATGATCACTGGTCGCCACGGCGAGCGACTGCCGATGTGCTTCCGTCTTGAATGACGGTGCGCGGACATCCGGCACCCAAATCTGGATTGGCCGCAAGCCCTGCGCGCGCAAGCGTGCGCGGTGCTCGCTCACCTTGACGCGGGACGGCTTGGGATTGGAAACAAAGGGCATGGTGGGCTCCATCACGGCTGGTTACATGTAACCTATCACAAGCCGACGCAGATCGCGAGTCTTACTGTTGAGAGGAGCGCCAGTGCCTTTGCCTCATTGCCGCCAAAAAGGGTACAAAGAACGCTCACTCCTTGTTCACTATATTTTCTTGACCGATACTGAGCAGGTCCATCATCGCCACCCGAATTTGCGGCCATGGAAATTCATCGCCTGGACTGTCTTCTCCCATAGCAATAACGGTATGCAGCTTTGCGGCCACACCGACAACCGATCGAGCCGGCTGTGAAAACAGATCATTCAATCGTTGCTCTCGCATCGTAAAGGCTTTGTCCTCCGCCTCCTTGGCGCGGCTGTATCCGATCCGCTCGTCCAGTGCGTCCCAAACGGCTTGACGCTCTGCAAGAACCGCCTTTGCCGCCCCCTTTGCTTTGGTGTGTTCCGGCGCATCGCCAAATTGGCGGTCAATTTCCTCAACCGTGAACGCCGCAATCACGCAATGCTGATCAGGCACAGTGATGTCGACATGGGGGAACCCGACAGCCGCGATCAGAGCAGTTTCAAGACGCTGCTGTCTTCGGCAGAACTTCTCAACCTGATTATGGGCCGCCCGCCAGTCTTGCCACAACATCAATGTTGGATCGCCACCGTCTGGTCGGCCGTTTCCAGGATGACGCGCCGCATTCACATCCAAGACCTGTGCCGCCAGCCACGTGGCCGACGTGGATAGCAATCTGCGTCGCGTGACGACAGGCAAAGTTCTGCTATTGTCGGAATCAGCCATGATCCGAGTTCCTATCAACTTGGTTTACGGTCAGGCTGAGCAATGTGGCCCACACATTGTTCAGCCGTTTAGCAAAAGAGATTACACAGCAGAGGCAAAATGCGCAATCAAAATCACTACAATGTTGTGAAATGAACGAGCTCCAGTGCAGACTAGCGCGCACAGCTTTGGGATGGGGAGTCCGCGATCTAGCTAAAATTGCCAACCTCTCGACGCAAACAATCTCCCGCTTCGAAAAGGGCGATGAACTACGCCCCACCACATTAAAGAAGTTGCGCGAAGTATTTGAAGCCGCCGGCATCGAGTTCATAGACGAGAGCGATGGCAAGGGCGTCGGCGTCCGGCTGGCAAAGGCTTCTGACCCGCAAAAGACCCACGACGCAGAATAGCGACCCGTCACAACCCCAGTCCTCGCTTCCTAGCAAAGCTCCAATCAACTCCACCACCGTCTCTCACTACGCCACTGATATGCTGGCCGATCCGCTGGTCGAGCGCCGGCTGCCAGGGCACAAGCTGGAACCCGATGCCGTCATCGAGCATTGCGAAACGTCCGCTGGCGAGATTGACGCTACCCTTGAGTGATCCACTGACATATTCCCCCGACTGGCTCGGCCTATAGGGCAGACCCCGCTCCGCCGCCATCTGCCGGCCGACGCGGTCGATCTCGGTTCGCTCCAGTCGCTCCAGCAGATCTTTGGGCGCGCGGATGCTGCCATTATCGAGACGCACGGCTTGTCCCTGATCGACAAGGCTTTGGCGGCGGCGGTCCAATGCCTCGCTGACCTCCCGCCCAAAGCCCGCTTGCGCGAGTGGCGTGCGGTTGCGTGAGACCAGCTCCCGGTCAAGCCACGTCGCGCCGTCGCTGCTGATTTGTCTGTTGAGGTCGAAGGTGGACAGCGTTCGGACGGCAAAATCCTTGGCCCTGTCTCTGGCATCATAGGCCATGCCACGTTCGGGAAGATCACCGGGGACCTTCCAGTGATCGGCATCGATCCGCTCGACATGACCGGCACGGCGTAGTGCCTCGAGACGGCGAACGTGGGAACGGATGAAGGCGTCGGGATCACCGCCGATCTTTTCGATCTTTGCCCTTGCCTGCTCAAGATGATCGCTTGGCCGGTAAATGCCGTCGTTGTTGGCGGCAAGATCACGGATGTTGATGTCCGATGCCCTGGGCTCGGTCTTAAGCGGGATCGGGTCGAGTGAGATGATGTGGCCGCACTGCAGATCGTCGAGCCGGCCGATATCTCCTGTCTCGACATAATGGGTGCGTCCGTCCACACCATCAATGACCAGATGCAGCCGATCGCTCATCTCGTCGCCTGCCAGACCCTTTGCCAGGACCCGACCGACGATTGGCTCGGTGATGCTTTTGCCGTGGGTGATGTAATCGCGGGCACCACGCTCCTCGGCAAGGCCGTGATCCTCCAGTGCCCGGTGCATGGTCTTGATGATATCGCCACGCTCACCCAGCGCACGCAGCGTCTGCTCCGCTTCATCGCGGATGGTCCATCGTCCGGTGTCGATCTCGTCGGTCAAGCCATACCGCTCCAGGCGCTTCGCCCGGTCGATCAGGAGCGATCGATTGGACCGGACTGTGTAGCTGTCGGAATCATCGGGACGAAGGTCGATGATGCCCTGTTCCCGGCACTCCGCGATCAACATCCTGTCGAGCCGGGTCAGGCGTTCGGCCTCGACCTCATGGCGCAGTTTTGCCGCGACCTCCAACTCGCTCTGCTGGCCCAGTTCCAGCGTCACCAGGGCCTCGGCTCGATTGCGGACCCCGTGGGCAATATAGTCGCCGGCAATGTTGAGGATGCGGCCATCCTCCAGCACACCCCGGACGATGACATGGGTATGGGGATGACCGGTATTGTAGTGATCGACAGCGATCCAATCCAGCCGGGTATCCAGATCGCCTTCAACCTGCTTCAGGAGATCGCGGGTAAACGATCGCATGTCAGCCATGTCGGCAGCATCTTCGGGCGCAACGATGAACCGGAACTGATGGCGGTCATCGCGTCCGCGCTGGACGAACGCCTTTCCATCGGCCTCATCCTCGATTGCCGAATAGACCCTGCCCTTCTCTCCGTCCTTGGTGACACCATCGCGTTCCAGATAGCGCAGATGTGCATCGACTGCCTTGGCCGAAGTCGAGCGGAATTTCGAGCCACGCGACTGCCCCCGTTGTGGGGCAAGCTTTACCACCCGTGCCTTGACCACCACACGCCGTGAACGGAACCGGGTACCACTGCCATCGCGCGTCCATCCTCCACCGTCTTTCGCAAACGACGGCGCAAGTCTCGCGCCACGGCCTCGGGCATTGAAGCGCCCGCTCCCCTGTCCCGTCGCCCCACCGATCCGGTTGGGGTTTCTGCCGGCCTTGCGCACGGCGATCTTCACCTGGGTGATGAACGGTTTCGAGTGCAGGCTGGCGGAACCGCCCCGGCTCTTCGGGCGGCCCGGTTTGATGCGGAAACTGTCGTCGTCACGGTCGGCCATATCGGCACGTTCGGCGCCCGTCCCAGGCCTGACAAGCGGCAAATTGCCGTCATCGCAGGCGGGCGTAAAAACACTTGCAGCCACGTAGATCGGCGTAGCGCACCTCGCAGCAGGTGACCGCTATCCTCACGGCGCACCAAGAAAATCAGCGGGGTATAAAATTCATCTCACATCGCGGATCGCGAGGCTTCCCCGTTTTCCGGCACGGAAAACAATGTGCAGACAACATCTTACGAGCGTAGCTCGGGCGAACCATCGGTTCGCTTTATCTTGCCGTACTTCCCTCCCCCAGTTCCCCTCCTAACCCACTGCTCCCTGAAAGACCTAAATTCCAGCGCTCCGTATGGACAAAACCTCCGGCCTGTCAGGCATCGGCAGATACATTAGATCAATTTCGACCCAGAGACGTGGCAGGCTGCGCGCAACGGTGTTGATCGCCGTTTTCAAACCATGCAGAGTTTGAAACCATCAAAATATCCTTGATGGGATTGAGCATATCTGACGCTATTCAAACTATAGGTGTTCAGCGCCCGCCCCTGGCGGGCGCAAATTTCCCCCCGACAGAAAGGAAACCGCCGCTTACGCGGCGGCTCCTTCCTTGGTGTCCGCAACGCTTTGCAGACCGTGCAGGAAATCGGCGGCGCGCTGCGCATGGGCGGCGGCGCTGAAGATTGCACGCTTGTCTTCCTTGAGCACTTTGAGCCAACCCTGAATATAAGCCGCATGGTCCGCGCCGGGCTCCGGCGTCAATTCCAAGTCAGCGCACAGAAAGGCTGCGCCAAGCTCGGCAACCAGTTCCTCGCGGGCGTATCCTTCATCGCCCCACTTTTTGCGCCCAAACTCCCGGTCAAGGCGGTTCGTGTGTTTTGTCCAGTGGGTGAGTTCATGCGCCAGCGTCGCATAGTAGGCCTCGGGCGCGTGAAAGCTCTCGAAACAGGGCATTTGCACATGATCGCTCGTGCCACTGTAATAGGCCTGATTGCCGCCATGACGAATATCGGCACGGGTCGCCGAAAAGAACCCTTCGGCGTGTTCGATCCGCATGGCCGGATCAATCACGGGTTCGGGCCTCGCATAATATCGCTCGGGCAGCCCTTCGATTTGCTCGGCGTTGAAAACCGTATAGGCTTTCAAGAACGGAATATGCCGCTCTTCCTCGCCGCCGTCGTCCTGTTCCTCGGTCCTGGTGATAGTGTTCGCATAGACAACCATATTGCCACGTTCGCCCTTGCACACATGCGCGCCAAGCTCTCTGGCCTGTTTGAAGGTCATCCAATAGGGCGAGCAAAAACCAGCCTCAATGGCCGCACCCCACAGCATCAGAACATTGATGCCGCTATAGGCCAGTCCGTTATGCCGTAGTGGTCTGGTGATCCGTCCCTCCATATTGCCAGCACTCCAAGGCTTCAGCCAGGTCAGCTCGCCCTTTTCCAGATCGGCGATAATCTTATCGGTCACTTGGCTGTAAACATCGTTCTTCATGTCCCTTTTCCTTTGATCGGGTTGCGCATGCAACCGATCTGCCCCTCTGGCGAAGAGAGGGGGGAAACCGTCCAGACCAAAAGCGTCCGGGGTGGTGCGGGCGCAGGCGAACGCCGAGCCACGGCCCGGATGCTTTTGCCCGAAGGGCTTGGTCTTGACGGAGGAGGGGGCTGCAAGCCCCCAAACAGACAGAAGAAAGATCGCAGGGCTCCGCAATGAGCCGTGCTCAGCAAACGGGCCGCATAAGCGGCCCATCAAACGCAAGGGATGGATGCCGAATGCCGGAGACGACAGGCTCGGCTCACGACAGTCCGGTCCGCAGGATGCCTCTGGTTACCGGAAGCACACCATTCTGGGCAACTTGTCCCGCGCCATGTGAATGTCATGGCCAACTCTGCGCAACTCACCTCGGCCTCTATCCGAGGGATAGACCGCTGCAGGCCATTCAACTGTTAAGACGCCTGTTCGGTGATCCTCTGCAGCGATCCAGCCCGGCTTGAGATGACCTTGCGTATTGCATTCAGGATGGGGTGCCTGATCCCCTCGTCAGCCAATTCTGCAACAAGGGTGTCGGCCTCGCTCACAACCCTTTCCGCCATTTGGGCAAGATCGCGAACAAGGATGCGCTGAGAAGATTTGGTGTCGGGCACCAATGTCTTCCAATGCTTCAGCTGGATCGTGTCGGGGACATCGCGGCCGCCAATCTTCATGGCGAGCCTCTTTGACAAACGGGGATAGACGGCCGTGCAAACGACATCATAGATCGGTGCCAGATCCGGTGCATCGGAGCCGTAAAGCAGGGCGTAGTTCTTGCCGTGAGCATCGGCGTTGCCCACGAGATAGTGGAAGATGAGCATTCGGATGAACTGCAACCGATCCGCGACGGGTCTGGCACAGGCCTGATCGATCAGCCCGAGAGATCGTTCTGTTCCAGGTCCGCCCTCAGCCTCATACTTCAGTTCCGGCGGCACGCTAAGGGCCTGGCAGAAGTCTTCCTGATGCAGGCGCTCGATGTTGCCATCTGCAGCCTTCGTCCGATCATAACGTTCAACCAGGAGAAAGGCAGTCGCCCCGTCTAGGCGTATCTCGACATGGGGAACCGACAGCTTGAGGCGGGCAGCCAGCCGCATGCAAAAATACTCGTTCTCCACGGTGCCTTCCAGCGCCTGGATCACCGGTTTCAAGATATGGGTCGTTGGTCGACCATCTCTCGCCAAGGCAATGGATTCTCCATCGACAATGACCGCCAGTTTGTCCTGCGCGCCGGCGAGCGACAGACGAATGCCCTCATCTCCACCAAGCAGAGGCCGGGTCCGCAGCCTGCTAAGAATTTCGTCCAGACGTTCTGAGGTGAGAATTTCCGCTTGGGACTGGCCGGGAGGTTCGGGTGCCGTGCCCGTGGGATAGAGTGACAAGGCACCTGCGCATTCGCCCCCGATAACTTCCAGCAGCCCGAAGGCGTTGCCTGCCGAAAGGCCGAGCGCGCCAGCGAGGCGTTGCCGCGCGCCTTCGTCCGGCAAGAGACCGGAGAAAAACGGGCGCACCACCCGATCACCAAAGGGTTCTTCTTGCAGGGGCATCGAGAACGAGATCGCACGCGATCGTTGGTCCAGGAGATACGCGCCATCATAGGCAAAAGTCAGCAGGCCGTCGTCAAGCCGGCCGAGTACGCCCGCCTTGGTGTCGCGAAAATAGACGTCTAATACGCGGGTCATGATCGCAAATTCTGGCGACGCCCGACCGACACAATAAGGCCAAGACCGGCCAAGACTTGCATCGCACGGCCAATCTGGCAGCTCTCTTTGCCAGCCTCGAGTTCACGCAGAAACCGTACGCCCACACCAATCACTCCGGCGAGTTGCTCCTGGGTTAACCCTTGCTGTTTGCGCTCCTGACGGATCAGCATGCCGAGGCTTTTCGTATCTTTGATCTTTTCCATAATCACCCCTATCGGGATGATTATATCACCAAACGGCACAAAGAGAAGCCAAAAGAACCGATCGGGATGATTCTAGGTCTAATGGCGCCAACGGACCGAAATAGAACCGATCGGGATGACTCTACAACTCCGCAGGACTACCTTAATCTTTACTGCTTGAAACAGTTCTCACGGTGCCATCTCAGGAACTGGGGATGTGGCCGCTCGAAGACCCTGCCAGGCACAATCGCCCTCCCTGTCTTGTTGAGGAGGCCCTGAATGCTGCCAGGATCGTTTGCCTGACGCGAGATGAGGATTTCAAGATCATCCGAGAGGCCAATCAGACCGCGGTCAAACATCCAGTGCGCGGTACCCGAAAGCGCAATCCCGTTGGAAAGAATGTCAGGTCCACTTGCTTCCACCGGGCGAATATGAGCGGCATCAACCTCCGCTCGGCCGCCGCCATTGATGAGCTTCAACCCCGTGATGGCGCATCGTTTGTCATAGGCGTGAAGAACGAGCCGACGAAACAGTCGATTTCGAACGATCCGCGACGAGAGTTGCGTGACCCGGTCGCGCTCTTGCTCGAACATGAACGGCGCTTGAGCTTCATCTGCAAATCCAGCGACCGCATGCGTCACTCCCGGCTCATCCAGTCGAGGCAGTTCAGGCTCATGGTCGTCGATGCCGATCGATACGATGCGGTTGAAATCTGCTGCGGATATAGGCCGGACTGCGGCCTGTGCTCTGCCGGAAATGCGGCCCTCTTCGTTCAGCACACCTCGTTCTATGACACCGTCTGGTCCACTGAACGGAACGGGATTGATGAAGTCGAGATAGCTACCGTGTTCGATCAGTGCCAGATACATGCCGGGCGCCTTCGGATCAGGAATGACCTGTTCAACCTTGGCGACAGCAAAATAGCCGCGGGTCGCGGCGACCTTCCGAGGCTCGTAGTAGACGATCCAGTCACCGACACATGCCTGGACACGACCGAGATACTGGCCTGGGAACTGGTATTGTTCGGCCGGGCTGTCGTCGTAAATCGAATCTGATCGGTGAATGAAAACTCCGAATCCCATCCGCAACCTTTAGCATGAGGCTCTGGATGCTTCATTTGAAATCTAAGTCTAAGCTTGGCCCCAAATGCTCGCATCTGCGGCAAAACCATTTGTTAAATTTCCACTCCTATTCCCGCCCGCCCTCGGCACCGTTGCCGAGAGAATTGGAATAAGGACATGGCGAAACACGATATTTCATCTCATCACTTCCAACAGAAAATCTCGGATTTCTGCGAGGTGCGCATTGCGCCAATCGCCTCAAAGCGGGTGTTAGAAAGCATTCGGCCCTATCTCATAGGTCTCGTCATACACCGCCGGCCACCGCCGATCGTGAATGGCCGTATGGACTGGACGGCTATTGGCGAGGCATGCGGGATTGAGGGCGAATTGACAGCGGAGTTGAAGAAGCAGCTGCGTCCAGGTTTGGACGCGATTATCCGCTGGCTCGGAGCGCCACCTGTTGCCGAGCACAGCCGGTCCACAAAACCACGTGCGAAATCGAAGAATACCGCTCCGCGCAAGTCCGACACAACCACGCGTTCCAGGCCGCGACAGATCCTCTCCGACAAGACCCCGGCTCCATCTTCGTCCATGCCAAGGGGGTCACAACCGAAACCGATTAGTCCGTTTCCTGAACCATTGTTCGAAGCAACCGATGATCCGGCCAGCTTCCACGATGCACTCGTTTATCAGATGCGCCGGTTCGGCGAGAGCTACTGGCAGCTTTACCGAGCCGTCGTTCGCTTGGGCGAGACTTTCGATGACAAGACGCTGCTGTCATGGGTTCAGGGCGAGCGTGTGCCGCGATCTTTGACGAGCTTCGAGATCCTGTCCCGCATCGAGCGGCGTTATCGACTGGCGCAAGGTTACTTCAAGGCGAAGTTGCCGCATCAATACCGCTCCCTTTACGGCCATGATTTGGGTGACATCAGCGCGGCCGAGCGGCGGCGCCTTGCATGGCATCTTCCGGACGATTTCAGCAGCCTGCCGTTCTCCAAGCGGGAGGAAATCATCGAATGGGTGCGCAGGGTCATCATCTCGGGCTCAACCGACTATCGTCGCTACCAGGCGGCGGCGACCAAACAACGTTATGCAATACGGTTTCCGGGGATCACCTATGGCGGAGGCACCTTGTCTCCGCGGCCACAAATGAACCCGGACAGCACGAGCCACAATCCCGAAGCCGTAGAAGATCCTGATCTCCTGTCAGGCGTCGTCGATGCGCCACCGCGGCTGGCTATGGAGATGGCCGATCTGATCCGCTTCAAGACATCGACGCTGACCGCAATCGGCTTACAACGAAACGGAGTTTGGGGAGAGGAAACCGCATCCCAGAAGGTCGAGCATCTCGGCCTCATGTTCGGGGCGCTCGCCGCCTCGCCTGCCGGGGTTGTCAAAGGGCGCGGCGTCCCGCTGAGCCAACTGACTTTTGGCCTGCTGATCTTCCCAGGTGTGTGGGATTGGTACCTGCAATGGCGCGAGCAGCGCCGTGGCTTCTATACCAAGTGGGAAGAAGACATGTTGATGGTAGCAATGGCGCTGACCCGTGCCGAAGTCGGCTGGATACGACAGCATCCGGAATTATTGAAGAAGGTTCAGCCAATCGACGGGCTGATCGCTCCGGAGGAAATTGAGTTTGCGACGCGCGATTGGCACGGCGCCTGCGATGCATTCCACCGGCACGCCGCCAATCGCTCGAAGGAAATCCAGCGGGTCATGCGTGTCCATCGCGATCCATTCGAGCCGATCATGGTGGTCCTTGAGGCCGACAGCCCACTGTTGGAATACCGCAAGATCACAGATGAGATACTGAAGCGCATGCCTGATGAAGATCGTTATCCTCGAGCAGCAGCCGAAGCGGTCCGCTCTTTCCTTTTGCTTCGCTTGGGTCTTCATCTTGGGCTTCGACAAAAGAACCTTCGCCAACTTCGCTTGTGCCCGCGCGGGCATTTTCCGACATCTGAGCGACGGCTGGAAGACATGAAATGCGGCGAACTGCGCTGGAGCGATCGAGAAACCGGATGGGAGGTGCTCATCCCTTCGGTCGCCTTCAAGAACTCAGGCTCATCATTCTTCGGACAAAAGCCGTTCCGGCTGATCCTGCCGGATCTGCTCGACCTCTACAAATATCTTGAGGCCTATATCGATCGCCATCGCGGTGTGCTGCTTGGTTCGGCAAAGGATCCCGGCACCCTGTTCGTCAAGACGGTGAAGACAACCAGTCTGGACGCGGCATACGATTCCACCAAATTCTATGAAGCCTGGCGAACCGTGATCCAACGCTATGGCATCTACAACCCCTATACCGGCCGCGGCGCCATCAAGGGATTGCTACCGCACGGACCGCATAACCTTCGGGATATTCTGGCAACGCATATCCTCAAGCAGACCGGATCATACGAGCAGGCTAGCTACGCCATTCAGGACACGCCGGATGTCGTTCAGCAGCACTACGGTCGCTTTCTACCGCAGGACAAAGCTGCACTTGCGGCGAAAATCCTCAATCAAGTTTGGGAAGCTGCATAGCCGGTCCATACAGGCAGATACGGAAACAATCTCCGCCATCTGCCTGTCCGCCAGTCGTCTTCGCCTTGAGGGATATGAACCGTTGACCCCTTAGGGCAATTGACACTAAGGCACTGAATATATCTGATATGTTCTTTGTTTCTTACAGGTAGTTATAATGACCCGCGATGAATACGAGCGCGATATTTGTGCGAGGAGCGAAACCGCATCCTTTGTAAACATCAAGGGCGATTCGGGGTTCGACGGGTGGGAGCCGAAGATCGGCGGTTGCCACGACAACGTCGATCATTGGGTGAAATACCACACCGGGCATACAGGGGTTCGAGGATGGATAGCGTGCATGAGCGGCGGACCCGATCACATAGTTTATACAGCGCACTCGGTAGTACGCGACCAGGACGGTGAACTCTTCGATATTACACCCCTCTACAACAACGACGAACCGCGCGGGCGGTTCATCACACATGCCGGGGATGAGGCGACGTTTCTGGCAATGAGAATAGGGAGCATGATCAATATCAGATGCCAGGGCAATTGTCCCGAGCCGCCGTTCCATCCTATGTTGGCGTTGCAACGATATGAACCGGAGCCCGAGGAAGGGCTATGAAGTCGCGTTGCGCGACGGCTTTCTCGCCCGCTCAATCGCAGATCTTAACTGCTCGACGGTCAGGCATGGAGTGGACGTATGCACCATTCGGTGACAGTTTGAGCAGAGCACCGCAAAGTCATTGACGGATGTCGGTTCGCTGATCCCATCACGCGCGGAAAGTGGGTTGATGTGATGGGCCTCGATGAAGCCATTGCCTATTGATCCATAGACCTTCCCGAAATCGAAACCACATCCTCGACATACAGGCCCATAAAGCGCTTTTGCGACCAGCACTATTGCACGGTTCCGTTTGATAACTTCAGCTTCGCGACGAAAACGCTCGCCCTCCTGGACCTCGAACTGTTTCAAATCTTCGTCGTCATCGAGATCGGGCTCGTATTTAAGCTCTTCAGCTGAATCGATCATCTGAAAACCGTCCGCGTCTCGCTTGATAGTCCTTATTTCAAATCCGAGCGCCATTAATCCGGGCTCAGCATCTTTGTACCCAAAGTCTCTGTGGTGAACTGCCGGATTGTGGGACGCAGCCCACAGCGCTTTCATGGGAATGAGTTGCCGCTCGTACTTGACGTACTTGGATTTGGGCATGGAGCCGTTAGTATACTTTTCGAGGAAGGCGTTTGTCCCCACTCGAATGAATTCCTCGATTGAGGCAATGATGCTATCGTATGTTGGTTTCTCGGCAAGTTCTCTGCTCGCGGAGTTCTTCAAGTTCACAATGTCGGTGAACCCAAGTTTAGGTAAACCTTTCAGCGCTTCGCGATAATCAAGCTTGCTCGGGTTGGCCGCGGGGCGGTGCGACGCTACCCATAGCGCCTTCATCGGGTATTCCCGCTTATTCCAACTTAGCACGTAGGTCGTTGGATGATGACCTTTTTCATACTTAATTAGAAAGGCTTCCAAGCCGATCTGATCGAATTCGGCGATTGTCTCTATAACAGTTTCAGTTGTCGGCTTCACTCAATTCTCCATAACCAAAGCTGCAAGCAGACCAAGTTTCAATCGACCGTCTAACGCATTGCATTCTCACGTCAAATTACAGGTTCTGGTGCCAAATAGAACGATGGCTAAACTGGCGTTTCTGACGGATCGGCCGAGGCTTTACACTCGGCCGACACCAATTCGGCCGTGCTATAATTCTGCAACTTCGGCTTGGCCGGCGGCTTGACGAAGTGGTCGGATGAACGTTTTCAGCCACGCTCTGGCAATTCGGCGGTCTAACTTTTCACGCAGGTCATCATGTTCTTCAAACCAACTTTGAAGCAAGTTTGCGACATGCTCTCGGTAGTTTCCCTGTCCACGTCCGTATGGATCCTCACAGGCATCCCATAGGATCTGATCCCCACTCAGCGCAGCCTTATAAACTGCGATTGCATGATGCCGTGAAGCATCTACGAAATCCGCTTCCCATTGATTTGCGTTTTCTAGCAGTTCCGCGAGGAACCCGTGCGTGCTCTCTAGCTCAGGATCGGCAATGCGGGATGCGATGACTTCGATGAGGCCATCCAAAACTTTCCTGGACCTTACTTTTGCGACAGCGGCTGCGCCGTCGCCGACACGCTGAAATACGTTGAAATTCCAAAACTCTCCAGCGCGCGTGGTAGCTGCCCAGACGGTGCGCGCATGCAAGCTTCGAACAGCGGAAATCAACCGTTCATGAGCGGGACGAGGCGGCGTGATGAGTCGTTCATGACGTTCTGCAAAACGGACAAGATCATTGTTGACAAGCTCCAGAGCAGCAAGTGCCTGCTGCTGCTCAAGGTTCTCGAACATTTTGTCAATGGCAGAGATCGTCGCCTTTCCAGCATCAATCTGGGTGCGGCGGACTGCCGCGATTCGATCTAGTACAAAATCTGTGAGAAGCTGCGGATCATCCTGGCCAGCATCATAGACAAACGCTTTCACGCCCATGAGGCCGATTTTTTGTAAGGCTGTCTCGATCTGACCCTGCTTTATGTCATAGCCCTCTTCGACATCTTCCGCAGCCTCGCCGGAATCATGCCGCATTGACATGGCATCGCCAGGCCGAGCCAACGCTACGATAGCGGTTCGTGCAAACAGCGTGGGATCAGAGTCGGTCTCTCGCACGTGCTGTAGGAGGTCTTGGGAGGTCGGATCGGGAGCACTGCCCCACTTTGAGCACAGCAGCGTGATCGCGCGCTGGTTCTTCATATGGCCGATGATGTCTGATCGGATGGCGGTTCCGTCGACCCCTCTGGTATCAACAAGGGTGACCGACAGCTGTTGATCGGGGACCAACGGGAATGGCACGGTTACCGTAATTTTTGTCGGCAGTGTGAATTCTTCGTGCCGCCCGTTGTTGATGGCGGTGAAAGTATTCTTGAGCCATTGCCGTCCTTCTCGAGGATCCGACCCGTCGAACTCAATCACTCGCCGACTGCGACGCCACAGACTGAGCCGACTCGCGAATTCCGCTGTAAATTCTTCAAGGTCAGCGTATTGGTTCGAAAGCTCAACACCTGGATCCGGCGCAGCAGGGATTCCTTTCCGCGCGGCCTTGGGCCGCGGTAGCTGTGCCATGTTACGCACGGCACGTTCAACCTCTTCCGAAGGCTTGAAGTCCGCTTGCCCAGTGGCCGTTTCACCAACCACTTTCTCGCGAATGCCGCGGCATACTTCACTTACCAGCTTGTACACTTCTTCGTCCGGAACAGGATCGACAGTCAGCGCATAGCGATCTCCTGTCTCAACCCGAACATCGCAGAGCGTCGTTCTTCCGCCTCCCGTATCGAGGAGAAGGCCTTTAAGGTCTGATGCCGATTGACTATCGATCACTAATCCAGCTTGGCGGCAGGCAGCGGTTGTCTTTCCTGCGCCGATTTCGCCGACGTAAACGATCTCATGACTGAGTTCGAACAAAAACCGACCCACGTCGTCCAAGCGCGATAGAAAAAGCTCGGCTTGACCAGCCAGAACTTTCGGCACCTCACCGTCCGCCAGAAAAGTCCTCAAGCGATCAAGAGCTGTCTCAATCTCCATCAAAGGCTCAATATCGGGGTGGCGGAGGGAGGGTGTCAGAAGGTTTCTCCAGTTAAACTGCAACATAGTTGCTAGCTTTTCAGCTTCCTCAGTGCCAATCGCCGCTAGGTAGAGGAGCGCATCGTCGATGGCCCCCTCACCCGCCTCTAGACGAGAGATCCGCGTCTGGTTCCCACTCATCGCGACGGCGATATCTTTTTGTGTCTTCTTTGCCGCGTCCCGGGCTTGGGCAAGCATTTCGCCAATCTCTCTATTCATCTCGCAATCTCCACAATTCAATCCGTTGCTGAATATATTCATTGAATGTCTGAATTTGTCAATGGCAAATTGAAAAGAGACGGCGACGGCCTACGCCAATATTGAGCGCAAGGGACCGACGCCTAAAAAGCTGTTAAAAAACCGACAGTTGCTTGATTAGTGAAGTTTTATGGTGCATCTTGATGCTGCAATTTTTGCGGGAGATTCGATGGCTAGGCCGCGAGGACAAAAACATCCGGTACGGTTGAGTGTGAGCCTGGATGAGGATGACCACGCCGCGATATCTCGCCTGGCGTCCGATATGAATTTGTCCGCCGCATGGATCGTGCGTCGCGCGGTCGCTGAATTTGTCGAGCGTCATTCCGATGGCGCGCAGTCCGAACTTCCGCTGTTGCGGCGCGTATCGAAAGAGTATTGATAATGACATACGTCACGCTTCAAATTGAGGATGATATCTCCATAGAGGAGACTTGGTCCTCGATCGTTGAAGGCATAAAAAGAGAGTACCTTTCCGACCAGCAGGATTATCCTTGGATCATTGGTTTCTCCGGTGGGAAGGATAGCACGGTAGTTACGCATGCCGTGTTTGAAGCGCTGCTCGATGTTTCACCTTCGAAGCGAACCCGTCCTATCCACATCGTTTCAAACGACACGATGGTCGAATCCCCGCTCGTGATCAGTCACCTCGATCAAGTAACCGCGCGAATTGCCGATGCTGCCGAAAGCCTGCATCTTCCAATTACAGTTGCACGTACTCAGCCTGACCCCGACAAAACGTTTTGGGTTCTCTTAATCGGGAAAGGCTACCCGAGTCCGAATATGACGATGCGGTGGTGCACCGACCGACTGAAAATTCAACCGACGAGCGGGTATATCAAAGAGAAGGCGTCAGAGTCCGGCGCCGCTATTGTAATCCTCGGAGTCCGGCGTGACGAGAGCCAATCGCGTCAACGTTCGATTGACAAATGGCGTAATGGAAGGGGCGGCAACCTATCTCCTCATGAACGTTTGCCCGGCGCGCTCATCTACCGACCGATTGTCGATCTCGGACTTGAGGATGTTTGGGAAATCCTTGGCACTTATCACGCCCCTTGGGGTGGCGATCACTCCTCACTAATCAAACTATACCGCGACTCTGAGGGAGGAGAATGCCCGGTCGTTCTAAGCGCCGACGAAGCCCCTGGGTGTGGCACTTCGAACAGTAGATTTGGATGCTGGACCTGCACTGTTGTCGAGAAGGACAAGAGTCTGCAGGGTTTCGTTGATGCTGGAAAGCATGAGTTTAAGCCACTGATTGATTTTCGAGACTGGCTCCGTTCCATCCGCAACAATCCAGTGATGCGCCAGATCGTACGACGCAATGGCAAGGTATCGTTTGACACCAACGGAAAGCATATTCCTGGTCCGTTCACGATCCAGGCGAGGCGGGAAATCCTCGCTAAGCTGCTTGAGGTTCAGGAGCAGTTCGGGGACCGGCTTATAAATGATGACGAGCTAAAGCTTATTTATCGTCACTGGGCCGATGAACTACAGGCACAAGGGGGCTTGGCGGATGTCTGAAACTTTTGCTGAAGAAGCGCAGCTCAACGATCTCCCACTGTGGGCAGACGAAGAAGCCAGCCAGGTCTTAAAGAACATTGCGGAAGCGAACAACGTTCCTGTCGACGTTCTGGCTGAACTGGTGGGTTTGCAGCGCGCCAGACAACATCAGGAGCGGGCTGCGGGCATCTATCAGCGGATCGAAGAAATCCTTGGGCGAATGGATTGAGGGCGGGGCGTACGACATAATGTGGATATCTAGAATCGAGCTCGTTTGCTTCAAGTCATATCAACGCCAGGAATTTGAGTTTCCTGAACCAACCGACGGCCGCAATGTCGTCCTGATTGGGGGAATGAACGGTTACGGGAAGACCTCGATTCTCGAAGCTCTTTATCTCTGCCTCTACGGCAAAGATGCGATGTCGCACCTTGCTCGCGCCGGTCTCAAAACCGATGAAACACGCGGCTACCCAACTTTTTTGGAGAAGGCGTTCAACGGGGAAGCTCTGAGAGACGGTCGAGACACCATGATGGTCAAGGTGGTTATCCACCGAACCAAAAGCAAAGCTGTCGAGATCTCTCGGAAATGGTATTTCCGGTCAAACGGTAGTTGGACTGACGAAGAGGCGACTTATCGGGAGATTCTTCGCGGCGTGCCGCAGCTGCCACGATCTGATGGTAGGAACTCATTCCACTTATCTGAAGCGTTGGACGAGTTTTTCGTGCCTGCCCATGTCGCTCCATTCTTCTTCTTCGACGGCGAAGAGGTAAAAAAGCTGGCCGACCAGGGCCGAGTAGAGCAAGTGAAACAAGGGCTCGAGGGCCTATTGGGCGTCGTACTGCTACGAAATCTAGCGGATCGTTTGAAACAGTTTGAACGGTCGAAACGCGAGACCGTGGCAAATGTGGATGAAGATCGGTTGTCGCTCCTCTTCAACCAGCTTTCAGAGAACGAGCGAACTGCCGGCGAAATCAAAAGGAAGCTAGATGAAGCGCGGCAGCAGCGTGGTCGCCTCGACGGGGAGTTTCAATCCCTTCTAGAGCGCGTAACAGCAGCAGGTGGCGGCGGCGGTGACACAGCAACCTATAAAGACCTCATTGAGGAGCGCGAGCAGGTACGTAGTCAGCTCCGGGACACACACCGGAAGCTCGAAGATTTTCTTGCGGTGCGGCTTCCTTTCCATTTGGTCTCAAAGGACCTTGTAATCGCCTACCAGACGCAGCTTGAAAAGGAGCAACGTTGGTTTCAATGGGATGCGGAGAAACGCGCGCTTGAACCCAGGCAACTCGAATTCAAATCGGCCTACGAACAGCAATCCGATCCTGCGATCGATCCCCCGTTGACTGAAGAGCAGCTTGAGGCGATCCGTAGCCGCATGAATGCGGCATGGGCGAGCTTGTTTTATCCGCCCCCGAATGATTGCGCCGAGGTGATCGACCACGACTACCTTTCGTCCACGGAGCGAGAAAGAGTGCTTTCAACGCTTGGAAGCATGTCGCTCGGTTATCAAGAAATACAAGACGTCTTGCGCGCCGAAGCTGACCTCACAGATCGAATTGACGATCTCGGAAGAAAGATTACGCGCCTTGAAGGGATCGATCGCGACGGGACTTTGGCATCACTGACAGTGGAGCTGAAAAGTGTGCAAGACCGGATGACTGCCCTGGATGACGAATGGCGATCTGACGATCGGCGCCTGGTAGCCTTGGATGCTCAAATTTCTTCGCAGCGTGCCGATTATGAACGCGAGCGGCGTAAGCTCGACGAGTCGTCGCCGGCACGCGCTATCATCGAGCGGTCAGATCGTGTGCGGAAAGTGATCGAAGCCGTGATACCTGCCCTTTTCCCGCTCAAAGTAAAAGAACTCGCTGCCAATATGACCACGGTCTACAAACAGCTCGCCCACAAGGATCAGGTGTCAAAAATCGAAATTAAAGACGACGGAACGACAATTATTATAGGAAAATCGGGCAAGCCGCTCGCCTTCGATCGATCAGCAGGCGAAAACCAAATCTTTGCAACTGCCTTGATCGCCGGTCTCGCGCGGGTCTCTGGGGTCAAGGCCCCGCTTGTAGTAGATACCCCGCTCGGCCGTCTCGATAGCAAGCACCGTCAGAACATCCTAAAATACTGGACCGGAGAAAAGAACCGTCAGGTGATCCTTCTTAGCCAGGACGAGGAAATCGACGCTGCGTTTCTTGCGCGCATTCGCGATAATATCTCGAAGACGTATCTTCTTGACCACTCCGATGTGGGCGACGGCATTGGCAGGACCAAGGCGTACGAGGATAAGTACTTCCTTGAGGAAGTGGCATGAGCACTATCAGTCTTCAACAAATCATGGCTGCTCGATTCCGCACGTCGGCGCATGCAGATAACCAAACCAAGACATTGATGGAAGTCCTCGGGTTGTCGACCAAAGCCGCGGTTGCACGGTTGGCAATAGGCCGATCACTTTCGCTCGGAAAACTGACCGAAGAACAAGTAGATGCCAAGGGCCTTGAGATCCCTGCTTCGTCACTATTTACACAGGATGACGTTGCGATTTGGGTTGGTCTGATCTTAACGCACGCGAGAACATCCGGGAGTGCGGCTACTGAGGGAATGGATACGTTTCGCGGCCTCCTCAGGCAGCACTGGCATCGTGGCGCCGGTCTCCTTTATGACGATTGGAGAAATAGCAACGAAGATTTTGATGATTTTGTCGGCACGCTTGTGAAGCGAAGAGCCGATCTTCCGGATCGGTCGGTCCTCCAATCCGAGGGCACCCGCGAGAAGGCAGAAAATACCGCCGCCGCCGACCAATCGGGGCAGTTGATCCGAAGCCTGTCGGAGATTGGCGTGAATGCCGAGGTCAAGGGTGTCGTTCATGGCCCCCGTCTCACCCGCTATCGGGTGGCACTACGCGACGTTAATCAACTGGACAAGCTAAAGCGTGGCTTGGAACGGCTCGCTCTTGCGATGAGTCTTCAACAGCAGATGCCAACATTGAGTGCAGGTGACGAAGCTCGGACAGTTATGATCGACGTCCCAAGACCTAGGGACACTTGGCGCGTAGAGGGCAAACAGGCTCTGATAGACGCCCTCCGTACTGTGCCCTCCAATGGTCAACACCTTATCGTTAGCCCTGGGGTGGATGTTGTGGGAAAGCCGATCCAATTCGATTTGACCACCGCTCCTCATCTATTGGTAGGCGGCGCGACCGGGCAGGGTAAGAGCGTGTGCGTTCATTCTTTGCTGGTTTCACTGATCACCAAGCACTCACCGTCCACGTTGCGACTCGCGCTCATGGACCCGAAGCAAGTCGAGTTTGGTGTTTATTCTAGCTCGCGTTTTCTCTGGCGCGACAGTATGGCGGTAGGGGGACCCGCGTGCCGTACAATGATCGACGATCTTGTTGCAGAGATGGACGATCGTTATCGCCGACTCAGCGAATTGAACGTAAACAGTATCGCAGACGCCGCGAAACGAGGCATGCACCTTCCTTTCATCGTGGCATGCATTGATGAGCTTGCGGATCTTGTTCTTCAGGATCGCGATGTGGAACAGAAAATCGTCAGGCTGGCCCAAATGGCCCGCGCGGCTGGCATCCACCTCATTCTGGCTACACAGCGTCCAGATGCTCAGACGTTCCGGGGTCTTCTTCGAAGCAACGTTCCTGCACGTATTGCTCTTACCGTCCAAAAGAGCTCGGAATCCCAGATCATTCTCGACGAGCCTGGAGCAGAAGATTTGCTCGGTCGCGGCGATATGATTGTCAAGCTGTCAGGAACTGACGCTGTACGTGCGCATGGCTACCTCCTGTCGCTGACTGATGTAGAAAGTTTGGTGCGCAAGTGATCTTAGAAAGCGAAACCATTTACCTGCTGGATATGAAGGGACTTAAGTGCCCAATCCCGGTGGCGCGTACTCGAAAAGCGGTCCGAAAACTGCCATCGCGCACTTATATACGCGTTGAGTGTACGGACCCACTTGCCGATATTGATATTCCCCACATGGTCAACTCGGACGGACATCAACTGCTGGAGAAAGGCGTCGCCGACGACGTGAGATGGTATTTGATCCGGCTGAAATGAGCACCGCAGAAGGCTAAGACTAAGACAAAACCACGGTCCGCCATTTCACCTCTGGACGGCCCAGTAAATCCTCACGTTCGCCGAATTCTTGAAGCTTCAGCCCGAGCGGCACGCCAATATCGCGAAGCTCCTCAACAGAGACAGGATAGATTTCTCGCGCTGGATCAGGCGGGCCTAGCCGCAGGGTGATGTAGATCTTACCGGTTGGAGTGAGTAGAGTTTTAAGTCGGGCTAATGCAGCAGGCCGATCCTGGGGATGAACATGCATCCATACGGCGCTCATTACAATCCAATCAAATCGCTGCGCCGTCAGCTTTTCGAGCTTCGGCAGTCGATCGTCGAGCCACTGGGCGGATGCATTTGGATGGAGGTGTGCTGCCAACGCCCTGAAAGACGCTGCGGGTTCGATGGCAACAACGCTGTGGCCATTGGCAGCCATCCAATTTACATCGCGACCGGTCCCGGCGCCCACGTCAAGGATCGACTTAGGCGGTTTACCACCGAGCTCGTTGGACAACACAGGATGAGCTTGGTCAAAGGGCACGAGTTCGTAGTTCTCGGCGAGATCTTTGGCTTGACGTTCATAGAACGCGACGGCGCGGGAACCGCTCCCATCTCCGAACCACCCCGCTGTGTTCATTGTAGCCACCATGAGAATCGCGCTTGTTATCGCTGCGAGCAGTAACATTATCTGAAAGGTTGACCTCACCATATATGGCTTTGTGAAGAACCCATCCCCGGGTGCGCCCACATATCCACCTTGATCGAAGTTTTTCAGCCAGCCAAGGTAGCGTTCCATGACATAACGCAACCTGTAGAGGACAATGAGAAGGCCAATATTTCCTGCCGCTGCCAAGCCGAGAAGGCACACTTGAAATAGCGGCAGGGAGTCTGACCTAGAGACCCCAAACCAAAGTCCGCCAGTCAACGTCATGGAGATCAGCGGAATCTGCCACATTAGTTGATTCAAAGATCGGAAGTTCTCCGAGTTTTGAGTATACAGCGCGACTCTAACCGTCTCGTTCTCTGGCATCACACGATCTTTTTCGGCAGCTGTATGCTCGGGTCGTCTTTCTCCGCTCCGGAAGCAACTCGGTAACGCTCTACGAGCGCAGCTTCATCGACGTTCAGGTCAAGCATGTAGCGCAGGACATCGTGTGACACCGACTTGTTTGAAACACGCATAGTATGCGATGCGGGGCTCCAAACCACATTACGATAGGGCTCGCCGTCGAGTTCAGTTGGCAGGTGCTTCATCAGGGCAACCGCGCTCACGAGACTAACTTTCTTGGCCTTGCTCAGTTCAATGGCCGTCCGCGTGAACATTTCCAGACCAATCTTCCGAAAGAGAATGTGGCCACCCTCGGCGTGTCGATAGTTTGGAGTAACCAATCCAGGATCGTTTGCGTCAAACAGATCCTTCACTGGCGGGAATGCATCCGCAAGTGCTCGGAAATAATCGACCGCAACCTTCCTGAAATATATCAATCTTTCATCTGAGGGTCTATTGAACCGGAGTTTCCGATCCGTTTTTGATTGTGTTACGTGAACAAATAGCAGTCTAAGCACCTCATAAAGGGTGGAAATTGTTGCCAGGCAAACTCGATTTCCAGAAGGTATATTCGGGCTCGCTATCACTGCGATTTTTGGGTCGCGAAAACTGGGCTCATTCTCGACGAGTTGGCGCGAAACTATTGCCATCACATCGTCTTCATCAAGCGCAATAATGTCGCTCTTTTTAACCGGGACTGCGGTTTTGTTGAGTGTCGTGAAAAGTCGGCGGGTACGCTGAAGACCAGCGGCCGTCTTCTTATGGCCAACGAGAATTACGGGTAGAAGATCTTGACCCAACTCTAGATTATCTTCCAGCGCTTGCTTGATCCCAGCTAAGCGATGTTGGCCGTCGACAGCAAAGAGTTTCTCCTTACCGTTCAGACTAAGGAAGCCCAGGGTGTCGAGGGCCTGCTGCGAAATCTTCTCAACGATACTTGCGTTCTTTTCGGAGCGGAAGTTACCGACCTCCAACCATTCTGGCTTACCGCCATAAGTTGCCAGTACCAGCGAGTTGAAGAAGCGGTCGTCGTTGCCTGAGAGGTATTGCGCGATTTGGCGGGCACGAGGTCCTTCAAGACTCCGTTGAATAAGGCGCGAGAGCGCTTTGTCCGGGTGGATATCTTCTGCAAACTTGACCCGCGCACCAACCTCTGCAATCGGGATCAGACAGGAGTAGAAGATCCAGCTGCCAAAGCTTCCACGCAAAGAGGGGAGTATTAAAGGTTCATCATTCATTAGAATTTCGCCGCTCGCGGAGCCATGATTTCAGCTTCAAAATCACGCTTGTTGATAGGAGGAATAATAGCGTTCAACAACGATCGCTCTATCTTCTTTAAATCGATGTTTTCGTCTGGAAGTGAAACGAAGTTGAAGAATAGGTCACCCATCCAATTCTCAATCATAAACCTGACCGCTGGGCGTCCTGATCCACCTTTCCATTCTCGAACGTATTGGACATATCGCTTACGGAGCGTATTTGCGGAATCCTGTCCTGCTTCACCGATGTACAAAATATATCCGTGTGCTGGCAGCTTTGACGGCATCAACTCCACAGTGAAGAAGTAAAGTCCCCGTTCGTTTGGTATTGCCGGATGCCCCCCATCCACAAAGCGAGCCTTCGACCATACGAGCTTGTACCTCGTTCTAAATTTCTTCCAGCTCTTCATGCTGAGGAAAAATTCATAGTTTTCTGCTTTGTACCGCTTCGTTGCATTGACGAGGTCGAAACTTTGGGATGGCATTGCTGTTTTCTCAGTTTAGTTCTTTGTTACCGAGCTACGCTGAATAATCAATTAAAAGTTGCGCAACTCTCAACGTATCGCAAGAAGCTCCTCTAAGCTCCATAGTCCTTGAGTTCTTGTTTTGCTAACATGATAAACGTCGTCTTCAGCGGATGCAGACTAGGCGCATTAGCGTCCGCAACCTCCCCGGCCAAATGCGATAAAATGATATGGTCTGCCATCTGTTTAGCAGCCTCCGTAACGTCGTCACGTGCCAGAAGCTGTATCTCGCCAAACTTTCGCAAAAGATCGTGAAATCCAACAGGATCCGAGATCTTACTCTGAATGCTGAACAGCAGCAGCCGATCGGCTTCCGAAACAAAGTCTGCATAAAGGCGCTGGCGAGCCAGAATTTTTTCGCGAACGAGCATCAGTTGCCACTCATGGCGCTTCATGCCGCGTCCTGCGATGTAGCTCACCACAGCTGCGACTATTGCCGCGGATATCGTGCCCGCAGTAGTAAAAATAATTGAATACGTATCAACCATGAATCCAACCGACCGAAACACCGATGAAACTCCACCCCCTAATGCTCCGATAGTCAATTCATTAAATCATTCCCCACGCCCGAAACCTCCCCCTCCCCGTCATCTCGCGCCGCCGTCACCATCATCCCCCTCCCCTTGCGGAACGATGGCGACCGGGGGCCGCGTGACACCAGGCGCCTTCGCCGCCCCCGCGGCGGGCAACCGGATTGATGGCCGACGTCTGTCGCAAAGTTCGGATATCCTCTGCCGATAACGCCCAGTTGGGCAGCCATGCGCAGATGGCGTTTGCAGGGGAGAAAGGGGTAGGATCCCTTGGCGTCGCCCAAGATCGGCAGGGAATCGGCCGCAGCCGATCGGCGAAAAGCTGGCGCAGCTATCCTTGTGTCGATTGGCAAGTGCAGGATCTACGATCACGCAAATTCGCGAGCTGTCATGGAAACGAAGAACGCAAAATAATTCTACCGGCAGGGGGATTCGCCCGCCGCAAAATTCAAGTATTCTTACGCCGGTGCCCTCTGTTTCCGCCGCACGACCTGCGATCGAATGCGCGCCGGACCGTCAAGGCACGATGGACTACGCTGGAGGTCGCTGACATGCCCGCGAATTCGCATTCAAATACGCCGGTTACCGGCCCAGTCTTTGCCCGGAGCGGAATGGACCGTTCATGGGCGAGGATCGTGCTATGGCAAAGCGGAAAGGGACAGCGGCAGACAGCGTGCGGGTCGTGCTCGCCCCCGCCGACGACATGCCGGTCTACGATCCGTCGAAGCCCGATCCGCGCCTCCGCGAACTTGTCCGCTTGCTGGCGCGACAGGCTGCCCGTAAATTCGTCGAAGCCGAACAGGAGCGCGCCACCCGCGAACGCCTCCTCAGATAGGGAGGCCATCTCATGAAGGTTGCTCTTTACGCCCGCTATTCCTCCGACAACCAGCGTGATGCCTCGATCGAGGACCAGCTTCGCATTTGCCGCACACGGGCTCAGCGCGAAGGCTGGACGATCGTCGACAGTTATACCGATCGCGCTATCTCAGGTGCCTCGCTGATCCGGCCCGGTATCCAGGAACTGATCGCCGACGGACTGAAGCGACGCTTCGACGTCATCCTGACGGAATCCCTCGATCGCCTTTCGCGCGATCAGGAAGATATCGCTGGGCTTTACAAGCGCATGCGCTTTGCCGGCGTCAGCATCGTTACCCTATCCGAAGGTGAAGTCAGCGAATTGCATATCGGCCTCAAGGGCACCATGGGCGCCCTTTACCTCAAAGACCTTGCCGATAAGACCCGGCGTGGTCTGCGCGGCCGGGTGGAAGAAGGCAAATCCGGCGGTGGCCTCTGCTACGGCTACGACGTCGTGCGCCACGTCGAACCATCAGGCGAAACCAGCCGCGGCGAGCGCACCATCAACGAGCCGGAAGCCAATATCGTCCGGCGGATTTTCACGGACTATCTGGCGGGCAAATCCTCGCGCACGATCGCCATGGTGCTGAACAGCGAAGGAGTGCCAGGTCCGCAAGGCAGCGAATGGGGACCATCCACCATTCATGGCAATCAAAAGCGCGGAACTGGCATTCTCAATAATGAGCTTTATATCGGGAAACTGGTCTGGAACCGCCTGCGATACCTGAAGGATCCTGATACGGGCAAACGCGTATCGCGCCTCAATCCAGAAACGGATTGGGTCGTTCAAGACGTGCCGGATCTGCGGATCGTCGATCAGAACCTGTGGGATGCGGTGAAGACACGCCAGGACCAGATGGCGCTGGAACCCGGAACCCAGCTGGGCGACAATCGAGTTCTAAACGAACGTCGCCGGCCAAAACATCTGTTCACCGGCCTCATCAAATGCGGCTGCTGCGGTGGCGGTTATTCAATGATCTCGAAGGACATGCTCGGCTGCACCAATGCCCGGACCAAGGGGACTTGCGACAACCGGCTGAACATCCGCCGTGACACGCTTGAGGCCTCCGTTCTCGACGGCCTTGACAAGCACCTGATGGAGCCGGAACTCTACAAGGAATTCTGCGAGGAGTTTACGAGGGAGGTCAACAAGGCGCGAATGGAAGCCCGCGCGTCGCTCGATTCATCGGCTGCCGAGATCAAACGGATCGACCGCGAGCTCGATACCCTTCTCGACCTTATTCTGAAGGGCGGTGCTGCTGACCGGATCAACGCAAAGATGGTGGCTCTCGAAGCACGCAAGAAGGAGCTGACCGGCTTCCTGGACAATGCGACAGAACCACCGCCCCTGCTCCACCCCAATCTGGCGAAGTATTATCATGAGGAGATCGCGGCACTCCACGACCAGCTTGGTAACGAGCAGACGCGGGCACTGGCGGCTGACAGACTCCGCACGTTGGTCAGCCGCATCGATCTCGTGCCTGATGGTGCGGAACTGGTGATCGTGCTGCGCGGCGATCTGGCCGCGATCCTCACCTTCGCATCAGGCAAGAAGAAGCCCGAGTTTCTCAACGAGAGGGCCATCCTGGAAGACCTCATGGGCCGTACTGATCAATCCGGTAGCCAAAAACGCAAAAAGCCCCGTAATGGGGCTTTATTTGGATCGCAGGAATGGTTGGTTGCGGGGGCAGGATTTGAACCTGCGGCCTTCAGGTTATGAGCCTGACGAGCTACCGGGCTGCTCCACCCCGCGTTAAGCGCAAACCTCTTTGAGGTTTGTCGCGGCTCCGCCGTCGCGACGCGATGGCGGACTGTGCCGGAGCAAATTGCCGAAGGCGATTTGTCTCCTGTGAGGGACGCAGGGGAAAGTTTCCAGTGCGGCTTGCCTCGTATTTCGGTATTGAACGGCAAAAGGGCCGCTTTTGGGCGGCCCTTGGTTTCGGCCAGGGGCCGTTTGTTTTCGTGAATGAGAAGATATGTTGCGTTTAGCAGACCTGGCAGCGACCTACTCTCCCGCGTCTTGAGACGGAGTACCATTGGCGCAGGGGCGTTTCACGGCCGTGTTCGGAATGGGAACGGGTGCGGCCGCCCCGCAATAACCACCAGGTCAGCGAAGCGCAACATTGTGAGAAGCTGGTGAAGTTTTCACTTCGTTTTTAGTCTTTGAACACGTCTTTAAACCTTTCCAGACCCGATGAGCGCTTTGGGCACCCATGCAGGCCAGAGGCCGTCGCGCCATGTGGCGCGGGCCGTCCGCAGGCAGCAAACCAAAGGTTTGCGTACGCCGTCAGGACAAAGGTCTTAGGCACATCGAACTTCGTTCGATGAGCATAATCAATGAGAACGATCAAGCCAATCGGGCTATTAGTACCGGTAAGCTTCATGCATTGCTGCACGTCCACACCCGGCCTATCAACGTGGTCGTCTTCCACGGCCCTGATAGGGAACACTCGTTTTCAGGTTGGTTTCCCGCTTAGATGCCTTCAGCGGTTATCCATTCCATATATAGCTACCCTGCTATGCCCTTGGCAGGACAACAGGTCCACCAGAGATATGTCCATCCCGGTCCTCTCGTACTAGGGACAGATCCTGTCAATATTCCTACACCCACGGCAGATAGGGACCGAACTGTCTCACGACGTTCTGAACCCAGCTCACGTACCGCTTTAATTGGCGAACAGCCAAACCCTTGGGACCTGCTCCAGCCCCAGGATGCGATGAGCCGACATCGAGGTGCCAAACAACCCCGTCGATATGGACTCTTGGGGGTCATCAGCCTGTTATCCCCGGCGTACCTTTTATCCGTTGAGCGATGGCCCTTCCACGCGGGACCACCGGATCACTATGACCGACTTTCGTCTCTGCTCGACTTGTCAGTCTCGCAGTCAGGCGGGCTTATGCCATTGCACTCGACGACCGATTTCCGACCGGTCTGAGCCCACCATCGCGCGCCTCCGTTACTCTTTCGGAGGCGACCGCCCCAGTCAAACTACCCACCATACACTGTCCCGGATCCGGATGACGGACCGCGGTTAGACATCCATGACGATAAGGGTGGTATTTCAAGGATGGCTCCACGAAGACTGGCGTCCCCGCTTCAAAGCCTACCACCTATCCTACACATGCCGACACGAATGCCAGTGTAAAGCTATAGTAAAGGTGCACGGGGTCTTTCCGTCTAACCGCAGGAACCCCGCATCTTCACGGGGAATTCAATTTCACTGAGTCTATGTTGGAGACAGCGGGGAAGTCGTTACGCCATTCGTGCAGGTCGGAACTTACCCGACAAGGAATTTCGCTACCTTAGGACCGTTATAGTTACGGCCGCCGTTTACTGGGGCTTCGATTCAAAGCTTGCACCTCTCCTCTTAACCTTCCAGCACCGGGCAGGCGTCAGACCCTATACGTCGTCTTTAGACTTCGCAGAGCCCTGTGTTTTTGATAAACAGTCGCTACCCCCTGGTCTGTGCCACCCCATTATGGTTGCCCAAAATGGGGTCACGCTTCTTCCGAAGTTACGCGTGCAATTTGCCGAGTTCCTTCAACATAGTTCTCTCAAGCGCCTTGGTATACTCTACCTGACCACCTGTGTCGGTTTCGGGTACGGTCTATAATGGTGGAGCTATTTCCTGGAACCGCCCCACTGCCCAACCAATCCAATAAGGTTGAACAATTTTTGCGATCCGTCACTACCACCAGGCCCACGAATATTAACGTGGTTCCCATCACCTACGCATTTCTGCCTCGGCTTAGGGGCCGGCTAACCCTGCTCAGATTAACTTTAAGCAGGAACCCTTGGTCTTTCGGCGAGAGGGTCTCTCACCCTCTTTATCGTTACTCATGTCAACATTCGCACTTCCGATACCTCCAGAGGCCCTCACGGGTCCTCCTTCACAGGCTTACGGAACGCTCCGCTACCACACGTGACAAGTCACGTATCCTCAGCTTCGGTGCATGGCTTTAGCCCCGTTACATTTTCGGCGCAAAGACCCTTAATTAGACCAGTGAGCTGTTACGCTTTCTTTAAATGATGGCTGCTTCTAAGCCAACATCCTGGTTGTTTTGGGATCCTCACATCCTTTCCCACTTAGCCATGACTTGGGGACCTTAGCTGGAGGTCAGGGTTGTTTCCCTTTTCACGACGGACGTTAGCACCCGCCGTGTGTCTGCCGATTAGTACTCCCGGGTATTCGGAGTTTGGTTAGGATCAGTAAGACGGTGAGTCCCCATAGCCCATCCAGTGCTCTACCCCCCGGGGTATTCGATCGACGCACTACCTAAATAGTTTTCGCGGAGAACCAGCTATTTCCGAGTTTGATTGGCCTTTCACCCCTAGCCACAAGTCATCCCAATCTATTGCAACAGATGCGGGTTCGGTCCTCCAGTTGGTGTTACCCAACCTTCAACCTGCTCATGGCTAGATCACTCGGTTTCGGGTCTAATGCAACTAACTGAACGCCCTGTTCAGACTCGCTTTCGCTGCGCCTACACCTACCGGCTTAAGCTTGCTAGTTACACTAAGTCGTTGACCCATTATACAAAAGGTACGCCGTCAGGGTTGCCCCCTCCGACTGTTTGTAGGCATCCGGTTTCAGGTTCTATTTCACTCCCCTTGTCGGGGTGCTTTTCACCTTTCCCTCACGGTACTTGTTCGCTATCGGTCATGCACGAGTACTTAGGCTTGGAGAGTGGTCTCCCCATGTTCAGACAGGATTTCACGTGTCCCGCCCTACTCTAGGACAATCAGTGTTCTACGCCTACGGGGCTATCACCCGCTGCGGCCGCCTTTTCCAAAGCGTTCGGCTTTATTCCTGATTGCCACTGGCCTGGTCCGCGTTCGCTCGCCACTACTTGCGGAGTCTCGGTTGATGTCCTTTCCTTCGGGTACTTAGATGTTTCAGTTCCCCGAGTTCGCTTCTTACCCCTATTTTATTCGAAGGTAAGATACCTTTTAACAATACCTAGAAACCTAAACCGATCCGAAGATCGGCTTAAACTTTCTAGGTATCTAAGGTGGGTTGCCCCATTCGGAGATCCATGGATCAAAGCTCATTCGCAGCTCCCCACGGCTTATCGCAGCGTATCACGTCCTTCTTCGCCTGTGCATGCCAAGGCATCCACCAAATGCCCTTACGACACTTAATCGTTCTCATTGCCAATGCTCATCAATATAGCCACCCATCAGGCTTTCAGACCCAATGCGCGACGGACCGGTTACCTTTTACAACCAGCCCTTCTCATGATGCCATCGACGTGTTCGACAGGCCTGCTTGATTGGGGTCACGCCGAGCGACCCGCTTGCAAACCTGTCTTTAAGACCAGCTTCTCGAGATTAAATCCGGGTCCGCGCGGTTAGCAAACGGACATCAGCAAGTCGTCAGAGATGCTCAAACCCGAAGGTCAGAACACCAACAACGACCGACCAGAGTGACAAGCTTCCTACCTCTTCCGGCCCCTCTTTCGTATCCGGCCGGCTAGGCCATCCACGACGTCATTGGAACCGGCCTCGGACATGGGCCTAAACCCATACCTGGAAGCCTCCAGATCAATCTTCTCTTCACGATTTTTGCAGAACAGGCAGCACTTCATCGAAGTGATGCAAACTTTTATTTCTTCAAAGGATATGTTTCGCGCTCGCATCGACACCAAAGTGAATTGGTGGAGCTGAGCGGGATCGAACCGCTGACCCCCTGCTTGCAAAGCAGGTGCTCTCCCAGCTGAGCTACAGCCCCAACCATCACAAACACCTGACGAAACAAACGCCAGGATCAGGCAAACCATCAAACAAACCACATTGGCGAACCAAAAATGGTGGGCCCGGGTAGACTCGAACTACCGACCCCACGCTTATCAAGCGTGTGCTCTAACCAACTGAGCTACGGGCCCATCTCGCCAGGCTCGAAAGCCCAAACGTAAACCGCCCATACAAGCTCAGCGAGCCGTCGCCGGTCGTCCGGCGCCCTCGCGGAGCACAGCCCGAAGGGCGGTACGTGCGTGAGCGCAAACCAATGGTTCATATCCTTTTGAAGAAAGAGAAACGTAGTCGGCGGGTTCGCCATACCATCCGATACCCGAAGGTATTCCGTGGCGTATTGCGTTTCGATGGTCACCTGACTGGTGCCATCTATTGTTCTAAAAAGCACGGGAAGGTTCATCCTGAGTTGATCCGAAGATCAGGTCAGGCGTCTTACCAATTCCACAGCTTCCTTAGAAAGGAGGTGATCCAGCCGCAGGTTCCCCTACGGCTACCTTGTTACGACTTCACCCCAGTCGCTGACCCTACCGTGGTTAGCTGCCTCCTTGCGGTTAGCGCACTACCTTCGGGTAAAACCAACTCCCATGGTGTGACGGGCGGTGTGTACAAGGCCCGGGAACGTATTCACCGCGGCGTGCTGATCCGCGATTACTAGCGATTCCAACTTCATGCACTCGAGTTGCAGAGTGCAATCCGAACTGAGATGGCTTTTGGAGATTAGCTCGGGATCGCTCCTTCGCTGCCCACTGTCACCACCATTGTAGCACGTGTGTAGCCCAGCCCGTAAGGGCCATGAGGACTTGACGTCATCCCCACCTTCCTCTCGGCTTATCACCGGCAGTCCCCTTAGAGTGCCCAACTGAATGCTGGCAACTAAGGGCGAGGGTTGCGCTCGTTGCGGGACTTAACCCAACATCTCACGACACGAGCTGACGACAGCCATGCAGCACCTGTGTCCCGGTCCCCGAAGGGAAAACCACATCTCTGTGGCGAGCCGGGCATGTCAAGGGCTGGTAAGGTTCTGCGCGTTGCTTCGAATTAAACCACATGCTCCACCGCTTGTGCGGGCCCCCGTCAATTCCTTTGAGTTTTAATCTTGCGACCGTACTCCCCAGGCGGAATGTTTAATGCGTTAGCTGCGCCACCGACAAGTAAACTTGCCGACGGCTAACATTCATCGTTTACGGCGTGGACTACCAGGGTATCTAATCCTGTTTGCTCCCCACGCTTTCGCACCTCAGCGTCAGTAATGGACCAGTAAGCCGCCTTCGCCACTGGTGTTCCTGCGAATATCTACGAATTTCACCTCTACACTCGCAATTCCACTTACCTCTTCCATACTCAAGATACCCAGTATCAAAGGCAGTTCCAGAGTTGAGCTCTGGGATTTCACCCCTGACTTAAATATCCGCCTACGTGCGCTTTACGCCCAGTAATTCCGAACAACGCTAGCCCCCTTCGTATTACCGCGGCTGCTGGCACGAAGTTAGCCGGGGCTTCTTCTCCGGATACCGTCATTATCTTCTCCGGTGAAAGAGCTTTACAATCCTAAGACCTTCATCACTCACGCGGCATGGCTGGATCAGGCTTGCGCCCATTGTCCAATATTCCCCACTGCTGCCTCCCGTAGGAGTTTGGGCCGTGTCTCAGTCCCAATGTGGCTGATCATCCTCTCAGACCAGCTATGGATCGTCGCCTTGGTAGGCCTTTACCCCACCAACTAGCTAATCCAACGCGGGCTCATCCATCCCCGATAAATCTTTCCCCCGAAGGGCGTATACGGTATTAGCTCCAGTTTCCCGGAGTTGTTCCGTAGGGATGGGTAGATTCCCACGCGTTACTCACCCGTCTGCCGCTCCCCTTGCGGGGCGCTCGACTTGCATGTGTTAAGCCTGCCGCCAGCGTTCGTTCTGAGCCAGGATCAAACTCTCAAGTTGAGAATCCAATCCGACTAATCACTCTTGTTCTGAATCGACGAGAACTCACTATGATCTTAAACCGCATCACTGCGCCAAAAAACCAGGTGTTCTCTTGTTCAAAACGTGACCGTCATTTGTCTTCCTATGAGCAAAGCCCGAAAGCTTCACCCGCGAAAACCGCCGACCACGTTTCTCTTTCTTCTCATCTTCAATTGTCAAATAACCGACGCTTCAAAACCAAAAGGCCAAACCGTCAAAACTTCCCGAACAGCACTGCTTTCAGAGACCAAACCGTAACCCGGTCCCAACCAGCATGCGCCAATCAATCAGTGATTTCTTTAGAACGAAAGTCGTCGTCGCCAGCAGCGCCGCCGCCCTCGTTCAGTGAGCGGGTTATAGTGCCCACCACCATTTGAAGTCAACAGC